>NZ_JBGGPM010000038.1:0-222 GCF_041320675.1 Erwinia sp. STN24 | reverse complement strand
CGCCCTTCATCGCCTCTGACTGCCAGGGCATCCACCGTGTACGCTTAGTCACTTAACCTCACAACCCACAAGCGTCCCGAAAGACGGTTGTCAGCTGCAAGCATTTGAGAGACTCGAACATATCGTTGACTTCATTCTTATTACGGAGAATGAAAACGACATGTCGTTTCAATTTTCAGCTTGTTCCGGATTGTTAAAGAGCAAATATCTCAAACGTGACTC
>NZ_JBGGPM010000037.1:0-226 GCF_041320675.1 Erwinia sp. STN24 | reverse complement strand
GGGATTCGAACCCCTGTTGCCGCCGTGAAAGGGCGGAGTCCTAACCGCTAGACGAAGGGGACACTGTCGTGTCGGCTTCGCAGCCGTCTTGCTCTAACGTTTCTATCAGACAATCTGTGTGAGCACTACGCACGAAGGTATCTTCAGGTAAGGAGGTGATCCAACCGCAGGTTCCCCTACGGTTACCTTGTTACGACTTCACCCCAGTCATGAATCACAAAGTGGT
>NZ_JBGGPM010000036.1:0-226 GCF_041320675.1 Erwinia sp. STN24 | reverse complement strand
ACCACTTTGTGATTCATGACTGGGGTGAAGTCGTAACAAGGTAACCGTAGGGGAACCTGCGGTTGGATCACCTCCTTACCTGAAGATACCTTCGTGCGCAGTGCTCACACAGATTGTCTGATAGAAACGTTAGAGCAAGACGGCTGCGAAGCCGACACGACAGTGTCCCCTTCGTCTAGCGGTTAGGACTCCGCCCTTTCACGGCGGCAACAGGGGTTCGAATCCC
>NZ_JBGGPM010000035.1:0-235 GCF_041320675.1 Erwinia sp. STN24 | reverse complement strand
TTCATTCTTATTACGGAGAATGAAAACGACATGTCGTTTCAATTTTCAGCTTGTTCCGGATTGTTAAAGAGCAAATATCTCAAACGTGACTCGGCTTTTTATGCCGGGAATCAGTTTTGAGATACTTCGTGGAGACACCTTTCACCTGTCACCAAGCAAGTGGCGTCCCCTAGGGGATTCGAACCCCTGTTGCCGCCGTGAAAGGGCGGAGTCCTAACCGCTAGACGAAGGGGAC
>NZ_JBGGPM010000034.1:0-254 GCF_041320675.1 Erwinia sp. STN24 | reverse complement strand
CTCTACCTGACCACCTGTGTCGGTTTGGGGTACGATTCCGTGTTACCTGGAGCTTAGAGGCTTTTCCTGGAAGCAGGGCATCTGTTGCTTCAGCACCGTAGTGCCTCGTCGTCACGCCTCAGCCTTAAAGTGTTCCGGATTTGCCTGGAACACAAGCCTACACGCTTAAACCGGGACAACCGTCGCCCGGCCAACATAGCCTTCTCCGTCCCCCCTTCGCAGTAACACCGAGTACAGGAATATTAACCTGTTTC
>NZ_JBGGPM010000033.1:0-255 GCF_041320675.1 Erwinia sp. STN24 | reverse complement strand
CCCCCCCCCCCCCCCCCCCCCCCCCCCCCCCCCCCCCCCCCCCCCCCCCCCCCCCCCCCCCCCCCCCCCCCCCCCCCCCCCCCCCCCCCCCCCCCCCCCCCCCCCCCCCCCCCCCCCCCCCCCCCCCCCCCCCCCCCCCCCCCCCCCCCCCCCCCCCCCCCCCCCCCCCCCCCCCCCCCCCCCCCCCCCCCCCCCCCCCCCCCCCCCCCCCCCCCCCCCCCCCCCCCCCCCCCCCCCCCCCCCCCCCCCCCCCCC
>NZ_JBGGPM010000032.1:0-255 GCF_041320675.1 Erwinia sp. STN24 | reverse complement strand
GCTGTTCCCCGTTCGCTCGCCGCTACTGGGGGAATCTCGGTTGATTTCTTTTCCTCTGGGTACTTAGATGTTTCAGTTCCCCAGGTTCGCCTTGCAGCACTATGTATTCATGCTGCAATGATGCACAAGTGCACCGGGTTTCCCCATTCGGGTATCGTCGGTTGTTGCGGTTCATATCACCTTACCGACGCTTATCGCAGATTAGCACGCCCTTCATCGCCTCTGACTGCCAGGGCATCCACCGTGTACGCTTAG
>NZ_JBGGPM010000031.1:0-255 GCF_041320675.1 Erwinia sp. STN24 | reverse complement strand
CTCTACCTGACCACCTGTGTCGGTTTGGGGTACGATTCCGTGTTACCTGGAGCTTAGAGGCTTTTCCTGGAAGCAGGGCATCTGTTGCTTCAGCACCGTAGTGCCTCGTCGTCACGCCTCAGCCTTAGAGTGTTCCGGATTTGCCTGGAACACAAGCCTACACGCTTAAACCGGGACAACCGTCGCCCGGCCAACATAGCCTTCTCCGTCCCCCCTTCGCAGTAACACCGAGTACAGGAATATTAACCTGTTTCC
>NZ_JBGGPM010000030.1:0-255 GCF_041320675.1 Erwinia sp. STN24 | reverse complement strand
TCGGTTGATTTCTTTTCCTCTGGGTACTTAGATGTTTCAGTTCCCCAGGTTCGCCTTGCAGCACTATGTATTCATGCTGCAATGATGCACATGTGCACCGGGTTTCCCCATTCGGGTATCGTCGGTTATTGCGGTTCATATCACCTTACCGACGCTTATCGCAGATTAGCACGCCCTTCATCGCCTCTGACTGCCAGGGCATCCACCGTGTACGCTTAGTCACTTAACCTCACAACCCACAAGCGTCCCGAAAGA
>NZ_JBGGPM010000029.1:0-255 GCF_041320675.1 Erwinia sp. STN24 | reverse complement strand
CCAAGGCTAAATACTCCTGACTGACCGATAGTGAACCAGTACCGTGAGGGAAAGGCGAAAAGAACCCCGGCGAGGGGAGTGAAACAGAACCTGAAACCGTGTACGTACAAGCAGTGGGAGCCTTCTTAATGGGGGTGACTGCGTACCTTTTGTATAATGGGTCAGCGACTTATATTCTGTAGCAAGGTTAACCGTATAGGGGAGCCGCAGGGAAACCGAGTCTTAACTGGGCGTTAAGTTGCAGGGTATAGACCC
>NZ_JBGGPM010000003.1:0-446948 GCF_041320675.1 Erwinia sp. STN24 | reverse complement strand
ACGTCATAATGAATTTCATTATGTGTTCACTCTTAAGACTTGATATTTTTTTGCGTCCGGAGACGCTTGATATCAATCCTGCGAGTGCCCACACAGATTGTCTGATAAATTGTTAAAGAGCGTTGCGAGCAGTGCTTTCGCTTCCTGCCGCGAGGTGGCGTATATTACGCTTTCCTCCTTCAGAGTCAACCTCTTTTTCAGAAGTTTTCCTCCGGCGATTCAGCTTCCTGAACCTCCTGAGCCGCTGGCCTGTAAGCCGTTGTGCCGTCTCAGTGGTTGCGCATTATAGGGAGTTCTTGACGGCTGACAACCCCTAATTACAAAAAAACATTCGATCGACTAAAAAACGCGCTCTGACGGCTAAAAAGCACTGTTATTGGTGGCTTAATAAGCAAAAATGGGCCCGAAGGCCCATTTTTATTTGCTATGACTGTTACTGCGTAGCCACTATAGCGCCATCCTGCACGTCCATTTCTATCGTTTTCCCCGGAACCAGCTGGCCAGAAAGTATCTGTTGTGCCAGCGGGTTCTCGATCTGCTGCTGAATTGCGCGTTTTAACGGCCTTGCCCCATATACCGGGTCGTAACCGTTTTCGCCCAGCAGCTGCAGAGCGGCATCAGAAATATGTAGTTCATAGCCGCGATCGGTCAAACGATCGTACAGACGCTGCAGCTGAATTTTAGCAATAGAGGCAATGTGTTTTTCGCCCAGCGGATGGAAGACCACCAGCTCATCAATACGGTTGATAAACTCCGGACGGAAATGCTGCCCTACCACATTCATAACGACATCTTTCATTTCCGCATAGCTTAACGCGCCAAAACGTTCCTGAATCAGATCGGAACCCAGGTTCGAGGTCATAATGACCACGGTATTGCGGAAATCAACCGTTCTGCCCTGTCCATCCGTCAGGCGGCCGTCATCCAGCACCTGCAGCAGAATATTGAATACGTCCGGATGCGCTTTCTCTATCTCGTCCAGCAAAATGACGGAGTAAGGGCGACGGCGCACGGCCTCGGTCAGATAGCCGCCCTCTTCGTAGCCAACATAGCCAGGAGGTGCGCCCACCAGACGCGATACCGAATGTTTTTCCATAAACTCCGACATATCCAGCCGCACCATTGCGTCATCGCTGTCGAACATAAAGTTAGCCAGCGCTTTACATAGCTCGGTTTTACCCACGCCCGTCGGGCCAAGGAACAGGAATGAGCCAATCGGGCGATTCGGATCGGCCAGACCTGCACGACTGCGGCGGATTGCATTAGAAACCGCTTCGACAGCTTCATCCTGTCCGATGACGCGCTGATGCAGCTCCTGTTCCATACGCAGCAGCTTGTCGCGCTCGCCTTCCATCATGCGATCCACAGGGATACCGGTCCAGCGAGCCAGCACGTCCGCAATCTCGACGTCCGTCACGCGGTTACGCAGCAGCCGCATCGTTTTCCCTTCCGCCTGCGTGGCGGCAGCCAGCTGTTTTTCCAGCTCCGGGATTTTGCCGTATTGCAATTCCGACATCTGTGCCAGGTCACCGGTGCGACGCGCCTGCTCCAGCGACAGCTTCGCCTGTTCCAGATCCGCTTTAATAGTTTGCGTGCCGGACAGCGAGGCTTTCTCTGCTTTCCATTCTTCTTCCAGCTCTGAATAGTCGCGCTCTTTCTGACTCAGCTCTTCTTCAAGCATCTCCAGTCGTTTGATACTGGCATCGTCAGACTCTTTTTTCAGCGCCTGCTGTTCCAGCTTCAGCTGAATGATACGGCGCTCCAGACGATCCAGCGCTTCCGGCTTGGAGTCAATCTGCATACGAATGCTGGAAGCCGCCTCGTCAATCAGGTCGATAGCCTTATCCGGCAGCTGCCTGTCGGCGATATAACGGTGCGACAGCGTAGCCGCAGCCACGATAGCCGGGTCGGTAATCTGCACATGGTGATGCAGCTCGTAGCGCTCTTTCAGCCCGCGCAGAATAGCGATGGTGTCTTCCACGCTTGGCTCCGCCACGAAGACTTTCTGGAAACGACGCTCCAGCGCCGCATCCTTCTCTATATACTGGCGATACTCATCCAGCGTGGTGGCGCCGACGCAGTGCAGCTCACCGCGAGCCAGCGCCGGTTTCAGCATGTTGCCGGCATCCATCGCGCCGTCCGCTTTTCCCGCGCCAACCATGGTGTGCAGCTCGTCAATAAACAGGATGACGTTGCCTTCCTGTTTGGACAGGTCATTGAGCACGCCTTTCAGGCGCTCTTCAAATTCGCCGCGATACTTAGCGCCCGCCACCAGCGCGCCCATATCCAGCGCCAGCACCCGGCGACCTTTCAGCCCTTCCGGCACTTCGCCATTGATAATGCGCTGCGCCAGCCCTTCCACAATTGCGGTTTTACCGACGCCAGGCTCGCCAATCAGCACCGGGTTGTTTTTGGTACGGCGTTGCAGAACCTGGATGGTGCGACGGATTTCCTCATCACGGCCGATAACCGGATCCAGTTTTCCTTTCTCCGCTCGCTCGGTCAGGTCGATAGTGTATTTATTAAGGGCCTGGCGCTGATCTTCAGCTCCCTGATCGTTCACGGTTTCGCCTCCACGCAGCTGGTCAATGGCGCGCTGGAGTTTTTCGCTGGTCGCCCCGGCAGATTTCAACAAATCAGCCAGCGAGCCTCGCGAGTCGAGCGCGGCCAGAACAAAAAGTTCCGATGAGATAAAGTTGTCGGCGCGCTTTTGCGCCAGTTTGTCGCACAGATTCAGCACGCGCACCAGGTCGGCGGAAGGCTGTACGTCGCCATCCGCACCTTCAACCTGAGGCAAGCGGCTGATAGCCTGCTCAACGCCGTTGCGCAGTGCGGCAACATCCACGCCGGCTGAAGTCAGTAAAGGAGAGACAGAGCCGCCTTCCTGTTTGAGCAGAGCGCTCATCAGATGCAGCGGTTCAATAAATTGGTTGTCGCGCCCAAGCGCTAAAGACTGGGCATCGGCGAGAGCAAGCTGGAATTTATTAGTAAGACGATCCAGACGCATAATTCCCCCATTCAGGTCAAATTGCTACTGGAGATTAAATGAGGTCTTCCCTCAAATTTTCAAGTTAAATGACCGGAATATTTTGGTGAAAAAAAGCACAACCCGGACCGTCTTATGCGGACAGGTTAACTCAGCCAGACCAAACTTGCCATTCGACCTGTTACGCCATCGCGTCTGTAGGAAAAAAATTGGTCAGGCTGCGAGAAAGTGCACAGCCCGCCACCAGTGAAGTGGCGCACGCCTTTGCGCTGTAGCCGCAGACGCGCAAGCTGCCAGATATCGGCGTAATATTTATCGCCCGAGGGCGTAAAAGCAGCGGCATCTTCCGCATCCTGCGCTATAAATGCCTGCCGCACTTCTGCGCCGACCTCAAAAGCCTGCGGGCCAATTGCCGGCCCGAACCAGACCATGATCTCTTCCGACGGGGCCGTAAAGGCCGCCAGCGTCGCCTCCAGCACGCCTGCGCACAATCCCCGCCAGCCGGCATGAGCCGCAGCAACCTCTTTCCCATCCTGCGAGCAGAACAAAACCGGCAGGCAATCCGCCGTCATTACCGCGCAAACCACGCCGGGCTGACGGGTATAAACGGCATCAGCCTGTAGGGAAGCGGGTGCTTCACCGGTAAGCGCAAGGACATTGACGCCGTGAACCTGCTCCAGCCAGACTGGCATAGCGGGCATTGACGCCAGCGTAACCAGACGCTCGCGATTGTGCTGCACCGCTGCGGCCCGATCGCCGACATGCGTCCCGAGGTTCAGCGAATCCCAGGGAGCATGGCTGACGCCATCACGGCGCGTGGTGCTACAGGCCCGCACGTTGGCGGGCGCATTCCATTCAGGCGTAAGCAGGCTCATTACCAGTCCAGCTGGTCTTTAAATTCTTCGGTATCCGCTTTTAACGCCTCAATCAATTCGACCATGTCCTGCGGCAGCGGCGCATGCCATTCCATCTCAATACCGGTGACGGGATGATAAAGACGTAGCATGGTGGCGTGCAGCGCCTGACGATCGAATTTACGCAGCGTACCGATAAAATTCTCCGAGGCACCTTTTGGCGGACGCGGACGACCGCCATACAGCGGATCGCCCACCAGCGGATGGCTGATATGAGACATATGCACGCGGATCTGGTGAGTACGGCCTGTTTCGAGACGCAGACGCAGGCGCGTATGGGCACGGAAATGCTCCATAATGCGATAGTGCGTGGTAGCCGGTTTGCCCATTGGATGAACCGCCATATGCGTCCGCTTGGTCGAGTGACGGCTAATCGGCTCATTAACCGTGCCGCCCGCCGTCATCCTGCCAATTGCCACCGCTTCATACTCACGGGTGAATTCACGCAGCTGTAAAGATTCTACCAGGTGCGTCTGCGCAGGTACCGTTTTAGCCACCACCATCAGGCCAGTGGTGTCTTTGTCCAGACGGTGCACAATGCCCGCACGCGGCACATCTGCAATAGCCGGATAATGATAAAGCAGCGCGTTCAGCACCGTACCGTCGGGATTACCGGCGCCCGGATGCACCACCAGATCGCGTGGTTTGTTGATAACCAGAATATCGTCATCTTCATAAACGATGTTCAGCGGGATGTTTTGCGCTTCCCAGCGCGCTTCTTCTTCTATCTCCGCTTCGATAGCGATTTGTTCGCCACCGAGCAGTTTTTCTCTCGGTTTGTCGATGATTACGCCGTTGACGCTGATGCGTCGGTCGAGAATCCACTCTTTTATACGAGATCTTGAATAATCAGGGAACAATTCGGCCAAAGCCTGATCTAAGCGTTGTCCGAGTTGCGATTCGGAGACCGTTGCGTTGAGTTTTACTTGTTGTGCCATAAACAGCTTCTTCGTTAACGTTGGGTTTTCACGGCGATGCCGTTTAATATAATGTGCTATTGTACCTGGTCACTATCGGGAGCTACATGGACAGCTTCCTGAATAACACTCTGAGGATAATCAAATCGTCATGACGCGTATGAAATATCTGGTGGCTGCAGCCACGTTGAGCCTGGCATTAGCGGGTTGTTCCGGCTCGAAGGATACGGTGCCCGATAGCCCGCCTTCCGAGATCTATGCCACAGCCCAGCAAAAACTGCAGGACGGTAACTTTAAAGGAGCAATAACGCAACTGGAAGCGCTTGATAACCGCTATCCGTTCGGGCCTTACTCCCAGCAAGTTCAGCTGGACCTGATCTACGCTTACTATAAAAATGCCGATTTACCGCTGGCGCAGGCCGCGATCGACCGCTTTATGCGTCTGAATCCAACCCACCCGAATATCGATTACGTGATTTATATGCGTGGTCTGACGGATATGGCGCTTGATGACAGCGCGCTGCAGGGCTTTTTCGGTATCGATCGTTCCGATCGCGATCCTTCTCACGCGCGTGATGCCTTCCACGACTTCTCTCAGCTGCTGCGCGGTTACCCGAACAGTCAGTACGCGGCGGACGCAAGAAAGCGCCTTATCTATCTGAAAGATCGTCTGGCGAAGTATGAGCTTTCCGTGGCGCAATTCTACACCAAGCGTGAAGCTTATGTCGCTGTTGTTAATCGCGTTGAGCAAATGATGAAAGATTATCCGGATACGCAGGCGACGCGCCAGGCGCTGCCGCTGATGGAAAATGCTTATCGTAAGATGCAGCTGACCGCAGAAGCGGACAAAGTAGCGAAACTTATCGCGGCCAATCAGGCTTAACATAAAAATGGCAGCGTTCGCGCTGCCCTTTTTTTCACCGGCGTCTGGCATATTACGCTGTTTCACCGGTAAGTTAACTTACCTATCATGCCTGTGAAAAAACCTCCCTACAAGCGCCTTCGCTACGATTACCAGCCTGCCTCACAAAATCTTCACTTTTGACAAAAAGTGACAAAATAAAGTGATGCAAATCACGCATTACGCCCTTTTCCAGGATATGCTTACTCTACATTCGACGGAAATGATTAGAGGTAAGCACTATGGTTCTGAACATTACCAGCAAGCAAATGGACATCACCCCGGCTATCCGCCAACATGTCGAAGAGCGTCTCGCCAAACTGGAAAAATGGCAAACCCATCTGATTAATCCGCATATCGTGCTTTCCAAAGAGCCGAAAGAATACGTTGCCGATGCCACTATCAACACGCCGAACGGCCCGCTGATTGCCAGCGCCAAACATGATGATATGTATGCGGCCATCAACGAACTGATCAATAAGCTGGAGCGTCAGCTGAACAAGGTTCAGCACAAGGGCGAAGCGAAGCGCGCCCAGGCCAGCGTTAAAGATATAAGCGTTATCGATCAGGAACTGGATTAAAGATAATAACGCGCCTGCGGGCGCGTTTTTTATTGTTCTAATAAAATGAAATAAAAGGATTTATTTTAATAGATGTCCACATATCGACCACATCGACCAAACCAGCCCCTTTTGACGGGGCTTTTTTTGATCTACACAGGTCTCCGGGTGGAATAATATTAATTTTTATACAGCCGGGATGGATACCAAATCCTTCCGTTTCAGTATGGGTTTTATGATAAATTGGCCATGTAGCCGATCGTATTTATCATAAGGAAAGGAGATTCAGGATGAGTCAAAGGTCAGAAATAATTGATGGCAAAAAAGCTGCCGTTTTCAATAGAGGCCTGGTTTATACGGAAGTGCTGGGCTGGGTAGATCTTGGACATGCTCAGGGTACAGATATAATTGAATTGCTAAGGAAAATACGACAGGGGGAAGCTTCCGGAAAAGAATTTTATGATGTGACTTACTCTCAGGGTATGACGTCTTCATATGGACTGGCTCGATCAGGAAAAGTAATGACGTGGCGCTTAAGACATGGTCGCCCTTACTCTGAACAAAAAAGTATCGCGCTGGCGATGATGATGGCTATAGCGAGACAGTTCGAAATATTTCAGAGTTCATTCCCTAATAACCTGGTCACTGATAGCGGATTTAGCGGTGAAGATCTGGTGTCCGATCTGCTGGGATTTTACCGCGTCGTATCCGATCAAAACATCTTCCCCATATTACGGCCGGTCAGTAAAGCAGAAGCTCTTAAGCGCTGGGATTATTATGGTAAAATCGGCAACTGGCAAAACGATACGTTCCAGCCTCTGCTGTTCCCCGACCCGGAAAAATTCCCTCATGCAAGGCCGCGCATGGGAGTACTGCCAAAGTTTATGCAAAACGTTACCCCATATAGCAACTTCTCATCAGGAAATGTGATCCGTTCCCGTAATGATAAAACATTTGTTGTTCTGGGAGCAGAGAATGGCAGGATGGGATTGTGAAGAAATTTATAGCGGTACTTGCTGTTGTGCTACTACTCTGCGGAATAGCGTTCGTTTTTATCTGGCCAGTTCTGAGAATGGAATTTGCCAGTAGTGCGCATTATACCGAGCAGGATAAACGCGAATATAAGTATTACACACCTGAATTATTGAAGAAAATGCCAAGAATTTCTAAAGATTATGAATTTCACTATACAAATATTAGTGGGCCCCAGGCTTTTGTATTTGGCATACATTTTAACGGTACAACCGAGACAAGTAGGATCCGTAAATACCTTATTTCTGAAGGATATATACCGCAAAAAGAATGCCAGGTTCAAGCTGAATGCTGGCGTTCTCCACGGAACAACGATGTCGTATCGTTATATAAACTGGTGGAATTTAATGAAGCTGGAGTTGAGATCTACCGCAGGCCTAACAAAAAATAGTAAGTGTAAGTATCCAGAGAAAAGCCAGCTCGCAGACTGGTTTTCTCTTTTCCCTGGTGCTGGTCACTCATGCCTTTCCCGCACCGTTGTAATAAATTTGTAGTAGCAGTCATCACACAGCGCATCGTCATTGGCCAACAGCCGTGCAAAAAAACGCCGCCTGAGCCCACACTCCTGGCAATATTTTAAGGCGATAAATTTTCTCATAGCACCAGGTCCTTTTCAGCTGACTGTTTTGCCACCAGCCCTGCCTTCTTGTTTTCCGATTTTTCTTTCTCATAACCAGGCCTGTTAACTTCGCTTAGCAATTGGGTGACGGCAGCAGAAACAGACTTACTGGCTATATTGCTGACGTTTCCGCCTTCATGCAGCACGATATTCCTGACCCCAAGCGGATGCCAGCGTCTGTATTTTTCAGGACGATCCTCAAACAAGGCCACCAGAGGGATCTGCAATGCCGATGCAAAATGTACGGGTGCGCTGTCCGCAGAAACAACAATATCCAGCTGCGTCATGGCCGCGATCAAATCGGCGACGGTTTGCGTAGAGACCCAGCGCGCTTTTTCATCTCTCCGCCATTTGGAAATACATTTATCCTGAGGTGAATGAAAAATAATAAACTCACATTTTCCGCTAAGCGCATCGGTTAATGCCTGCCATTTTTGCTCTGGCCATCGACGTTCCGCGCTATTGTTCGAAATGAATAAACCCACTCTGGCTCTGTTTTTTTCTCCCAGCTTTTGCTGCCAGTATAAAACCCGAGCCTGGCAGGGGAAAATTTGGGGATTCATCTGGTTAATATCCGGCGTGTTGACTTCCGGAATAAGACAGAAACCGGCAAGTGCTTCATGAATTAAAGGTCGGGCCAGCATATGCGCAGGTATACGATCGTCAAACTCCGTATCAGCGTTATGCCAGCGGCAGTCCGCAACGTTTAGCTGTCGGGCAAAGTTTATTGCATTTTTGTTCATCCCTCCGCTGGGGATGATAAGTAAATCAAACTTTATTTTCCGAAGCGAGAAAATTAACTTAACTCTATCCTTAAGGTAATTTAAAAATCCCGGCCGCACATTTTTTTCATAGTTTTTAGAATAGACATAATGGTGCACCCTGGCTACGGCAGGGTTATTATCCAGAACGGGTGAGTTATATTTACTGGCAAGAACATGTATTTCCGCCTGCGGCCACCTTTGCTTTAACGCCCGCAAAAAAGGTGTAGTACAAATCATATCCCCTAAAAAATCGATGCGAATAACCAGGATCCGCTTTATATCATCCTTGTCCATAGACATGTCCTTACTGTAGGCACTTCTTCCATGAAAATAACATGTTAATCTTTGCTTCCCTTCATAGCAAATACCATAAGAAAGCGAGGGCATAATATCAGATACTCTTTACCATAAAAACAGGATAATAATCCAATTAACGTAGTTTCAATGTTAATATATAAAAATTTAATTAACAGAATTCATTATATTAACAGAGAATTTTCACAATAAATGATTATTCTAAATGCTACTCAGATTTTATATAAAATGTATCAGTACAAAATATTAACTATATTCAGTAAGGCTTTGGGTTGAGAGAGTAGAAAATGCCATGTGCTTATCTCAAACGTCAGCAGAAGGGCTGGGTGGACAGCCAACCTGCTCCCTGCCCGGCTACAGCTCATGCCTGGCGAAACGCTCTGCAATCCCCTTGAAGAGCCTTGCTCTTTCGCCCTATGCCAGCACTACCAGCCCTTTCGCCTGACGAAACTTTGCCGCTCCGCCATCCGAAACGCGTTTTTTATTGACAGCATTAAATCGCTGCGGTTACTTTAACCTTCTGACAATCGTGGATACTCTGATGAAACAGCTGCCGTTCTTCTTCGCCTTCTTTTTTACCTTCCGTTGACCGGGAGGCAATTCGTCGTATAAGAAAGCATGCGAAGACGAATAACAAGGCCTCCCAACCGGGAGGCTTTTTTTTTATGAACATCTGACAGGTAGCCTATGACCACCGAAAATCCCCTGCTGGGCCTGCGCGAAAAAATCAGCGCGCTGGATGAACAACTGCTGAGCCTGCTGGCTAACCGTCGGGCGCTGGCGATTGAGGTTGCGAAGGCGAAAATGGCCACGCACCGCCCCGTACGCGATATCGATCGCGAGCGCGATCTGCTGGAACATCTGGTCACGCTGGGTAAAGCTCATCAGCTGGATGCGCACTACATCACCCGACTTTTTCAGCTGGTTATTGAAGATTCCGTGCTGACGCAGCAGGCGTTGCTGCAAAAGCATCTGAATCAGACTAATGCGCAGTCGGCGCGTATTGCCTTCCTTGGCCCAAAAGGCTCTTATTCGCATCTTGCCTCACGTAACTATGCCGCTCGCCACTTCGATAGGTTTATCGAGTGCGGCTGTCTGAACTTCCGCGACATCTTTAATCAGGTGGAAACAGGCCAGGCCGACTACGCGGTATTGCCGATCGAAAACACCAGTTCGGGCTCGATCAATGAGGTGTACGATTTGCTGCAGCAGACCAGCCTTTCGCTGGTTGGCGAGATGACGCTCCCAATCGATCACTGCGTGCTGGTTACCGGCAGCACGGACTTACAGCAGATAGAAACCGTTTACAGCCATCCTCAGCCTTTCCAGCAGTGCAGCGAGTTTATCCATCGCTATCCGCACTGGAAGATTGAATATACTGAAAGCACCGCGGCCGCGATGGAGCAGGTTGCAGCGCTGAATTCACCGAAGGTCGCAGCGCTGGGCAGCCAGGCGGGCGGTGAGCTGTATAACCTGCAGGTGCTTGAACGCAATCTGGCTAACCAGCAGCAGAATATCACCCGCTTTGTTATCCTTGCGCGCAAACCCATTGAGGTCACGCTTCAGGTTCCGGCCAAAACCACGTTAATTATGGCGACCGGACAGCAGGCTGGTGCGCTGGTAGAAGCACTGTTGGTGCTGCGTCAGCATAATCTGGTGATGAGCAAACTGGAATCACGCCCGATTAACGGCAATCCATGGGAAGAGATGTTTTATATCGATTTTCAGGGCAACCTGCGCTCGGAAGAAGTACAGCAGGCGTTACGCGAACTGGCACCGATTACGCGTTCGCTGAAAGTGCTGGGCTGTTACCCAAGCGAAAACGTGCTGCCGGTCGACCCTTCCTGAGTACCGCCTCAGCCGCTTTCAGAAGCGGCTGAAACTTTTGGCCTATACCTCGCCTGGATCATTTACCTGCACCGCCCTGACGCTATATCATCGACTATATAACGTTTCTCAGGGAAATTTATGCGCAACTTTTTACGCTCCGCAGTATTGCTTTCGCTTGGCCTGTTGGCCTTTTCCGCTTTTGCCGATCGTCAGGTTACCGATCAGCTGGGCCGCCAGGTCACGCTTCCCGATCGCGTCGATCGCGTCGTGGTCTTGCAGCATCAAACCCTCAATATCCTGGTGCAGCTGGATGCCACCAATACCCTTGTTGGCATCCTTGGCAACTGGAAGCAGCAGCTCGGCGACGGCTATTCGCGGCTGGCGCCGGAACTGACGCGTCTGCCGACGCTGGGTGATTTAACTCATGTGGATGTAGAAAAGCTGGTTGCGCTACATCCGCAGGTGGTTTTTGTCACTAACTATGCGCCGCAGGAGATGATTGACCAGATCCAGAAACTCGGCATCGCCGTTATCGCCATCTCGCTGCGTGCCGATAATCAACAGCAAAACCGTCTGAATCCCGATCTGGCTGACGAAGAGCAGGCTTATAGTGAAGGATTAAAAGAAGGCGTTCGCCTGATCGGCGAGGTGGTAAACCACCAGCAGCAGGCCGAAACGCTGATTAAAGCCACTTTCAATCAGCGGCAGCAAACGGGCAACCGGTTACAGGCGATCCCTGCTTCGCAGCGCATTCGGGTCTATATGGCTAATCCCGACCTTACGACCTACGGCTCCGGCAAATATACCGGCCTGATGATGGCGCATGCCGGTGCGCTGAACGTCGCCGCCGCAGCGGTGAAAGGGTATAAGCAGGTTTCTATGGAGCAGATCTTCGCCTGGGATCCGCAGGTGATCTTCGTGCAGGATCGCTATCCGCAGGTGATCGACGAGATCAACCAGCAGCCCGCCTGGCAGGCTGTGGATGCCGTTAAGCATCATCGCGTTTATTTGATGCCTGAATATGCCAAGGCCTGGGGCTATCCGATGCCAGAAGCGCTGGCGCTGGGCGAATTATGGATGGCGAAAAAGCTTTACCCGGAAAAATTCCAGGATGTCGATATGCAGAAAAAAGCGGATACCTGGTATCAGCGCTTCTATCGTACCCACTATACGGGTAGCAACTGATGAGCCTTACCGTTCTGGCTGCCGGAAGCCTGCGCGCCGTGTGGCCGGCGCTGGCCTCAGCGTATGGTCAACCAATCAGGGTAGCGTTTGGCCCGGCCGGGCTACTGTGCGAGCGAATTAAGCAGGGCAAGCGCTGCGATCTCTTTTTATCGGCCAATCTGACGCATCCGCAATCTTTGATCGCGGCAGGTATCGCACTCGACAGCGCCGTCTTTGTCCACAATCAGCTCTGCCTGAGCGTGCCTGCTGCCCTGGCCGCGTCGAACAAAAGCTGGCTGGAGCTGCTAAGCCATCCGCACTTACGCGTCGCCACCTCTACGCCGTTAAGCGATCCATCCGGCGACTACGCCTGGCAGCTTTTCGATCGTATTGAACGTCGCTATGCGGGAGTGGGAACCGCGCTGAAACAGCGGGCGCTACAGCTGGTTGGCGGCCCATTCAGCCCGGCTGTTCCGGCTGGGGAACCGGCAGCGAATTGGGTGCTGAACGGCGATCGGGCGGATATTTTTATCGGCTATCAGAGCTATGCCGCGCGGCCCGGGATTAAAACTATTACTATCCCGCCGCCTTTCCATATCCGCGCAGACTATGCTTTTGCCCTGTGTCATGCAAAAGCACAGCCGCTGGCAGATTTCTTACTGAGCGCCGAGGCGCAGGGAATTTTAGCGAAAGACGGCTTTCTTCCGCTGGAGAAGAGAGCCTGAGGCGAGAATACAGGCCGCGATCGGGCCTGCATTTTATCCAAAGCCGTTATCGGCGGCTGTCGTTGGCCTGACGCAGCAGCGAACGACTTTCCAGCATAAAGCTCTGGGCGTAATCGCCAAACCAATGCTCTACGCGACGGAAACTGTCGACGAACGCCTGCTTGTCGCCCCGCTCCAGCAGCTGAATAGCCTCGCCGAAGCGCTGATAGTAACGTTTAATCAGCGCCAGATTATTTTCTGAGGACATGATGATGTCCGCATAGAGCTGAGGATCCTGCGCAAAGAGTCTGCCCACCATCGCCAGCTCCAGGCGGTAAATAGGCGATGAAAGCGCCAGCAGCTGCTCAAGATTCACGTTCTCTTCCGCCAGATGCAGGCCATAGGCAAAGGTGGCGAAGTGACGCAGCGCCTGAATAAAGGCCATGTTCTGATCATGCTCTACCGCGCTGATGCGGTGCAGACGTGCGCCCCAGACCTGGATCTGTTCCAGAAACCACTGATAGGCTTCCGGCTGACGGCCGTCGCACCAGACCACCACCTGTTTCGCCAGGCTGCCGCTGTCCGGGCCAAACATCGGATGCAGCCCCAGCACCGGACCGCTGTGCGCGGCCAGCATCGCCTGAAGCGGGCCGTTTTTCACCGAGGCGAGATCGACCAGGATGCAGTCTTCCGGCAGCGGCGGCAGATCGGCGATCGCTTTCTCCGTCAGGTGGATCGGCACGCTAATGATGACCATGCCCGCATCCGCCAGCAGGCTTTCCGCCTGCGCCCACTCCTCTTTATCCAGGATTTTCACCTGATAACCGGAAAGGGTCAGCATCTTTTCAAACAGCCGCCCCATTTTGCCCTTGCCGCCAACGATGACTACCGGACGAAGCTGCGGATTCAGCGTTTTGAAGCCTTTATCGTTTTCACTGGCGTAGGATTCGCGCATAACGCGGCGCAGCACATCTTCGATCAGGTCTGGCGGCACGCCAAGCGCCTCCGCCTCTTTACGCCGTGACGCCAGCATGGAAGCTTCGCGCTCCGGCACGTAAATCGGCAGACCGTAGCGGCTTTTTACTTCACCCACCTCGGCGACCAGACTCAGCCTTTTGGCCAGCAGATCGAGCAGGGCTTTGTCCACTTCATCAATTTGATCGCGCAGCGCGGTCAGTTCAGCCACCATAATTAACCCTCTTGCGACAGACGCGCCGCCAGTACTCCGTCCAGTTCCTGATGAATTGTTCGCAACAGCGTTTCGGTCGTTTCCCAGTTGATGCAGGCATCGGTCACGGAAACGCCGTAGCGCATGGCGCTTTTGGGCTGTTCGGACGACTGGCTGCCTTCGTGCAGATGGCTTTCCAGCATCAGGCCAATCACGGAACGGTTGCCGTCTCTGATTTGCGAGACGGCGGACTCGGCTACGCCGGACTGGCGACGGAAGTCTTTGTTAGAATTACCATGGCTGCAATCTATCATCAGCGCCGGACGGAGTCCCGCCTGAAGCATCTCTTTTTCACACTGCGCGACATCTTCCGGCCCGTAGTTTGGCTGTTTGCCGCCGCGCAGGATGACGTGGCCATCCGGATTGCCCTGGGTCTGCAACAGGCAGACCTGGCCGCTCTGGTTGATACCCACAAAGCGGTGCGGCATAGAGGCGGCGCGCATTGCGTTAATCGCCGTGCCCAGACTGCCGTCCGTGCCGTTTTTAAAGCCGACCGGCATAGAGAGGCCGGAAGCCATTTCCCGGTGCGTTTGCGACTCGGTAGTGCGTGCGCCGATGGCCGACCAGCTGAACAGATCGCCCAGGTATTGCGGACTGTTAGGATCCAGCGCTTCCGTTGCCAGCGGCAGCCCCATCTCGACCAGTTCAACCAGCAGCTGACGGGCGATATGCAGACCGGCTTCCATATCGAAAGAGTTATCCATGTAGGGATCGTTGATCAGCCCTTTCCAGCCAACGGTGGTGCGAGGCTTTTCAAAATAGACGCGCATCACGATATAGAGCTGGTCTTTGAGATCGTCAGAGAGCGCTTTCAGATGCCGCGCATAGTCCAGCGCTGCTTCGGTATCGTGGATCGAACAGGGGCCGCACACCACCAGCAAACGGTGATCTTTTCCGCTGATAATGTCTGAAATAGTCTGACGGGAAGCAGCGATCTGCGTCTGCTGCGCGTCGGTCAGGGGGAACTTGTTTTTCAGCTCCTGCGGCGTAATTAAAATCTGTTCGTCGGCGATATGAACGTTGTTCAGCGCATCTTTTTGCATGGTCGTCAGCTCTCTAGTGGTCCCGTCAGCCTGTCATCAAGGTTTGAATACTGTATCAGAAGCGGTACAAAACTCAATCTGCCCATGTACACTTTTATTACCACAAAAGATAAACAAGAAGAGAATCAAAAATAAATATATATTAATCATACGCTTAATAAACAATAAGACCAGAAACTAAAAAAACTTACATGTAAATTTAAATTTACACCAATATATGCATTAACCTTACGTCTGCCCGATAACCTGAAGTAAAGGACGTCGTACGGCTATCAGCAGGTTAGCCATAGCTGCTTTTATTGATTGATCTGTCGCTGTTGAAATGTTTATAAATAACCCTGGGATTTTATAAAGGCAGCGTCGCTTTAAAAACCTGCGTCATCCGCCGTATTGCCTTAAGCCGCCGCTTTTTCCGGGCTTCTGTCTGCATTAATAACGCCGTGTAAATATTAATAAGCCTGAAGGAAAAGCCATATGCAGGTGCTTTACCGCCCTTACCGTCACGACGACGCCATTGAATTTGCGCAAGCCGTGAATGCCTCACTGGATACGTTGCGTCCCTGGCTGCTCTGGGCGCATGAAGGTTTTAGTCCAGCAGAAGCTCGCCGCTGGTTTGCCGCTACCCACATGCTGCGTGAGACAGGCGAAGCCAACGAGCTGGGGCTTTTCGCCGGGGATGGCCGCTTGCTGGGCGGTGCCGGACTGCGCTATTCCAGCGATCAGAAAAACCTGTGCTCGATAGGCTACTGGGTACGCAGCAGCGAGCAGCGACAGGGCATCGCCAGCCAGGCCGTGCGTTATCTTCTCGATCTGGCGTGGCAGGATCAGGAAAAAGATACGGTAGAAATCCTGGCAGTGGCGGAAAATATGACCAGCCGCCGCGTGGCGGAAAAATGCGGCGCAGCCTTTATGGGCATTAAGCATGGATTGATCGTGCTGGATAGCGGGCCGGCGGATACGGCCATTTACCGCTTTCATCGAACGCGCTGATTTTCTGAAAACCCGCAACCCTGTGCTTCGGGTTGTTTTATATCTCCATGACTCATCGGGCCGATACGCCTGACGGCTGCGCTCAATAGTCAAAAGCGTAAGCCAGATTGCTGGCTAACGTATAGCCTCTTTTTTCTGCAAACAGGAAACAACATGCACCAATCTGTCCGTCTTGCCCTGGTGGGCGATTTCCGTCCTGATGCCGTGGCGCATCAGGCCATCCCACCCGCTATCAAGCTTGCCGCCGACTCGCTCAATATTTCGGTAGAGGCAGAATGGTTGCCCACCCCAGCGATTACCTCGACTGACGTATTGCATAATTTTGACGCGATCTGGGTCGTGCCGGGCAGCCCTTATCAGCATGACCAGGGCGCTTTTATGGCTATCACCTGGGCGCGCGAAAACAATATCCCTTTTCTTGGTTCCTGCGGCGGTTTTCAGTATGCGCTTATTGAGTACGCGCGCAACGTGATGGGCTGGCAAGATGCGGCACATGCAGAAACGGATACGGAAGGCCGTATGGTGATTGCGCCGCTTAGCTGCTCGCTGGTTGAACAAACAGGCGACATCGTCATTGAACCCGGTTCGACGATAGCAAAAGCCTACGGCAAACTCAGCACGCATGAAGGCTATCATTGTAACTTTGGCGTTAACCCTGATTTCGGGAACGAACTGGCCGATTTTCCGCTGCGCATTAGCGCGAGAGATCGGCAAGGCGATGTGCGCGGCATAGAATTGCCCCATCACCGATTTTTTGTCGCTACGCTGTTTCAATCCGAACGGGCGTCGCTGCGTCATGCGCTTTCGCCGCTGGTCGTCGCTTTGCTTACGGAGGCCGGGCGCTAAATGAACGTTTATACATTTCCTAAAAGCCGCTCCTTGAGGGTGCTATGGACTCTGGAAGAGCTAAAATTAGATTACACCACTTCTCCGGTAGCGCTCTTTTCCACAGAACCAGCGGCCTCTTCTCCTCATCCCTTACATAAAGTGCCCGTACTGGAGGACGAAGGTAGCCTTATTTTTGAAACGGCAGCTATCTGCCAGTATCTGGGCGAAAAAAAAGGGAATAGGGAACTTTACCCGACGGATGCGCTGCAAAAAGCCAAAGTCAATGAGTGGCTCAGCTTTTCTCTGACAGACCTTGAATCGCCAGTCTGGTATTTGCTTAAACATAAATTTTTACTGCCCGAGGCTCTACGTTCGCCAGCAGTGATTGAGACAACTTTCCGTGACGCCAGCAAGACGCTTGACGCTATCCGTTTTTCAGCTGAACAAGAGTGGATTGCAGGTGAGCATTTTACGCTGGCCGATATTTTCTTCTCGCATACGCTGATGTGGGCGCAACTGTGCGCATTGCCGGTTAACGATAAATTGACCCGTTACGTAGCAAGATGTCAGCGACGGGAAGCGTTCAGCAAGGCGCTGGAGAGGAATAACCGCACGGCCTGACGCGTTACGGCAGGCAAAAAAAAGGGCCGGTCTTTCGACCGGCCCCCTGTTTCGTATTAACTTAGGATGCTGCTTTAGCGCCCAGACGTTCTTTGATACGTGCAGACTTACCGGTACGCTCACGCAGGTAGTACAGTTTGGCCTTACGTACGGCACCACGACGTTTAACAGCAATGCTGTCGATTACAGGTGAGTGAGTCTGGAATACACGCTCAACACCTTCGCCGTTAGAAATTTTACGAACGGTGAATGCAGAGTGCAGACCGCGGTTACGAATAGCGATAACCACGCCCTCGAATGCCTGCAGACGCTTCTTGGAGCCTTCAACAACCCATACTTTCACTTCCACGGAATCGCCCGGACGGAATGAAGGTACGTCCTGTTTCATCTGCTCTTGTTCGATTTGCTTGATAATGTTGCTCATAATTAAATCTCTTATCCTGGGTAAACTGATATTCAGGCGCCGCGGCTACTGCCCGGACTGCCCATCATCGTTATGTTGCCGTCTGAATTCCTTTTGGAACTCCTTCAGCAACTTTGCTTGCTCTTCAGTCAGAGCCAGGTTTTCCAGAAGTTCAGGTCTTCTTAGCCAGGTACGGCCCAGCGACTGTTTCAGGCGCCAGCGGCGAATTTCGGCATGGTTGCCCGACAGCAGAACTGGCGGAACCTCCATCCCTTCTAACACTTCAGGTCGGGTGTAGTGCGGACAGTCCAGCAGCCCCTCGGAAAACGAATCTTCCTCGGCGGACGCCTGCTTGCCCAGTACGCCAGGTATAAACCGGGCGACCGAATCAATCAGCGTCATTGCCGGCAGTTCCCCACCGCTGAGCACGTAATCCCCGATCGACCACTCTTCATCGATTTCGGTTTGGATGACGCGCTCATCAATCCCTTCATAGCGACCACACACCAGAATTAACTTCTCGCTGGTCGCCAGCTCGCAAACCCCCACTTGATCGAGTTTGCGTCCCTGAGGTGAAAGATAAATCACCTTAGCGCCTTCTCCTGCCGCCGCTTTTGCTGCGTGGATGGCATCCCGTAAGGGCTGAACCATCATTAGCATTCCCGGTCCGCCGCCGTAAGGACGATCGTCCACGGTACGGTGCCGGTCATGAGTGAAGTCGCGAGGACTCCAGCTCTGAATGCTGAGCAGGCCATTTTTTACTGCCCGGCCAGTTACTCCGTATTCGGTAATTGCGCTAAACATCTCAGGGAACAGGCTGATTATGCCAATCCACATCGACTGCGCCGGAGTGTTACCGTCTTGTCCGGAGCTCAAAAACCAGGATCCCAATCTACTTCGATGGTGCCGGTAGTGAGATCGACATTCTTGATAACCTGTCCATCAAGGAACGGAATCAGCCGCTCCTTCGCACCAAACGCATCCTTCAGGTTTGCCTTCACGACGAGAACGTCGTTTGAACCGGTTTCCATCATATCAATGACTTTGCCCAGCTCGTATCCTTGCGTGGTTACTACCTGGCAGCCCATCAGGTCTTTCCAGTAATAGTCACCGCTTTCCAGAGGAGGCAGCTGCTCCGCGTCTACCACAATTTCGCAATTGGTAAGTAGCGTGGCCGCATCACGATCGTCAATGCCTTTGACTTTGATGATCATGTCCTGATTGTGGCGCTTCCAGCCTTCCAGCTCGATAAGCTGCCATTGACCCGCCCGCTGGATAAACCAGGGTTGGTAGTCAAAAATGCTTTCAGCATCTTCGGTGGAGGAAAACACTTTGAGCCAACCACGAATACCGTAGGCCGACCCCATCTTTCCCAGAGTTAACGGGTTAGCGGGCGGCTGGGCGGTGAGTTGCTTGCTCATGTTGACCACCGTGACAGATTAAGCTGCTTTCTTAGCTTCTTTGATCAGCGCGTTAACGCGATCAGAGAGAGTAGCGCCCTGGCCAACCCAGTGCTCAATGCGGTCCAGATCCAGACGCAGTGCTTCAGCCTGACCAGAAGCGATCGGGTTGAAGAAACCAACGCGCTCGATGAAGCGGCCGTTGCGAGCGTTGCGGCTGTCAGTGACAACTACCTGATAAAACGGACGCTTTTTAGCGCCGTGACGTGCCAAACGAATTGTTACCATAACATCCTCTTTAGTTAATAAAACAACCGGGCCCCATTGAGGGAACGGGGCCCGGGTGCAATATAAAAAGCCCGAAAATTTTACTCATTTTGGCGTAAAAAGCAATCTAATTCGCCTGAGCGCTTTTCCGACTCGATTAACGGCCCGGGAAGCCCGGCGGCATCATACCTTTCATGCCGCGCATCATCTTCGCCATTCCGCCCTTCTTCATCTTTTTCATCATGCGCTGCATGTCGTCAAACTGCTTAAGCAAACGGTTGACGTCCTGCACCTGCATACCGGAACCCGTCGCGATACGACGCTTGCGGGACCCTTTGATAATTTCCGGCTTCTCGCGCTCTTTGCGCGTCATGGAGTTGATCATCGCCTCCATGCGCACCAGCACTTTGTCATCCATCTGCGATTTAACGTTGTCCGGCAGCTGGCCCATGCCCGGCAGTTTGCCCATCAGGCTGGCCATGCCGCCCATGTTGCGCATCTGCTTGAGCTGCTCCAGGAAGTCGTTGAGATCGAAGCCGTCGCCTTTTTTCAGCTTGCTGGCGAGTTTCTCTGCCTGCGCGCGGTCGACTTTGCTTTCGATATCTTCAATCAGTGACAGGACGTCGCCCATGCCCAGAATACGGGAAGCGATACGATCCGGATAGAACGGCTCCAGCGCCTCGGTTTTTTCGCCGACGCCCATAAACTTAATCGGCTTGCCGGTGATATGACGGATAGAAAGCGCCGCACCGCCGCGCGCATCACCATCAACCTTGGTCAGGATAACGCCGGTCAGCGGCAGTGCTTCGTTAAAGGCTTTCGCCGTGTTTGCCGCATCCTGACCGGTCATGGCGTCGACCACAAACAGCGTTTCCACCGGATTAATGGCGGCGTGGACCTGTTTGATCTCGTCCATCATCGCTTCGTCAACGTGCAGACGACCGGCGGTATCCACCAGCAGCACGTCGTAGAACTTCAGTTTTGCCTGCTGAAGCGCGTTCTTAACGATGTCGACCGGCTTCTGGCTCAGGTCGGACGGACAGAAATCGACGCCAACCTGCTCCGCCAGGGTTTCCAGCTGTTTGATCGCCGCCGGGCGATAGACGTCGGCAGACACCACCAGCACTTTCTTCTTGTGCTTCTCGCGCAGGAATTTACCCAGCTTGCCGACGCTGGTGGTTTTACCCGCACCCTGCAAGCCCGCCATCAGCACCACGGCCGGTGGCTGAGCGGCCAGATTGAGCGTGTTGTTCTCGGCGCCCATGGCGGCAACCAGCTCATTCTGAACGATCTTCACAAATTCCTGACCCGGCGTCAGGCTCTTGTTGACGTCGTGACCCACGGCGCGCTCTTTAACGCGGCCGATAAAGTCACGCACTACCGGCAGCGCAACGTCTGCCTCAAGCAGCGCCATGCGCACTTCGCGCAGGGTGTCCTTAATGTTGTCTTCTGTCAGCCGTCCACGGCCACTGATATTGCGCAGGGTCTGCGACAATCTGTCGGTTAAATTATCAAACATCGTCTCTCGCTCAACGTAATGAGAGGTCGCCAGGCGACACAATGGCGCAGATTATAACATGAAGACGCGGCGATCTCAGCCATCCGCGTTGAGATCGTTTGGAGCCAGCGGCCGCTGGCGCTATACTGCTTTTTTTCATAGCCTTGCCGGTACCACCTATGTCCGTTTTTGCGATCCTGGCGCTGCTCGCCTACTCTTTCAGCCTTGCCCTGATTATTCCCAGCCTGCTGCGCAAGCAGAGCGCGTGGCGAGGCATGGCCGTTATCTCCGCCGTCGTCGCGCTGGTGTGTCATGGCGTCGCGCTGGAACAGCGTATTTTCACAGCGGAAGGCGGTCAGAACCTTAGCCTGTTGAATATCGGATCGCTGGTCAGCCTGCTGATCTGCGCCATTATGACCATCGTGGCCTCGCGCAATCGCGGCTGGATCCTGCTGCCTTTGGTCTACAGCTTCGCGCTGATCAACCTGGCTTTCGCCACCTTTGTGCCCAACGCGTTTATCACGCATCTGGAAACCACGCCCGGCATGATGGTGCACATCGGGCTGGCGCTGTTTGCCTATGCTACGCTAATGATTGCGGCGCTTTATGCGCTACAGCTGGCGTGGATAGACTGGCTGCTGAAAAACAAAAAGCTGGCTTTCAGCAAGGACATTCCGCCGCTGATGACCATCGAGCGCAAAATGTTCCATATCACTCAGATCGGGGTAGTGTTGCTGACGCTGGTGCTGTGTACCGGTCTGTTTTATATGCAGGATCTGTTCAGCCGTGAAAACGTGGATAAAGCCGTGCTGTCGATTCTGGCCTGGTTTGTCTATATCGTTTTGCTCTGGGGTCACTATCATGAAGGGTGGCGCGGTCGCCGCGTGGCCTGGTTCAATTTCGGCGGCGCGTTCCTGCTGACCATGGCCTATTTCGGCAGCCGTATGCTGCAACACTTTTTGTCCTCCTGATCCTCCACTACAAGGAATTCCCTCGTTGGAACAAGTTTCAACCACCACGCTGATTATTATTCTTTTCGTTATGGTGCTGGTGTCGGCGTGGTTTGCCGGCTCCGAAACCGGCATGATGACGCTCAACCGCTATAAGCTGCGCCATCAGGCTAAAAACGGCGATCGCGCCGCCCGTCGGGTAGAGAAACTGCTGCGTCGCCCCGATCGCCTGCTCAGCCTGGTGCTGATCGGCAACAACCTCGTTAATATCCTCGCCTCCGCGCTGGCAACCATCGTCGGGATGCGCCTGCACGGCGATGAAGGCGTAGCCATCGCTACCGGCATCCTGACGTTTGTGGTGCTGGTGTTTGCGGAAGTACTGCCGAAAACCGTTGCCGCGCTTTATCCTGAAAAAGTCGCTTTCCCCAGCAGCCTGCTGTTAGGCCCGCTGCAAATCATCATGATGCCGCTGGTCTGGCTGCTGAATACCATTACCCGCGTGCTGATGCGGATGGTCGGCATGAAAACCGACAGCGCCGCCACCTCCGCGCTGAGCAAAGAAGAGCTGCGCACCATCGTGTATGAATCGCGCACGCTGATGTCGCACCGCAATCAGGATATGCTGCTGTCCGTGCTGGATCTGGAAAAAGTGAACGTTGACGACATTATGGTGCCGCGCAATGAAATTGTGGGCATTAATATCAACGATGACTGGAAATCCATCGTGCGGCAGCTGACGCACTCGCCGCATGGCCGCATCGTGCTCTATCGCGATTCGCTGGACGATACCATCAGTATGCTGCGCGTGCGGGAAGCCTACCGCCTGATGACCGAGAAAAAAGAGTTCACCAAAGAAGTCATGCTGCGCGCGGCGGATGAGATTTACTACGTGCCGGAAGGCACGCCGCTGAACATCCAGCTGGTGAAGTTCCAGCGCAATAAGAAGAAAGTAGGTCTGGTTGTCGATGAATATGGCGATATTAAAGGCCTGATCACCATTGAAGACATTCTGGAAGAGATAGTCGGCGATTTCACCACCTCCATGTCCCCGACGCTGGCGGAAGAAGTGATGCCACAGAATGACGGCTCGGTGCTGATTGAAGGCAGCGCTAACGTGCGCGAGCTGAACAAGGCCTTTAACTGGCAGCTGCCGGAAGAGGAAGCGCGTACGGTTAACGGCATGATTCTGGAAGTGCTGGAAGATATTCCGCTGCCCAACACTACGGTGCATATCGGTCACTATGCGATCGATATCCTCGACGTGCAGGAGAATATGATTAAACAGGTTCGCGTTACGCCGCAAAAGCCGCTGAAGGAGTCGGTGGGTTCCTGATAGCTATCCCCTGCCGCCAGGGGATAAACAACCGGGTTTCTGCAAGGGAAGCCCGGTTAACTGACTAGATGTGCAGTTCCTGCAGTTTATCCTGCGGCAGTGCCAGCTCGTCGTTGTGG
This sequence comes from Erwinia sp. STN24, assembly GCF_041320675.1. NCBI lineage: Bacteria > Pseudomonadati > Pseudomonadota > Gammaproteobacteria > Enterobacterales > Erwiniaceae > Erwinia > Erwinia sp. STN24. The sequence continues at coordinate 423,562 of NZ_JBGGPM010000003.1, read as the reverse complement.
TTCACGCCGATATCATGCTCAATGATGTGACGCGCGATATCCTGCGCTTCATCCAGAGAGTGCATTTCATAGGTGCCGCACTGGTACTCGTTCAGCTCAGGAATTTTGCGCTGATCGGTCACTTTCAGCACGTCCTGCATCGCGGCTTTCCAGGCTTTCGCCACGCGCTGCTCGTCCGGCGTGCCAATCAGGCTCATATAGAAACCGGTGCGGCAGCCCATTGGCGAGATATCGATGATTTCAACGCCGTCGCCGTTCAGATGGTTACGCATAAAACCGGCAAACAGATGTTCCAGCGTGTGGATACCGCGCTCCGGCATCACTTCTTTGTTTGGCCGGCAGAAGCGCAGATCGAAAACGGTAATGGTATCGCCGTGCGGCGTGTTCATGGTTTTCGCTACGCGAACCGCAGGCGCCGCCATGATGGTATGATCGACGGTAAAGCTATCCAGCAATGGCATATGGTTACCTCTGATAAATTTATTTTCGCAGTGATGAAACTTTCTCTGTCGACTCGTGGTCTGAATCTATGAAAGACGCGCATTTTGTTATCATCATCCCTGACAACAGAGATGTTAATTTGGCCACATTGATGTGGCCTTTTTCTTTTGCGTTAGCTTCGGCTTTTCAGAAAGTCTTCAAAGCTAAGCGTATCACTTTCTTCGATTTCCTGCTGGCTAACGTTTGAACGGATAGCCTCCTGCTCAAAGTCGCTCTCCGTCAGGATCTCCAGCTGCTCGTTCGCCAACTGAGCATGATACTGCTCTGCCAGCGCCAGGCCCGTACCCGCCAGCCCGTTTTCTTTCAGCGCTGTCAAAAAACGCGCCGAATAGGTCAGGTCAGGATCGTCAAACGAGGCGGCCAGACGGTCACAGGCGGCCTGATAATGGCGATCGCCCTGCTGACGATCGAGCGTTTCCGCCACGCGCTGCAGATCTTTAAACAGGTTTTTGCCGACTTCCGCCAGCGGGAACTGCGCTTCTTCGCAGCCGATACCCAGCATCAGGCCCGGCTTGCGCCCTTCCAGAATGACCCGGTTCCAGTTGGCGCGCGTGCAGAGCAGCTCTTCGCTGCTCATTTCCGGCGCGTCGGCCAGCGTACACCAGATCAGGAACAGATCGAGAAAGCGCACCTGATTTTCATCCACGCCTGTCGGCGAGAACGGGTTAATATCCAGCGAGCGCACTTCAATGTACTCGATGCCGCCGCGCAGCAGCGCATCGGAGGGATTTTCGCCGGAGCGCGTAACGCGTTTCGGGCGGATCGGCGCATACAGCTCGTTTTCAATCTGCAACACGTTAGTGTTGAGCTGCAGCCAGTTGCCCTGCTCATCCTTCACGCCCATGCGCGCGTACTCTTCCGAAGGCGTTTTAATCGCCGCCTTCAGCGCTTTGACATAGTCAGGAAGATTATTGAAGGTGATGCCCAGTCCGCTCTGCGATTTATTGGTATAACCCAGGTCACTCAGGCGCAAAGAGGTAGCGTAAGGCAGATAGAGCAGACCATTTTCGGTACGCTCAAACGGTAAGTCCGTCTCTTTCCCCTGCAGGAAAGAAGAACAAACGGCCGGCGAAGCGCCAAACAGATAGGGAATGATCCAGCCAAAGCGATAGTAGTTACGGATCAGGCGCAGATAGCCTTCCGAGATCGCGTCGGTGCTGCTCTGCCCTTCTTTGCCATCCGTCCAGGCCTGCCAGAAAGAGAGCGGCAGCGAGAAGTTATAGTGCACGCCGGAAATGACCTGCATCAGCGCGCCATAGCGGTTCTTCAGGCCCTGCCGATAGAGCGTTTTCATCTGCCCGATATTGGAGCGCCCGTACTGCGCCAGCTCTATTTTATCGCTGTCGTCGATCAGGCACGGCATACTCATTGGCCACATCCGCTCCGCGCCGAGATCGCGTGAGACGTGACGATGAATATCGCGCAGAAAAGCCAGCAGATGATCGATGTCACGATCTACCGGCGTAATAAATTCCAGCAGCGTTTCAGCAAAATCAGTGGTAATCCACTTATGGGTCAAGGCTGAACCCAGCGATTTAGGGTGTCCGCTGGTGGCCAGATGGCCATCAGGTTTAACACGCAGCGTTTCGCGTTCAATGCCGCGACCAATACCTTTCATTGCCTCAGGGTGAGCTTCCAGCCAGGAAAGCGCCTGTGATACGTCCGGGATCAAATTGACCTCCCGCTTGGGGAAAAATTTATTATTGTTCAGCATAATGTTAATCATGATAGCGACGCTTAGCGAATCACTGCCACCATTCCATGCCCTGTAATGTTGCGAAAGCCAGCACGCCATAGCGCAACGTCTTGCCCACGGCGAGCCAGAGCGCAACCGGAAGCCAGGCGAAGCGAAGCCACCCCGCGAGAACGCAAAGCAGATCGCCAATAACCGGCAACCAGCTAAGAAGTAACGCAGCAGGCCCCCAGCGGTGCAGCCACGCTGTTGCTGTGTTATGCCATCGCCCCTGCTGTTTTAGCGGCAGACAGCGGCCGATGATAACGTTGGTTAAACCGCCGAGGGTATTCCCCAGGGCAGCAATGCCGGTCACGCCGAGCGCGGAAGCTTTTCCCGACAGCAGCAGCGAAACCAGCAGCACTTCTGAGTTTCCCGGCAGCAGCGTGGCGCTCAGGAAACCGCTGACAAACATTGAACCGTATAGCCAGTCGCTCACAGACGCCTGACGTCGACAAAAGCCATGCCTGCCGCCTGCGCGGCCTGAATACCGAAATCGGCGTCTTCAAACACGATACAGCGCTCAGGCGCAACACCGATTAATTCGGCGCAGCGCAGAAACGTATCCGGTTCCGGCTTATGACGCTTAACGTCATCAGCGCCGACAACCGCGTCAAAATAGTCGCGAAGCCCTAAATGTTGCAGCAGCGCTTCGGCTACGGCGTGCTCGCTGCCGGTACCGACCGCCATAGGCCGTTTACCGCGGTAAGCTTTAACGACGTCAACCAGCGGCAGCGGCTGGACGCTATCGAAAAGCATCTCTTTCAGCGCCGCGGTTTTTTCTGCGGCCAGCTGATGGGGATCCAGGCTGCTCTGATAGCTGTTGATGATAGCTTCCGCTATCCGCCACGTTGGCGAGCCGTTCAGCTTAATCAGCGACAGGTCGTCAAAGCGCATATCGTAGCGCGCCAGAACGGTTCGCCAGGCTTTACGATGCGTAGGTTCCGTATCCAGAATCGTGCCGTCCATATCAAATATCAAGCCGTCATAACTGTCGTACACGGAAGCCTCCGTCCCTGAATCAACGAACGTTTACTTTAGCGTAAAGCACCGAACTTGTCGCTGTCAGCTTGGATCCGCAAATGCCTTGAAACATATAGGGTTTTTTATTATCAGATTATATCCTTGTTAACAGATGGCCTTAATTGAGGCCAAAAAGCACAAAAGTGTAACTATGGAACCGACTCTGGACCGGCAATTAACGGGGTATATAACGGCAAAAGCAGAAAGTGAGGAAATGTATATTATAAAGCGGCGTGATAATTTCGCCTTGTTAAGGCAGCAAGTATGAGGATACGGAAAGGGTATTGGAAAAGCATCAGGCAGGTTTTTTACAATTCGATCGTAAAGGATTGCTGTAGCATCAGCGCTATAAGCTTTATACGGTATGGCTGTTCAGAATGGCTATGAGTTGGAATAACAGAAGATGAGGATAATGCGCTTGCGCTTCGGGTCATTGCTAAGCGTTTTTACTCTTCCTGTACAAGCTGCAAGCTTTTCACAGTATGTCAGTAAAGGTGTTACGACGAGATATTCAGAAGATGGTGCATCCGGGAGGATGATTCGGCTGGCGCCTCACCCTTACGGGCCGTTGCTAAAGCAACGTTATCATCCCTTGTGCTGGCGGTAACTGCTTGCGCTATGCGAGTACGTTATTGCGACCAGATTTGCAATATATGGTGCATCCGGGAGGATGATTCGGCTTACGCCTCACCCTTCGGGCCATCGCTTAGCGATGTTATCCTCCCTGTACACGCTGCAACCTTTTCACAGTATGTCAGTTAAGATATTGCTGCCGCATTACTAAAATATGGTGCATCCGGGAGGATTCGAACCTCCGACCGCTCGGTTCGTAGCCGAGTACTCTATCCAGCTGAGCTACGGATGCATTGAGGAAAGCTAAAGATACTGCCTGGTACAACTGAATAGGGTGCATCCGGGAGGATGATTCGGCTTACGCCTCACCCTTCGGGCCATCGCTTAGCGATGTTATCCTCCCTGTACACGCTGCAAGCTTTTCACAGTATGTCAGTTAAGATATTGCTGCCACATTACTAGAATATGGTGCATCCGGGAGGATTCGAACCTCCGACCGCTCGGTTCGTAGCCGAGTACTCTATCCAGCTGAGCTACGGATGCATTGAGAAACAGTGGGGAGATAACGCGACAAACCTGAGGAGATACAGAAGAAACTGACAGACGTTTAAATCTTTTCATTTCTCAGAAGAGGCTACTGCCGACTTCTACAAAATATGGTGCATCCGGGAGGATTCGAACCTCCGACCGCTCGGTTCGTAGCCGAGTACTCTATCCAGCTGAGCTACGGATGCATAACAAATTCTGGTATAACGCAGGGGTGCTGACGACTCACCTTGATACAGGCTGCTAACGCTGTATCGGTACTACTTAAACAAAGCGGCGACTTGCTAAGCCACTTTATAAAATATGGTGCATCCAGGAGGATGATTCGGCTTACGCCTTACCCTTACGGGCCGTTGCTAAAGCAACGTTATCATCCCTTGTGCTGGCGGCTAATACTTACTGCTTTACCAGAACACAATGGCTGCAACACTTCTTAAATATGGTGCATCCGGGAGGATTCGAACCTCCGACCGCTCGGTTCGTAGCCGAGTACTCTATCCAGCTGAGCTACGGATGCAAATGGCGGTGAGGCGGGGATTCGAACCCCGGATGCAGCTTTTGACCGCATACTCCCTTAGCAGGGGAGCGCCTTCAGCCTCTCGGCCACCTCACCATACGCGCTCTTATCGAGCTGTGCTTCTGAACTTGTTTCTGCTCATCGGCACTGCGTGGCGCACATATTACTTTCTGGGCCTTATAAGTCAAACATATTTTTTCACTCTCGCGTTTGATTGCGCATTTCCCAGCCAAAATGGGTATTTGGAAAGCAAAAAGAGTGATTTATCAACAATAATCGGCCCTTTCACAGCAGGGAAGTGTGTACAGGCCCGAAGAGATACAGCGAAAGAAAAACAAAGAAAGGCGGGAAAGAAGGACAAAACCGGTAGCGCCTCGCCTGGGCGGCAAGGCGCTGGATCCGTTAGTAACTCGTTTGCTGAGTTTTTTCGGCCTGAATACGCTGATAAATCTCTTCGCGATGAACCGAAACTTCTTTAGGGGCATTCACACCGATGCGAACCTGATTCCCTTTTACTCCCAGCACCGTTACAGTCACCTCATCACCGATCATGAGGGTTTCACCAACTCGACGAGTTAGAATAAGCATTCTTTGCTCCTTGAAAGATTAAAAGAGTCGGGTTAACTGTCGCCCGGCATTATCCATCATATAACGCTAAATATAGACTATGACAAATGCACAACAAGTGCATCATCACGGTAATACATTCTGCTGATACTTAGTTTAGCCGAAATACACACCATCAACCTGACTTTGTGTTTTTTGCGATAACATCTGACAGAATGACGCGGTGAAGCCCTGCCCCACCGCGCTTTCCGGGATGCCTTTTTATAGTGTTACAGTTTTGCCGCCACCCAGCTTTCAACACCGGCCAGAGCCCCTGGTAGTGCTCCGGCATCGGTGCCGCCGGCCTGAGCCATATCCGGGCGGCCGCCGCCCTTACCGCCAACCTGCTGAGCCAGCTCGCCCACCAGCTCGCCGGCTTTCACGCGATCGGTTACATCTTTGGTTACGCCGGCAATCAGCGAAACCTTTCCTTCCGCAACGGTAGCCAGCACGATAACGGCTGACTTCAGCTGGTTCTTCAGATCGTCCACCATCGTACGCAGCATTTTCGGCTCGACGTTAGTCAACTCGCTTACCAGCAGCTTAACGCCCTTGACGTCGATAGCTTTACTGCTGAGAGAAGCGCTCTCCTGCGCGGCCTGCTGATCTTTCAGCTGCTGCAGTTCTTTTTCCAGCGCGCGGACGTTATCCATCAGGCCACGCACTTTTTCATTCAGATTGCTGCTGTTGGCTTTCACCAGGTGAGCGATCTCCTGCAGCTGCTCGCTCTGGGCATACATCTGCTTTAACGCGCCTTCGCCCGTCACCGCTTCAATACGGCGAATACCTGCCGCCGTACCGGCTTCAGAGGTGATGCGGAACAGGCCGATATCGCCCGTGCGGCTGGCGTGCGTGCCGCCGCAAAGTTCGGTAGAGAAATCGCCCATCGTCAGCACGCGGACGCGATCGTCATATTTTTCGCCAAACAGCGCCATCGCGCCCAGCGCTTTCGCTTTTTCCAGCTCCATCACGTTGGTGTCGACCGCCAGGTTACGGCGGATCTGTGCGTTGACGATTTCCTCAACCTGACGGATTTCCTGCGGCTTCATCGCTTCAGAATGGGAGAAGTCGAAGCGCAGATATTTATCGTTCACCAGTGAGCCTTTCTGTGCCACATGATGGCCCAGAACCTGACGTAGCGCAGCGTGTAACAGGTGCGTCGCTGAGTGATTCAGACGAATACGCGCGCGACGCTCTTCGTCCACGTGCGCGGCCAGACGATCGCCGACCCGCAGCTGACCGGAAGCCAGCTTGCCGATATGACCAATCGCCTGCGCATATTTTTGCGTGTCGGTAACGGTGAACACCGCGTCGTTGTTACGCAGCTCGCCGGTATCGCCTACCTGGCCGCCTGATTCGCCGTAGAATGGCGTTTCATCCAGCACGATAACGCCTTCCTGACCGGCGGCAATCGCATTTGCAGGCTGACCGTCCACAAAGATAGCGGTAACGGTCGCGCTCAGCTCAAGCTGGTCATAACCTTTGAAGGTCGAGGCTTCATCAATGCGGATAACGTTGCTGTAGTCCGCGCCAAAGCCACTGGCTTCACGAGCACGCTGACGCTGCTGCTCCATCGCTTTCTCGAAGCCCGCTTCGTCAATTTTCAGATTACGCTCGCGACAGACGTCGGCGGTTAAATCGACCGGGAAGCCAAAGGTGTCATACAGGCGGAAAACGGTTTCGCCGTCCAGCGTGTCGCCCTGCAGCTTCTCCAGCTCTTCGTCCAGCAGCGCCAGACCGCGCTCCAGCGTTTTCGCAAACTGCTCTTCTTCGGTTTTCAGCACCTGCTCAACCTGAGCCTGCTGCTTCGCCAGCTCTTCGCCCGCTGCGCCCATAACGTCAATCAGCGGCGCTACCAGTTTCCAGAAGAAGGACCCCTGCGCGCCCAGCATGTTGCCGTGACGAATAGCGCGGCGAATAATGCGGCGCAGCACGTAGCCGCGGTTTTCGTTGGATGGGATCACGCCATCGCAAATCAGGAAAGCGCAGGAACGGATATGGTCGGCAATGACGCGCAGTGATTTGCTGCTCAGATCGGTGGCACCAGTCGCTTCTGCAACAGCCTTGATCAGCTTCTGGAACAGATCGATTTCGTAGTTGGAGTTAACGTGCTGCAACACGGCGGAGATACGCTCCAGGCCCATACCGGTATCGACGGAAGGCTTCGGCAGCGGCAGCATGGTGCCGTCAGGCTGACGGTTGAACTGCATAAAGACGATGTTCCAGATCTCAATAAAGCGATCGCCGTCTTCCTCCGGACTGCCCGGCGGGCCGCCCCAGATATGGTCGCCGTGGTCAAAGAAGATTTCGCTGCACGGGCCGCACGGGCCGGTGTCGCCCATCTGCCAGAAGTTATCAGAGGCGTAAGCACCGCCCTTGTTATCGCCGATGCGGATAATACGCTCACGCGGCACGCCGATTTCATCTGCCCAGATATTGAAGGCTTCATCATCGGTTTCGTAGACGGTAACCCACAGCTTCTCTTTCGGCAGGTTAAACCACTGCGCGCTGGTCAGCAGCTCCCACGCAAAACCGATAGCTTCGCGTTTGAAATAGTCGCCGAAGCTGAAGTTGCCCAGCATTTCAAAGAAGGTATGGTGACGGGCGGTATAGCCAACGTTTTCCAGGTCATTATGTTTACCGCCTGCGCGCACGCAGCGCTGCGAGGTGGTTGCGCGCGAGTAGCTGCGCTTGTCCTGGCCCAGGAAAACGTCTTTGAACTGGTTCATCCCGGCGTTGGTAAACAGCAGCGTCGGGTCATTAGTCGGGACGAGGGAGCTACTGGCTACAACCTGATGTCCCTTGCTATGGAAAAAGTCGAGAAACGCCTGGCGAATCTCCGCAGTGCTCTTGCTCATAATTGTCCTGGAATCACGCTAACGAACGTTTCGTGGGTTTAAACCTGCCGTAAGGCTAAGCAACACACGAACAAAAAGTGGTGAATAAGATAAATTTTCTTCGGTGCGAAGTAAAATCCCATTGGCGCTCAATCTTCAAAATTTGAAAAAACGCTGCGGATATCTTCGGAAAAGAAGCCTTTAGTCATTAAATAGCGCTGCACTTTGGCTTTTTCCTTCCATTCGGTCGGCAGCGGCAGGCCAAACTTCCGCTCCGCCGAGTCGAACGCCATTTGCTGCCAGTCAATTTCCGTTTTGGCCAGCGTTTCATCGATCAGCGGCTTCGCCACGCCCTTCTGCCCCAGCTCCATACGGATACGCTGCGGGCCGTAGCCCTTACGGCTGCGGCTGGCGACAAAGCGCTCCGCAAAGCGGGCATCGTCCAGATAATTGCTTTCATAACACCAGGCGACGACCCGATCGATTTGCTCTGGCGTAACGGGTTCAGGCTGCTGCGCCTGCGTTTTAGCATACATCGCGGCCCGCTCTGCAGAGAGCGAAAGCTTGCGGCGAAATTCCGCCTCGCTGTGATCGCGCATGGCCAGAATGCGCATGGCCCGATCTAACAGGCGGGTAAACTGGCTTCGTTCGGTGGCGTCAGACATCTTGCTCCGGTTATGCAAAAAATTAACTCATGGTAAGGGTAGCGAGGAACCGCAAAAGAAACAAAGCGCTTTGGCTAATGTGTGGAGAAAGGCGGCAAAGGCGATTTGTAAGCGGGAAACAGGTGATACCTGGTGGATCCTGCGCTGGAAAACTTGCACAAGGCGCATCTTATGGTGGAAAAAAGTCGGTCAAAGCGGCTCGTGTGCTGAAAGGAGCGGGCACAAGGCGAGTCGTACGCTGAAAGCAGGCGACTCGTACCCTGAAAAAATCAGTACAAGGCAGCTCGTTCGCTGGAAAAAACTCGCATGGGCGGTTCACAGCGCTGAAAACAATGCTCTTTTGCGCGCGTGCGCTATAGAACGAACCTGGCTGCTGCCGTAACAAGCTGGTTCAGAAAGCGTAAGTCGAAAATAAAAAAGGAGCGGCACAGGGCCACTCCTTTTCAGCGCTTTCCAACTATCTGCCCTCGCGGGCTGCTAATCAGAAGTTTTCGTTAGTTTCGCTGGCTTCGTTGGCATCATCTTTGTCAGCCACAAAGTCTGGCGTGGTGTCCGGATTGTTCATCAGCGTAGCGCGCAGCTTGTTTTCGATCTCGGTAGCCACAGCCGGGTTCTCTTTCAGGAAGTTGCCGGCGTTTGCCTTACCCTGACCGATTTTATCGCCGTTGTAGCTGTACCAGGCACCCGCTTTTTCAATCAGCTTGTGCTTCACGCCAAGGTCTACCAGCTCGCCGTAGATATTGATGCCTTCGCCGTACATAATCTGGAACTCAGCCTGCTTGAACGGCGCGGCGATTTTGTTTTTCACCACTTTCACGCGGGTTTCGCTACCGACGACTTCGTCACCCTCTTTAATCGCGCCGATACGGCGGATATCCAGACGGACAGAGGCGTAGAATTTCAGCGCGTTACCGCCGGTAGTGGTTTCCGGGTTACCGAACATCACGCCGATTTTCATACGGATCTGGTTGATGAAGATCAGCAGCGTGTTGGAGTTCTTCAGGTTACCGGCCAGCTTACGCATAGCCTGGCTCATCATACGAGCCGCCAGACCCATATGCGAGTCGCCGATTTCGCCTTCGATTTCCGCTTTCGGCGTCAGCGCCGCCACGGAGTCAACGATGATTACGTCAACCGCGCCGGAACGCGCCAGCGCATCACAGATTTCCAGCGCCTGCTCACCGGTGTCCGGCTGCGAGCAGAGCAGGTTATCAATGTCCACGCCCAGCTTTTTAGCGTAAACCGGATCGAGCGCATGCTCGGCATCGATAAAGGCGCAGGTTTTGCCCTTGCGCTGTGCAGACGCGATAACCTGTAACGTCAGCGTGGTTTTACCGGAAGATTCCGGCCCGTAAATTTCGACGATACGGCCCATTGGCAGGCCGCCCGCGCCCAGCGCGATATCCAGCGAAAGCGAACCGGTAGAGATGGTTTCCACATCCATAGTGCGGTCTTCACCCAGGCGCATGATGGAGCCTTTACCAAATTGCTTTTCAATCTGGCCCAGCGCTGCTGCCAGTGCTTTTTGCTTGTTTTCGTCAATAGCCATTTCCACTCCTAATCACGCGGGGGTAAAGCACGCTTTCGCGGCTTCGTGTCTCAATCAATATGGGTGCAATTATACTGTATAGTCATACAGTATCAAGCTTAATTTTTAAGAAAATGGTCACGTAGCGTCAACAGCGCATAAGCCGTGGCCTGACGTCGAACGGCCTCTCTGTCGCCCGCAAAAATTTTGCGCTGCGCCAGCGAGTTAGCGCCTTCCGCTGCGAAGCCGAACCACACCGTTCCCACCGGTTTTTCCGCCGTTCCGCCATCGGGGCCGGCGATGCCGCTGACAGCTACAGCATACTGCGCGCGGGCCTGTTTAAGCGCCCCTTCCGCCATCTCTGTCACCACCTGTTCGCTGACCGCGCCAAAGCTTTCCAGCGAGGCGGCCGTCACGCCCACCAGCGTCTGCTTGGCCTCATTGCTGTAGGTGACAAAGCCCCGCTCAAACCATTGTGAACTGCCGGCGACGTCGGTAATCACTTTCGCTATCCAACCGCCCGTACAGGATTCCGCCGCGGTAACCGTGGCATTAAGGCGCTGTAAATGCTGACCGATTTCCTGGCTTAACAGGCGCAATTCGCTGTCCGTCATTCTTGTTCCCTGCTTGCTTATCGTAAGAATGAAGATTAGCACTTTTTAGCCAGGCACGAAGAGACAAAGGCGGGATTTGCGAACCGCTTTCATAAAGTCAGTCAGGAAAAGCGTTGTAGAAACAGGCGATTGCCCGGCAACGCGCCGCCGGGCGATCGGGAGGTAAAACTGACGTTACTGACGGGCGTCGCGTACGGCCTGGCCCAGCTGCCACACGGCCATCGCATAGTGATTGCTGTGGTTATAGCGGGTAATAACGTAAAAATTCGGCAACCCGTACCAGTATTGATAGTAAGTGCCCATATCAAAACGCAGCAGGCTGACCTGCTGATTGTCCTGTAGCGGCACCTGCGGCGACAAACCGGCGGCAGAGAGCTGCGCGGCCGTATAGCGGGTTTTGAAGCCCGTTTCCAGCTGCGACGCTTCGCCGTTAGCCGGTACGGCTACGGTGCCGCCTTTTATCCAGCCGTGCGCGCTGAAATAGTGGGCCACGCTGCCTATTGCGTCTACAGGATCCCAAAGATTGATATGGCCGTCGCCATTGAAATCAACGGCGTATTGCTTAAAGGCAGAAGGCATAAACTGGCCGTAGCCCATGGCGCCAGCGAACGAACCGCGTAAATCAAGCGGATCGTCGTTCTCTTCTTTCGCCATCAGCAGGAAGGTTTCCAGCTCGCCGCTAAAGTACTCGGCGCGACGAGGATAGGCGAACGCCAGCGTCGCCAGCGCATCGATAATGCGCGTTTTACCCATTACGCGTCCCCAGCGGGTTTCGACGCCAATAATGCCGACGATGATTTCCGGCGGCACGCCGTAAACTTCCGAGGCACGATTGAGCGCGTCCTGATATTGATTCCAGAACTGGACGCCGTTCTGCACGTTATCCGGCACGATAAATTTTTTGCGATAGCGGATCCAGGCGCCGTTCGGGCCGGAGGGTGCCTGATAAGAAGGCGCCTGCCGATCCATCAGCCGCAGCACCCAATCCAGCCGCTTCGCCTGTGCCAGCACGTTATGCAGCTGCTGACGGTTAAAACCGTGTTCGCGCACCATTTTATCGATAAAGGCTTCGGCCGTCGGGCTGTTGGCGAAATCGCCGTCCAGCGGCGCTACGTTATGCTCGGGATCCAGTAAAAAGCTGTTGTTGCCCCGAAAAGGATTGCCGTGAGGCTCAGGCGCAGGGGCTTTACTGCTGCAGGCGGAAAGCAGCAGCAGCGCGGGCAAAAATGAGGCCAGATAACGCATTGAATATCCAGAGTGCAAAACGGAAAAGTAGCATTCATGTTAGAACATCGCCAGCCATTCTGAAAACAGATGTTATGTAAATCTGCCGCTTTTTTCCTTTCTCTTTTCCTGCGCGGCCAGACGGCGTAAACTCGCTGCTGCCATTAAAATAAAACGCCATTTCATTTAATAGAAAATAGCATTTTATCAAATCAGGAGGAGTAATGAGCAAACAGGCTGCGGTGCTGCTGGCGCCGGGATTCGAAGAGGCGGAGGCCTTTATTATTATTGATATATTAAACCGTCTGCACGTTAAGGTAACGACTGTCGCCTGCCATGATACGCGTGAAGTGCCCAGCTACCATGCCGTGCCGGTGGTAGCGGATGTTCTGCTGGCGGGCCTGGATAAAGAGTTTGACGCCGTGGTTATCCCTGGCGGGCCGGAAGGCACCGTTAACCTGGCGGCCAACCCGCTGGTCACGGCGTTTATTCGCCGTCATGACGAAGCGGGAAAATGGATTGCGCCGATCTGTTCCGCTGCCGCGCGCGTGCTGGGCGGCAATCATCTGTTGAAGGGCCGTCGCTATACCTGCTCAGGTGATTTGTATAAGGGCGTTACCGATGGCGTTTATAGTGCGGAGGAGGTGGTGGAAGACGGCAACCTGCTGAGCGGCAAAGGGCTGGGCAAAAGTTTTGAGTTCGCCTTTCAGCTGGCCTGGCGCCTGACCGACGATACCGAAACGGCCGATTTCCAGGCTGACCACATCTATTTTGACCACTGGCGCTCTTACAGCGGGCTAAACGCCAGCTAGTCTGTGCTGTCGGCAGGCGCCCTCGCCTGCCAACCTTTACAGCGTCAGCGACTCGCGGCTGATGTCGGCTACCGATTTCGCGCCGGTCAGCGTCATCGCCACGCGCATCTCTTTTTCCATCAGCGAGAGCAGATTCACCACGCCAGCTTCGCCCGCTGCGGCCAGCGCATAGACAAAGGCTCTGCCCAGCAGCACGCTGTCCGCGCCCAGCGCCAGCATCCGCACCACGTCCAACCCGGTTCGTATCCCTGAATCCGCCAGGATCTTAATGTCGCCTTTTACCGCATCGGCAATGGCGGGCAGCGCACGCGCGGTAGAAAGCACGCCGTCCAGCTGACGGCCGCCGTGGTTAGACACCACAATGCCATCGGCGCCGAAGCTCACGGCATCCTTCGCATCCTGCGGATCGAGAATGCCCTTAATGATCATTGGCCCTTGCCAGAACTCACGGATCCACTCCAAATCTTTCCAGGAGATAGAGGGATCGAAGTTGGCGCCCAGCCAGCCAATGTAGTCTTCCAGCGTGGTCGGATGGCCGCGATAGGCCGAGACATTGCCCAGATCGTGCGGCTTGCCGTTCAGGCCCACATCCCATGCCCACTGCGGATGCAGCATGGCCTGCACCATCCGGCGGAAAGCCGCGTTCGGCCCGCTCATGCCGGAATGCGCATCGCGGTAGCGCGCGCCAGGCACCGGCATATCCACGGTAAAGACCAGCGTTTTTACCCCTGCGGCTTTGGCCCGCTCCAGCGCGTTTCGCATAAAGCCACGGTCTTTTAAGACGTAAAGCTGGAACCACATAGGCCGTGAAATCGCCGGCGCGACCTCTTCGATGGGACAGACGGAAACGGTGGAAAGCGTAAAGGGAATGCCCATTTTTGCCGCCGCGCGCGCCGCCTGCACTTCGCCACGCCGTGCATACATGCCCGTCAGTCCTACCGGCGCGAGAATGACCGGCATCGCCAGCTTCTCGTCGAACAGCGTGGTTTCCAGGCTCAGCTCGGCCATATTTTTCAGGATGCGCTGGCGTAGCGCGATATCGGCCAGATCGGCCGTATTGCGCCTGAGGGTGTGCTCGCTATAGGCACCGCCGTCGATATAGTGGAAAAGGAAAGGCGGCAGTCTGCGCCGTGCCGCTGCCCGGTAATCCGTTGATGCGGAAATGATCATCTGGTTTCCTGCCTTGTTAAAACGCTCGGCTTCATCGCGAAGCAAAGTAAACGAGCCGCGAGAGCGGCCCGGAAGAACAGGCAGTGTAGTCGAGACGGAAAACGGATACGCTGACCCACATCTCAACATTTTGGCAACAAACCAGACGATCGCCTTTTTTGCACAAGGTAACGCCGCACAACTAACGGCGATTGCGTACCAGCTGATAGCGCCGCGTCAAATATTCCAGCGGCACGCTCCAGATATGCACCAGGCGGCAGAACGGAAACAGCAGGAACAGCGTCATGCCCAGTACCATATGCACGCGGTAAATCAGCGCCACGCCTTCCAGATGCTGCGACGCGCCCGCATGGAAGGTCACGATCGCCTGCGCCCAGCCGACCAGCTTCATCATTTCGCTGCCGTCCATATGCTGCGCGGAGAAAGGAATGGTCAGCAGCCCCAGCGTGGCCTGCGCTACCAGCAGCGTCAGGATCAGGATATCGCCGGCGCTGCTGGTGGCCCTGACGCGCGGATTGAGCAGGCGACGCTTAAGCAGCAGCGCGCCGCCCGCCAGCGTCAGCAAACCGCAAACGCCGCCGGCCACCATCGCCAGCTTCTGCTTGGCGGCGATCGGCAGAAAAGCCTCGTACATCCAGTGCGGCGTCAGCAGGCCGACGAAATGGCCGAAGAGAATACCAATGATGCCGATATGAAACAGGTTGGAGGCGAGCCGCATCCCTTTTTTATCCAGCATCTGGCTGGAGCCGGCGCGCCAGCTGTACTGGCCATAGTCGTAGCGCAGCCAGCTGCCAATCAGGAAAACGCTGCCTGCGATATAAGGATAAATATCGAAAAAGAAACCTGAGAGAAAATTCATGATGAACGCCCCGTGGATGTTGTCATTGCCGCCACGTCCAGATACTGCGGCGTGACGGCGTCGGCAAAGCGGCGCTGATGCGCGGCCTGCTGGGCGGAAGCACAGCCCTGCTCGCCGAGAAACTTAATCTGTTCCTCTTCCCAGACCGCATCCAGCGCCGCTGGCGTATCGTCGCGGGCCTCTTTATGGATTTTCGGCGTCAGGTCATCTACCGCCAGCCCGGCGCCGGAGAGCGCCAGCAGCACGGTGAACAGCTCGCTATAGCGGCTTTGACGCTGTTTTAGCCTGGCGGCCAGCAGCGCGAGGATTGGCGCCACGTCGGCCAGGCCAGCGCGGGCTCGGGTGGCGTCAAGACTGGCCAGATACTCCAGATAGAGCGGCAGAAAATCGGGCAGCTCTTTCGCGCTCAGCTCCAGGCCGTCGGCGCGATACTGCTCCAGCAGATCGACCATTGCCTGGCCGCGATCGCGCGACTCGCCGTGAACATGCTCGAACAGCAGCAAAGAGGTGGCCCGACCGCGATCGAACAGCTCGCAATAGTCGGCCTGCCTGTCCAGCAGCGAGCCTGCGCAAAATTCCGTAATAAAACCGGTGAGCTGCGCGCGCTGCGCGGCATCAAGCTCGCTGCCCGCTTCCAGCGCCGCCAGCATTTCAGCCTGATGCGTAAAGAGCGCTTCATCGGGATAATCCAGCAGCCGGGCGACGATACGTAGTGTAATCATGGCTGCTCCTCCTGCGTTTTTTTGCCAATATCAATCGCGTCGATACGGCGGCTGTTAAACAGGTTGAAGCGACCGTCGCTGCCGTGGCAGCCATCGCCGAAGCTGAAGCCGCAGCCTTTGCTTTCCGGGAAGGCTTCCCGCGCCAGTTCACGATGGCTGGAAGGCACCACGAAACGATCTTCATAATTGGCGATGGCCAGATAGCGGTACATCTCCTGCGCCTGCGCTTCGCTTAAGCCGACCTGTTTCAGCGCCCGCGTGTCGACAAGGTTATCGACGGTTTCCGCGCGTTTATAATGACGCATGGCCAGCATTCTCTTTAGCGCCAGCAAAACCGGCGCGGTATCGCCCGCCGTCAGCAGGTTCGCCAGGTACTGCACGGGAATGCGCAGGCTTTCCACGTCCGGCAGAATACCGTTGTGCGGCAGGTCGCCCGCGTCCGCCGCGCTCTGAATGGGCGACAGCGGCGGCACGTACCAGACCATCGGCAGCGTGCGGTATTCCGGATGCAGCGGCAGCGCCAGCTTCCACTCCATCGCCATTTTATAAACCGGCGAGCGTTGCGCTGCGTCAATCACGCTTGGCGGGATGCCTTCTTTTAACGCTTCGGCAACCACCTCGGGATCGTGGGGATCGAGGAAGATCGCCCTCTGGCTTTCATAAAGATCCTGTTCATGCTCGCTCGCTGCCGCTTCTTCAATGCGATCCGCGTCGTACAAAAGCACGCCAAGATAGCGGATGCGCCCTACGCAGGTTTCCGAACAGACCGTGGGCTGGCCTGCCTCAATACGCGGATAGCAGAAAATACACTTCTCCGATTTGCCGCTTTTCCAGTTGAAGTAGATTTTTTTATAGGGACAGCCGGTCAGGCACATGCGCCAGCCGCGACACTTGTCCTGATCGATCAGCACGATACCGTCTTCGCCGCGCTTATAGATGGCACCGCTTGGGCAGGTCGCCACGCACGCCGGGTTCAGGCAGTGCTCGCACAGGCGCGGCAGATAGGCCATAAAGGTGTGTTCAAACTGGCCGTACATCTCTTTCTGGATGTTATCGAAATTTTTATCCTGCGAGCGTTTGGAAAACTCGCCGCCAAGGATCTCTTCCCAGTTCGGGCCGTTTTCGATTTTTTTCATCCGCTTGCCGGTGATCAGCGAGCGCGGCCGCGCTATCGGCTGATGTTTGCCAGCGGGCGCATTGTGTAAATGCTGATAGTCGTAGTCGAACGGCTCATAGTAATCGTCCAGCGCAGGCACGTCCGGGTTAGCGAAAATTTTCGACAGCAGCCCGACGCGGTTGCCCATGCGCGGCACCAGCCTGCCGTTGATTTTACGGATCCAGCCGCCCTTCCATTTTTCCTGATCTTCCCATGCCTGCGGATAGCCGACGCCCGGCTTGCTTTCAACGTTGTTAAACCAGGCGTATTCCATCCCTTCACGGCTGGTCCAGACGTTTTTACAGGTCACGGAACAGGTGTGGCAGCCGATACATTTATCCAGATTCAGCACCATGCCGACCTGCGAGCGAATTTTCATGATTTTCTCCCCTTGCCGCCCTGGCAGTCGTCGTTACCTTCACCGTCCAGCCAGTGAACGTGATTCATTTTGCGCACCACCACAAACTCATCGCGATTGGACCCTACGGTGCCGTAATAGTTAAAGCCGTAGGAAAGCTGCGCGTAGCCGCCGATCATATGGGTTGGTTTAGGGCAGGCGCGGGTCACGGAGTTATGAATGCCGCCGCGCTGGCCGGTAATTTCCGAACCGGGAATGTTCACAATGCGTTCCTGCGCGTGGTACATCATGGTCATACCTGCCGGTACGCGCTGGCTGACCACTGCGCGAGCGGTCAGCGATCCGTTGGCGTTAAAGGCTTCAATCCAGTCGTTGTCCGCAATCCCCAGCTCCTGCGCGTCTTCTTCACTCATCCAGACGATAGGGCCGCCGCGCGACAGCGTCAGCATCAGCAGGTTGTCGCTGTAGGTAGAGTGAATGCCCCATTTCTGGTGCGGCGTCAGGAAGTTCAGCGCCTTTTCCGGATTGCCGTTCGGCTTTTTGTTCAGCAAAGGCCTGGCCGCCCTGGTATCAATAGGGGGACGATAAACCAGCAGGCTTTCGCCAAAGGCGCGCATCCACTCGTGATCCTGATAAAGCTGCTGGCGTCCGCTGAGCGTGCGCCACGGGATCAGCTCATGCACGTTGGTATAACAGGCGTTATAGGAGACGTGCTCGTCTTCCAGTCCTGACCAGGTGGGGCTGGAGATAATTTTGCGCGGCTGCGCCTGGATATCGCGGAAGCGAATTTTTTCGTCTTCTTTGTTCAGCGCCAGATGGGTGTGGTCGCGGCCGGTAATGTCGCTCAGCGCCTGCCAGGCTTTTACCGCTACCTGACCGTTGGTTTCCGGCGCGAGGGATAAAATGACCTCGGCCGCATCGATGGCGCTGTCGATATTCGGCCGGCCAGCGGCCGGGCCATCCGTCTTGACGTAGTTCAGCTCTTTAAGGAAATCGACCTCTTTTTGCGTGTTCCAGCTGATGCCCTTACCGCCGTTGCCCAGCTTGTCCAGCAGCGGGCCAAGCGAGGTAAAGCGTTCCCAGGTGGCCGGATAGTCGCGCTCTACGGCAATAATGTGCGGCGCGGTTTTGCCGGGGATCAGGTCGCACTCGCCTTTTTTCCACTCTTTAACGTCAAAAGGCTGCGCCAGCTCCGCCGGCGAATCGTGCTGCACCGGCAGCGTGACGATATCGGTTTCCACACCGAGATGCCCCGGACAAAGCTCCGAGAAGCGTTTGGCGATGCCTTTATAGATCTCCCAGTCGCTTTTCGCTTCCCAGGCCGGATCGACCGCCGCCGACAGCGGATGAATAAACGGATGCATATCCGAAGTATTCATATCGTCCTTTTCATACCAGGTGGCGGTAGGCAGCACGATATCGGAATAGAGACAGGTACTGGACAGGCGGAAATCCAGCGTTACCACCAGATCCAGCTTGCCTTCGCCGCCTTTCTCCTGCCATTCCACTTCTTCCGGCTTCACGCCGCCCTGCACGCCTAAATCTTTACCCTGAATGCCGTTTTCCGTGCCCAGCAGATATTTGAGCATGTACTCATGGCCTTTGCCGGACGATCCCAGCAGGTTGGAGCGCCAGACAAACAGGTTACGCGGGAAGTTCTGCGGATTGTCCGGCTGCTCGGCGGCAAAGCGCAGCGTGCCGGTTTTCAGGCTTTCCACGGTGAAATCCACCGGCGGCATCCCGGCCGCTTTCGCCTGCGCGGCGATGTTCAGCGGATTGCCGTTCAGCTGCGGCGCGGAAGGCAGCCAGCCCATGCGCTCGGAACGCACGTTAAAGTCGATTAAACTGCCGCCGTAGCGCTTTTTATCGGCCAGCGGCGAGAGCAGCTCGCTGGTCTGCACGGTTTCGTAGCGCCACTGGCTGGAATGGTTATAGAAGAACGAGGTGCTGTTCATATGGCGCGGCGGACGCTGCCAGTCGAGCGCGAAAGCCAGCGGCGTCCAACCGGTCTGCGGCCGCAGTTTTTCCTGACCGACATAGTGCGCCCAGCCGCCGCCGCTCTGCCCCACGCAGCCGCAGAAGATCAGCATATTGATCAGCCCACGGTAGTTCATATCCATGTGATACCAGTGGTTCATCCCGGCGCCGACGATAATCATCGAGCGGCCACGCGTTTTTTCCGCGTTGTCGGCAAACTCGCGCGCCAGCCGAATGATATTCTGCCGCGACACGCCGGTGATCTGCTCGGCCCAGGCCGGGCTGTAGGCTTTGATCTCGTCATAGCTGCCTGCGCAGTTTTCGTCGTGCAGACCACGATCCAGCCCGTAGTTCGCCAGCGTCAGATCATACACGCTGGCGACCAGCGCAGCGCTGCCGTCGGCCAGCTGCAAACGCTTCACCGGCAGCTTGTGCAGCAGGATCTCCTCCAGCGGCACGCTGCTGAAGTTTTCGCTTTCCAGGCCGCCGAAATAAGGAAAGCCGACCTCGGCGATCTCGTCATGGCTGCCCAGCAGGCTAAGCTGAAGCGTGACTTCCCGCTGCGAGCCGCCTTCACGCGACTCCAGGTTCCACTTGCCTTTTTCTCCCCAGCGATAGCCGATGGATCCCTGCGGCGCCACCAGCTCACCGCTCTCCTGGTCGATGGCGATGGTTTTCCACTGCGGGTTGTTTTCCTGCCCCAGGTTATCAATCAGATCGCTGGCGCGGAGCTGGCGTCCGGCGGCGTAGTAGCCGCCCTCGCGCGGCTCCAGCAGCACCAGCATCGGCATATCGGTATAGCGGCGCACGTAGTCACGGAAATAAGGCACCTCGCGCTCAAGGTGAAACTCCTTCAGCATCACGTGTCCTAAAGCCAGCGCCAGCGCGCTGTCGGTGCCCTGCTTAGGATTCAGCCACTGATCGCACAGCTTGGCGACCTCGGCATAGTCAGGCGTGATCGCCACGGTTTTGGTGCCCTTGTAGCGCACCTCGGTAAAGAAATGAGCATCCGGCGTGCGCGTCTGCGGCACGTTAGAGCCCCAGGCGATAATATAAGAAGAGTTATACCAGTCGGCCGATTCCGGCACGTCGGTCTGCTCGCCCCAGGTCATGGGCGAAGCGGGCGGCAAATCGCAATACCAGTCATAAAAACTCAGGCAGACGCCGCCGATCAGCGACAGATAGCGCGCGCCTGCGGCATAGGAAACCATCGACATCGCCGGGATCGGTGAAAAGCCGATAATGCGATCCGGGCCGAAGGTTTTCGCCGTATAGATATTGGATGCCGCGATCAGCTCGTTGACCTCCTGCCAGCTTGACCGGACGAAGCCGCCGCGACCGCGAGCGATCTTATAGCTCTGCGCTTTTTGCGGATCGCTGACGATCGATCCCCAGGCCGCGACCGGATCCTGATGCTCCGCTTTGGCTTCGCGCCACAGCTTGAGCAGCTTTTTGCGCATCAGCGGATATTTCAGGCGGTTGGCGCTGTAGAGATACCAGGAGTAGCTGGCACCGCGAGGACAGCCGCGCGGCTCGTGATTCGGCAAATCCGGTCGGGTGCGCGGATAGTCGGTTTGCTGTGTTTCCCACGTGACCAGGCCATTTTTGACGTAAATTTTCCAGCTGCAGGAGCCGGTGCAGTTTACGCCATGCGTGGAGCGCACGATTTTATCGTGCTGCCAGCGGCTACGGTAGCCCTCTTCCCAGTCGCGATTGGTGTTGAGTGTCTGGCCATGTTGACCAGCAAAGGGTTCCGCCAGCTGTTTAAAGTAGCGAAACCTGTCGAGAAATTTGCTCATCCGGAAAACTCCTGAAGGCTTAGGTGATATTGCTCAGGCGGCGGAGGGACATTGCCTCCGCACGTTATCAAAATTTATTTTTGCGGCCGTAAACCAGCCAGGTGACGCCAACACAAAGCAGATAGAAGGCGAGGAAGATTTTCATCGCGCCCGTCGGCGTACCCAGCATGGACAGCGAAAGGCCAAACGTCTGCGGGATGAAAAAGCCGCCCAGCGCGCCGATAGCGGAGATAAAGCCGAGCGCGGCGGAGGTTTCGGTCACTGCTTCCCGCTGCGCAGTCTCTATGCCTTTCCCTTCCGCGCTTGCCTTCTCCAGGGTGAGCTTGCGGAAAATCACGGCGATCATCTGATAGGTCGAGCCGCTGCCCAGGCCGGCGGTTAAAAACAGTCCCATAAACACGGCGAAAAAGGCGCTAAAGGATCCGCTGGTTCCTTCCCCCGGCAGCGTCAGGAACAGCAGCGCGGCAAACAGCGCCATCAGCACAAAGTTAGCCAGCGTCACGCGTACGCCGCCCAGCCTGTCGGAAATAATGCCGCCCGCCGACCGCGCCAGCGCGCCCAGCAGCGGGCCGAAAAAGGCGTAGTGAAGAATGCTGATATCCGGAAACTGCGTTTTGGCGAGCATGGCGAAACCGGCGGAAAAGCCGATAAAAGAGCCAAAAGTCGCCAGGTAAAGCAGCGCCATCACCCACAGGTGGCCGCGTTTCAGTACCGGCAGCTGCTCGCGCAGAGAAGATTTCGACGCCGCCAGGTCGTTCATGCCGAACCAGGCCGCCAGCGTCGCGACAAGCAGGAACGGCACCCAGATCCACGCGGCGTTTTGCAGCCAGATCGTTTCGCCGCTGCTGGTGTGCTGCGCGCCGCCGCCGAAGGCGCCGAAAACGGCGATGGAAACGGCCAGCGGGGCGGCGAACTGCATTACGCTGACGCCCAGGTTGCCCAGACCGCCGTTGATGCCCAGCGCCCCGCCCTGCTGCGCTTTAGGAAAAAAGAAGCTGATATTGCCCATGCTGGAGGCAAAGTTCGCGCCCGCAAAGCCGCACAGCAGCGCGATCAGCACAAAAATGCTGAAAGCGGTGCTGGTGTCCTGCACGGCAAACCCAAGCCACAGGCAAGGGACCAGCAGGATACCGGTGCTGAAAGCCGTCCAGCGCCGTCCGCCGAACACGGGGATCACAAAAGAGTAAGGGATCCGCAGCAGCGCGCCGGAAATGGAAGGCAGCGCCGTCAGCAGAAAAAGCTGCTCGGTGGTAAAGGTGAAGCCAACTTTGTTCAGGTTCACTGCAACGGCGCTGAACAGCATCCAGACACAGAAAGCGAGCAGCAAACAGAAAACGGAAATCCACAGGTTACGGTTGGCGATGCGTTTTCCACGCTGCTGCCAGAACCGCTCGTTTTCCGGCTGCCAGTCCTGGATAACGGCACCGTTTTCTTCGGGTTGAAGAGGGGCAAGTTGCGTCATAGTCATCTCCGGTTTGAATGGAGCGCATTCTGCTTAACCGCTTCTGACGCCGGGTTGACGCAAATCAACGTGGATGCAGGTGATCTTTTGCCTCCGTGCTGCCGCTGCGCCTGGATGAGTAGAGACATATCGGAAACATATTTATAAAATTCATGTAATTACTACGCACAGCGGGCGCTTTTTTCAGTTAGACTGCGGAAGGAAGAAATTTATGGTTACTCCCTTAGTGGTATAGGGTTAACGTTTTTAATCGGTAAGATTAAGAAGCTAACCGGGAATCATTCGCCGCCCTCTGACTGTGGAAAATCCAAGCGTGAAAGAAGAAGCTGCCACTATCCTGCTGATTGACGATCATCCGCTGCTGCGGAACGGCGTTAAACAGTTGATTGAAATGGAAGAAAGTTTGCAGGTTATCGCAGAAGCCAGCGACGGCGCGCAGGGCGTCGTACTGGCGGAACAGCATGACCCCGACCTGATCCTTTTGGATTTAAATATGCCAGGCATGAACGGGCTGGATACGCTGGTGCAGCTGCGCACCATCGAGCTTTCCGGGCGCATCGTGGTATTCAGCGTTTCAGATCATGAAGATGACGTGGTAAACGCGTTAAAACACGGCGCGGATGGTTATCTGCTGAAGGATATGGAGCCGGAAGCGTTGCTGAAAGCGCTGCATCAGGCCGCCGCCGGCCAGATGGTGTTAAGCGAAAAGCTGACCAACGTGCTGGTGGCCAGCCTGCGTGAATCACGCCCGACAGAAGCGCGCGATGTGGAACAGCTGACGCGCCGCGAACGCGATATTCTGAAGCTAATCACGCTGGGGATGACCAATAAGGCCATTGCCCGCAAGCTGTCGATTACGGAAAGCACGGTAAAAGTGCACGTTAAACATCTACTGAAAAAAATGAAGCTGAAATCCCGGGTGGAAGCGGCCGTCTGGGCGCTGCAAAACGGCCACGGCTGATAAAAACTTTCTTCGCTCCGCTTTTCCGGCACCGCAGTAGTCGCCGGACAGGGCTGCGCTTCACCCTCTGTCGCTAAACGGTTTCGCCAACGCTATCGCATTTTACCCCCTCTATTTTTACGCTTTGCGGCCCGTCTCTGGCTTTTACCTGTGACAGCATCGATCGCGCTGCGTTACTATAGCCCTCAGAAAAAGGCGCCGCTCTCGTGCCCGTCACCTGCGCTGACCTCGCTGGCGCGCCTGCCCAATCACCGTTTTGAAGTAAAACTCAGCGTCCCGCGCCGACTTTATATTCAATGGACTGGAAAAGAAGACCTGATAATGACCACTGACAATCTTTCTTCCCATACGCCCATGATGCAGCAGTACCTGCGTCTGAAAGCCGAGCATCCGGAGATCCTGCTGTTCTACCGCATGGGCGATTTTTACGAGCTGTTTTATGACGATGCTAAACGCGCCTCTCAGCTGTTGGAAATCTCGCTGACCAAACGCGGCGCTTCCGCTGGCGAACCGATCCCGATGGCTGGCGTCCCGCATCATGCCGTGGAAAACTACCTCGCGAAACTGGTGCAGCTGGGCGAGTCGGTGGCGATCTGCGAACAGATCGGCGATCCGGCGCTGAGCAAAGGCCCGGTCGAGCGTAAAGTGGTACGCATCGTCACGCCCGGCACCATCAGCGACGAAGCGCTGCTGCAGGAGCGTCAGGACAATTTGCTGGCGGCCATCTGGCAGGGTTCGCGCGGCTTCGGCTACGCCACGCTGGATATCAGTTCCGGCCGATTCCGCCTGGCGGAGCCGAGCGATCTGGAAACGATGGCGGCAGAGCTACAGCGCACCAATCCGGCGGAGCTGCTCTATCCCGAAGATTTTGCCGCCATGTCGCTGATTGAAAATCGTCGTGGCTTACGTCGTCGTCCGCTGTGGGAGTTCGAGGTGGATACCGCGCGCCAGCAGCTGAACATGCAGTTCGGCACCCGCGATCTGAACGGTTTCGGCGTCGAGCAGGCGCAGTTTGCGCTGCGTGCGGCAGGCTGCCTGCTGCAATATGTAAAAGATACCCAGCGCACCTCGCTGCCGCATATCCGCTCGCTGACCATGGAGCGTCAGCAGGATGGCATCATCATGGACGCCGCCACGCGCCGCAATCTGGAAATCACCCAGAACCTGGCGGGCGGCATCGATAACACGCTGGCTTCGGTGCTGGACAGAACCGTCACGCCGATGGGCAGCCGCATGCTGAAACGCTGGCTGCATATGCCGATCCGCGACACCGCAACGCTTATCAACCGGCAGCAAAGCATCGGCGCGCTACAGGATTTTACCGCTGAGCTGGCGCCGCTGCTGCGGCAGGTCGGCGATCTGGAGCGTATCCTCGCCAGGCTGGCGCTGCGCACGGCGCGCCCGCGCGATCTGGCCAGAATGCGTCACGCTTTTCAGCAACTGCCCGGGCTGGACGCGCTGCTGGTTGACTGCGACGTGCCGCATCTGCAAACGCTGCGCCAGCAGATGGGCCAGTTCGACGAGCTGCGCGAACTGCTGGAAAACGCCATTATCGATGCACCGCCGGTGCTGGTGCGCGACGGCGGCGTGATTGCGCCAGGCTATAACGAAGAGCTGGACGAGTGGCGCGCGCTGGCGGACGGCGCCACCGACTATCTGGACAAGCTGGAAATCCGCGAGCGTGAAAAGCTGGGGCTGGATACGCTCAAGGTCGGTTTTAACGCCGTGCACGGCTACTATATTCAGGTCAGCCGTGGGCAAAGCCATCTGGTGCCGATCAACTACGTGCGCCGCCAGACGCTGAAAAACGCCGAGCGCTATATTATCCCCGAGCTGAAAGAGTATGAAGACAAGGTTCTGACCTCGAAAGGCAAGGCGCTGGCGCTGGAAAAGGCCCTTTACGACGGGCTGTTCGATCTGCTGCTGCCGCATCTGGAAGCGCTGCAGATCAGCGCCGCCGCGCTGGCGGAGCTGGACGTATTGAGCAACCTTGCCGAGCGCGCCTGGACCCTGAACTTCAACTGTCCAACCTTTACCGATAAGCCAGGCATCAGACTGACCGGCGGCCGTCATCCGGTGGTCGAGCAGGTGCTGAAAGAGCCGTTTATCGCCAACCCGCTGACGCTGTCACCGCAGCGCCGCATGTTGGTGATCACCGGGCCGAACATGGGCGGTAAAAGCACCTATATGCGCCAGGCCGCGCTGATAGCGCTGATGGCCTTTATCGGCAGCTACGTTCCGGCGGAAGAAGCGGTAATTGGCCCCATCGACCGCATCTTCACCCGCGTTGGCGCGGCGGACGATCTCGCCTCCGGTCGCTCAACCTTTATGGTCGAAATGACCGAAACCGCCAATATTCTGCATAACGCGACGGAATACAGCCTGGTATTGATGGACGAGATCGGCCGCGGCACCTCGACCTACGACGGTCTTTCTCTTGCCTGGGCCTGCGCGGAAAACCTGGCGAACCGCATCAAAGCGATGACGCTGTTCGCCACGCACTATTTCGAGCTGACCACGCTGGAAGAGAAGATGGAAGGCGTCGCCAACGTGCATCTGGATGCCGTGGAGCACGGCGACACCATCGCCTTTATGCACAGCGTGCAGGACGGCGCGGCCAGCAAAAGTTACGGACTGGCCGTTGCCGCGCTGGCAGGCGTGCCGAAAGAAGTGATCAAGCGCGCGCGGCAGAAGCTGAAAGAGCTGGAGGCCAGCTCGGCCAGCGCGGCCGCAGGCAGCGCGGAAGGCCCACAGCTGCCGCTGCTGGTTGAAGAGACGTCCCCGGCCGTTGAGGCGCTGGAAGCGTTAGATCCCGACACGCTGTCGCCGCGCCAGGCGCTGGAATGGATCTATCGTCTGAAATCGCTGGTTTAGTTGCAGGCTGATGGTTTAAGCGCAGGCCCGCCTCACGCGGGCCTTTTCTTTGCAATGGAACTATCCCCCTCCTCTCTCCCACGTAATGACAGTGATAAAGCGTTAGCGGTCTGCATCGCGCCGTTTTGTCCGCGTCATTTCATCTAATCCAGTGGAGAGTGTCATGAATTTAAGAGTGAATCCCGTTGGGATAAACAGCGAGGCGATTAACGCGGGACAGTTCTCCGCGCGCCCGGGTAAAGCGCAGAACGGCAGCCTCGCCGCAGCACCGGAAAAGTCCAGTCTGTTGCAATACGGCGGCGCGCAGGGCACCACTACGCAGAAAAGCTCTACGGCCTCGCTCAGTGCCGATTATAAAACGCTGATCGATTCGCTGTTAAAGCAGGGCAAGGAGGAGCTGAGCAAGCTCAAGGAGCAGCTGGCGCAGCAGCAATCTTCAGGCACCGGCGCGCAAAACGGCTCCCCTTCCGCCAAAAACACGCAGAACGTGATGTCGCAGCTGCAAATGCTGCTCGACAGCATTACCAAACTGCTTAAACAAAGCCAGGAGAGCCAGCAGTCGTCCGGCAACAGCAGCACAACCGATACGCAACTCAGCAGCGCGCTGTCTCAGCTTAAGGAGCTGCTCTCTTCGCTGGGTGCGACGGCCACAGGCGCAACCGGGACTGCCGATGCGAACGCCGGCGGGCAGACGATGCCAGCCAGCGAAAAGGACACCAGCGTTCCGCCTTCCAGCAGCACGCTGTTTAAAAACATGGATGGCGACAACCGCACCGCCGATCAAATCATCAACGAGAACCCGGTGTTGAAAAACCTGGGCAATCAGAAAGATATCAAGCAGAGCGAGCTGAAAAAGCAGTTCGGCGACTGGACGGCCAATAACCCGGACGAGAAAAGCCGGGCGCTGGCCGCCAAAAACATGTCGTACTTTTTAAATAACGTTAAGGCGCTGGATAACCGGGAAGGCGGCGATCGCGGTAAAATCTCCACTAACGGCAAAATCGAAGGCCTTACCAAAAGTGGCGATGCCCGTCACGGGACGGAAGCGGCGATCGTCAAAGACGTGGCGGAACAGGGACTGGATAAAGCCTTTCCCAAAGACGGCCGTTTAACCACCACCAACGACGAAATGGTCAACCTGAACGGCACCAATAAAAGCGGTTTTCAGGGCATTTGCCTGAAGCTGGGCAAGGCGCTGGCCTTTATTCCTGGACTCAGCAACGTGCTGACCGGGATGGGTCGCGCAGAAAGTACCAATCCGTGGGATGTGATCAAAGGCGGCATCGTGGGCGGCGTGAAAACCGCGTTTGACGCGCTAAAAGGCATGGCGCAAGGGCTGTTGACCGGCAAAGTTACGCCGATGCAGATGTTGATGAGCGCTTATAAAGGCGCGGTAATGGATACCTATGCGATGCAGGATGTGAAATCCGACGCAAAAGAGAAAGTTAAGGAAGTTGTCTGATTTACAGGCAATAAAAAAGCGGTGGTTTGCACCACCGCTTTTCGCTTTCACTCTTTAAGCGCCCGCATTATTCGCGAAACAAGGCTTCAATGTTCAGTCCCTGAGCCTGCAAAATTTCCCGCAGACGACGAAGACCTTCAACCTGAATCTGGCGAACACGTTCACGGGTCAGACCGATTTCGCGACCCACATCTTCTAACGTTGCCGCTTCGTAGCCTAACAGGCCGAAACGACGCGCCAGCACTTCACGCTGTTTGGCGTTCAGTTCGAACAGCCATTTGACGATGCTCTGCTTCATGTCATCGTCCTGGGTGGTATCTTCCGGACCGTTGTCTTTCTCGTCGGCCAGGATATCCAGCAGCGCTTTCTCAGAATCTCCGCCTAACGGCGTGTCAACTGACGTGATGCGTTCGTTGAGGCGCAGCATACGGCTGACGTCATCAACGGGTTTGTCCAGCTGTTCGGCAATTTCTTCCGCGCTTGGCTCGTGATCCAGCTTGTGGGCCAGTTCGCGGGCGGTACGCAGATAGACGTTCAGCTCTTTAACAATGTGGATTGGCAGACGGATGGTACGGGTTTGATTCATGATCGCCCGTTCAATCGTCTGACGGATCCACCAGGTAGCGTAAGTAGAGAAACGGAACCCACGTTCAGGGTCAAATTTCTCTACCGCGCGGATCAGGCCCAGGTTACCTTCTTCAATCAGATCCAGACCACGATTGCTGTAACGACGGGCGATCTTCACTACCAGACGTAAGTTACTTTCAATCATGCGGCGACGAGACGGAATGTCACCACGCAGAGCACGACGAGCGAAGAAAACTTCTTCCTCTGCCGTAAGGAGCGGTGAATAACCGATCTCCCCCAGGTAGAGCTGCGTCGCATCCAAAACACGTTGTGTAGCGCCTTGTGACAACAGCTCTTCTTCAGCTATATCGTTATCAGCAGGTTCATTTCCGACAAGAGCCTTCTCATCAAAAATCTCAGCTCCGTTTTCGTCGAATTCCGCGTCTTCATGTAACTCATTAACTTTCAGCGTATTCTGGCTCATTAGCGGCTCCTACCCGTGATCCCAGGGCAGAACAACCAGGGTTCTGCCGGTTTATCGCTGCGGCAAATAGCGCAACGGGTTTACGGATTTCCCCTTGTAACGAATTTCAAAATGCAATCTAACCGAACTGGTGCCGGTACTGCCCATTGTCGCAATCTTCTGACCCGCTTTTACTTCCTGCTGCTCGCGGACCAGCATCGTGTCGTTATGGGCATATGCACTCAGGTAGTCATCATTATGTTTGATGATAATCAAGTTGCCATAACCGCGCAGCGCATTCCCGGCATACACAACGCGCCCTGAGGCGGTTGATACAACGGGCTGTCCTCGCGATCCCGCGATATCGATACCTTTGTTGCCGCCTTCGGAAGCAGAAAAGTTATCGATAATCTTCCCGTCGGTCGGCCAACGCCAGCTGCCTACCGGAGTAGAGCTATTCGTTGTGCTGCTGACGGTCGGAGCACTTACCGGCGCTGTCGTCGTTGCGACAGTATTTGTACCGGCTGAAGGTAACATTTTGCCTTCACTTGGTTTACCTGAATCCTCAGAATACGTAATAACCGGCTGACGTGCAACCGTTGTGCTCTTCATTTGCGCAGTGGTCGGCTGAGTGGGCACGCCGCCCGCCGTTGCATCCGCTGCGGTGATGGCATTGCCGCCGGTCAGGGTGCCGCCGGAGCCGTTACTAACCTGCAACTGCTGGCCCACATTGAGGCTGTAAGGCGCAGAGACGTTATTTCGTTCGGCTAAATCACGGAAATCGTTGCCGGTAATCCAGGCAATATAGAACAGCGTATCGCCGCGTTTAACGGTGTAAGTTTCGCCGCTGTAGCTACCTTTCGGAATATTCCCATACGAGCGGTTATAGATGATACGCCCATTTTGCGTAACAACATTTTCACTTCTGCCGCCGCTCGCTGCGGGCGCGGCGCGGCCGGAGCCGGAGGCTATCGGCGGTGGCTGGGTGATTAATCCCCCGCCGCTGTTGGCGCTGCCGTTGCCGCCTACCGAGCTGATTGGCGCCTGTGCGTTATCGCTGGAACAGCCAGCTAACCAAAAACCAACGAGTGAAACCGCCGCAATACGGCGTAATTTTACTACCGGGCTTCCCGTGCTCATTTATATCCCCCGCTACGGCAAAACTGTGCGGCCGCGCTCGGCTAAACCTGCGCCAGCAGCATTAAATTCTGAATAGATTGAATAGTAACAATATCGGCCGTCGCGTGCCATTAACAGATAGAAGCCATTAACAGATGCGTACAATTGGCCGGGCGCTCAGGCCAGATCGCCCTGCACCAGCGGCACAAATCGCACCGGCTCAATGGTTTCCACCAGAAATTCGCCGTTTTTACGGGTGATGCGCTTGAGCTGCTGCTGTTCGTCGCCGACCGGCAGCACCATGATGCCGCCCTCATCAAGCTGGTTCATCAGCTCGACCGGGATCTCCGGCGGCGCAGCGGTAACGATAATCGCATCGAAAGGGCCGCGCGCCGGCCAGCCCTGCCAGCCATCGCCGTGACGGGTGGAAACATTGTGCAGATCGAGCTGCTTCAGCCGCCGTTTCGCCTGCCATTGCAGGCCTTTGATACGTTCGACAGAGCAAACATGCCCGACAAGATGCGCGAGGATAGCGGTTTGATAGCCCGAACCGGTGCCGATCTCCAGCACGCGCGACTCGGGTTTCAACGCCAGCAGCGAGGTCATTTTCGCCACGATATAGGGTTGGGAAATGGTTTGCCCGGAGCCGATCGGCAGCGCCGTATTGTCCCAGGCTTTATGCTCGAAAGCTTCATCAACGAAACGCTCGCGCGGCACCGCTTCAATCGCCTTCAGCAAGGCTTCATCCGTAATGCCTTGGTGGCGCAGCTGGTCCAGCAGCGTTTCAATGCGGCGGTTTACCATTCGTTTTCAACTCCCGAACTGGCTAACCATGAAGCAACGACCTCCTGCGCGCCATGCGCGGTGAGATCGACATGCAGCGCGGTTACCGACACGTAACCTTCTTCGACGGCGGCAAAGTCCGTATCGGGACCGGCGTCGAACTTTTCACCCGGCGGGCCAATCCAGTACAGCGTATGGCCGCGCGGATCCTGTAGCGGGATAGCCTGATCGCTGGGATGACGGCTGCCGCAGCGGGTCATGCGGATACCTTTAATTTCGCTGAGCGGTAAATCCGGCACGTTGATGTTCAGGATCCGGCCGGTGCGCAACGGCTCGCGCTGCAGCGCCCGCAGCAGAGAACAGGTTACGGCGGCGGCGGTGTCGTAATGCTGATGCCCGTCCAGCGAGACGGCCAGCGCGGGCAGGCCCAGATGGCGCCCTTCCATCGCCGCCGCCACGGTGCCGGAATAGATGACGTCGTCGCCCAGGTTCGCTCCCGCATTAATGCCGGAAACGACGATATCCGGTTTGGGGCGCATCAGCGCGTTCACGCCCAAATAGACACAGTCGGTTGGCGTGCCCATCTGTACCGCAATATCGCCGTTGGGATAGCTGAAGGTACGGAGCGGCGTTTCCAGCGTCAGCGAGTTAGATGCGCCGCTGCGGTTGCGATCCGGCGCCACCACCTGCACCTCTGCAAACTCGCGCAGCGCGGCCGCCAGCGTCTGAATACCCGGCGCGTGGATACCGTCATCATTACTCAGCAATATTCGCATCTGGAATTTAACCCCTTCTTTTCAATCTGTTGGGTATCATATCATCCCCGACCGCCGCCGGGGCGCGCCTTTTGCGCCTATTCCGCTACGTCCGCCTCGCCGTTCGGCTGGTTAAGCAGTTCGCGCACCAGGCTGGTGGCAAAACTGCCCGCCGGCAGCCAGAAGGAAAGCTCGACGGTGACATCATCCCACCAGCTCCAGCGCAAATCACGTGGCACCACCAGCGCGGCGCGGCGAGCCGCCTCTACGCGCTCGCGCGCCAGCAGCGCAATCAGCGCCGTTTCGTGCGTCAGGCTTTGCTGCTCAAACGCCAGCGCCTCGCCCTGGGTGCCCGGATCGCCGCTGCCCGGCAGCGGTGCCGTCACGCGCAGCTCGTTATTCTCCGTGCGCGCCTGCAGCCCAGGCAGCTCTTCTTCGGCGGCCACAAACCAGCTGCCGCGTCCGGTAAGCTGCAATGCATCGCCCGGCATCACGCGGGTCAGCGATCCCATTTTACTCAGGCGATCGCTGACGACCTGATTAAACAGCGCGCTGCGCGCGGCGGAAAGTAAAAAGCTGCGCTTGTTGCGCTCGCGCACGCGGATCTCATCCGCCGCCCAGCGCTGCGCCATAATCAGGTTGTTGTTGGCATGGCCAAAGCGCTGCTCGCCAAAATAGTTCGGGAAACCGCCCTGCGCTATCTGCTGCAGACGCTGCTCAACGGACGCCCGGTCGGAAATCTGACGCAGGATAAGCGTAAAGGCATTGCCCTGTAGCGCGCCGGTACGCAGCTTACGACGATGCCGCGCGCTCTCCAGCACTTCACAGCCTTCCAGCTGAAAAGCGGTAAAATCCGGCGTCTCTTTGCCGGGCACGCGCAGGCAGAACCACTGCTCGGTCACGGCGTGACGATCTTTCATGCCGGCAAAGCTGACGTCGCGCGGATGAATTTTAGCGAACTTTGCCAGCGCCTCGGCCACAAAGCGGGTATTGCAGCCGTTTTTACGAATGCGCACCAGCACCTGTTCACCGTCGCCGTCCGGACGGTAGCCCAGATCTTCGATCACCACGAAATCTTCCGGGTTCGCTTTGACCACGCCGCTGGCGGCGGGCTGCCCATAAAGCCAGGCGGTCATTAAGCGTCAGCCTTGATCAGCAGCGCAACGGCTTCACAGGCTATGCCCTCGCCACGGCCGGTAAAGCCCAGCTTTTCAGTGGTGGTCGCTTTCACATTGACGCAGTCCATATGGATGCCCAGATCTTCCGCGATATGAATGCGCATCTGCGGCACGTGCGGCAGCATCTTCGGTGCCTGGGCGATAATAGTCACGTCAACGTTACCAACGCGATAGCCTTTTTTCTCAATCTGGCGCCAGGCTTCACGCAGCAGCTCGCGGCTGTCTGCCCCTTTATAAGCCGCGTCGGTGTCGGGGAAAAGCTTGCCGATATCGCCCAGCGCCGCCGCGCCCAGCAGCGCATCGGTCAGCGCATGAAGCGCCACGTCGCCGTCGGAATGGGCCAGCAGCCCTTTCTCATAAGGAATTCGCACGCCGCCAATAATCAGCGGGCCTTCGCCGCCAAACGCGTGTACATCAAAACCGTGGCCGATACGCATTATGCGCTCTCCTTATTATGTAATTGAGTCAGGTAAAAAGCGGCCAGCGCCAGATCTTCCGGTCGCGTCACCTTGATATTGTCGCTGCGGCCGACGATCAGTTCGGGATGATAGCCGCAATATTCCAGCGCGGAGGCCTCGTCCGTGATGGACGCACCTTCCTGCAGCGCCCGCTGCAGACAGTGACGCAACAGCTCCAGCGGAAACAGCTGCGGCGTCAGCGCGTGCCAGAGCGCCTCCCGCTCCACCGTATGGGCAATTGCCGGCGAGCCGGGTTCCGCGCGCTTCATGGTGTCACGCACGGGCGCGGCCAAAATGCCGCCGATGCGGCTGGTCGCGGTAATCGCCAGCAGGCGGTGTAAATCGTCGGGATGCAGACAGGGACGCGCCGCGTCGTGCACCAGCACCCAACGGGCCTCTGGCGCGGCTTGCAGACCGGCCAGCACCGAGTCGGCTCGTTCTTTGCCGCCGGCGACCCAGCGCACGCGAGGATCCTTAGCGACCGGCAGCGTAAAGAACCAGGGATCTTCTGGCGTGATAGCCACGATAATCTGATTGACCTGCGGATGCGCCAGCAGGCCGTCAATGGCGTGCTCAAGCACGCTCTTGCCGTTAATGCGAAGATATTGCTTAGGACAGGCCGCCTGCATCCGGCTGCCGACACCGGCAGCGGGCACAACGGCAATCACCTCAGTACCTGCGATAGTCATGTTTTATCGTTGTTGATTGGCCTGCGCGTTTTTACTGCGATCCGGCACAAGGCGATAGAAGGTCTCACCGGGCTTGATCATGCCCAGCTCATTGCGCGCGCGTTCTTCGATAGCTTCGGAACCGCCATTCAGGTCATCGATTTCCGCAAACAGCCGATCGTTGCGCGCTTTTAATTTGGCGTTACTGCTCTGCTGCACCGCAACATCGTCGTTAACGCGCGTATAGTCATGTAGGCCGTTCTTGCCCAGCCAGAGCGAATATTGCAGCCAGCCGAGTAGTACAAGTAACAGCAGCGTAAGTTTTCCCATCCCCGCCCCCTGAAAAACGGCTCAATCATCCCATAACTTTTCTCCCGACTCCACTGCGGCCTTGAAATAGCCGCCGTTTGGCGAATCGGTGAGCGTTCCACGGGGCTAAACAGCGTCGTCAGGCAACCTTCTGTTACCACCGGGCGCATTCAGACATCAGATTTTGCCCACGGGCGGGCAAACCTTACCACAATGAGGGCGATTACCAACCGCTCAGCAGCGTAAACAGCAGCCAGAAAAGGCCTATAACCACCACGACGGTGAGCAGGAGCGTCCAAATCAGATGGCCGCGCAGCAGCACGCTGGCGATAATACCGACCAGAACGGAAACGGGCAGCAGCGCGAGAAAGAAGGGCCAGGTATAGAGGAAGAAGAACAGCGTGTTAGAGCCGTAAAGCATAAAAGGGATCGCGAGCGCGAACCAGTAGCAGGCAAAGCCTGCCACTCCACCGGGAAACGACCAGGAAGACTCTTCCTGACCGTCATCTTTGCGGGCCAGCATGGGCGTAACGTTATGCATAAGTATCCTGTTGACGCGTAATACGGCCCGCTCTGAGGCGTTTTGCCGCGGCTATCTCAGGCTTTGATAATATCGCGGTCACGCAGCAGATCTAACACTTGAACCCGTAAATTTGTTACCAATTGTTCGCCATCCAGGCGGATTTCCGGACGTTCCGGCGCTTCATAAACGGCGTCAATGCCGGTGAAATTACGCAGCTCGCCGGCCCGCGCTTTTTTATACAGGCCTTTGGGATCGCGCGCTTCGCAGATAGCCAGCGGCGTGTCGACAAAGACTTCAATAAAGCGCCCTTCCCCAACCATGTCGCGCACCATCTGCCGCTCTTCCCGATGCGGAGAGATAAAGGCGCTCAGAACGATCAGGCCCGCATCGACCATCAGCTTTGCGACTTCGCCGACGCGCCGGATATTCTCTTTACGATCGGCGTCGCTGAAGCCCAGATCGCGGCAGAGGCCGTGACGCACGTTGTCGCCATCCAGCAGATAGGTGCTGACGCCAAGCTGATGCAGCGCCTGCTCCAGCGCGCCCGCCACGGTGGATTTACCGGAGCCGGAAAGCCCCGTAAACCACAGCACCGCGCCCTGATGACCGTGCAGCTGCTCGCGCTCCGCACGCGTTACCGCGTGCGCATGCCAGACGACGTTTTCATCGTGAGCGGCCATTATTGA
Source organism: Erwinia sp. STN24 (assembly GCF_041320675.1). Taxonomy (NCBI): domain Bacteria; kingdom Pseudomonadati; phylum Pseudomonadota; class Gammaproteobacteria; order Enterobacterales; family Erwiniaceae; genus Erwinia; species Erwinia sp. STN24. The sequence continues at coordinate 388,075 of NZ_JBGGPM010000003.1, read as the reverse complement.
CCGCCTGAAATATCGCGAGCGCCCCAGTGCGGGAAGTGGCGACGCACCAGCGCGTTAAATTCCAGTTCAAAAGCGCTGAAATCACCGGTCGCCTGCGCCGCTTCCTCGTTCGGTTCGCGGATCATGCCTGCGCCGACGGTAACGTTGCTCAGACGGTCAATAAAGATCATGCCGCCGGTAACCGGATTCTGCTGGTATTTATCCAGCACCATCGGCTCGTCAAAGGTCAGATCCACCAGACCGATGCCGTTCAGCGGCAGGTTTTCCACCTGACGCTGGGCCAGGCTGTTGATTTCCACCTGATACTGAATTTTTTCGACGCGCGCGCGGGTTTTCTTGCCGGCGATTTTAATATCGAAGCTCTGACCCGGCGCCAGCGGCTGTTCCGCCATCCATACCACGTCCACGCTGGCGGCCTGCACGGGCTTCAGCTCTGTACTGGCATCTACCAGCAGATCGCCGCGGCTGATATCGATTTCGTCCTTCAGCACCAGCGTAATCGCTTCGCCGGCCTGCGCTGCCTGCAAATCGCCGTCAAAGGTCACGATGCGGGCGATGGAAGATTCCACGCCGGATGGCAGCACCTTCACGCGCTGGCCGACCTGTACCGTTCCCGACGCCAGGGTGCCCGCATAGCCGCGGAAATCCAGGTTAGGTCGGTTGACGTACTGCACCGGGAAGCGCATCGGCTGCTGTTCCACCACGCGCTTGACCTCGACGGTTTCCAACACGTCCAGCAGCGTCGGACCGGTGTACCAGCCCATCGCCTCGCTCGCGGAAGCGACGTTTTCCCCTTCCAGCGCCGACAGCGGCACAAAGCGGATATCCAGATCGTTCGGCAGCTGTTCGGCAAAATCCAGATAGTCCTGTTTGATTTGCTCGAACTTCTCTTCGCTGTACTCGACCAGATCCATCTTATTAATAGCCACCACCAGGTGCTTGATGCCCAGCAGCGTGGAGATAAAGCTGTGACGACGCGTCTGATCCAGCACGCCTTTACGGGCGTCGATCAGCAGAATGGCCAGGTCGCAGGTTGATGCGCCTGTCGCCATATTGCGGGTGTACTGCTCGTGCCCCGGCGTGTCGGCAATAATAAATTTGCGCTTTTCAGTGGAGAAATAGCGGTAGGCCACGTCGATGGTGATGCCCTGTTCCCGCTCGGCCTGCAGGCCGTCCACCAGCAGCGCCAGATCCAGTTTCTCGCCCTGGGTACCGTGACGCTTGCTGTCGTTGTGCAGCGAAGAGAGCTGATCTTCATAAATCTGGCGCGTGTCGTGCAGCAGGCGGCCAATCAGCGTGCTTTTGCCGTCGTCGACGCTGCCGCAGGTCAGAAAACGCAGCAGGCTTTTGTGCTGCTGAGCGTGCAGCCAGGCTTCCACGCCGCCCTGGTCGGCAATTTGTTGTGCAATGACGTTGTTCATCTCGGCTCCTTAGAAATAACCCTGGCGTTTCTTCAGCTCCATCGAGCCGGACTGATCGCGGTCGATCACGCGCCCCTGACGTTCGCTGGTGGTTGAAACCAGCATCTCTTCGATGATCGAAGGCAGCGTCTGCGCTTCAGATTCCACCGCGCCGGTTAGCGGCCAGCAGCCCAGCGTACGGAAACGCACCATCCGCTCCTCAATCTTCTCGCCAGGCTGTAAATCGATACGGTCGTCGTCAATCATCATCAACATGCCGTCGCGTTCCAGTACCGGACGCTTAGCGGCCAGATACAGTGGAACAATGTCGATATTTTCCAGGAAGATATATTGCCAGATATCCAGCTCGGTCCAGTTAGAGAGCGGGAAAACGCGAATGCTTTCGCCTTTATTGATCTGGCCGTTGTAGTTGTGCCACAGCTCAGGACGCTGGTTTTTCGGATCCCAGCGGTGGAAACGGTCACGGAAGGAGTAGATACGCTCTTTCGCGCGGGATTTTTCCTCGTCGCGACGCGCGCCGCCGAACGCGGCATCAAAGCCGTATTTGTTCAGCGCCTGCTTCAGCCCTTCGGTTTTCATAATGTCGGTGTGCTTGGCGCTGCCGTGCACGAAGGGATTGATGCCCATCGCCACGCCTTCCGGGTTTTTATGCACCAGCAGCTCGGCGCCAATCTCTTTTACCGTACGGTCGCGGAATTCGTACATTTCACGAAATTTCCAGCCGGTATCCACGTGCAGCAGCGGGAAAGGCAGCGTGCCCGGATAGAACGCTTTACGCGCCAGGTGCAGCATCACCGAAGAGTCTTTGCCGATAGAGTACATCATGACCGGATTGCCGAACTCTGCCGCCACTTCACGGATGATATGGATACTTTCCGCTTCCAGTTGACGCAGGTGGGTGAGTCGTTTTTGATCCATAACTTTTCCTCAAGCCAAATTCACAACGGCGGACGCCCGCTGCGCTGAATGTTGAAACCACGCCAGCTGCTGATGCAGGTTGACCACTTCCCCTATCACTAACAGGGCGGGCGTTGGCGCACGTTGTGCCAGTTGTTCTAATTCCTGTAGCGTGCCGGTCAGCACCTGCTGATCCTGACGCGTGCCGCGCCCGATCACCGCTACCGGCGTTTGCGCGTCGCGGCCATGGGCAATAAGCTGCGCCGAGATTTCGGCGGCTTTTACCGTGCCCATATAAATAGCCAGCGTCTGCCGCGCTCGGGCAAGCGATGGCCAGTCCATCTCTTCGCCGTCGGCCCGGCAATGGCCGGTGATAAACAGCACGCTTTGCGCATGGTCGCGATGCGTCAGCGGAATGCCGGCATAGGCCGTCGCGCCTGCCGCTGCGGTCACGCCCGGCACCACCTGAAATGGAATGCCCGCCTCAACCGCCGCCTGAAGCTCTTCGCCGCCGCGACCAAAAATAAAGGGATCGCCGCCCTTCAGGCGCACAACCCGCTTGCCCTTCTTCGCCAGCTCGACCAGCATCCGGTTAGTCTCTTCCTGCGGCACGCTGTGCGCGCTGGCGCGCTTGCCCACGCAGATGCGGTCGGCGTCGCGTCGGACTAAATCCAGCACCTCGTCGCTGACCAGATGGTCGTACAGCACCACGTCCGCCTGCTGCATCACCTGCAGCCCGCGCAGCGTCAGCAACCCCGCATCGCCAGGCCCCGCGCCCACCAGGATGATTTCGCCCTGGCTCGCTTCCGGATCGTCCAGCTGGCGAGCCAGCGTCTGTTCCGCGCCCGTCAGATTGCCGGAGGCGACCTGGCTGGCGAAAAGACCGTTAAACGCCTTTTCCCAGAAGCGGCGGCGCTCTGACATTTTGCTTAGCCGCTGTTTTACTCTGTCGCGCCAGCTGCCGGCCAGCGCGGCCATCTGCCCCAGATGGGCGGGCAACAGAGACTCAAGCTTTTCACGCAGCAGGCGCGCCAGTACGGGCGCCGTGCCGCTGGAGGAAATAGCCACAACCAGCGGCGACCGGTCGACAATAGAAGGGAAAATAAAAGAGCATTTAGGCTGGTCATCGACCACGTTAGCCAGCAGCCTGCGCTCGCTGGCATCGTCAAAGACGCGGCTGTTCAGTTCGCCGTCATCGGTGGCGGCAATCACGAAATAGACCAGGTCGAGCTGGGCGCTCTGATAGTCGCGAGCAATCCACTCGACTTCACCGCTCTCCTGCAGCGCCGTCAGCTCTTCACACAGTTCGCGTGCGGCAATCTGCACCCGCGCGCCTGCGCGACGCAGCAGTTCGATTTTGCGCGCGGCTACGTCGCCGCCGCCAACCACCAGCACCGGTTTGTTTCGGATGTCTGCAAAAAGGGGAAGATAATCCACGTCAGCCTTGCTAAATAACAAAAAGTTAACGCGACTATAGGGCGGCCGCGGAGGCTTATGAAATTACTAATTGGAATGAGTAGTTACCGAATGGAATAACGTTACGGTAAAGCTACGCACAAAATGTGCTTAGCGGAGCGATTTCAGGGGCTTTCAGAAGGATTGTAATTGTGCGGAGCCCGTCACACTTTCATACTGGGACAGCAAAATATTTTCGCTGTTTCGTTACAGGATGACGATTAAGGACGTGACATGTTTTCCCGACTTTGCCTGAGCGCCCTGCTGGCGCTGGGCGTGCTTTCCCCGCTTCACGCCGCGACCAATGAAGGTCAGCTTGCCGAACAGCAGCTGCGCCATATCGCGACTTACTTTCCAGGGCGTATGGCTGGCAGTCCTGCCGAGATGTTAAACGCCGACTATCTGCAACAGCAGTTTCAGCAGTGGGGCTATGAGAGCAATAAAAGAGATTTTACGGCGCACTATCACTATAAATCACAGGATGGCCGCGTTAGCGATCGCAGCGTTATCGCGACATCGGTTATCGCCGCCCGCGCAGGCGAGGTGCCGCAGCAGATAGTTATTCTGGCGCAGGCCGATACCTGGCTGCCGCTAAGCGACAGCGATCGGCAAAAAAATCGCGGCGGCCTGACTTTACAGGGCGCGGACGATAACGCTTCCGGGGTGGCGGTGATGCTGGAGCTGGCGGAGCGTTTACAGTCGACGCCGCTGCACTACAGCCTGCGCTTTGTGGCGCTAAGCGCTTCTGCGCTGCATGGCGAAGAGGATTATCTCGCCCGCATGAAGCCGGAAGAGAAAAAGAACACGCTGCTGGTGATAAAACTAAACGATCTGCTCGTGGGCAACCGGCTCTGGTTCAACAGCGGCACCAACACGCCTGAACCGGTGGCGCGGCAGACGCGCGATCGGGCGCTGGCGCTGGCGCGCTCGGCGCATATTCCTGCCGCCACGCTGGGCAAAGCGGTGAAAAATGAACCGGCGGTAGAGACGTTTGATAAGGCAGGCATTCCGTTGCTGAGCGTTCGCGCCGCCAACTGGGATAAAAAAGGCCATCGGGTGCATACCAGTAACGCGCATTTTCCGCAGGGAAGCTGTCAGCAGCAGGCCAGCTGCGATAACCTTGCCTGGATCGATCGCTGGCTGCCTGGCCGCATCACGCACCGCACGCGCGACAGCGTGAAAATCCTGCTGCCGCTGATCCGCGAGTTAGCCAATCCTCAACCTGAAGCTTAAGGAAGCCTATGTACATTGTCAGTCTGACCTATAACCGCCCGATGCCGGAAGTGGAAGCGGCGCTGGATGCGCATATCGCCTGGCTGGATACTTACTTTGCCGACGGCACCTTTATTGCCGCCGGACGTAAAGATCCCCGTACTGGCGGCGTGATCCTGATAAAGGATATCGATCGCGCTCGGCTGGATCGTATTCTGGCAGAGGATGCTTTTCAGAAGGTGGCGGATTACGAGGTCACTAAAGTGAACGTCACGCGCGGTTCGGCGGACTTTTCTGCGCTGGTGGGACTGTAGGTTTTCGGGAATAAATCAGGGCTGACTCGCATAATAAAGCTTTCGTCATCCCTGATGGAGGCTTTGCTTAGCGAGGTATTGTTAGCATAAATAAATTAGCCTACGATACCCTCATCGTGGTGATTAAATCGCCAATTAAGGAGGGATCTATGAAATATCATCCACCTGAAACGAAACAGCTAACGCCGGAGCAGCGCAAGCTATATCTTAAAATTCAGGCTGAAGAAAATGCTGAAGAGAAACGTTATGCGTCCGATCCTGTCTTGCTGAAACAGGCAGAGGCCTATCACAGAGAGCTGGAACGTATGGTTGAAGAGCGTGCCCAGCCCAAATTTTTACTGCCCGCCTCGAAGGTCAACCAGAGCGTAGCTTCTGGCCATCATGCCATTGATGCGAGCGTTGAGTATTCAGACATTCTGGATCCAGATTCCGCCAGTAAAGGATTTAACCAGTCCGTTCGTGTTCACACTCGCAATAAAAAAGCTTCAATTGCTGTTCATGCCGCTCTTGTGGCCAGCAAGAATAATAAAAAATTCTGAAAGGGAAAGTCAGAAAAATGGTTGCAACAAGGGTAGCAATAACCCCAACATCGAAAATTGAAATCGTATTAGCGCCACAGTTTGAACACGGCGACCGCAAGCAAATTTTAGGTATACCAGGTGAAGCAGCCAACGATATATTTTTAACGGATTTGCCTCAAATGGATGATAACAGCCGTGCATCGTTTGATTATCTTATCCAACAGCTGGCTGAAGAGCTGGATCAAGAAGGCAGAAACAAACCTTCATGGTGTAAGACCAACGGAATGCGTTACGCAGGCGCCGACATCTATGCGCTTTATGACGTATGGCATTACCATAGCGGAGATTGGGATGCGGCACAGGGTCGTTCTGTTTATATTCCTACCGATAGTGGTCATACAAAAGTAAAAGATCTACAGCCCAACCCGTTAGGCATGACCAGCGGGCCTTGCATTCATTTTGCCTGGGAAAATAACGATAAGCGAGTACGGATCCTGGCTTATAGCAAAAGGCATACGCCATACTTCCGGGCATCAGAGCCGGGAAATAATCTTACCTCAAGGATCCTTGCTCCCCTCTGAGCAAAAAGTCATGTTATGCGGCGAACTACCTTATCTGGTTCAGCGTGCGTCAGACAGTATAGCCGCAGCAGTGATAAACCTACGTAAGCTCTTGCAGTACCAAACCTATAGAAAACTGCTGGATATCTGCTTCAGCGGCGCCAAAGAAAACTATCGCTGGGTATGGATGTGTAATAAAGACAAGGATTGGCGGGTTTTAATAATTTGTTTGTAATGAGGGCGGAAGATAACCTCCGCCCTTTAACGTTATTCGTGCAGGCCGCACTCGCGCTTCAGGCCGAAGAAGCGCGTTTCTTCTTCCGCCATGCCCGGCTCCCACTTCCGCGTGGTGTGCGTATCGCCAACCGACAGATAGCCCTGATCCCACAGCGGATGATAGCCCAGGCCGTGCTCCTTCAGATACTGATAAACCTGGCGGTTGTCCCAGTCGATAATCGGCAGCACCTTGAACACGCCGCGCTGAATAGCCAGCACCGGCAGATGGGCGCGGCTGCTGGACTGATCGCGACGCAGACCGGCAAACCACGTCTGCGCATGCAGCGTTTCCAGCGCGCGGTTCATCGGCTCAACTTTGTTGATCTCGTTGTAGCGTTCGATGCCTTCCACGCCCTGCTCCCACAGCTTGCCGTAGCGCGCTTCCTGCCACGCCGCGCTCTGTTCGGCGCGGAATACCTTCAGGTTCAGACCGAGCTTATCGGTCAGCTCGTCAATAAACTGATAGGTTTCCGGGAACAGATAGCCGGTATCGGTCAGGATCACCGGAATATCCGGCTTCGCCTGGGTCACCAGATGCAGACTCACCGCCGCCTGGATGCCAAAGCTGGAAGAAAGCACCGCCTCGCCGGGCAGATTTTCGAGCGCCCAAATAACGCGATCCTGTGCCGACAGCTTTTCCAGCCTGGTGTTGATTTCCGCCAACGCCATTACGCGTTCGACTTTGGGTAGTGCATTCAGTGCCGAGAGATCGAGTACAGCCATTTCGCGCCTCCGTTATGCCCAAAAATCGCGAGCCGGATCGAGAACAGGTTCCACCACGCCAGCGCGGATAGTGAAATCGCCAAAGCCTTCGTCCGCTTCGCGTTCTTTTGACCAGCGACCCAACAGATGATCGAGGGTGGTTAAAATTTCATCTTCGGTAATGTTTTCACGGTACATACGCGGGATGCGCGTGCCGATGCGGTTGCCGCCCAGATGCAGGTTATAGCGCCCCGGCGCTTTGCCGACCAGGCCGACCTCGGCCAGCAGCGCGCGGCCGCAGCCGTTAGGACAGCCGGTCACGCGCAGGACGATATGCTCATCGCCCACGCCGTGCGACGTCATCAGCTCTTCCACGCGGGTCACGAACGACGGCAGAAAACGTTCGGCTTCCGCCATCGCCAGCGGACAGGTCGGGAACGCCACGCAGGCCATCGAGTTTTCGCGCTGCGCGGTGACGTTTTCCATCAGGCCGTGCTCGCGGGCCAGCGCTTCGATCGCCGGCTTGTGCGCTTCCGGCACGCCCGCCACAATCAGGTTCTGATTGGCGGTCAGGCGGAAGTCGCCTTTGTGCACCTTCGCAATTTCGGCCAGGCCGGTTTTCAGCGGACGGCCCGGATAGTCCAGCAGGCGGCCATTTTCAATAAACAGCGTCAGATGCCAGTTGTTATCAATCCCTTTCACCCAGCCGAAACGGTCGCCGCGCGTGGTGAATTCATAAGGGCGGATCGGCTCGAAGGTCAGGCCGGCGCGGCGCTCCACTTCCTGCTTAAAGGTTTCCACGCCCACGCGCTCCAGCGTGTACTTGGTTTTGGCGTTTTTACGATCGGTACGGTTGCCCCAGTCGCGCTGCGTGGTGACGACCGCTTCCGCGACGTCGAGGATTTTTTCGACCGGCAGATAGCCAAACTCGCTGGCGGTGCGCGCGTAAGTCGCTTTGTTGCCGTGATCGATAGACAATCCGCCGCCCACCAGCAGGTTAAAGCCGACCAGCCTGCCGTTCTCGGCAATGGCAATAAAGTTCAGATCGTTAGCGTGCAGATCCACATCGTTATGCGGCGGCACCACTACGGTGGTTTTAAACTTACGCGGCAGATAGGTTTCGCCCAGGATCGGCTCTTTATCCGTGGTGGCGACCTTTTCCTGATCCAGCCAGATTTCCGCATAGGCGCGGGTCTGCGGCAGCAGATGCTCGGAGAGTTTTTTCGCCCATTCGTAGGCTTCCTGATGCAGCTCGGATTCTATCGGGTTCGAGGTGCACAGCACGTTACGGTTCACGTCGTTCGCCGTTGCCAGCGCATCCAGGCCGACTTCGCTCAGCATCTGGTGAGCAGGCTTGACGTTGCCCTTCAGGATGCCGTGAAACTGGAAGGTCTGGCGGTTGGTCAGACGAATGCTGCCGTAAATCGTGTTGTCCGCCGCGAACTTATCGATAGCCAGCCACTGCGTCGGCGTAATGATGCCGCCCGGCAGACGGCAGCGCAGCATCATCGCGTGACGCGGCTCCAGCTTCTGCTCGGCGCGCTCGGCGCGAATATCGCGGTCGTCCTGCTGGTACATGCCGTGGAAGCGGATCAGCAGAAAGTTGTCGCCGGTGAAACCGCCGGTCAGGCCGTTATCTAAATCTTCCGCGATAGTTCCGCGCAGATAGTTGCTCTCTTTTTTCAGGCGCTCGGCGTCGGTCAGCTTGCCTTCAACCACCAACGGGCCAGGATGTTTTTCATTGCTCATAAGGCTTTCTCTTTAATATTCGTTAGTGCCGCCGGATATCCGGCGGGGCCGGCTAGTAGACGTCGCGCTGATAGCGGCGCTCGATACGCAGCTCGCTTAAGAATTCGTCGGCGCTTTCCGTATCCATACCGCCATGCTCCGCCACCACTTCCAGCAGGGCCTGCTCCACATCCTTCGCCATACGGTTGGCGTCGCCGCACACGTAAATATGCGCGCCTTGCTGGATCCAGCGCCACACTTCCGCCCCTTTGGCGCGAATTTTGTCCTGCACGTAAACTTTTTGCTGCTGATCGCGCGACCACGCCAGATCGATATTGGTCAGCAGGCCGTCTTTCACGTAGCGCTGCCATTCGACCTGGTACAGGAAGTCTTCGGTAAAGTGCGGATTGCCGAAGAAGAGCCAGTTTTTGCCTTCTGCGCCGTCGTTATCGCGCTGCTGCATAAAGGCGCGGAACGGCGCGATGCCGGTGCCCGGCCCAATCATAATGACCGGCGTTTCGGGATTGGCCGGCAGGCGGAAGTTATCGTTATGTTCAATAAAGACGCGGACTTCGCCGTCTTCTTCCAGCCGATCCGCCAGGAAGCTGGAAGCGCCGCCCGCGCGCGCGCGGCCATCGATGTCATAGCGCACCGCACCGACGGTAATGTGCACTTCGCTTTCGCTCTCCGCCTGCGAAGAGGCGATAGAATAAAGACGCGGCGTCAGCGGACGCAGCAGCGCCGTCAGCTGTTCGGCGCGCAGCTCGATTGGCGCCTGACGCACCATATCCACGATCGGCGTCGTCTGCGCATAGTGCTGCAAACGGCTCTTATCGCCGACCAAGGCCAGCAGATTTTCATCGCGGCTAAGCTTGCCGTACTGCTCGACGATCTGCGTGGTATTGACCGTCAGCTCGAAATGCTTTTGCAGCGCTTCGCTGAGCGGCAGCGTAGCGCCGTTGACCTCTACGGGCTCACTGCCTTTCAGCCACAGTAGCCCGACCAGCTCCTGCACCAGCGCAGGATCGTTTTCATACCAGACGCCCAGCGCGTCGCCCGGCTGATAGCGCAGCCCGGAATCGCCCAGGTCGATTTCGATATGGCGCACGTCTTTATCCGAGTTACGGCCGGTGATCTTCTGATTCACGGCCAGGCTGGCGGTCAGCGGCTCTTCTTTGGTGTAAGGGCTGCTGAGCACTTCGTTAACCGTGCCGGTAGCGGTGACTGCCGCTGCGGCCGGCGATTCGCTCGGCACGCGCGCCTTCAGGATCTCTACAATCTTTTTCCGCCACTGTTCCGCTTCGGCCGCGTATTCGACATCGGCATCCACGCGATCCAGCAGGCGTTCGCCGCCCAGCTCGCCCAGCTTGTTATCGAAATCTTTGCCGGCCTGGCTGAAGAACTCATAAGAGGTATCGCCCAGACCAAAGACCGCGAAAGCGGTGTCGGCCAGCTTCGGCGCTTTCTTTGACATCAGAAACTTATGCAGCGCCACGGCTTCTTCCGGCGGCTCGCCCTCGCCCTGCGTGGAGGTAACCACGACCAGCAGCTTCTCCTGTGCGATCTGCTTGAACTTGTAGTCGCCCGCGTTGACCAGGTTCACGTTCAGCTTAGCCGCCAGCAGATCGTCGCGCAGCTGCTCGGCGACGCGACGGGCGTTGCCGGTCTGCGAGGCGGAAAGCAGCGTAATGGTTGGCGCATCGACCGGCGCTGGCGCGCTGGCGGTTACCGCGCCCGGCGCCTGATTGACCATGCCCCAGAAGTAGCCGGAGAGCCAGGCCAGCTGCGTGGTAGAGAAATCGCCGGTTGCCGCCTGAAGGCGGGAAAGCTGTTCCGGGTTAAGCGGAAGCAGAGAAGCAGGAGGTGCCTGAGTCGTCATTGCGTTGAAAGTTCCAGTATCGGTGGTCAGGGCCGTAAAGACAGCAAGATAACGTTAGGGTAACGACTGGCATAATAACCCTTAAAGAAGGGTTGGTAATATAAAATAACCAAAATGACTAAACGGTTTTACAAGTAAGCGATAGCGGCGAAACCGGTTAATTAACTTATTGTTTATTATGAACTTAGTCAGAAGGCGCTTTTGCTACGGGCCAGGATGTGCGGATTGGCCGGGAAACGGGTGCGAAAAAAGGCTTTTTCAGGTAGACTTCGCCCGTTTTTTTGAGAAATAACCGAGACTGTCATATGGCTACCACGCTGTTTAAAGATTTCCAATTCGAGGCGGCTCACCACCTGCCCAACGTGCCGGAAGGCCATAAATGCGGCCGCCTGCACGGGCACTCTTTCCTGGTGCGGCTCGAAATCACCGGCGAAGTGGACGCGCATACCGGCTGGGTCATGGATTTTGCCGAACTGAAGGCGGCCTTCAGGCCGCTTTACGACAGGCTGGATCACTATTATCTGAACGAGATCCCAGGGCTGGAAAACCCGACCAGCGAAGTGCTGGCAAAATGGATCTGGGATCGGATGAAGCCGACGCTGCCTCTGCTCAGCGCCGTGATGATCAAAGAGACCTGCACGGCGGGCTGCGTTTACAAAGGCTGATGCTCTGGCGGCAGAGGTCGCCGAAGCCTATGGATAACAATGACAGGGATTAACTAAAAAGGCGGCCTCGGTGCCGCCTTTTTTTATCAGGCGATATTCAGGTATTTGTGTGTCTGCATCGACAGGCGCCAGTTGCGCGCGATGCAGGTTTCAATGCAAAGTTTGGTCGCGTCGTCTTTCTGGCTGATCGGCTGTAGGGCAATGATACGCGGCTTGCTGTCGCTCAGCGTCGCCAGCAGGGCGTCCAGCGCCTCTACGTCGCGCTGACGGGCCACCGGATGCTTCACTTCATCAGCGCGAACCAGCGCCTGGTTCAGCACATCATAGCCGCCGCGCATATTGACCTTAGGCGAAACGGTAACCCAGGTTTTTTCGCTGCACTGCACCCGATGCGTGCCGCTGGTTTCAATCTGGCAGCTGAAGCCCTGCTGCTCCAGCGCTTCGGTCAGCGGCGTCAGATCGTGAATGCAGGGCTCGCCGCCAGTGATCACCACGTGCCGGGCCGTCCAGCCGCGCTGCGCAATTACCGCCAGTAACGCCTCCGCGTCCGCCGCGCCCCATGCATCGGTTTCCACCGTCTTCAGCAAGATATCGCCCAGCGAGGTTTCCCGATCGGCCAGCTTATCCCAGGTGTGTTTGGTATCACACCAGCTGCAGCCCACCGGGCATCCCTGCAGGCGGATAAAAATTGCCGGAACGCCGGTATAAAACCCTTCGCCCTGCAACGTCTGGAACATTTCATTAATCGGGTACTGCATCACGCTCTCAATTGACTGTAAAAATAAGGGCGCAAAGTATGACAGATAGCGGCTTTTTAACCAAATCACATTGTGCGGGGGAACCCGGCAACTTTTTATCCCACCTAACCTCATCACTCTTTTCTGAGGTAATCCTATGAACATGCCCATCAGCAGTTTACTGAATCGCGTACTGCTGAATGCCAGCAGCGAGGCGTCGAGCGCGTTCCAGCCGCCTCAGCAGCAGTCCGGCGCGCAGGCCGCGCGCACGGGCAGCATCAGCTTTGGCTCGCCCGCGACCAGTAATCTGCCGGAGCTGAGTAAAAATGGGCAGGATGACGCGGGCAGCTCTTCGTTTAATCAGTTTATGCAGCAGATTGGCAAACTGTTACAGACGGCGCTGTCCGCTATCGATTCGCTGGCGCAGCAGGTGAATAAGGCACACGCTTCGCCCGAACGCATCAACGCCGCCTCGCCAGCGGTCGCTAATGGCCCTTCGACCACGCCCTTAGCCAACGGAACCGCCGCGCCGTCGCAGACCACAACGGCCGCAAACGCTGACGTTACGGCCGCCTCATCCACCAGCAGCAGCCAGGCGGTAAACAGCAATACAGCGCTCGATCCTGCCAAAAACAGCCTGACGTTTGAAAACAAAGGCGACAAGCCCATGACCATCGCCTTTACGCCCAACGCCGACGGCAGCGCCAGGCCTGACGATCTCACCTTGCAACCGGGCGAAACCAAAACGCAGAACTTTGATGCCAACTGGTCGGGCAATTTCCGCAGCACCGCAGGCGACGGCGCCAACGCGACGCTGGGCGAGGTGAAATTTGACGGCGGCAGCGGACAGACTTATTACGACGTCAGCTATATCGAAGGCAATAACGCGGCCATGACCATTGGCCCCGCGAAGGGCGACGGCAGGGTTTCCGGGACGCTGGACGATCTGGTTTCAAACGCGCCCGACGGCATTAAAGCGAAAGACGCGGACGGCAACGTTTATGGCCTGAAAAAATCCACGACTTCAAACCAGCAGGACGCGGCGGTAGTGGATTATTACCGGCAGCATGTGGCCGCCGACAAGGGCTATGTTATCCCTTCCGATGATGCGAGCACCCTGGGCAGCAGCACCAAAAACCTGAAGGTTGAACTGAAAGGCTAAGCGTGACGGCCGGTAAATAGCCAATAAAAAAGCCCCGTCCAGAGACGGGGCTTTCAGATCATCCCGACCTTTAAGGCCGGGAAAACGTCAGCTTACTGACCTTTAACTTCTTTCAGACCGTTGAACGGCGCACGGCTGCCCAGCGATTCTTCGATACGGATCAGCTGGTTGTACTTGGCAACACGGTCAGAACGGCTCATAGAACCGGTTTTGATCTGGCCCGCTGCGGTACCTACTGCCAGGTCGGCAATAGTTGCGTCTTCGGTTTCGCCTGAACGGTGAGAAATCACTGCGGTATAGCCCGCGTCTTTCGCCATTTTGATTGCAGCCAGGGTTTCGGTCAGAGAACCGATCTGGTTGAATTTGATCAGAATGGAGTTAGCGATGCCTTTCTCGATACCTTCTTTCAGGATTTTGGTGTTGGTCACGAACAGGTCGTCGCCCACCAGCTGGATTTTGTCGCCCAGCACTTTGGTCTGATAGGCAAAGCCGTCCCAGTCGGATTCGTCCAGGCCGTCTTCGATAGAGACGATTGGGTACTGTTTGGTCAGATCTTCCAGGAAGTGAGTGAACTCTTCGGAAGTGAAGGCTTTGTTGCCTTCGCCAGCCAGTACATATTTGCCGTCTTTGTAGAATTCAGAAGCCGCACAGTCCATCGCCAGCGTGATGTCTTTGCCCAGCTCGTAGCCTGCTGCTTTTACCGCTTCCGCGATAACGGCCAGCGCTTCGGCGTTGGAGCCCAGGTTTGGCGCATAGCCGCCTTCGTCGCCTACAGCGGTGCCCATGCCTTTAGACTTCAGCACTTTTGCCAGGGTGTGGAACACTTCAGAACCCATGCGGATCGCTTCTTTCAGCGTTTTCGCGCCTACTGGCTGGATCATGAATTCCTGAATGTCGACGTTGTTGTCGGCGTGCTCACCGCCGTTGATGATGTTCATCATTGGCAGCGGCATAGAGAATTTGCCCGGGGTGCCGTTCAGCTCGGCGATGTGCTCATACAGCGGCATGCCTTTAGCGGCAGCAGCAGCTTTAGCCGCAGCCAGAGAAACGGCCAGAATGGCGTTAGCGCCAAATTTGGATTTGTTTTCGGTGCCGTCAAGATCGATCATGATCTTGTCGATGTTTGCCTGGTCTTTGGCATCTTTGCCGGTTACCGCGTCAGCGATTGGGCCGTTAACGGCTGCAACGGCTTTGGTCACGCCTTTACCCAGGAAACGAGATTTGTCACCGTCACGCAGTTCCAGCGCTTCACGGGAACCGGTAGAAGCGCCTGATGGTGCGGCCGCCATACCGACAAAACCGCCTTCCAGATGCACTTCTGCTTCAACGGTCGGGTTGCCACGAGAGTCGATGATTTCGCGACCGATGACTTTAACGATTTTGGACATTAGTTTTTCCTCAGTACAAGTTAACTTAAAACTCAGACAAACAACGCGCGAAAATAGTTCTTATCTTTCGAGCCGGAGCGGTGCTGGCTGGCTCACCCCGGTCACTTACTAAAGTAAGCGCCGGGGATCCACTCGATAGCCGCCTTGCTTCAGCTCAAAACCTGGCAAGTATAAATTCGCGCGCTGCCATGAAAACTACTTATTTCGCCAAACGCTTCTGGTGCTCGCTGGCTGCCTTAACGAAGCCGGCGAAGAGTGGATGACCGTCACGCGGCGTTGAGGTGAATTCCGGGTGGAACTGACACGCAACAAACCACGGATGGTTCGGGATCTCAATGATCTCGACCAGCTGATCGTCACCAGAACGCCCGGCAACGCGTAATCCGGCCGCTTCAATCTGCTTTAACAGCATATTGTTGACTTCATAGCGGTGGCGATGGCGCTCAACGATGGTGTCGGAGCCATACAGCTGGCGCACCAGGCTGTCCGGCGTCAGCTGACACTGCTGGCTGCCCAGGCGCATGGTGCCGCCCAGATCGCTCTTCTCAGAACGCACTTCAACGTTGCCCTCTTCGTCGCGCCATTCGGTGATCAGCGCCACGACCGGGTACTTACAGTCTGGCACAAATTCCGTTGAGTTCGCATCCGCCATACCGGCTACGTTACGCGCGAACTCCATCAGCGCGACCTGCATCCCCAGGCAGATGCCCAGGTAAGGAATATTGTTTTCACGCGCGTAGCGAGCGGTCATCAGCTTGCCTTCCACGCCACGATAGCCGAAGCCGCCAGGGATCAGGATAGCATCCAAATCTTTCAGAATTTCTACGCCACGGCTTTCCACATCCTGCGAATCGATCAGCTTGATGTTGACCGTTACGCGGTTTTTCAGGCCGCCGTGCTTCAGCGCTTCAATCACCGACTTATAGGCATCCGGCAGCTCAACATATTTGCCGACCATGCCGATGGTGACTTCGCCGCCCGGATTGGCTTCTTCATAGATAACCTGTTCCCATTCGGCCAGGTTCGCTTCCGGCGCGTTCAGGTTGAAGCGCTTGCAGATATAGTCATCCAGGCCCTGCGATTTGAGCATACCCGGAATTTTATAGATAGAATCAACGTCTTTCAGCGAAATAACCGCTTTTTCCGGCACGTTACAGAACAGCGCGATTTTCGCCCGCTCGTTGGCCGGCACGGCGCGGTCTGAACGGCAGATCAGCACGTCAGGCTGAATGCCGATAGAGAGCAGCTCTTTCACCGAGTGCTGGGTTGGCTTGGTTTTGACTTCACCCGCCGCCGCCATATAAGGCACCAGCGTCAGGTGCATGTACATGGTGTGCTCACGGCCAACGTCAACCGCCATCTGGCGGATCGCTTCAAGGAACGGCAGGGATTCGATGTCGCCGACGGTGCCGCCGATTTCCACCAGTACCACGTCGTGACCTTCGCCACCTTCGATGATGCGTTCTTTAATGGCGTTGGTGATGTGCGGGATCACCTGAATGGTCGCGCCCAGATAGTCGCCGCGACGCTCTTTGCGCAGCACTTCCGAGTAGATACGGCCAGTGGTGAAGTTGTTGCGGCGGCTCATTTTGGTGCGAATGAAGCGCTCATAGTGGCCCAGATCGAGATCCGTTTCCGCACCGTCATCGGTGACGAAGACTTCGCCGTGCTGAGTAGGGCTCATGGTACCCGGATCCACGTTGATATACGGGTCCAGCTTCATGATGGTCACATTAAGACCACGTGCTTCAAGAATGGCGGCCAGGGAGGCTGCGGCAATGCCTTTACCCAGAGAGGATACGACCCCGCCGGTCACAAAAATATAGTTCGTTGTCATGCTGAACCTGAGAAAGTAGGTTTAAAGACGATGGAATAACCAGGACGGGAAAACAGTATACGGGATTCCCCTGCATGCCACAATTAATCGTTTCCGGTTATGTGCCAGCCATCGTATTGACCGTCACGAGAGTACCCGATTCTCTGCGTGCTGAAGTTGATTACGATCACACTTTTGTTGAATCGAGTCAGCGAGTTATTCGCCACGAGGGAATAATTCGACCGCTGCCAGGATAGCAAAGCGGAAAAAACAAAAGGGGCGCGCTGGCCCGCCGCGAAAGACGGGCTAACGGACGGGAGAAACAGATTTTCCCTTTTCAGGCCCTGCTATTCCTTCGCCTTCACCTGCTGCCAGGCGGCCTCCATTTGCTCCAGCGTGGCCTCCTGCATTGGCAATCCCTGTGCGGCGATAATTTCTTCTACCTGACGGAAGCGACGCTCGAATTTATCGTTGGCTTTTTGCAGCGCCGTTTCCGCTTTGCTGCCCAGATGCCGCGAGAGATTAACCGTGGCAAACAGCAGATCGCCAATCTCCTCTTCCAGCTTTTGCTGGTCGATGACCGCCTGTTTGGCTTCGTGCATCACTTCATCAATTTCTTCGTAAACTTTGTCCAGCACCGGGCCAAGCGTATGCCAGTCAAAGCCGACGTTGCTGCAACGCTTCTGGATTTTGTGCGCGCGCATCAGCGCGGGCAGCGCGCGAGGAATATCGTCCAGCGCCGAGTGCTGCGCTTTACCGGCACGTTCCTGCGTTTTAATCGCTTCCCAGTTCACCAGCACCTCTTTGCTGTCGCGAACCTGCGCATCGCCAAAGATATGCGGATGGCGACGCTCCAGCTTGTCGCTGATGGTCTGGCAAACGGCATTAAAGTCAAAGCGCCCTTCTTCCTGCGCCATCTGCGCATAGAACACCACCTGAAACAGCAGATCGCCCAGCTCGCCCTGCAGGTCGTCAAAATCTTCGCGGCTGATGGCGTCCAGCACTTCATAGGTTTCTTCAAGGGTGTAAGGCGCGATGCTGGCAAAGGTCTGCTCACGATCCCACGGGCAGCCAGCTAGCGGATCGCGCAGGGTTTTCATGATGCCCAGCAGGCGATCGATAGCGTTCATAACGGAGTCCATTTGTAAGGAAGAAAAAAACGACTATACGGCATGGCAAGGCAAAATTCATGCAGGGAAAGGAATAAAGCTTCGGTCATCAGCAGACCACCTGCGCCCGGCCAGCGCGCTATCCCCTGACAGGGATAAACGCGGCCGGCGCGCAAAACGGCAACCAGGCAGCAGGCTTGCAGGGTCGTCGCCTAAGCAGGCCTGTCCGGGCAGGGGGAAGGCATTAATGCAGCCTTCTGGCGTCAATGATATCCGGCACCTGGTTCAGCCTGGCCAGCACGCGGCCCAGCACCTGCTGATTGTAAATTTCGATATCCATATCGATAGTCGCCAGCTGCTTTTTGGTATCGCTCCTGCTGGAGACGCCCAGCACGTTGACCTTCTCGTTGGCGAGGATAGTCGTGATGTCGCGCAGCAGGCCGCTGCGATCGTTGGCGGTGACGCGCACCACCAGCGAGTAGCCGCTGGAGTAGCTTTCGCCCCACACCGCATCGACAATTCTTTCCGGCGCGTGCGACATCAGCTCGGTCAGCTGATCGCAGTCGGCGCGGTGGATAGAGATGCCGCGTCCCTGGGTGATAAAGCCGGTGATATCGTCGCCGGGGATCGGCTGGCAGCAGCGGGCGATATGGTGCATCAGGTTGCCGACGCCCTCGACCACCACGCGGCCGCTCTCCTTGCTGCGCGGCACGGAGGATTTCAGCGTCAGCTGGCGCAGCGCCTCGCGATCTTCTTCTTCCGCGCTCGGCTTGTTCAGCTTCGATTGCAGGAAGTTGCTCATCTGGTTCAGACGAATATC
The DNA here is from genome assembly GCF_041320675.1 of Erwinia sp. STN24. Taxonomy (NCBI): domain Bacteria; kingdom Pseudomonadati; phylum Pseudomonadota; class Gammaproteobacteria; order Enterobacterales; family Erwiniaceae; genus Erwinia; species Erwinia sp. STN24. Next base: position 369,413 of record NZ_JBGGPM010000003.1, on the reverse strand, counting down.
GCCGCCGCCGATAGCGGCCAGCAGCTCGTCCAGCGAGTTGACGTTATAGCGCGGCAGCAGCAGCTTTTCCGCCTCTTTCAGGCTGATATCCAGGTGATCCAGCTCGTTATCGAGGATCTGCTTGCCCGCGACGATATTTTTATCGCGATCCTGCTTACGGAACCAGGCGTGAATTTTTGATCGCCCACGGCTGGTGGTGACGTAGCCCAGGTTGGGATTCAGCCAGTCGCGGCTTGGGTTCGGCTGCTTTTGGGTGATGATGTCGATTTGATCGCCCATCTGCAGCTGATAGGTAAAGGGCACGATGCGGCCACCGATTTTTGCGCCGATGCAGCGGTGGCCGATATCGCTGTGGATATGGTAAGCAAAGTCCAGCGGCGTGGAGCCAGCGGGCAGATCCACCACGTCGCCTTTAGGCGTAAACACATAGACGCGATCGTCAAAGACCTGGCTACGCACCTCGTCCAGCATTTCGCCGGAGTCCGCCATCTCTTCCTGCCAGGCAATCAGCTTACGCAGCCAGGCGATACGCTCTTCGTGCCCCGACGCGCCGCGCGCGCTGCCGGTCGTGCCGCCCTCTTTGTACTTCCAGTGTGCGGCCACGCCCAGCTCGGCGTCTTCATGCATCTGCCGCGTGCGGATCTGGATCTCAACGGTTTTGCCCTTCGGCCCCAGCACCACGGTATGAATCGACTGATAGCCGTTCGGCTTGGGATTGGCGACGTAGTCGTCAAATTCGCTGGGCAGGTGGCGATAAAGCGTATGCACTATCCCCAATGCGCCGTAGCAGTCCTGCAAACGTTCGGCGACGATACGCACGGCGCGCACGTCAAACAGCTCGTCGAACGCCAGCGATTTTTTCTGCATCTTGCGCCAGATGCTGTAGATATGTTTCGGGCGGCCGTACACTTCCGCTTTGACGCCCTGCCTGACGATCTCGTCACGCAGCGACTGCACGAAAGTGTCGATATACTGCTCGCGGTCGATGCGGCGCTCGTGCAGCAGTTTGGCGATGCGTTTGTATTCATCCGGGTGCAGATAGCGGAAGCAGAAATCCTCCAGCTCCCATTTCAGCTGGCCTATCCCTAAACGGTTAGCAAGCGGCGCATAGATATTGGTGCACTCTTTGGCGGCAAGCACGCGCTCGTCTTCCGGCGCGTCCTTCACCTCGCGCAGATGGGCGATACGCTCGGCCAGCTTGATTACCACGCAGCGGAAATCTTCCACCATCGCCAGCAGCATGCGCCTGACGTTATCGACCTGCTCCGAAGCCATAGAGTCGTTGTGGGTCGCTTTCAGCTGGCGGATGGCGTCCATATCCCGTACGCCGTGCACCAGCGAGACGATGGCTTTGCCGTACTTTTCTTCCAGCACCTCTTCGGACACCACGCCCGCGTCCGCCAGAGGAAAAAGCAGCGCGGCGCGCAGGCTTTCGCTGTCCATGCTGAGCATGGAGAGGATCTCCACCATTTCGACGCCGCGCCAGAGCAGGAGCGCCGCATCGGGATGATGGCGGGTGGTTTCTTCGCAATAGCGCCAGGTATCGGCCAGTCGTTCGCATGACTGGGGATTCGCGATCCCCAAACTGGTGATCCACTGGTCGAGCGCAAACTCACCGGCCGTATTCAGATGTGCACTTCTTACCGCAACCATATCCTCTCCAAACCTCCTTCCGGGAAGCTATTTTCGGCTGAATAACACCATGGATTCGACGTGCCCGGTATGCGGAAACATATCAAGCAGGGTAATCCTTTCTGGTCGATAGCCGGCAGCCAGGAAAATCTGGCTGTCCCGGGCAAGTGTAGTCGGATTACAGGAAACATAGACCACGCTTTCCGGCGCAAGTTTAATAATGTGAGGGATCGCTTCTGCCGCGCCAGCGCGGGCCGGATCCAGCAGTACCTTATTAAAACCTTCCGCCGCCCAGGGCTGCGCCGTCACTTCTTCTTCCAGGTTATGCTGATAAAATGCAATGTTATTCAGATTATTCAGGCCCGCATTATACGCACCCTTTGCCACTAATGCTGCAACCCCCTCCACACCGGTGACATTTTCCACCCGCTTTCCTGAAGGAAGCGTAAAGTTTCCCATGCCGCAGAACAGATCCAGCAGGCGGTCGGTGGGCTGCAAATCCAGCCACGCCATCGCCTGAGCCACCATCTGCTGATTCAGCTCGCCGTTGACCTGAATAAAGTCGCGCGGGCTGAACGTCAGCGTCAGGCCGTCGAGCTGATAGAACGGCATCTCGCCAGCGATCTGCTCCAGCGTTTCGCTGTCCGGCGCCAGAAAAAGCGCGACCTGCTGGCTATGCGAAAACCGTTCCAGTTTCTCTCTGTCTGCCGCGCTGAGCGGATCGAGATGGCGCAGCACCAGCAGCGGGCCGTTGTCCGCCAGTACCAGCTCGGCATGGCCCAGCCTTCTTACGGCCTGCAGGCTGCTTAGTACCTGGTGCAACGGCTGCAGCAGTGCATCAAGTTCGGGCTTCAAAACGGGGCATTGCGTAATGGCGACCAGCTCGCTGGAGGCGGCCTGGCGAAAGCCCATTTGCAGCGTCTGGCTGCGCGCATGATAGTGCAGACCCAGACGAGCGCGGCGGCGGTAGCCGTACGCGCTGCCGGCGATAATATTCTCCACCGCCACCGGCTCGCCAATTTGCTGGCTCAGCAGGCGCGACAGCGCTTTGGCCTTGCTGCGCTGCTGTAGCTCGGGCGAAGCGTGCTGCTGCTGGCAGCCGCCGCAGCGGCCAAAGTAAGGACAGGCTGGCGCAACCCGTTCCGGGCTGGTCGACAGAAGCCGTTTTGTCCTGGCCCGCGCCCAGCTGCGTTTCTCTTCCACGATTTCTACTTCCGCCTGCTCGCCGGGCAGCGCACCGCTGACAAACAGCGTTTTGCCATGATGGTGCGCCACGCCCTGGCCGGAGCCGTCAAGGTCAGTAACCGTCACGGTCATGATCTGGCGGGTCGTCACGCGCCGTTTTGCAGAGTAGAATTGCGCCATTACTTTTGTCTCGACAGTGGTTAAACCCGCGTAGCCTACACCAGCATCAGGATTAATTCGACTGGCGACGGCGCCACAGGATAATTATGACCAAATACAGCCTGCGGGCACGAATGATGATCTTGATTCTGGCGCCTACGCTGATGATTGGGCTGCTGCTGAGCACGTTTTTTATCGTGCATCGCTATAACGAACTGCAGCGCCAGCTGGTGGATGCCGGCATCAATATTATCGAACCGCTGGCGGTTTCCAGCGAATACGGCATGACGTTCCACAGCAAAGAGGCGGTGCGGCAGCTGGTCAGCCTGCTCCACCGTCGCCATTCCGATATCGTGCGCGCCATTACCGTTTTCGACGCGCAGAATCAGCTTTTTGTCACGTCCAACTATCACGCCAGCGCCGACAAGCTGCGTCTGCCGGCAGACGCGACCTTCTCTACCCCCTTCAGCTATCAGCGGCTGGGCAATTCGGTCATTTTGCGCACGCCCATTTTATCGGAAAGCTATTATCCCGATGAGTCGCCGGTCGAGGACGCCAAACCCAACGGCAATCCGTTGGGCTATGTCGCCATTGAACTGGATCTGCAGTCGGTGCGGCTGCAGCAGTATAAAGAAGTTTTTGTTTCCACCCTGCTGCTGCTGCTCTGCCTTTGCCTGGCCATGCTGTTCGCCTATCGTCTGATGCGCGACGTCACCGGCCCGATCCGCGATATGGTCAATACCGTCGATCGTATTCGACGCGGCCAGCTGGACAGCCGCGTCACGGGCCATATGCTCGGCGAGCTGGATATGCTGAAAAACGGCATTAACTCAATGGCGATGTCGCTGACCGCCTATCACGAAGAGATGCAGCAAAATATCGATCAGGCGACGTCCGATCTGCGCGAAACCCTGGAACAGATGGAGATCCAGAACGTCGAGCTGGATCTGGCTAAAAAACGCGCCCAGGAGGCCGCGCGAATTAAGTCGGAGTTCCTGGCGAATATGTCGCACGAGCTGCGCACGCCGCTTAACGGCGTAATTGGCTTTACCCGCCAGACGCTGAAAACACCGCTGAATATTACACAGCGCGACTATCTGCATACCATTGAGCGTTCGGCCAACAACCTGCTGAGCATCATTAACGACGTGCTGGATTTCTCCAAGCTGGAGGCGGGCAAGCTGGTGCTGGAAACCATCCCGTTCCCGCTGCGCGCCACCCTGGATGAAGTCGTCGTCCTGCTGGCGCCGTCCGCACATGAAAAAGGGCTGGAGCTGACGCTGAGCATTCAGTCCGACGTGCCCGACAACACTATCGGCGATCCGCTACGCCTACAGCAAATCATCGTCAACCTGTTGGGCAATGCGATTAAGTTTACCGAACACGGCAACATCGATATCTGCATTGAGAAGCGCTCCCAGAGCAACAACCGCGTTGACCTTGAGGTGCAGATCCACGATACCGGCATCGGCATCGCTGAAAAGCAGCAGTCGCAGCTGTTCCAGGCTTTCCGCCAGGCCGACGCCAGCATTTCCCGACGCCATGGCGGCACCGGGCTGGGGCTGGTGATTACGCAAAAGCTGGTTAACGAAATGGGCGGCGAGATCTCTTTTCATAGCCGGTTGAATCAGGGCTCCACCTTCTGGTTTCACGTCAATCTGGCGCTGAACCCGAATGCCGCTCAGGATCCGCGCGCCGTAGCCTGTCTGGAAGGCAAAACGCTGGCTTATATAGAGGCGAATCCGGCCGCCGCGCAGGCCACGCTGGCGCTGCTGGCCAGCACGCCGCTGGCCGTCAGCTATAGCCCAACGCTTGCCGGGCTGCCGCAGGCGCATTACGACACGCTGCTGATTGGTTTGCCGGTCAGCCAGGAACCTTCGCGGCAGCTGCCCTGGCAGGCACTGCCCGCGCTTGAGCGTGCAGATAATGTGATTATGGCTCTGCCCTGCCAGATGCAGACCTGGGCGGAAGAGCTGAAAGATAAAGGCGTCAGTGCCTGCCTGCTGAAGCCGGTTTCGCTGTCGCGGCTGCTGCCGGTGCTGCTCGATCACCATACCCGCGAAGAAAACGATCTGCCCCGCCGCCACAAGCTGCCGCTGACGGTGATGGCCGTCGATGACAATCCGGCGAACCTGAAGCTGATCGGCGCTCTGCTGGAGGAACAGGTTGAACGGGTGGTGCTGTGCGACAGCGCGATGATGGCGATCCAGCAGGCGAAAACCCAGCCGCTGGACGTTATCCTGATGGATATTCAGATGCCGGAAATTGACGGGATTCGTGCCAGCGAGCTGATCCGCGAGCTGCCTGCGCACGCCTCCACGCCGATTGTCGCCGTGACGGCGCATACGCTGGATGGCGAAAGAGCGCAGCTGATTAAGGCGGGCATGAACGATTATCTGGCCAAGCCTATCGACGAGGCCAGGCTGGAAAACCTGCTGCTGCGCTATGCGCCGCACAAAGCGCAGCCTCTTGCCGCGCCGGGCACGCTTTCTGCCTCTCTGGACTGGGATCTGGCGCTGCGTCAGGCGGCCAACAAGCCCGATCTGGCGCGCGATCTGCTGCAAATGCTGGTGGATTTCCTGCCTGAAGTGCAGAAACAGGTTGAAAGCCATATGGCGGAAGGCGACGTCGGGGCGCTGCGCGATATCATTCATAAACTGCACGGCAGCGCCAGCTACAGCGGCGTTCCCCGCATGAAGCTGCTGTGCCAGCAGCTGGAGCAAAGCCTGCGCGGCGGCATGCCCGTTGAAGACGTCGAGCCGGAGCTGTTTGAACTACTGGACGAGATGCAAAACGTCGCCCGGCTGGCGCAGGAAAAGCTGACGAGGGTAGCGGGCAAGGGACGCTGAGGCCAGGCGTCGCGCCAGCAAGGAAAACACAACGGCCCGGCCTGAGAGAAAACCAGCGGAGCAGCAGGCCGATGCAAAAGGCTTGTTGTTACAGAAGCCCTGTTTGCTCTCAGACTGTACCGGGCGCGCTTGCCCATCCGGCCACGGCAAACAAAACGGAGTGAACGAGTCAGGAAAGTTTCTGGCCAATCGCCAGCGCGGCGGCGATGTTCCGTGCCGTCATGCGCACGTTATCCGCCGCATTTTCCAGCGCGTCGTCCAGCGTACAAATGCTGTAAATAACGCTGAATACCGCATCCAGACCGTGCTGATGCACGACCGCGACATCTTTGGTCAGGCTGCCCGCGATGCCGATAACCGGCTTGTTATAGCGCTTGGCGACTTTCGCTACCCCGATCGGCACTTTGCCGTGAATGGTCTGGCTGTCAATGCGCCCTTCGCCGGTGATCACCAGCGTGGCGTCCCGCACCAGCTCGTCCAGCCCCAGCGCCTCGGTCACGATTTCAATGCCGCGCCGCAGTTCCGCGCCGCAAAAAGCGTGCAGCGCCACGCCCATCCCGCCTGCCGCGCCGCCGCCGGGGATCGACAGCACGTCGATATCCAGATCCCGCCGGATAATCCGGGCATAGTGCGCCAGCGCGTTATCCAGCTGTTCCACCAGCTCCGGCGTAGCCCCTTTCTGCGGGCCGAACACGGCGGAAGCGCCCTCTTTACCCAGCAGCGGATTGGTGACGTCGCAGGCAACCTCAAAACGGCAGTTTTTGATCCGCGCATCCAGTTCGCTGATGTCTATCGTCGCCAGATCGTTAAGCCTGCCGCCGCCTAAACCGATTTGTCTGCCCTGGCTGTCGAGCAGTTTTGCGCCCAGCGCCTGCACCATACCCGCGCCGCCGTCATTGGTTGCGCTGCCGCCGATGCCGATAATAAAACGCTGTACGCCCTTATCCAGCGCGCTGCGGATCAGTTCGCCGGTGCCAAAAGAGGTGGTGATCAGCGGATCGCGCCGCGCCGCAGGCACCAGTTCCAGCCCGCTGGCCGCCGCCATTTCGATATAGGCGCAGCTGTCGTCACCGGAAAGACCGTAAAAGGCGTCGACCTCTTCGCCCAGCGGGCCGGTGACGCGCAGGCGTACGGTTTTGCCGCCCGTCGCCGCCACCATCGCCTCGACCGTGCCTTCGCCGCCGTCCGCGACGGGCAGTTTGACATACTGAGCTTCGGGAAATATTTCCCTGAATCCCTGCTCGATTTGCGTGGCGACCTGCTGAGCCGACAGGCTTTCTTTATACGAATCCGGTGCGATTACTATTTTCATACGTTAATCCGTGCGCGGGGCCGGGAAGGTTCCGGCCTGGATCAGCAGGCCGGACCACGGGACTATTTGATTTCGACTTTCGCCAGTTTTTCGTAATAGCAGGCCAGCGCGCTGTGATCGGCCGTGCCCAGCCCGTCAGCTTTCAGCGCCTGCATCATTTCCATTACCGCCGCCGTGAGCGGCAGCTGCGCGCCTACGCCGTGCGACGTATCCAGGGCGTTAGCCAGATCTTTAATATGCAGATCGATACGAAAACCCGGCTTGAAGTTGCGGTTCATCACCATTGGCGCTTTGGCATCCAGCACCGTGCTGCCCGCCAGGCCGCCGCGTATCGCCTGGTAGACCAGATCCGGGTTGACGCCCGCTTTGGTCGCCAGCGTCAGCGCTTCCGCCATTGCCGCGATATTCAACGCAACAATCACCTGGTTAGCCAGCTTGGTCACGTTGCCCGCGCCAATCTCGCCGGTGTGAACCACCGAGCCTGCCATCGCTTTCATAATATCGTAGCACTTATCGAACAGCTCTTTGTCGCCGCCGACCATCACCGAAAGCGTGCCGTCGATGGCTTTAGGTTCGCCGCCGCTGACCGGCGCATCCAGCAGCGCGACGCTTTTTTTCGCCAGCGCTTCATGAATTTCACGGCTCGCCAGCGGCGCGATGGAGCTCATATCGATCACGATAGTGCCCGCCTTCGCGCCTTCGATTACGCCACCTTCGCCCAGCAGCACTTCTTTCACGTGCGGCGAGTTGGGCAGCATGGTGATAATCACGTCGCTCTGCTCCGCCACCGCTTTTGCCGAATCGCCGGACGTCGCGCCCAGCGCAACCAGCTCCGCCACGCTTTCCGCATTGTGATCGCGCACCACCAGCGAGTAGCCGGCCTTAATTAAGTTTTTGCTCATGGGCTTGCCCATGATACCCAGACCTATAAATCCGATTTTCATCTTTGTCTCCTGAACAGTGGGTTATTTTTTAAAGCGATCGCACAGGGCCTGCGTGGCGCCACGGAATACGCCTAAATCGCTGCCTACCGCAACAAAACCGGCGCCCCATTCCAGATAGCGGCGGGCATCGGCCTCCACCGGGGCCAGAATGCCGCTCGGCTTGCCGGCCGCTTTGGCGCGCTCAAAGATATATTTGATCACCTTCAGCACTTCCGGATGGGCGGGCTGCCCCAGGTAGCCCAGCGCGGCCGAGAGATCGCCCGGCCCGACGAAAATGCCGTCCACGCCTTCTACCGCCGCGATAGCGTCAATGTTATCCACGCCCTGCTGCGTTTCGATCTGCACCAGCACGGTGATGTTGTCGTTGATGATGGTGTTGTACTGCGGCACGGTGCCGTACATATTGCTGCGGTGCGAAACCGATACGCCGCGAATGCCCATCGGCGGATAGCGGGTGGAGGCCACCGCGCGCACCGCTTCCTCTTCCGTTTCGACAAACGGGATCAGGAAGTTGGAAAAACCGATATCCAGCAGGCGCTTGATGATGACCGGCTCGTTGGTCGGCGGCCGCACCACCGGCGCGCTGACGCTGCCCTTCAGCGCCATCAGCTGCGGAATAAAAGTGGTGATGTCGTTCGGCGCATGTTCGCCATCCAGCACCAGCCAGTCGAAGCCTGCCAGTCCTAACACTTCCGTGGTCAGCGGGTTAGCCAGCGCGCACCAGCTGCCGATTAAGGTTTCGCCTGCCAGCAGGCGCTGACGAAAGCTGTTCGGCGTATTTACGTAGCTCATCGGTTTCTCCAGAAATTGGGTTAGCGCACCAGGCATGGGCGTTTGTTATCAAACGTCCAGTCCGGCACCAGGAATTGCATAGCCTGCGCGTCGTCGCGCGCGCCCAGACCGTGTTTCAGGTAAAGCTCGTGCGCTTTCATAACGCGATCCATATCCAGCTCTACGCCCAGGCCCGGCCTGTCCGGCACCTGTACCATGCCGCCCTTGATTTGCAAAGGCTGCTGCGTCAGGCGCTGGTTGCCTTCCTGCCAGATCCAGTGGGTATCGATAGCGGTGATTTTGCCGGGTGCCGCCGCCGCAACGTGGGTAAACATCGCCAGCGAAACGTCAAAATGGTTATTGGAGTGGGAGCCCCAGGTCAGGCCGAAGTCATGACACATCTGCGCGACGCGTACGGAACCCTGCATCGTCCAGAAGTGCGGATCCGCCAGCGGAATGTCGACGGACTGCAAAGAGAGCGTGTGCCCCATCTGACGCCAGTCGGTGGCAATCATATTGGTGGCCGTTGGCATGCCCGTCGCGCGACGGAACTCGGCCATCACTTCGCGACCGGAATAGCCCTGCTCCGCGCCGCAAGGATCTTCGGCGTAGGCCAGCACGTCTTTCAGCTGCTTGCCCAGCTCGATCGCTTCGTTGAGCGACCAGGCGCCGTTAGGATCGAGCGTAATGCGCGCCTCGGGAAAACGCTTCGCCAGCGCGGTCACCGCTTCGGCCTCTTCGCTCCCGGCCAGCACGCCGCCTTTCAGTTTGAAATCGTTGAAGCCATATTTTTCATAGGCGGCTTCCGCCAGGCGCACCACGGTTTCAGGCGTCAGCGCCTCTTCATGACGCAGGCGATACCAGTCGCAGCTGTCGTCCGGCTGGCTCTGATAAGGCAGCGAGGTTTTTCGGCGATCGCCGACGTAAAAGAGATAGCCCAGCATTTCCACGCGATCGCGCTGCTGCCCATCGCCCAGCAGGGAGGCAACGTTGACGCCAAGGTGCTGGCCCAGCAGGTCCAGCAGCGCCGCTTCGATGCCGGTCACCACGTGGATAGTGGTACGCAAATCGAAAGTCTGGTTGCCGCGCCCGCTCGCATCGCGATCGGCAAAGGTGTTGCGCACGTGGCTGAGCAGATTTTTATATTCGCCAATGCCGTGGCCGACCAGCAGCGCCGCCGCTTCTTCCAGCGTCTTGCGAATTTTTTCGCCGCCGGGAATTTCACCGACGCCCGTGTGGCCGGAATTATCTTTAATGATAACGATATTGCGGGTAAAGAATGGCGCGTGGGCGCCGCTGAGGTTCAGCAACATGCTGTCGTGACCGGCGACCGGGATGACCTGCATTTCTGTGATCAGTGGAGTAGCCTGACTCATAACGTATTCCTTCTGTAAGGTTCAGCGCCCAAAGGCCGGGCGTTTGCGATCGAATGTCCAGCCGGGGATCAGGTATTGCATGGCGGCGGCATCGTTGCGCGCGCCGCCGGGCAGCGTTTTATAAAGCGCATGGGCTTTTTCAATTTGCGCCCAGTCCAGCTCAATGCCCAGCCCCGGCGCATCCGGCACGGCGATCTTGCCGTTGCGGATCTGCAAAGGTTCTTTGGTCAGGCGCTGATCGCCTTCCTGCCAGATCCAGTGGGTATCAATGGCCGTCGGCTTGCCCGGCGCGGCGGCGCCCACGTGCGTAAACATCGCCAGCGAAATATCGAAGTGGTTATTGGAATGGCAGCCCCAGGTCAGCCCCCAGTCGTCGCACAGCTGGGCGACACGCACCGCACCGCTCAGCGTCCAGAAGTGCGGATCGGCCAGCGGAATATCGACGGCGTTCAGCATTACGGCATGGTTCATTTCCCGCCAGTTAGTGGCGATCATATTGGTGGCAACCGGCAGGCCGGTCGCGCGGCGGAATTCCGCCATTACCTCACGGCCCGAAAAGCCCTGCTCCGCGCCGCACGGATCTTCCGCATAGGTCAGAATGCCCTGCATGTCTTTACACAGCGCGATAGCTTCATCAAGCAGCCAGGCACCGTTGGGATCGACGGTGATGCGCGCTTCGGGAAAACGTTTTTTCATCGCTTTCACCGCGTCGATCTCCTGCTCGCCCGGCAGCACGCCGCCTTTGAGCTTGAAATCCTTGAAGCCATATTTATCCTGCGCGGCTTCCGCCAGCCGCACCACGGCCTCGCTGTCCATCGCCTTCTGATGACGCAGGCGATACCAGTCGTGCGGGGCGTTCTCGCCGTTCAGGTAAGGAAGATCGGTTTTTTCCCGGTCGCCGATATAGAACAGATACCCCAGCACCGTCACTTCATCACGCTGTTTGCCCGGCCCCAGCAGTTCCGCGACCGGTACGTTCAGGCACTGTCCCAGCAGATCCAGCAGCGCCGCTTCCAGCGCGGCCACCGCGTTGACGCGCAGTTCAAACGTCCACGCGCCTTTGCCGAAGTTATCAAAATCCGCCGACTGGTTGCCCCGATGCACCTCCTGCACCAGCCGGTTCATCCTGGCGACTTCCCGCCCTTTGACCTGGGGGACGGCATCCAGCAGCGTCTGGTAAATCGTCTCGCCGCCCGGCGCTTCTCCCACGCCGGTGTGTCCGGCGCTGTCGGTCAGCACCACGATATTGCGGGTAAAGTAAGCGCCGTGCGCGCCGCCGATATTCAGCAACATGCTGTCGTATCCCGCTACCGGGATCACTTTCATATCGGTGATCGTCGGGCTGCTTTGCGTCGTCATAACTCGTCCTTACAAAGGTTTCAGTTCAATACGCTTGATATCGCGTACCAGCACCAGGTAGCTCATTACCGCGACAAACGCATGAATACAAACGTAAATCAGCGCGCCGTTATAGGAGCCGGTCGTGGCGATGATGTAACCGATCACCACCGGCGTGACGATGCCGGAAATGTTGCCGAACATATTGAACAGCCCGCCGCTAAGCCCGCTGATCTCTTTCGGCGCGGTATCCGCCATCACCGCCCAGCCCAGCGCGCCAATCCCTTTGCCGAAGAAAGCCAGCGCCATAAAGAACACCACCACCCATTCCGTATCGACGTAGTTACAGACCACCATGGTGATAGAGAGCAGCATGCCGAGAACGATTGGGGTTTTACGGGCGATATTCAGCGAGCCGGTTTTACGCATCAGCCAGTCGGAAATAATGCCGCCCAACACGCCGCCCAGGAAACCGCAGATGGCCGGAATCGACGCCACCATGCCGGCCTTCAGAATGGACATGCCGCGCGCCTGCACCAGATAAACCGGGAACCAGGTGATAAAGAAGTAGGTTAAGGCGTTAATGCAGTACTGACCCAGGTAGATACCTATCATCATTCTTGAGGTAATCAGCTGCTTTATCTGCGCTTTTTTCTCCGCCCAGCTGACCTTACGCTCGGCTTTTTTCATATCCATATTAATCAGCGCGCCGCCCTGCTCCATATATTCCAGCTCGGCTTTATTGACGCCCGGATGGTCGTTCGGATCGTGGATCACTTTGAGCCAGATAAAGCTGATGATGATGCCCAGCCCGCCCATAAACCAGAACACGTGCGCCCAGCCGACTTCGGAGGTAAGCCAGCCCATGATCGGCGCGAAGATCACCGTGGCGAAGTACTGCGCCGAGTTAAAAATAGCGACGGCGGTGCCGCGCTCCTGCGCGGGGAACCAGGCGGCGACGATGCGGCTGTTGCCGGGAAAAGAAGGCGCTTCCGCCAGGCCGACCATAAACCTGAGCATAAACAGCGTGACGATAATGCTGAAGCCGCTGAGCAGATCGACAAAGCCCTGCAACAGCGTGAACAGCGACCACAGGAAGATGCTCCAGAAATAGACGCGCTTTGAGCCGAACCGGTCCAGCAGCCAGCCGCCGGGGATCTGCCCTATTACGTAAGCCCATGAGAAAGCGGAGAAGATATAGCCCAGCCCGACCGGATCCAGCCCGATGTCTTTCGACATTGCCGAACCGGCGATAGCGATAGTGGCGCGGTCGCCATAATTAAATGAGGTGACGATAAATAGCATCACCACTATCCAGTAGCGAGCATTAGTTCTTTTTTGCACGGTGCTCGCAGCACTGCTGATTGAATCCATGATGCACTCCTGAAATATAGCGGTCAGGCAAACTCACTCTGGACTGCATACACATCGCGTTGGGTATCAGAATGATGTCAGGTTAAACACAGCGATTAAGTGGCAGAATAATCACAACGTTCAAAGCTCTCGTCCCGTTTGTTAAAAAGTATAGGGAGGCCACTCAGGTAAAGCACCGGTAAAAAGCACTATTAAAACGGGAAAAACCCAGAGATGTTCTTGCATATGCCCAATTCGTTGCGGAGTGGCTCACGGAAACAGCGGGTTCTGCGGGCGCGGTCACGTTCCCTTTTTCTTTGTGAGCCTCCTCACTGTCGCCTGTACTCTTGCCTGAAAATACGCTGATTGTTACCGCGCCATGTCGGACATTTGCATAATGTTTTCGGCCTGAAGCCTCTCTATACTGTCCAACAGCAGAATAATTCCACCCGAAAACGCTTCTCACCCACCTTTAAAATAAAGAACGTGCCGATTCATTTATCTCAGGACTTGTCGAGCAATGAACATTTCCAGAAACGATCTTCCCCTTTATATAAAGGTGCATGAAAACGATAACGTCGCCATTGTTGTAAATAATAATGGATTAAAGGCTGGTACGACTTTTTCATGCGGACTGGTACTAAAAGAACATATTCCCCAGGGACATAAAGTTGCATTAAACGATATTGCGCAAGGCGGCGATATTATTCGCTATGGCGAAGTGATTGGTTATGCGGTGCGCGATATTCCTCGCGGCGGCTGGATTGACGAGTCGCTGGTGGTGTTGCCGGAAGCGCCGGATCTCGCCAGCCTGCCGCTGGCCAACAATGTGCCGCCCGCCCTGCCGCCGCTTGAAGGCTACACCTTTGAAGGCTATCGCAACGCCGACGGCAGCGTGGGCACGCGCAACCTGCTGGGGATTACTACCAGCGTGCACTGCGTGGCGGGCGTGGTCGATTACGTGGTGCAGATTATTGAGCGTGAATTGCTGCCAAAATATCCTAACGTCGATGGCGTGGTGGCGCTGAATCACCTTTACGGCTGCGGCGTGGCGATCAACGCGCCGGCCGCCGTGGTGCCGATCCGTACCATTCACAACCTGGCGCTGAACGCCAACTTCGGCGGCGAAGTAATGATTGTCGGCCTGGGCTGTGAGAAACTTCAGCCCGAGCGCCTGCTGGAAGGCACGCCCGACGTACAGGCGATTTCGCTGGATGATAATGACGTGGTGCGCCTACAGGATGAGAAGCATGTTGGCTTTGAATCTATGGTTGCCGATATTTTGCAGGTTGCCGAACGCCATCTGCAACGCCTGAACCAGCGCCAGCGTGAAACGGTACCGGCAGCGGAACTGATCGTCGGTATGCAGTGCGGCGGCAGCGATGCCTTTTCCGGCGTAACCGCCAACCCGGCGGTAGGTTTCGCTTCCGATCTGCTGGTGCGCTGCGGCGCGACGGTGATGTTCTCCGAGGTGACCGAAGTGCGCGATGCGGTGCATCTGCTGACGCCGCGCGTGGCGACACAAGAAGTCGGCCAGCGGCTGCTGGAAGAGATGGCCTGGTACGATGACTATCTGAATATGGGCAAAACCGATCGCAGCGCTAACCCTTCGCCCGGCAACAAGAAAGGCGGGCTGGCGAACGTGGTGGAAAAGGCGCTGGGTTCTATCGCCAAATCGGGCCGCAGCGCTATCGTTGAGGTGCTGTCGCCAGGCCAGCGCCCCACCAAACGCGGCCTGATCTATGCCGCCACACCCGCCAGTGATTTCGTCTGCGGCACGCAGCAGATGGCTTCCGGCATTACTTTGCAGGTGTTTACTACAGGACGCGGCACGCCTTACGGCCTGGCGGCTATCCCCGTAATCAAAATGGCGACGCGCAACGCGCTGGCGGAAAGATGGCATGACTTAATGGATATCAATGCGGGGACGATTGCGACGGGCGAGGAAACCATAGAACAGGTAGGCTGGCGGCTGTTTGAGCTGATCCTGGATATCGCCAGCGGCCGGAAACAAACCTGGTCCGACCGCTGGGGGATCCGTAACTCGCTGGCGGTATTCAATCCGGCACCGGTTACCTGATGCTGCGGGCCTTCCCTTTAAGGCGAAGGCCCGGCTATTAATCCAGCTGCTTCAGCCAGGCTTCAACCCACGGCGAAGAAAGCGTTTCAGGCTCCGGATAGTCGTTAGCATCGATCAGCAGTACATCGCCGACCCGCTTCGCCGAGTGCTCCTGCAACAGCGCATCGAACTTTTTCCCCGCGCCGCAGAAATCATCGTAGTTGCTGTCGCCCAGCGCAATCACGCCGTAGCGCAGAGTGGGCTGATGGCCCAGCTTGTCTTTGATAGCATAAAACAGCGGCGTGATGCTGTCCGGCAGATCGCCCTGAGCCGTGGTCGAGGTGATCACCAATGCCACGCCGTCGGCGTAACGCTGCCACTGTTCAAGCGTGGGATCTTCAAAAATTTCCACCTGATGACCGGCATCCGTCAATAAAGGCTCCGCCTCTTCCGCCACCAGCAGCGCGTTACCGTAAACCGTCCCTACAAAAATGCCTATTTGCGCCATGCTTATCTCCTCGTTGCCTGGTCTGAACCGCTATCCTGCAGGCAAGATGCCGCAAACTCAACCCTGGGAAGATTGGGGAGAGCGTCTTCCCAGCCAAACTGCGCCATCATTCCCTGCCAGACCGAGTCCAGACCCGCGCGCAGCAGCAAAGGCTCGCCCGTTACCGGATGCGTCAGCCGCAGTTCGCTGGCGTGCAGCATCAGCCGCGTCATGCCGAAGTGCTGTGCCGCGCTGCGATTCTGCCGCAGATCGCCGTGCGCGCTGTCGCCGATAATCGGATGGCGCAGATGGGTCATATGCCGACGCAGCTGGTGCTTGCGGCCCGTCTGCGGCTTCAGCTCCATCAGCGTATAGCGCGAGGTATCGTATCGGCTGACCGGCACCGGCAGCTCCGCTTTATCCAGCGCGCGCCAGTGGGTCACGGCAGGCTGCGGTTCCTTATTCTGCTCGCTGAACCTGTCAGCGATCTTATCCAGCTCTTCAGTTAATGCGTAATCCAGCGTTTCTTCGCCATCCAGCCAGCCTCTGACCACGGCATGATAGGTTTTTTGCAGCTGGTGCTGCTCAAACTGCTGCGAAAGCAGGCGGGCGACCTCGCTGGATAAGCCCATCAACAGCACGCCCGACGTGGGGCGATCGAGCCGATGAACGGTAAATACGTGCTGGCCTATCTGATCGCGCACGGTTTGCATCACGAAAATGCTTTCATGCCTGTCGAGCCAGCTGCGGTGCACCAGCCAGCCTGAGGGTTTATTCACCGCGACCAGCCACTCGTCCTGATAAAGGATCTCCAACATCAGGCGTCGTGCTCGAACAGTTGATCAAGCTGGTTCAGCATGTGCAGCAGATTGGCGCGGCCCGGAATAGCACCTTCCAGCGCCACTTCATAATAAGGGGCGATAGCCAGCTTTACCGGCAAAGCAGACTGCGCATCCAGCAGCGCCTGCATACGCGGCAGGAAAACCCACTGTAGCCACTGGATCGGCATCATGGTATCTACGCAAAAAGGCTCGGTGCTTTCAAACGCCTCGGCGTTTGGCGCGCAGTTTTGCCACAGCCCGGCGTCATGTAAGGCCTGCTCAATAGCCTGCAGGCGATTGCGGATTTCAAGTTCCCGGCTCATCTAAGCTCTCCTGGTCAGTTTTAAAGGGTCGCAAGCATAGCATTACCGCCGACAACGGGATAAGTATGGACGAAAAAAAGGGAGCACTGTAAAAACAGTGCTCCCGGTTCGTTCGCAGCAATCCAGCTACTTTTAGTGCTCCCTGCTCATCCCTGATAACTTTGTCCTGCAGTTTTCCCTACACTTTCACCGTCAATGGCGATGTCCCTGAGCATCCTGGCTTACCGCTCTCCGGCAGTACGTTTCTCCTTCCCGGAGGTGTCCCTTTTTCTCACTCCTGAGATATCTTGCGCAGATCTGAAGTCCTTAACAGGTGCTTTCAGTCTACCGACCGGCTTGTTCCTTAAGCCACCATCCCTTGCGACAGGATCAAGTTTGCCTTAATGAACCTGACAAACAATAGGCTGAAAACTTTTTTTTGACCCCGGCAGGTTTTTTTACGAAAAGCGTTATAACAACTTTATGATTTGCTTTGCTTTTACCGGAGAAAACGCCTTTTTTTCTTAAGATATAAAAGCGATCTCTTACAGACTCTGTAAGAGATCTCTCACAAGATAAATGACGCTTTACCTTAAGGGATCAATAATCGGTAAAGAAACAAGGAATTGCTCCAGGTTCGCGGCCAGTACCGTCTGCTTTTTAGTACCCAGCTTTTCCAGAATCACTTCCCCGCTCAAATTACATACGGAAATGATTTCCAGCTCGGATGGTGTGGTAGCAATAAAAAACGTAGGCGAATGTTTAAGACGGCGCTTCATAACCAGATGGCCGATCAAGTTTTCCTGCATACGCTCGAAATCGTCTTCGCTCCATATTTGCAGCAGCGTGCAGGGCTGGCCGTTGACCAGCGTCTTCATATCGCCTGCAAACTGCGAGGTGTACCAGGCAACGACGGCAGGCTGAATTTGTAAATCGAGCGCGCGCTCTACGTTTTCCAGGTTTTTGGCGAGGGTAAAGGGCTGCGGTAGCCACCAGACCTCATCGCCAACGGTTTGCTGCACGCAGGGCGAGGGAACGCCATACAGCTCGCTGCTGGCGGGCGGATGACCGCATTCGCTGACCCACCGGTCGCAATAGTTGCGGGTAAAATCAGCCAGGGCGCGGGAGGTTTCATCAATCATTCTTTTTTCACTCTCTGGTGCCTGAGTTACACTAAGGCTATACGTTTTTAGTTACGTCGCCCGGGCCTTCCCGGCCGCAGACGATTGATCACTTCACCTGTCATATCAGGCTATAAGGTAATGCAATGTCTTCAGATACACATCAGGCGCTGAGCGGCCTGACGTTAGGAAAACCTACAGAGTACCACGACCAGTATCAGCCTTCTTTGCTCCAGGCGGTGCCAAGAAGCATGAACCGTGAGCCGCTGGGGCTCTATCCTGACAGTTTGCCCTTCCACGGCGCCGATATCTGGACGCTGTACGAACTCTCCTGGCTGAATGCCAAAGGCCTGCCGCAGGTGGCGATTGGCGAAGTCAGCCTGGATGCCCACAGCGTTAACCTGATCGAGTCCAAGAGCTTTAAGCTCTATCTTAACAGCTTTAATCAGACCCGCTTTGGTGACTGGGGCGAAGTCCGGGCGACGCTGGAGCGCGACCTCAGCGCCTGCGCGCAGGGCGAGGTCAGCGTTGCGCTGTTCCGGCTGCGGGAAATTGAAGGCCAGCCGATAGGCCACTTCAGCGGCCACTGCATTGACGAGCAGGATATTGAGATCGACAGCTATACCTTCAGCACCGACTATCTCCAGCAGGCCACGCAGCCGGAAGTAGTGGAAGAAAAACTGGTGAGCCATCTGCTGAAGTCCAACTGTCTGATCACCAACCAGCCGGACTGGGGTTCAGTGCAAATCAGCTATCGCGGCCCGCGTATCCAGCGTGAGGCGCTGCTGCGCTACCTGGTGTCGTTCCGGCACCATAACGAATTTCATGAGCAGTGCGTTGAGCGCATTTTCAATGATATCTTGCGCTTCTGCCAGCCGGAAAGCCTGAGCGTTTATGCCCGCTATACCCGTCGCGGCGGCCTGGATATCAATCCCTGGCGCAGCAACGGCGCATTTAAACCCGGCCTGTCCAGGCTGGTACGCCAGTAGCACTTTGCGTACCGTCGCGCATAAACGCACGATAACGTTGTTAACTGTTTGAGAAGAAGGCTAATCTGAAGCGGGCATCGGGTGCCCGGGAACATTTTTTCGCCGTCACGCTCGCCGTTTATCCGGCGGGCTTTTGATGGGGAGCGACCACCGCCCGGACGGGTGTAAAGGAGTTAATTTGATCACACATATCAGCCCATTAGGCTCCATGGATCTGTTGTCTCAACTGGAAGTCGATATGCTGAAGCGCACCGCCAGCAGCGACCTTTACCAACTCTTCCGCAACTGTTCCCTTGCCGTACTTAACTCCGGCAGCCAGACGGACAGCAGCCATGAACTGCTGTCGCGTTTTGAAAACTTTGACATCAACGTGCTGCGGCGCGAGCGCGGCGTCAAGCTGGAGCTGATTAATCCGCCGGAGGAAGCCTTTGTCGACGGTCGCATCATTCGCTCGCTACAGGCCAACCTGTTTGCCGTGCTGCGCGACATTCTGTTTGTAAATGGTCAGTTTGACAGCGGCTTTCAGCAGCAGGACGTGGATGACTCGGTGCGCATCACCAACCTGGTGTTTTCGCTGCTGCGTAACGCCAGGGCGCTGCACGTCGGCGAGCTGCCGAATACCGTGGTTTGCTGGGGCGGCCACTCGATCAACGCCGTGGAATATCAGTACTGCCGCAACGTCGGTTCGCAGCTGGGCCTGCGCGAGCTGAATATCTGTACCGGCTGCGGGCCGGGCGTCATGGAAGCGCCGATGAAAGGCGCCGCCGTGGGCCACGCGCAGCAGCGTTACAAAGAGAGCCGTTTTATCGGCCTGACCGAACCGTCGATCATTGCCGCCGAGCCGCCGAATCCGCTGGTCAACGAACTGATTATCATGCCGGACATTGAAAAACGTCTGGAAGCCTTTGTGCGTATCGCCCACGGCATCATTATTTTCCCGGGCGGCGTGGGTACGGCGGAAGAGCTGCTCTATCTGCTGGGCATCCTGATGAATCCGCAGAACCGCGATCAGGTGCTGCCGCTGATCCTCACCGGCCCGAAAGAGAGCGCCGATTACTTCCGCGTGCTGGATGAGTTTATCGTCAGCACGCTGGGCGAAGCCGCGCGTCAGCACTACACCATTATTATCGATGACGCGGCGGAAGTGGCGCGCCTGATGAAAAACGCTATGCCGAAAGTGAAAGAGCATCGGCGCGAGACGGGCGACGCCTATAGCTTTAACTGGTCAATCCGCATCGCGCCGAATTTGCAGGTGCCGTTTATGCCCACGCACGAAAATATGGCCAATCTTAATCTTTATCCCAATCAGCCTGCCGAACAGCTGGCGGCCTCGCTGCGCCGCGCGTTCTCCGGCATTGTGGCGGGCAACGTCAAGGAGCCTGGGATCAAAGCGATTAAGGAACAAGGCCCGTATAAGATACACGGCGATGCAGAAATCATGCGCCGCATGGACGATTTGTTACAGGGATTTGTTGCCCAGCACCGCATGAAGCTGCCGGGAACGGCCTACATCCCCTGCTACGAAATCATTAAGTAACCCTCAGCGGAGCGGCAGCCGTGCCGCTCAGTATCCACTATGACTATTCATCTGTTGATTATTGATGCGCTGAATCTGATTCGTCGCATCCACGCCGTGCAGGATTCTCCCTGCCAGGAAACCTGTATCCATGCTGTGCAACAGCTTATCCTGCACAGCAAGCCGACCCATGCGGTGGCGGTGTTTGACGACGACGATCGCCACGAAGGCTGGCGTCATCAGCGCCTGCCGGACTATAAAGCCGGACGCGCGCCCATGCCGGACACATTAAAAACAGAGATGCCGCAGATCCGGGCGGCGTTTGAGGCGGCGGGCGTGGCCTGCTGGCACGCGCCGGGCGAAGAGGCGGACGATCTTGCCGCCACTCTGGCGGTAAAGGTTGCCGACAGCGGCCATCAGGCAACCATAGTGTCGACCGATAAGGGCTACTGCCAGCTGCTGGCGCCAAATATTCAAATCCGCGACTACTTTCAGAAGCGCTGGCTGGATTTGCCGTTTATTGAAAAGGAGTTTGGCGTAGCGCCCGCGCAGCTGACGGATTACTGGGGGCTGGCCGGTATCAGCAGCAGTAAGATCCCAGGCGTGGCGGGCATTGGCGCGAAAAGCGCGGCAGAGCTGCTGCAAACCTACGGCTCGCTAGCGGCGATTTACGAGCGGCTGCCGGAAGTGGCGGATAAATGGCGCAAGAAGCTGGAGCAGCAGCAGGAGATGGCGCATCTCTGCCGCGAGGTGGCGACACTGAAAACCGATCTGCATCTGGCCGGCAACCTGAAGGATCTGCGGCTGCCGTAAAGGCAAGCGCGCGTCCCGGGCCTGACGTTGATAACGGACATAGCGGCAACTTAATTGCCGCCTGTCTTTTGACAGCGGTCTGCGGCCCGGACTCTCTTTAGCGCTCGTCGCGGCGTCCTGGCGTTGCGCCCCAGATGCGGCGAATATGCACGGTAACTTCTTCGCGATCGTGATAAAGCTGGCGCGCCTGAATTTGCGCGTTGATGCCGTTGGCCTTCAGCTTTTCGTCGATCATCGCCAGGTTTTGTGAGACTTCTTCATAGCGCTTTTTCATCGGCAGCTTGAGGTTGAAAATGGTTTCACGGCACCAGCCGTTCACCAGCCAGTCGGCCATCAGGTTAGCCACGCGTACCGGTTTTTCCACCATATCGCATACCAGCCAGTAGATGTTGCTGCGCGTCGGGCGATATTTAAAGCCGTCCTCGCGATGGTGGAAAACCTGCCCGGTATCCATCAGGCTCGGCGCCATCGGGCCGTTATCAACGGCGTGCACCATCATGCTGCGCTTCACCAGCTGATAAGTCCAGCCGCCGGGACAGGCGCCCAAATCGACCGCATAAAGGCCGCTGCCCAGGCGTTCTTCCCATTCGTCGGCCGGTACAAAAACGTGAAACGCTTCTTCCAGCTTTAACGTCGAGCGGCTTGGCGCGTCGGACGGGAACTTCAGCCGTGGAATGCCCATAAAGAACGGGGAGTTGTTCTGCGGCAGCGAGTAGCCGACGTAGCAGTAGCCCGGCGCGATAAAAAAGACGTGCACCACGGGACGCTTGTCGCTTTCGTAATTCAGCAGGATGCCCGCCGAACGCAGGCTGGAACGCAGCGGCACGGTGAACTTGCGGCAGAATTTCAGCAGCTCTTTGCTCTCGTTAGTGTCCGGCACTTCAACCCGCAGCTCGCCGCCCTTTTCCACTACGCCGGTCAGCATCCCCGTCACCGGCGTGACGCGATCCTCAGGAGGCAAATCGCGCAGCAGCTCGCCCACAACGATCATCTGACGCGAAAAAATCAGCTCGCTGAAAGGCAGCTCGCGCAGCAGTTTTTCGGCGTCTTCAGGCTGATAGCATTCAAACAGCACGTAAGCGGAATCTTCCTTTACGCGCGCAAAGCCAAATACTTCTCTGGCTGCGGCTTTCGCGGTGATCTCCGCCGCGCACTCTTTTTCAAAGCCCTGACGGCAATAGAGTAAAACTTTATTCATGGCGTTCTGCCCTTTTCTTCAGACGCAGCGCGCCAATCAACATTAAAACCCAGCCAATCAGGAAGCAGAAACCTCCTACCGGCGTAACGTAAACCCAAAGCTTAAGATGGGACAGCGCCAGACAGTAAAGGCTGCCGCTAAACAGTACGGTGCCCAGCGCCAGCAGCGCGCTGCTCCAGTAAAACCAGATATTGGCGCGGCTGCGCATCGCTGCCGCCAGGCCCAGGATCGCCAGCGTGTGGAAACCCTGATACTCCAGGCCGGTTTTCAGCCAGGCCATTTCGCCCGGCCCCAGTGACCGGCTTAATACATGAGCGCCAAATGCGCCCAGCATGACAAAAACAAACCCGCTGATGGCCGTAAAAATCAGCATTGCACGACTCGACATTCTTATCATCCTCTGAGACAGCACGCGCCGCCGCCCTGGCAACGCATGATTAAGGGTTCAGCTTTCGTAGCGGAAGCGGAATTTTTCCTGTTCGCTGGCTGCTTTTGCCAGGATCCACTGACGAAAGGCGGCTATTTTACCCAGTTCTGCCTGACTGTCATGACAAACCAGATAAAAAGCGTTTTTACTTACCAGCACGTCGTTAAAGGGACAGGCCAGCCTGCCCGCTTCTATCTCCGTTTGCGCCATCACGTTGTTCGCCAGCGCCACGCCCTGGCCGTGGATAGCCGCCTGTAAAACCATCGCGCTGTGGCTGAAAATAGGGCCGTGCTGCACGTTGATATTTACGCCCAGCTGGCGCGTATAGGCCTGCCAGTCGCGACGGGAAGCGTCATGCAGCAGCGTAAAGCGCGTCAGATCGGCAGGCGTTTTAAGAGGATTATCGCCGGTTAACAGCAAAGGTGAACAGACAGGCAGCAAATATTCGGCATAAAGTTTTTCCACCCGCAGGCCCGGCCAGTTGCCGCGCCCATAGAAAATAGCCACGTCTACGTCATCCGCCAGCTTCTCTTCTTCCCGATCGACGGCCTGGATACGCACGTCTATCCCCGGATAAGCTGAGTTAAAGCTGGACAGGCGCGGCACCAGCCATTGGATCGCAAAGCTGGGCAGCAGGCTGACGGTCAGCGCGCCCTTCGCGCTCCGTGCCTGAAGCTTGCGGGTAGCGTCGTTCAGCGCGGTGAAAATCTCTTTGATATCCAGGTAGTAGCTCTGGCCTTCCTCGGTAAGCAATAAAGAGCGGTTACGCCGCCGGAACAGCTTAAGGCCCAGAAAATCCTCCAGTGACTTGATCTGATGGCTTACCGCCGCCTGGGTCACAAAAAGCTCTTCTGCGGCCCGGGTAAAACTGAGATGACGTGCGGCAGCATCAAATACGCGCAGGGCATTTAAAGGAGGAAGACGTTTCGACATGATTACCGGTTACAGAATGTTGGCTTCGGACATAAGGCCGCTGACGCAGCTTTACGTATTAGTTTTTTTTATCCGAGCCATTATAATTTGTCCGTTGAGGATGCACCAGCAAATACCTATAGTTGCCGCACTTCCTGAGCCGGAACGAAAAGCAGTTTGAAATTGAAGCGCTTGCGCGGGGATTTTAGAAGGCTTTTGGCTTGTGGTCGTGATGTTGTGTTTGCAATTGATCTGCCTTTTGCAGATCGGGTAGTCCGACTACCGCTTTTAGATTTACCCTGTCTGTCCATAGAGATTTAATAGCACCGCAAATTGCGGTGCTTTTTTTTGCCTGAAACTTACTGGCCCATTTCAACCATTTCTTTTACGTCTGAACGGTTGATCTGCTGCTTGTTGCCGTTAGCATCTTTGTAGCTGATCATACCGGTATCGTCATCTACTACGGGTTTGCCGTCGGCGACGATGGTACGGCCATCATTGGTATGCATAACATAATTGCTTGAGCAGGCAGCCAGGGCAAAAGTCATGGCGCAGGCGGCCATAATAGCAGCAAATTTTTTCATCTTTATATCTCCTTGCAGATAGTAATGCGATAAACCACCCGCAATGCGCGATCCCGAGGCAAAAAGCGAGTAAATTGCCTGTCCTGAGAAAGCTTATTTGCGGGTAATAGTTTAAACCTTGCATAAATCAGGATAACTCGCTTTTCAGACATTGCCAGGAAAGCGCCTGTAATTCAGTTGGATTCGGTAAAAACCGCATCAATCCACCCTTATCCGAGGAGAACATGAGCATATTTTCGCCTGTTCATTTTCGCCAGCAGTTTCCCGCGCTGGACGAAGCCGGCATCTATCTTGACAGCGCGGCCACCACGCTGAAGCCAGCGGCGGTGATTGAAGCCACCCAGGCGTTCTACAGTCAGGGGGCCGGAACCGTGCATCGCAGCCAGTTTGCCGCCGCGCGTGCGCTAACCGACCGCTATGAAAATGCCCGTGGTCAGGTGGCGCGACTGCTGAATGCCCCGCTCGCCAGCAATATTGTCTGGACCAAAGGCACCACGGAAGCGATCAACCTGATCGCCCAGGGCTATTTTCGACCACGCCTGCGGCCAGGCGATGAGATCGTCGTCAGCGAAGCCGAGCATCACGCCAATCTGGTGCCATGGCTGATGGTGGCTGAGCAGACCGGCGCCAAAGTGGTGAAGTGGCCGATCGGCAAAGATTTGCTGCCCGGCATCGCGACGCTGGAAACCTTACTGAATGCGCGTACGCGGGTGCTGGCGCTTGGACAAATGTCCAACGTCACCGGTGGCTGCCCGGATTTAAGCAAGGCCGTCGCACTGGCGCATCGCGCGGGCGCAAAGGTGGTTATAGACGGCGCGCAAGGCGTGGCGCATCGGCCGCCCGACGTAGCAGCGCTGGATATCGACTTTTATGCTTTTTCCGCCCATAAGCTTTATGGGCCAATGGGGACAGGCGTGCTCTATAGCAAAACGGCGCTGCTGGAAGCGATGCAGCCCTGGCAGGGCGGCGGAAAAATGCTGACCACCGTCAGCTTTGACGGCTTTACGCCGCAGGCGGTGCCCTGGCGCTTTGAGGCAGGCACGCCCAACGTAGCGGGCGTCATCGGGCTGAGCGCGGCGCTGAGCTGGCTGGAAACAGTGGATATGGCGGCGGCAGAAAGCTGGAGCTGCGGGCTGGCCGACGTGGCGGAAGAGCGGCTGGCGGATCTGCCCGGCTTTCGCAGCTTCCGTGCCAGCGGCTCCAGCCTGCTCGCCTTTGATATCGCGGGCGTACACCACAGTGATATTGTTACGCTGCTGGCGGAAAGCGGCATCGCGCTGCGCGCCGGCCAGCACTGCGCCCAGCCGCTGCTACAGGCACTTGGCGTCAACGGCACCCTGCGCGCCTCTTTTGCGCCCTATAATACGCTTAACGATGTTGAAGCGCTGGTCAGCGCCATGACCACCGCACTGGAACTTTTGGCAGATTAACTATGACGACTTTACCGGCTCCGCACCCGTTCGGCACGCTGATTACCGCCGACGGCTTAAAACAGACTTTTTCCGCCTTTACGCAGTGGGAAGAACGCTATCGCCAGCTGATTTTGCTGGGAAAACAGCTGCCCGCGCTGGCGGAGGAGTGGAAAACGGCGGAAATCGAACTCAGCGGCTGTGAAAACCGCGTCTGGCTGGGACATAGACAGTCGCCCGACGGCAGCCTGCACTTTTACGGCGACAGCGAGGGCCGCATCGTGCGCGGACTGCTGGCGGTGCTGCTGGTCAGCGTGGAAGGAAAGCTGCCCGAAGAGATATTGCAGAGCGATCCGCTGGCGCTGTTTGATGACCTGGGGCTGCGCGATCAGCTCAGCGCCTCGCGCAGCGCCGGTCTGGCGGCACTGGCGACAGCGGTAGTGAAGGCGGCGAGCGAAGCGGGTTAAGCAAATCAGAAGCGGCGTCAGGCGCGCGCCGCTTTCGCCATCATTTTTTTCAGCACGTGGGAAACGGCCACGAAGCCGAAAGTGGCGGTGACCATCGTGGCCGCGCCGAAGCCGGAAGCGCAGTCCATCCGCTTTGGCCCTTCCGCCGTACTGCGTGAAGCGCAAACGGAACCGTCCGGCTGCGGATACATCAGCGCCTCGGTGGAAAACACGCAGTCAATACCCAGCTTGCCCTTGCTGTTTTTAACGATATTGAAATCGCTTTTTAACCGTTCGCGCAGCTTAGCCGCCAGCGGATCCTGAATCGTTTTCGCCAGATCCGCCACCTGGATCTGCGTGGGATCGATCTGACCGCCTGCGCCGCCGGTGGTAACCAGCGGGATTTTATTACGGCGGCACCAGGCCAGCAGCGCCGCTTTTGGCCGCACGCTGTCGATGGCGTCAATCACATAGGTAAAGCCGCCGCTCATCAGCTCAGCCGTATTTTCCGCAGTGATAAAGTCATCCACGCAGGTCACTTTGCATTCCGGGTTGATGGCCAGGATGCGTTGCGCCATTACCTCGGTTTTCGCCTGCCCTACTGTGCCTTTCAGCGCGTGGATCTGCCTGTTGGTATTGGTCACGCAGACATCGTCCATATCGATCAGCGTGATGGCGCCGATACCGGTGCGCGCCAGCGCTTCAGCGGCCCAGGAGCCTACGCCGCCAATGCCGATCACGCAGATATGCGCGTCGGCGAAAAGTTGCAGAGCAGACTGACCATATAAGCGTGCCGTGCCGCCAAAGCGCTGTAGCCAGGCGTCGGAAAGAACCCTCATGATTTACCTCAACGTCGGAAACGGGCCGGAAACGCCGGCCCGTTGACCTTAATTATCGACTGACCAGCGCCGCACCGGCATTGCCATTTTGTGCCATAGAGAAAGGAGAAACGCCCGCGCCCGGCGCCGCTTTCAGCACCCAGACGCGACCGTAGTGGTTATACCAGCCTGCCATATGGCCCGCCTGCTCGCCGATACCCTGATAGATATCAAAGTGCTGGCCCTTAATAGCGCCGCCCACGTCGAGCGCCACCATCACGCGCATTTCATATTTGCCGTTGAACTTGCCTTTATCGTTCAGCAAAGGCACCTCCGCCAGCAGTACCGTGCCCGGCGGGATCAGCGAACGATCGGCGGCCACCGAAGCTTTGGCGATCAGCGGTACCGCGCTCGCGCCGCGTACCGGCGCAAACTCTTCCGGCTTAAAGAAGACAAAGGACGGGTTCTGCTCCAGCAGCTCGCGCACCTCGGCCGGGCTGTGGTTTTCGCCCCATTGGCGGATAGCCTGCATCGACATATCTTCGCGCTTCACTTCGCCGCGATCGATCAGCACCTTACCGATGCTACGATAAGCATGGCCGTTCTTGCCGCCGTAGCCGAAGAAGGTCAAAGGACGGCCGTCGCCGTAGTCAACGTAGCCGCTGCCCTGCACGTCCATAATAAAGTTATCCATCAGCGAATTGCTGTAACCGATAACGTAGCGTTCATCCAGGCCGCCGCTGTAGATTTCCGCTCGGCTTGGCAAACGGCGCTTGCCGCGCGGCGGCATGCGGTATAAAGGATACTGAAATTCGCCCTGGCGGGTGTAGCGGGCATGGATAACCGGCGTGTAGTAACCGGTAAACTGCACGTTGCCATAATTGTCGGTGCCTTCCATCTGATACGCATCCACGCCGTACTGGCGCAGCTGCCGCGTATCACCGCCCGCCATCAGCCAGCTTTTTAGCGCGCTGTAGGTGGAGAGCTGGCGGGAAAACATGGCTGGCGAAGCGGCCTGGATTTCCAGCAGCTGATCGGCAAAATCTTTGCCGTTAACGGGGCGCCCTTTGGCGTTAGGTTGATTAACCAGCCCCAGCGGCTGCTGCAGCTTGCCGTCCTTATACTGCTGGCCGCGATCGGTAGGTTTGGAGGAACATCCCGCAAGCAGGGCGATTAACGCCCCGGTGACCATATACTTTGCCCAACGTCCTTTCATTATTCTCTACCTTTATACGCAATTGCAGGCGAAGATAGCAAAGCGCCCCACAGATTAAAACGTCCTCGCCAAAAAGAAGCGTCGGTTTTGCACAACAATACAACAATCGGCTGACAAATTAAGCAGTAAGGGCGATTTCAGGCGTTAATTTGCAAAAAGGGGTTGCAACAAAATCGCCGGAGAGTATAGTGCGCATCCACGGACGCGGGATGGAGCAGCCTGGTAGCTCGTCGGGCTCATAACCCGAAGGTCGTCGGTTCAAATCCGGCTCCCGCAACCAATTCCCTCCGGGGAAAAGCAGTAAACCTGTCGTGATGGAAGCGCCAGGAAGTTCGGACGCGGGATGGAGCAGCCTGGTAGCTCGTCGGGCTCATAACCCGAAGGTCGTCGGTTCAAATCCGGCTCCCGCAACCATTTTCTCAGGAAAATGTAGTAGTAAAAAAGTCTGCCGTGATGGAAGCGTCAGCATCGGACGCGGGATGGAGCAGCCTGGTAGCTCGTCGGGCTCATAACCCGAAGGTCGTCGGTTCGAATCCGGCTCCCGCAACCAACTAAACACCCTTTCGGGTGTTTTTTTGTTTCTGGCGTTCCAACTTTCTTATTTTATCGGACGACCTGTCGCCGCCCGCTTTCCTATCTTGGTGCTAACGGTGCGCCGTGGGCAAAATAGCCTTTAATCCCTGCCAGAATCGACTCCGCCACCTGACGCTGGAACGCTGCCGTACGCAGTTTGCGCTCCTCCTCCAGATTACTGATAAAAGCCGTTTCCACCAGAATGGAAGGAATATCCGGCGCTTTCAACACCGCAAAAGCCGCCTGCTCCACCTTCTTCTTGTGCAGATGATTAATTTTGCCCATATGTCCCAGCACTTCCTTGCCGAACTTCAGGCTGTCGTTAACGGTCAGGCTCTGTACCATATCGAACATAGTGTGATCAAGGTAGCGATCGCCGCTCATGCTGACGCCGCCGATCAGATCCGATTCGTTCTGCGTTTGCGCCAGATAGCGCGCGGCGGTGCTGGTTGCGCCTTTAGTCGACAGCGCGAACACGGAAGAGCCTCGCGCCGCCCGGCTGGTAAAGGCATCGGCATGAATAGAAACAAACAGATCGGCGCGTAATCTGCGCGCTTTTGCCACCCGCACCTTCAACGGAATAAATACGTCGTCGCTGCGTGTCATATGCGCGCGCATATTGGGCTGCTTATCGATTAGCGCTTTCAACCGACGGGCGATTTTCAGCACCACGACCTTTTCTTTGGTTTTATGCTTGCCGATAGCACCGGTATCTTCGCCGCCGTGACCGGGATCGATCATGATAATAATCGGACGATCCCGCCCCGCTTTGCCGGGCAACGGCGCGGAAGCGGGCTGGCCGCTTTCCAGCTCGCCTTTATTGTAATCCTGCAACAGCGCCAGCAGCGGATCGTCTTCATGGTTATGGCTGCGGTTTCTGGCCGGATAGAGATCCAGCACCAGGCGGTTTTTGATGCCGGCGACCGGATCGAGCGTAAAGACTTTTGGCGTCACGCTCTGCTTCAGCTCCAGCACCAGCCGCACCGTATGGCGATCGAACTGGCCGACGCGCGCGCTTTTAATATAGGGATCGTCGCTGCGCACCAGATGCCCGACCTGATGCAGGGTCTGATTCAGGTGCACGCCGGAGATATCCACCACTATGCGTTCAGGATGACTTAACGCAAACTGTTTATATTTCAGCGGAGTATTGGATTCCAGCGTGACGCGGGAATAGGTTGAAGACGGCCAGATGCGCACGGCCACAATATGGCTGCTTGCCGCCAGTCCCGCTTTGCTGACGCTCAGCAGCAGCGCTGCGCCAGCGCCCTGTAGCCAGCGACGTCGGCCGGGCGAAGGTAAATCAGACATGCCACTCCAGTAAGAAATTGCTGTTTTGTAAAGAAAAATAAAACCAAAAAACCACCAGGCGCAAAACTGTAGCGAATCCTGCTGCCGGTGTCACCCCCAAAAGCCCTTCACGGGCCGCAGCGTTAAGCTACGTTAAAGAGAAGGTTGAAAATTGGCACTTGCGCCCACGCGATAAAAGAATAAAAATACATTTTTAGCGAATAATAATTCATAGAGGGTTTGCCGTGAAGGAACGGAGTACCGAGCTGGTTCAGGGGTTTCGCCATACCGTGCCCTATATCAATGCCCATCGTGGTAAGACGTTTGTCATTATGCTGGGCGGCGAAGCCATTGAGCATGATAACTTCTCAAGCATCGTTAATGATATTGGCCTTCTGCACAGCCTCGGCATTCGCCTGGTGGTGGTATACGGTGCGAGGCCGCAGATTGACGCCAATCTGGCGGAGCATCAGCTGGAGCCGGTTTATCACAAGCATACCCGCGTCACCGACGCGCAGTCGCTGGAGCTGGTCAAGCAGGCGGCAGGCCGTTTACAGCTGGATATCACCGCGCGCCTGTCGATGAGCCTGAACAACACGCCGCTCCAGGGCGCGCATATCAACGTCGTCAGCGGCAACTTTATTATCGCGCAGCCGCTGGGCGTGGATGACGGCGTGGATTACTGCCACAGCGGCCGTATCCGCCGCATCGATGAAGAGGCTATTCACCGCCAGCTCGACAGCGGCGCTATCGTGCTGCTGGGGCCGGTTGCCGTTTCCGTGACCGGCGAGAGCTTTAACCTGACCTCGGAAGAAGTCGCCACCCAGCTGGCGATCAAGCTGAAGGCGGAAAAAATGATCGGCTTCTGCGCGGAACAGGGCGTGACCGACAGCGAAGGCGCAATTATCTCCGAGCTGTTCCCGAACGAAGCGCAGCAGCGCATTATCGAGCTGGAAGAAGGCCATGACTATCTGTCTGCGACCGTGCGCTTTTTACGCGGCGCGGTGAAGGCCTGCCGCAGCGGCGTGCGCCGCAGCCACCTGATTAGCTATCAGGAGGACGGCACGCTGTTGCAGGAACTGTTCTCGCGTGACGGTATCGGTACGCAGATTGTGATGGAAAGCGCCGAGCAGATCCGCCGCGCCACCATCAACGACATCGGCGGCATCCTTGAGCTGATCCGCCCGCTGGAGCAGCAGGGCATTCTGGTGCGTCGCTCGCGCGAGCAGTTAGAGATCGAAATCGACAAATTTACGATTATCGAGCGGGATAACCTCACCATCGGCTGCGCGGCGCTCTACCCTTTCCCGGAAGAGAAAATCGGCGAGATGGCCTGCGTCGCGGTACACCCGGACTACCGCAGCTCGTCGCGCGGCGAAGCGCTGCTGGAAAGAGTGGCGCTGCAGGCGCGGCAGATGGGGCTGAAAAAGCTGTTTGTGCTGACCACACGCAGCATTCACTGGTTCCAGGAGCGCGGCTTTACGCCGGTCGATATCGAAGAGCTGCCGGAAAGCAAAAAGCAGATGTATAACTACCAGCGCCGCTCAAAGGTGCTGATGGCCGATCTGAGCCATGCGCGGATGGCGTAAAAATTGCGATGATTAACAAAGCGCGGGACGCTACGTTTTTTTATAGTTTCCCCGCCTTTTGCTGACATCGGGGTCTGGCAGATAAGTAGACTATTTTCGCACAGGGGCGCGCGTAACGAGTCCGCACGAATGAGTTTATACCGGTCTGCTTCGGTAACTGAGATTGGGCTGATTTAGTTGCACGCACCCGGCCTCATAAAATTAAGGACCCGCCAGAGCCTTATTAATCGTTTCGCTCAGCCCTTGATCATCCACTGCTTACCTTTTGCTGGGATTTATTGCGCAGTAAGGCTCGTGCAAGTGCATAGCCTGCTGTCATGGCGGAAGGCACGGATTTACATAAGCAGGACAGGAACGGTATTATTTTTTCCAGATATGGACAGACCAGACAGAATCGTGGCCGGCAACGGGAAGAGGTTTTATGCCCATATCCGCATACCAGTTATCCGCTGTTTCCATAAAACCTTGCATAAGGTCATTTGACTGCGTCGCATAATGAGCGTTTTTTAGCAACGCCATAACCAGGGCGTCCCTGTTGCTATTAACCGCATAGATAAGATAAGTATTACTGGTCGCTTTGCGGGGAATTTTTTGCAGATCCCATGCAGCCCGAGTTCCATTCCATCCATGAACAGGTGTGAATACCACGGGCCTGACATGCACTTTCCTGATTGAACAGCTTAAAATGCCCGGAGCGGGGCTATAAGGGCGAGTGAACTGATTATCTTTACCAAAACTCAGATGGAAGCCAGGGCCTGGCCAATATATTTTGAAATCATTAAGCGCTGTTTCAAGCTCAGTCTTTCCCTGGCTTATGTCCTGTTCCATCAGATATTCATAATTCTCGCTGACATAAACATCTCCCTTTAGCGTCATGCCAGCTTAAAACCTCTCCTGCGCTTTTCTTTATTTTCATACAAATCAACGAATTGCTGAGAGATTTCCAGCGCGCGCTCTTCAGAAATGCCATGCCCGGGAGCGTGGGGAACAGCTCCTTCATAAGCACGCTTTAATGCCTGAGCTTTACTACAACGGAGATCTTCATCAGGTCTTTTCACCGAGGTATGTTCAATGGCATTTCCTGCTGCCCTAAATCTCATAACGGCCATAATTAGCCTCCTGTTGCAAATTGCCTGGTAATTATACGATCTTGCCTCAGCTAAAATCCAGCGTTCGTCAAAAGTATGCGCAAGCGTTAATGACATTTCGCCCCACTTTACCCCGCCAGCCGTTCCACCAGGCCGCTGCGGCGGCGCGTGCGCATCTTCACTGCGCTGTTCAGCACCTGATTATCCGCATACAGCGTCAGGCGTTCTCTGGCGCGGGTGATGGCGGTGTAAACCAGCTCGCGCGTCAGTACCGGCGCAAACTGATTCGGCAGCACCAGCAGCGTATGATCAAACTCCGAGCCCTGTGATTTATGCACGGTCATCGCATAGGCGGTTTCATGCGGCGGCAGGCGGCTGGGCTGCACGGCCCGAATGCTGCCGTCGGGCAGCGGGAAGAACACCTTCAGCGCGCCTTCCGCATCGTTCATCGCAATGCCGATATCACCGTTAAACAGCCCCAGCGCGCTGTCGTTGCGGGCGATCATTACCGGCCTGCCGATATACCATTTGCTGCCCGGCTGGCGCTGGATCAGCCGTTTTTTCTGCAAGGCGGCCTCAATACGCTCATTAAGTCCGAACACGCCAAACGGCCCCTCCCTCAGCGCACACAGCAGCTGAAAGCGGCCAAACGCCTCAATCACCCGGCGAGGTTCCGCCTGGTCGGCAATCTGCTCAAGATAGTCGCGATAGCCTGCCACGCTGGTGTCCAGCAGATGCTGATACTCTGCGCTGCTGCTCAGCGTAAAGCGGGTAATATCAGCAAAATCCGCGTTAAATACTTTTTCAACCTGATGGATATCGCCCGCGTTGACCGCCAGCGCCAGCTGCCCGATGCCCGATGAGGCGTCGAAACGGTAGCTTTTACGCAGCAGGCAAATGCTGTCGCGCACCGCTGGCGCCAGCTTGTCCTCCTGGCCTGCAATCTCGCAGCCGGTCAGGCGCATCAGCATTTCCGCGCGCTGGCTGCTGTAGCCGGACTCCGCGCAGCGGCAGATATCGCCGAGCACCGCGCCCGCTTCCACCGAGGCAAGCTGGTCGCGATCGCCCAGAAAGATCACCCTGGCGTGCGGCGGCAGCGCGGCGATCAGGCTCGCCATCATCGGCAAATCCACCATAGAAGCTTCATCCACCACTAACAGATCCAGATGCAGCGGATTGCCCGCGTGATAGCGCATCCGCTGGCTGCCGGGCACCGCGCCCAGCAGGCGATGCAGCGTGGTGGCCTCGGCAGGAAAACGCTGTTTTTCCGCTTCGCTGACTTCAAGCCGCTGCAACGCTTTGCCCAGGGATTCGGTCAGCCGCGCCGCCGCTTTACCCGTCGGGGCGGCCAGGCGAATACGCAGCGAGCCGGAAGAAAGCTCCAGCAGCGTCGCCAGCAGTTTGGCTACCGTGGTGGTTTTGCCCGTTCCCGGTCCGCCGGAGATCACCGCAATTTGCCGCGTGATCGCCACCGCTGCGGCGATTTTCTGCCAGTTATCCGGCTGCTCGCCAAAATGCCTGTCGAGCGCGCTGCGCAGCCGCTGTTCGTCAAAGGGCGTATGGGCTTCACGCACGATAAACTGCGCCACCTGCCCTTCCGACTGCCACATGCGATGCAGATAGAGCCGCTGCTGATGCAGTACCAGCGGCGTTGCGGTCGTGCCGTCGCCCACGGCCTGCGCCGATGACAGCAGGTGATGCCAGTCCGGCTCGCCAACGGCCTGCCACAGCTGACCGGCCAGCTCAGGATGGCGTCCGCCGAACAGCAGCGCTTCGCTGAGATGCGTCAGCGGCAGGCACACGTGCCCCTCGCCCGCTTCGGCGCTGACGCAGGCCGCAGCCAGCATCAGTGCGGGATGATCGTCGCCCGCCACCATGCGGGCGAACTGCACGTCCAGCGGACGCAGCAGTCGCGCCTCACAGGCGGAGAGCAGCAGTTGCGCTATGGCCATAGTTCCTCCTGAAATTCCCCGGCAAACAGCGCGTCGAGCGACTGCAAAAAAGCCGCTTCCGGGCAGGTGCGGAAGATGCCGTTTTCACGCGCCGTACCGTCCACGCCGCGCAGGAAAAGATAGATAACGCCGCCGAAGTGGCGCTGATAATCGTAGTCAGCCAGACGATGACGCAAATAGCGATGCAGCGCCAGCGTATAAAGCTGATATTGCAGATCGTAACGGTGCGCGCGCATCGCTTCCGCCATCGCTTCCGGCGTGTAGTGCTCGCCCGACTCGCCCAGCCAGTTGGATTTATAATCCAGCAGATAATATTTTCCCTGCCAGCAAAACACCAGATCGATAAAACCTTTCAGCATTCCCTGCACCTGCTGAAAGTTAAGCGGCGGGCAGCCGGCCGACAGCGGATCGTAATGGCGCACCAGCCGATCCAGCTTTTCCGCCATCAGCATTTGTTTGATGGGCAGATAAAATTGCAGCTCCACCTGACGGCTTTCCGCCGGTAGCTGGCTCAGGCTGACGCCGGTTTCATTCAGCGGCGTGGTCAGCACGTTTTCCAGCCACTGTTTCATCACCGGCAGCCAGGCAAGGTCGTGCCCCTGTCCGGCAAGCTGTTCGCTCAGCCAGGCTTCATCCACCGGCTGGGTAAAGTCGAGGTTTTCAAACAGGCCGTGCAGAAAAGTGCCCGGCGCCGCGCCGCGAGGAAAAGTATGCGGCGTCAATTGCGCAGCCTGCTGGCTTTGCGCCTCGCCCGCCGCGTCAACGTCCAGGCGCGGCAGCAGATCCAGCGTGACGGAATGGCCGTGCTGCTGTAGCCCGGAATAGCTGGTCACCCGCCACTCGTCGCGCAGCTTGCGCGCCATCGCTTTGCTGCTGAGCGCGTGTAAGGCGTGCTGCTGCGGCTGCCAGGGAGCGCTTTCCGGCGTCTCCGCCAGCACGGTTTCTACCGCCTCGTTTTGCATTGTAAGCAGCTGCTCGCGTAGCGCGGTGGCGTCAGCCGGTTCGCCCTGCTGCAACAGCCAGCCCAGCGCGCTGCGGTGCAGATCGCTGTTGCCTTCTTTTTTACGGTTGCCCTTGATCAGCGGCGCAACGCCCACGCTACAGTGATGAACGGAGCGCGTCAGCGCCACATAGAGCAGGCGCAGATCTTCGGCCAGCCGCTCCTGCTCGGCCAGCTCAAGGCTTTCCTCGTCCTCGCGCAGATCCAGCAGCGCCTGATAATTCTGTCGATCGTGATAGATGCCCGTGGCCGCTTCGCGATAGTTGGCAACAAACGGCAGCCACACCAGCGGATATTGCAGACCTTTCGATTTATGGATAGTGACGATCTGCACCAGGTGGCGATCGCTCTCCAGCCGCAGCTGCTGACTGGCCGACTGCCCGTTGGGCTGCGCCACTTCCTGCGCCAGCCAGCGCACCAATGCGTGCTCGCTGTCGAGCGACGCGGAAGCTTCCTGCAGCAGCTCGCCCAGATGCAGCAGATCGGTCAGGCGGCGCTCGCCGCTTTCCGAAGCCAGCAGGTTTTCCGCAATCTGCCGGTTGACCATCAGCTCGCGCAGCATCGGCAGCACGCCCCGCTTCAGCCAGCGCTGACGATAGTGGTCGAACTCATCCACCAGCGCATCCCATTTGCGCTCGTCCTCGCTCAGATCCTGCAAGGTCGGCGCATCCAGCCCGAAGATGCTGGTAGCGAGCGCGCTGCGCAGAATGCGTTCCTGCTCCGGCGCCAGCACCGCCTGAAGCAGCCACAGCATTTCACGCGCTTCCTGGGTGGCGAACACGCTGTCGCGGTTGGAAAGGTAGACCGAAGGAATATTCAGGGCGTTGAGCGCTTCCCGTACCAGCGCGGCTTCGCTGCGGCTGCGCACCAGCACGGTGACGTCCGAAGCCTGCACCGGCCGCAGCTCGTCGCCCTTGCCGATCTGCGCCGTGCCTTGCTGACCCGCGCTTAGCCAGCGGCAGATATCCGCCGCGCACTGGCGCGCCATAAACTGCTGATATTCCGTCACGCCCACGCCTTCACCCGGCTGTAGCCAGAAGCGCAGCGCGGGCTGCTCCTTGCCCTCAACGGTAAAGCTCAGCGCGGCGTTGGGCGCGGCTGGCTCAACGCGAATAAAGGGAATTTCGCTGAACAGAAAGGGATCCTGCATGCGGGAAAAGAGCTGGTTAACGCTGTTAACCATCATCGGCGACGAGCGCCAGTTAGTTTCCAGCGTGTAGTGAGCGCTGACTTCCCCACGCGCTTTCATATAGGTAAAAATATCCGCGCCGCGAAAAGCGTAAATCGCCTGTTTGGGATCGCCAATCAGCAGCAGCGCGTTGTCGGGCTGCTGGCCGTAGATACCGCGGAAAATACGGTACTGCTGCGGGTCGGTATCCTGAAATTCATCAATCAGCGCGACCGGATAGCGGGTTCTGATCGCCTGCGCCAGCGCCTCGCCGCCCGGCTGCCGCAGCGCGCTGTCGAGGCGCTGTAGCAAATCGTCAAACCCCAGCAGCGCGTTCTGGCGCTTCTCTTTCTGGGTTGCCTGGCGGATTTCCTCCAGCGCGGTGGCGATCACTAAATCGCGCAGCGACAGCGGCTCGGCCAGAAAACGGTCGATCTCTTCGAACAGCGGATGCTGCGGCGGCTCGCCCTTTTTGGTTTTTTCATGCAGCACGCGCTGGCCAAAGCGTTCCAGCTCTTTGGGAAACAGATAGTCCAGCGTCTCCGCCATCGCCCACTGGTTCAGCTTGTCCAGCCAGTTAGGTAAGTGCTTACTGCTGTAGCTTCGCTTATCCACGCCCGATTGCGCTATCAGATCGTGCAAATTACCGGCCGCCAGCCAGGCCGCTTTCAGGCCGTCGATCTGCGCGATAATTTTGTCGTGACGTTCGCTAAAGGTTTCCTGCAAATCAAGCGGATATTTCAGCACCGGCGCTTCGCCGTTCAGCCAGGGCAGCAGCGTGGTCAGCAGCTGCTCCGGCCCCTGCCACATCTGGGTCATTACCCGCGCTATCGGCAGCGGCAGCGGATAGCAGTAGCGGCGCCAGAAGTCGGCGGCGGCCTGACGGCGCAGCGGAAACTCATCCTCAATCAGCTGCTGCTCAAACAGCATGCCTGACTCAAAGGCGTTCAGGTTCAGCATGCGCTGGCAGAAGCCGTGGATGGTAAAAATCCCGGCGTCGTCCATCTGGCGCTCTGCGGCCAGCAGCTGCGCGGCCGCCTGCGGCAGGTCGTCGATTTCCGTCAGCAGCTGGGCCAGTACGCCGTCAGCCGTATATCCGCGCACGCAGGCGATACGCAGCCGGTGGATGTTTTCACGGATGCGGCCGCGCAGCTCTGCGGTGGCCGCTTCGGTAAAGGTCACCACCAGGATCTCTTCAACCGAAAGCGGCCGCCCGAACGACGCTTCGCCGCCCAGCCCCAGCAGCAGACGCAGGTAGAGCAGGCCGATGGTAAAGGTTTTCCCCGTGCCCGCCGAGGCTTCTATCAGCCTTTCGCCTTTCAGCGGCAGCGTCAGGGGATCGAGACGCTGGACCTTCATTTATCGCTTTGCACCGGAAAAGATTGCTGTAGCTTCGACACTTCCTGCCAGGTGGTAAAGCCCGCCGGCTTCGCATAGTCGGCCTTGTCGTGCTGGCTGCCGGAGATCTGCGACAGCAGCGTCAGGCCCTGCGGTTTGCTGACCGCATCGTGGAAAAAGGCCGCCAGCTTCTCTGGCGTCAGCGCCTGAATACGGGCAACCACTTTTTCACGGGTGTCGAAACGGTAGTTCTGCCGGTTGAAATCTTTACTGTAGCGGCCCGCTTCTTCATCCAGCGTTTGCGGACGCTGCTTCAGCTCGTTGATCATTGCCGCCTGATACTGGGCGAAATCCTCTTTGCTCATCTCGCGCAGGCGCTTTTCCGCCGTCGGATAGAACGCCTCAAAGCGCTGCAGCAGATAAGCGGGCTGCTTAACGTTGCTTTGCAGCAGGAAGCCGATGCCCCACTGGCGACCAACCGGCATCTGGAAGGCGAATACCGCATAGCCAAGCTGCTCCTCAGTACGCAGCTGGTTATAGAACCACGGCTGCACAATCTGGCTGAGCATGGCGCTGCTGGCGATGCTGTCGAACTCTTCATAGCCGAGCGGCACGTACAGCGCGGCCAGCGCGGAATCGGTGCTGCTGCCGGCCTGTTGTAAATTGGCGTTTGCCGTTTTATCCACCGTCAGATAATCGCTGTGCCAGCTGCTCTGCCCTTCGCAGTTAAGCTGCGCTTTCAGCGTGGTCGCCAGCGCCTTGACGCTTTCCGGCGTCATATTGCCGACCACCATCAGCTCCGGCGTCGCTTTTTCCAACAGCATACTGCGGTAATTCTTCAGATCGGCCAGCGTAATACCGGCCACCAGCTTACGGCGCTCGCTGCGTTGGGTATAGGGCAGCTGCGACAGCATTTGCGCGGGCTGAATAGCCAGCTCGAAGGCCTTCCCTTTTTCGGCGGCGTCCAGACGCTCCAGATACCAGGACTTCGCCTGATCCAGCTGCTGCTGCGTTGGCTGATAGCTGGCGTACTGTTTCAGCAGCGTCTGCATCAGCTCCGGCAGGTGCTGAGTAAAGCCGCTGGCGTTAAAGGTTACGCCGTCGTTTTCGCTGGTGGAGAAGCTGATGCCGCCAACCGAAGCCTGCGAGTTCAGCTCGTCCAGCGCCTGGCCTGCCAGGTAGTCATTCATGCCGAACAGTACCTGATTTTTGGCGGTACTCATCGCCTCTTTATTCCGCAGCGCCAGCGTAATGTTGGCTTTGGGATCGTCCGCGTAAAAGCGGCTTGGCATATAAAACACGCGCAGGCCCGGCTGGT
This sequence comes from Erwinia sp. STN24, assembly GCF_041320675.1. Classification (NCBI taxonomy): domain Bacteria; kingdom Pseudomonadati; phylum Pseudomonadota; class Gammaproteobacteria; order Enterobacterales; family Erwiniaceae; genus Erwinia; species Erwinia sp. STN24. The sequence goes on along the minus strand of NZ_JBGGPM010000003.1, from coordinate 330,060 downwards.
TAACCAGCGTCTGCGGACGGTCAACCTGCTGCGCCGGTTTAATCAGCGTGAAATCAGACGGGATATAGGGATTCAGCACGGGCAAATCCAGCGAAATAGCCGCGCTTTCCTTCTGCCAGGCGGCAAAACGCTCCGGCGTGATGCGATCGACCTGATAAGGCGCATTAACGAAATAGGCGGTCTTATTGTGCGGCTCGTTCGGGCTGATAAACCAGATCCGGGCGTTCTGCGGCGTCATGCCGTCCAGACGCGCTTTAATCGCCTGCGGATCGTAGCGATCGGCGACATAGGACGCGACCAGCGTGTCGGTAACCGGTACGCGCAGCATGGTATCCACCAGCCATTCGATATAGTCCATGTCACGCGTGATCGACGGATAGCGGAAGTCCAGATCCAACACGTGCGCCATTTCATCAAAATAGCGTTTGTCGATGCCTTCGTTACGCAGCTTGTTCAGATAGCTGAACACGGCGGCCACCACCCGATCGCGGTTTGCCTGCCCCCGATCGGTCAGCGAAATAGAGATGGAAAAGACGCCGCCGTTGCGATCGATAACCGGATCGGCGCCGGCATCAATAGAATCGGCCAGGCCCTGGCTTTGCAGCCAGTCGGAAAGCGTGTTCTTGCTGCGATTGCCGATCAGATAGGCGATTAGCGTATCGGTCTTGCTGCGAAACTGGTCGCTGTTATTGTCGATGCGAAACTCGATCCTGACCTGCTTGCGCGGCTGGGCCGGCACGTAGTGGATCACAATGCCTTTCTGCTGATCCGTCACCACCGGCACGGTAATCGCAGGCACTGCGGCATTGTGGTTCGCCACTCTGCCAAACGTAGTGGCCGCGATTTTTTGCAGTTCCGCCAGCGGCTTATTGCTGTAAATCACCGCTTTCATCAGGTTGGCCGAATAGTAGCGCTGATAAAAATCCTTCAGCGCATCGTGCAGCTTGCTGTCCGGTTTGTCTTTCAGCGTGTCCAGGTTGCCGCCGGAAAAAAGCGAGCTGGGATGGTCAGGATTCAGCGTTTCCGCGCCGACCTGCGCCATGCGCAAGCCGTCGCGCGAGCGCGCCATCGTCAGCTCGGCATTCACCGCGTGGCGCTCACGATCGGCATTAACCGGATCCAGCAGCGGCTCGGCGATGGCATCCGCCAGCCGATCCACCGCCGGGGCCAGCGCATCGTTTTCCACTTCCAGGTAGAAAGCCGTGCGGTAGGACGCCGTGCTGGCATTGTGGCTGCCGCCGTGCTTTTTCAGGAACTCCGCCAGATTATCCGGCTGCGGATAGCGTTTTGACCCCATCAGCAGCATATGCTCAAGATAGTGCGCCAGACCCTGCTGGTTACGCGGGTTGTCCAGCGAGCCGATGGGCAGCGTCAGCGCCGACAGGGATTTTGTCGCCTGCGGATCGGAAACCAGCAGTACCGTCATGCCGTTGTCGAGTTTGATCGCCTGATACTGGCGCGGATCTTTTTCACTTTTGCGGATAGCTTCAGGGATCGGCTGCCAGCCTGACTGTGCCTGGCTCAGCGGACTCCAGAAGGTAAAAAGCAGAAACAGCGTGGTGAACCAGACTGCATAACGACGCATTCAAACTCCTCGACAATCTAACGTGCTTTCTGCGCCCCCGAAGCGGCGACAGCTAAACGACGACCCTAAAGACTCCGCTGGCTAAGAGCGGACAGAAAAAAAAGCGAAATGGGGTTATAAAGTAACACTACAGGATGTCTCAGTTAATGTCATTCATCCGCAGCAGCGGCAGCAGCCAGACTTCGGCGTTGTGCGTGATTTGCTGTAGCGTTGCTTCATCCAGCGTGCGGAACAGCCGGGCCAGATAGGGATCGCTGCCCTCGCCTTCTATTTGCATATTGCCCTGCCAGGCCTGCAGCAGCTTATTGCGCGCTTTTGCCTGCGTCGCCTCATCGTAAGAGACCGCCGCCGCCTTTTCGTCATAGCAGGCCTCCAGCCAGGCACCGCCGGTTTTGGGCAGCAGCAGCAGCGGCGCGCACATGCCTGCTTTATAGCCTTCGATATAGCGTTCAAGCCAGCCGCTGGCCTCAATGGCGGAGAGCGGCGGGAACCACCAGCGGCTCTCTTTACGTCCGTACATGCGGCTGGCGCCGCTGCCGCCCAGCACGCAGTAGACCAGATGTTCCAGCCACAGCGCCAGCCCGTCGGTAAAGTTAAGGTGGCCTGGCCGCCAGCGCAGCAGGCCATCGTCCTGTACGGCAGGCAGCCAGCCGCTCAGCTGAAGCCCGCCAACCTGAAGATTGATTTCCTGGCTGACGGCATCCTTGCGCTGCTCGCGCACCACGCCGGCCAGTTCGGCCATATCCGCCAGCTGATCCTGCCAGAACAGTTCGCCCCAGGCGCCATACGGCAGATTGCCCGCCGCGCGATGACGATCGAACAGCGGTTCGCCCGGCTGGCCTTCAATCAGGGTATTCAGCAGCTGGGTATTGAGCTGGTAACGGCTGAGGTTATCCAGAATAAAAGGTTCCGCATCCGGCAGTTCCATGTCTTCCGCGCTGAAGCTGACGCCCAACCGCAGGCTGAAAAAGGCGCGTACCGGATGACGCCAGAAACGCAGCAGCTGGTCGAAGTTAAGCTCGGTAATATTTTCCTCCGGCAGCGGCTGCATAAATGGCGGATGCGGCACGCCGCTCGCCTTCGCTGCCGGTAGCCACTCCGCCGCATAGCTCTGATAACGCGCCTGCGGCAGAAAGTTTTCCGCCGCAAACGGCATCCTGCTGTGTAGGTGATGCAGATGCGCGATAACCCGCGCCGCGCTGGTATCCACATCGCTCTGACGGTCTTCCGGCAGACAGAAGCTTTGCCCGATATAATCCACCAGCTCGCTGACCAGCACCGAAGGGAATCGTTCCGAATTGTCCTGAATGGTGCGGCCGATATAGCTGATATAGAGCTGATGCTGAGCGGAGTTAATGGCTTCCAGAAACAGATAGCGGTCGTCGTCGCGACGGCTACGGTCGCCTTTTTTCGGCTGCTGGCTCATCAGATCGAAACCCGGCGGCGGCAGCGTGCGCGGGTAGACGCCGTCGTTCATGCCCAGCAGGCAAACCACCTTAAAGGGAATGGATCGCATCGGCATCAGCGTACAGAAGTTAACCGGGCCAGCAAGAAAGCGCTGGCTGATCCGCTCCTGATCCAGCCTGGCGCGCAGTTCGTCGCGCAGCAGCGACAGCGGGATAGCCTGCTGATATTCGGCCTGAATACCGTAGCTGATGGCCTGCTGCCACTGCTCTTCAATCAGCGCCAGCGCCGCTTCCGCCTCGGCATCGCCTTCAAAGAAATCGCCAAGCAGCTCGCGACAGAGCGGCAGCCACGCCTCCAGCGCTCTTGGCTCGCTCAGCCGCTCGCGCCAGCGACGCAGCTGCATTAACAGCTCGGCCAGGTGCCCCACCAGCTCGGCAATCAGGCCGCTGGATTCATCATAGGGCAGCACGCCCTGCCAGTGGCCGATATCGCTGTGCATGGCGTAGCCCAATAGCATTCTCGTCAGGCCGAACTGCCAGGTATGCTGTCCGGTTGGCGGCAGATCCAGCTCGCGCACCGTGTCGTCATCCAGCCCCCAACGAATGCCGCACTCGCCGACCCAGTGCCGCAGCCGCCGCAGCCCTTCTTCATCAACAGAGAAACGGCTGGCAACCGCCGGCACTTCCAACAGTGCCAGTACGCTTTCGGAGGTAAAGCGGCTGTCCGGCAGGCTCAGCAGCGCAATAAAGGCCTGCAAAGCAGGATGCGCCTGGCTGGCGCGACGGTCGGAGATGGAAAAAGGCAGCCAGCGTTCCGCAGGCGCATTGCCGAAAACCGCCTGGATAAACGGCGTGTAGGCGTCGATATCCGCCACCATCACGATAATGTCGCGCGGCGAAAGCTGCGGATCTTCCGCCATAATCGCCAATAGCCTGTCCTGCAACACTTCCACTTCGCGCTGCGGGCTGTGGCAGAGGTGAAAAGTCACCGACTGGTCGTCGGGATCCAGCACCCGCTTGCCCAGGCTGGATTCCCACTCTTCCCGCTTCAGGCCGATCACGGCATTGTCTTCCAGCTCCAGCAGATCGTGCTGTAGCGTTTGCAGCAGCGTGGTCGGTTCGATATCGACAAAGGCGTCGATTTCCCGACACTCCATCTGCGCCAGCAAAAACAGGTTGTCGCGCCCCAGCTTACCCCAGGAAGCCAGCAGCGGATTGCTCAGCTGCTGCTCGCCCGCCTCGTTAAACAGGCTGGCGGCGTCTTCTTCACGAAACAGCGCGCTTTCCCGCTGCTGTTTGTAGTGCTCGCGGCGGCGGCTTTGCAGCTTAGCCAGAAAAGCGTAATCCTGAATGTCACCCCAATAATGGCGGCACGGGTTGGTAAACAGCAGGTGGATATCGATATGCTTGCCGAGCGCCTGAAGCGCCTGGAGGTACACCGGCGGCAGCGCGGAGATGCCGCAGATAAATACGCGATCCGGCAGGTTTGGCGGCCGGGTACTGCTTTGTTCCAGCGTGGCGATAAACCGCGCGTAAAGATTGGCGCGGTGCCATTCCGGATGGCCCAGCTCGCGGTTCCAGGCAACCAGCTCCGCCCACAGCGGCGCCTGCCACTGCTGCGCTTCGCCCAGCCCTTCGATCTGCTGCCCTTTTTCCCAGCTGTTCAGCCACTCCGAGCGGTAAACCAGATACTGGTCGTAAAGATCGGCTACCCGCGACGCGAGCTGAAACAGCTTACGCTTGTCCTCGTCGTCAGAAAGATAGTGGCTCAGCATAACGAATTCCGGCCGCGACAGCAGCTTCGGCAGGATAGTCATCAGCTTCCAGCTCATGCTGGCTTTGCTGAAGGCGCTCTCTTTAGGAATGCCCGGCAGAACGCGGACAAACATATCCCAGATAAAGGACGCGGGCAGCGGAAAGGCAATATTAGCCGCAATGCCGAACTGCTCGGCCAGCGACATTTGCAGCCACTGCGCCATACCGGGACTCTGCACCAGCACCACTTCGGACTGGAAAGGATCGCGCAGCGGCTGGTTTTCAATATGAAAAGCCGCCAGCGTTTTTAAAAGATCCAGCTGATTCGAGTGATAAACGGTAAACATGCCTGCTCCTGGTACGGTGTTGCGCTCTGCGTGCACACTCTACCCCGTCCGGAGGCTGTTGCAAATGCGGCTGTCAGGCCGTTTACCGTTTATGTAGCCAAAATTTATTTAAAGGTATAGGCGACGCCCAGCCTTAAGCGGAGCTGGCGCTCGCTGGAATAAGCGCTGCGGCCGATATCGGCGAAGGTGACATAAGGCCGCCACTCTCTGTTCGCGCCAACTACATAATCAAACTGTAGCTCCTGCTCGTAGTTATTTTTCTTATTGGCGAACAGTAAATCGTCACCGTGCATATAAATGTATTTATAGGTGGTGGTTAAATCTTTCCAGCGGTAGCGGAAATAGGCATCAAAGCGGTTAACGGTACGGTGCTTGTCCAGGCTGCAATAGTCGTGACCGGCTTCACCACACTGGCCGTCATGCGCATAGTCGCTTAGCTCCAGGCGATACATGCCGCCAACAGACCAGCTGTCATTAATTTTATACCAGGGCACGACGCCAAATTTCCATTCCGTTCTCACCGAACTGAACTCTGGCTGAATAAAAGGGGTAAAAGTCCAGTCGCCATAAAAAAAGTTTTTCATCAGCGTCATTTCGACTACGTTCAAAACTATGTCGTTATAATATTTATCTTTCGGGTCCGGGCCGCCGGTTTTAAATTTGGTTTCGACGCTAAAAACGTAATTATCAGGCAGGCTGGCACCCAGCGCCAGCTTATCGTAGTGGGTGCGGTCGCGCAGGCGGTAGCCGTGTCGATAATCCACGGTCACATCTTTGACGGCATCTGCGCCCGCCGGGGGAAGAAATACCGCGGATAAAGAGAGGGAGAGTAAAAGTTTCGTTGCTATTTTCATCTTGTTTCATCCGTGAAGGTTTATTAAAAGAGCCTGTTACTGACTGCATTAATTGCCAGGCAGATTCAGTCGGGATAGTTAACCGTCCTGGTATACCTCCTTAATACAAAAAGCCGCTGCCGTTCTGTGTTAATACTGACACGGGAAAAGATATTTTTATAAAAACTTTCAAAACCGCCTGAAAAGCAAAGTCACTTGATAAAAACAAAAATATTATGACAGGGAAAGTAATGGATAGTTACGTCCCGAACCTTCGCTATTTTGCCAGCTTGTTTTTTTCTGTGGCAGCAGAAAAAAGATTTCCGGCTGTTATCTCTCATAAAGAGATAATCGGCCGCTGGCTGCTTTCAGGCTTTTTCAAAACGACGACAGCATAAACTACCTGTGCAGCTCTGCACTTTCCTGTTGGTCTTCGCTTTTACAGCTCAGCTGCGATAATGCAGCTTTAGCCCCGGCAGGACTGATAACCCGCGCCGTTAACAGCATGCAGCCTTCGGTCAGCGTTTGCTGTTCCAGCATCGTCTGCCAGCCGGGCGCCTGATAGCCTTCGAACCGCTGCCGGGCCAGCCTGACCGCTTCCCGCTGCTGTAGCTGCAGCTGAAAGCTTCTTCCCAGCGCCAGCTGATACTGAACCAGCGCCAGCGAGCTCAGGCTAAACAGCAGCAGCGCCACCAGCGTTTCCGGCAGGCTAAAGCCCTGCGGTTTCCCTGTCCGGCAGGCAGTCTTCTTCCTGCGCCAACGGACAAAAATCAAGCCAGCCGTGCGGCTGTGGATGTACGCGGCCATTTTGTTCATCGTGGGTTACCCATTGATAAAAGGCGATAGTGTCTTTGCCGCCGTCACCACGTAATAAGGCTTCGCCTTTCGTTGTCACTTTAAAACAGGCCCGCCAGTCAGGCTGCTGCCGTGCCGTAAGGCAGCGCCAAACCACCGTCGACGCCCATTTTTCCCTTTTCCCCGCCTCCAGCGCCGAAGCGGCCAGGCTGGCCTGCCGCAGATAAAGCCGCTCGTCCGCCACAAGGCTTAACGATGCATCCAGCTGCTGTCGGGTGGCGTTGAGCAGCGCCGTCGACATCAGCAACAGCAGGATCGCCATCAGCAGCGCACCGCTTCCCTGCTGCGTATTCACAAGTTTTCCGCCGTGATCCAGCGCTCGACGGTTAGCGGCAGCTGCGGAAAACGTCTGGCATAGCCGCCAAGCAGCAGTCGGATCTGTCTCGCCTGCTTAAGCACGCGAAAATCGCTGATTACTATGCTGTCCGGGTCGTTCATTTTTTCCCATCCGCCGCTGTCGCAGCTCTGTACGCCGCGCTGCGCCTCCAGATTGCCGTCGCGCAGCCGGAAGCCATAGTAGTCGCTGTTGTCATTGCCCGGCCCTTCCCAGCGGCCGTTGCTGTTCTCGTCCCAGCGCACCAGCAGGCATGCGTTTTTTTCGCCGATCGTCTGCAGCCCTTCGCCCTGGCATTTGCCGTGACAGTAGCCCGCGCGCCGCACGCTTTTTTCCAGCGTGCTCATCATCAGCTGTAGCTCTTCGTGAAGCTGAAAGGTCAGCAGGATCCGCAGATTGCCGATCTGCAACAGCGGCAGAAATTTTGCCGCGCCCAGCATCAGTACGCCGCTAATCGCCAACGCCACTAACATTTCCGGCAGGGTAAAACCACCGCGCTTCACGGACAGGCATCCTGACAAATGCGCACCCTTGCCCTCGACGACAGGATAATATGACGTTCGCCCGCCGCGCCGACGATCACGATCCGGCCCGGTTTGGCCACGTTGCGGCGGCCATAAAATCCCATCCCCTCCGTGAGCGAGGCTATTTTTATCGCAGGCCAGGGCGCAGTTAACGTTCGGCGCTGGCGGCCATGGCAGGACGCCTGCACCGGGCCGCTGCCCAGGCACCACGAAGCGCCATCCGTTTTCCACAGCAGCGCCTGCCGGTTATGCCAGTTTGTCTCGCTGCGCAGCCGCAGTAAAAAATGCTGGATTTGCCGCGCGCTCGCGTTTAGCCGCTGCGTCTGCTGCCACTGCTGCCAGCCACCGACCGCGCCGGCCATCAGCATGCTGGCGATAGTCATGACGATCAGCAATTCCGGTAAGGTAAAGCCTGCTCTGTTCATGTGCTCTATTGTGCCGTTGGCGAGCAAAGTTGCCAGCCACAAAAAGCCATCATGCGAGCGGCTTTCCGGCCGTTTACGCTTTGGATGTTTCATTACCTGTTTTTTTGCGGCCTGTATTGGAAAAACAACCTTTTCCGCTGCGGTTTTACCGCGCCATCCTGTCGGCAAAAATAAAGTTCAGACAGGTGGGCGCTTAAGCTCCGGGCAGAAAAGAAAGCGGTTAAGAGAACAGCAGCGGCAAGATAGCGGCGCTTAAGCTCTGGGCAGGAAATAAAGAGGCAGAAATAACGGTGGCAACACGGGGATACTTAAATTTAGTACAGCAAAGAGAACGGCAGCAGCTTTGTCGGGTCGTAAAAAAGGGAGCGAAAGCTCGCTCCCTTAGTCGGTCAGATGGCGACCGGCGCCTTAATGGCAGGATGCGGATCGTAACCTTCGATATCGAAATCTTCAAAACGATAATCAAACAGCGAAGCGGGTTTACGTTTGATCACCAGCTTCGGCATCTCACGCGGCTCGCGGGTCAGCTGCAGATTCGCCTGCTCCAGATGGTTGCTGTAGAGGTGCGTGTCGCCGCCCGTCCAGACAAAGTCGCCCGGTTCCAGATCGCACTGCTGCGCCACCATATGCACCAGCAGCGCATAGCTGGCGATATTAAACGGCAGGCCAAGGAACACATCGCAAGAGCGCTGATAGAGCTGGCAGGAAAGCTTGCCGTCCGCCACGTAGAACTGGAAGAAGGCATGGCACGGCGCCAGCGCCATCTCGTCAAGCTCGCCCACGTTCCACGCGGAGACGATGATGCGGCGCGAGTCCGGATCGTTTTTCAGCTGCTCCATCACTTTTGCCAGCTGATCAATCTGGCGGCCGTCCGGCGCGCCCCAGCTGCGCCATTGCTTGCCGTATACCGGGCCAAGGTCGCCGTTTTTATCGGCCCACTCGTCCCAGATGGTCACTTTATTTTCTTTCAGATAGGCGATATTGGTGTCGCCCTTCAGAAACCACAGCAGCTCATGGATAATCGAACGCAAATGGCACTTCTTGGTGGTCACCAGCGGAAAGCCTTCCTGCAGGTTGAAACGCATCTGATGACCAAAAATCGACAGCGTGCCGGTACCGGTACGGTCATTTTTCGGCGTGCCCTCGTTGAGCACTTTCTGCATTAATTCCAGATACTGTTTCATTTTTCCTCACGAACGTGTTGCACGGTACGGCGGCGATACGCCCAAATCATCATAATCGCGCCGGCGATAATCATCGGCGTCGAAAGGATTTGCCCCATGCTGATAAAATTGTCGAACAGGCCCAGCTGGGCGTCTGGCTGACGGAAATACTCCACGATAAAGCGGAATACGCCGTAGCCGATCAGGAACAAGCCTGATACCGCGCCCATCGGACGATTTTTACGGATAAAAACGTTCAAAATGATAAACAGCACCACGCCTTCCAGCAGCAGTTCATAGAGCTGAGAAGGATGGCGCGGCAGCACGCCGTAAGTAGCCAGCAGCGACTGCCATTCAGGATGGGTGGCGGCCAGCGCTACGTCTTCGCCGCGCGAGCCGGGAAACAGCATCGCCCATGGCAGATCGGGCGCTACGCGTCCCCAGAGTTCACCATTGATAAAGTTGCCCAGACGGCCGGCGCCCAGCCCGAAAGGGATCAGCGGCGCGATAAAATCCGCCACCTGGAAAAAGTTGCGTTTGGTACGGTGGGCGAACCACAGCATCACGCAGATAACGCCCAGCAGGCCGCCGTGGAACGACATGCCGCCATCCCAGACCTTGAACAGATAGAGCGGATTATCCAGAAACAGCGGCATATTATAAAACAGCACGTAGCCGATGCGGCCGCCCAGGAAGACGCCGAGGAACCCCGCATAGAGCAGATTCTCAACCTCTTCTTTTTTCCAGCCGCTGCCCGGCTTGTTGGCGCGGCGTACGGCCAGCCACATGGCAAAGATAAAGCCGACCAGATACATCAGGCCATACCAGTGCAGGGCAATCGGCCCGACGGAGAAAATTACCGGATCAAATTGGGGGAAAGCCAGATAGCCGTTAGTCATCTTTCACCATTATTAATAGTCCCTGATTTCAGGTGACGGAATGAATAAAGCGCGCGTGCGGCGCCGCGCAGAGGCGCGCATCATAGCACAGGCCGCACGAAGGCGGCCCGATGGAACTTTGTAAACTTTAATAAGAGAACTATCGACCACCGCGGATTAGACCGCCCAGCCCGCGCCGTTCCATAAAGGCGGCGACCAGGTGGCGCACCTCATTTGCCTGTTCCGCCTGCAGGCCCGCTTCCGCCAGCTTCTGCGCCTCTTCGTAATCAATATGATGCAGAAGATATTTCACCCTGGCGACGTTGCGTCCGTTCATGCTCAGATGGTGATAGCCCAGCCCCACCAGCAGGGCGACGCAGCTGGAATCGCCCGCCATTTCGCCGCACAGACAGAGTTCGATATTGGCCCGCTTCGCCTCTTCCGCAATGGTTTTCAGCGCGCGCAGCATCGCCGGATGCAGGCTGTCGTAAAGGCTGGCGACGCGCGTATTGTTGCGATCGACGGCCAGCAGGTACTGCGTCAGATCGTTAGTGCCGACGGAGATAAAATCGACCCGCTTTGCCAGGTGGCCGATCATAAAGATCATCGAGGGTACCTCAATCATCACGCCGACGCGCGGCCTGGGAATCGGGTAGCCCAGCATCTCTTCCACTTCCTTTCCGGCTCGTTCGATTAGCCTGAGCGCCTCGTCGATTTCATCAATGCTGGTGATCATCGGCAGCAGAATGCTGAGGTTGTCGCTGGCGACGTTAGCGCGCAGCATGGCGCGTACCTGGACCAGAAAAATCTCCGGCTGATCCAGCGTTAGTCGGATACCGCGCCAGCCCAGGCAAGGGTTCTCCTCGCTTATCGGCATGTAGGGCAGCTGTTTGTCAGCGCCGATATCCAGCGTGCGCAGCGTAACCGGCTTTTCCAGGAAGAGTTGCAGCATCCCCTGATACTGCGCGACCTGCTCCTCTTCGGAAGGGAAACCGTTTTGCAGCATAAAGGGGATTTCCGTACGGTAAAGCCCGACGCCATCCACGCGACCGCCCTGCGCCTGCTCATGCTCCGCGCTCAGGCCCGCGTTGAGCATCACTTTTACCGGCTCGCCCGACTTCAGCGTCGCAGGCCGCTCCACCACGTCTTCCGCCAGCTTGCTCAGCTCGTTTTCTTCGCTGATCAGCCGCTGATATTCCTGCACCAGCACCGGTTCCGGATCCACCAGCAGCTCGCCGCGATAGCCGTCCACGATCAGCAGCCTGCCGTTGAGCGCCTCGGGCTGAATATCCGCGCCCATCACGGTCGGAATGCCCATCGCGCGCACCATAATCGCCGCGTGCGAGTTGGCCGCGCCATCCCTGACCACCACGCCTGCCAGGCGATCGTGCGGCAGCTCGGCCAGCGTCGTGGCGGTCAGCTCGTCGGCCACCAGCACGAAGCGTTCGGGCCAGGTATTGGTGCCCTGCATGGTGTCGTCGAGGTGAAACAGCAAACGCTGCCCCAGCGCGCGCAGATCGCCCGCCCTTTCACGCAGATAGCTGTCCTGCAGGCTGGCAAACTGGGCGGCAAACTTCTCAATGACCTTCTTTACCGCCCATTCCGCCACGAAGCCGTTGTCGATCTCCGCAAAGAGATCTTTTTTCAGCCTGTTGTCGCTGAGCAGGTGCGAATAGAGATCGAAAATGGCGGCGCTTTCTTTATGCACGCTGGAGGTGAAACGTTTGCTGTAGCGGCGAAACTCGCCGGAAGCCTCGTCCATCGCCAGCGACAGCCTTTCGCGCTCGCGCACCGCATCCAGCGTGGAGGCCGCCGAAACGGTATCCAGCGACGGCTGGTTGCTTTCTACCCAGCCTGCGGCCACCGCCACGCCCGGCGCGGCGGCCAGGGCACGCACGCGGGTTTGCCGGTACTGTCCGAACAGCGTATTAAGCTGCGATTGAGAGAGAATAGTGGCCATTTGCGTAGCCAGCGTCACCAGAAACGATTCTTCGCTCTCGTCAAACTGGCGGTGCTCGCGCTGCTGAACGACCAGTACGCCCAGCAGCTGGCGGCGGCTGATAACCGGCACGCCAAGAAAAGAACGGAAGCGCTCTTCTTTTACGGAAGGAATATATTTGAAGCTGGGATGACTTTGCGCATCGGCAAGGTTGATAGGTTCAGCCAGACGCCCTACCAGCCCGACGATCCCTTCGTCGAAAGCCAGCGCGACGGTGCGGCCGCGCGGCTTTTTCAGGCCGCGCGTCGCCATCAGGTAATAGCAGCGACGGTCGTGATCGGCCAGGTAGACCGAACAGACTTCGGTATCCATTGCCAGGCAGATTTCGCTGACCAGAATGTCGAGCGCCTCGGTCAGCCGGGGCGCTCCTGCCACTTTCTCCACTATCTCGCGCAGCTGTATAAGCATATCTGAGCGGCTTACCCTCTCTTCCGTCGATAAGGCGTATTTCGCGGTACGGCATTCTCCTGCAGGGGCATCACCACGCTGGCGAACTCCTTCATCACCCGGCGATAAACGTCGCGTTTAAAAGAGACAACCTGACGTACAGGATACCAGAAGCTCACCCAGCGCCAGCCGTCGAACTCCGGCGTGCTGCTGGTTTGCATGTTGATATCCGCGTCATTGCACAAGAGTTGCAGAAGAAACCACTTCTGTTTCTGGCCGATACAAACCGGCTTTGTGTCCCAACGCACCAAACGTTTCGGCAACTTATAGCGTAACCAGTTCCGGGTAGAGGCAAGGATGCGCACATCTTTGCGGTGCAAACCGACTTCCTCAAAGAGTTCTCGATACATCGCCTGTTCTGCCGTTTCGCCAGGGTTGATGCCTCCCTGAGGAAACTGCCAGGAGTGCTGGCCATACCTTCTGGCCCACAACACTTGTCCCTGCCTGTTACAAATTACGATACCAACATTCGGGCGGTAGCCATCATCATCGATCACTGGACTACCTCAAAACTAATACTCGGATAGCCTGATTGTTTCATACTCCTTACAGACGGTAAACCACTGCTTTTGGGCCGTTACTGACGGCATTCGCGGGATAACTTGCGAACATTCGTAGAGTTATAAACAGAAATCGCCACTTTTGCGCGATCTTATTCACCTTTTCTGTGGATATCTTTGTGCAGAACTCTCCTGGCCGCTGGGGAAAACTCAGAGTGGCGCCTTTTAGCCTAAGGTTAATACTTTGGTTAACGCATTATAAATATTGGGATTTATCCAATTCTACCGCGTCCTTCTGCTGTTTCAGGGCCCCCGATCAATAACGACACCAGGCAGGTGGCGAAAGATCGAACACCGACTTTTTTATCCACAGGATATGTTGCTATCCTAAGCAAAAAATGCGGTAACCCGGGTAAAACCGCCGCGTCAAGCCTGTAAATCGAAACAGTATTATTTTAAAAATCGACTTATCCCATTTTTCTGTGGATAACTACGTGTAAGATCCTGTTCATTGTCGGTGCGCAGGCAGGCATAACCTTTTCAACTTCCCGATCGCGGCCGCAAAGTGACAAAAAAAAGCCGCGATTAATCATGCTATTATTGCGCTTTTCCTCAGGGATGAACGCATCCCTTTTAATATGGAAAACTACTGTTCATTTTTTAACCAACAACCAAGAGCAGGCGATGCCAGACTATTTTTCTCCGGTTTTACCGCCGGAAAACGAAGCCGCGTTACTGGAACGCGCGCGCCAGCTGGCTGGCTTTACGCTGGGCGAACTGGCGTTGAGAGCGGGCCTTACGATACCGCGCGACCTGCGTCGCGATAAGGGCTGGGTGGGTATGCTACTGGAACGCTATCTGGGCGCCAGCGCAGGCAGCAAACCAGAACAGGATTTTGCCGACATCGGCGTGGAGCTGAAAACTATTCCTGTCGACGCGCAGGGCCGCCCGTTGGAAACCACCTTTGTTTGCGTGGCACCGTTGACCGGCAACAGCGGTCTGGTCTGGGAAACCAGCCATGTGCGACATAAGCTGGCGAGAGTATTGTGGATACCGGTAGAAGGCGATCGGGCAATTCCGCTGGCCGAACGTCGCGTCGGCGCCCCGCTGCTGTGGAGTCCCAGTGAAGAAGAAGAGCTGCTGCTGCGGCGCGACTGGGAAGAGCTGATGGATATGATCGTGCTGGGACAGGTAGAGCGTATTACCGCCCGCCACGGCGAAGTGCTGCAAATCCGGCCCAAAGCCGCCAACAGCAAAGCCCTGACGGAAGGCATTGGCGAAAACGGCCAGCCGGTAATGACGCTGCCCAGGGGCTTCTACCTGAAAAAGGCTTTCACCGCGCCCTTACTGGCACGTCATTTTTTACTGTAAAGCTTTAGCTGAGCGGCATCCGGATGAGTATACTCTTCGTTTAACTTTCGTTTAGGATGCAACGTTGTATGTTTGACTGGATTGCCGATCCCAACGCCTGGCTGGCGCTGGGTACACTGACGATTCTGGAAATCGTTCTGGGTATTGATAATATTATTTTTCTTTCTCTGGTGGTGGCTAAACTTCCCAAACAGCAGCAGAACGCCGCGCGCCGTATCGGCCTGGCGGGCGCCATGCTGATGCGTCTGGGTCTGTTGGCCTCGATTGCCTGGGTCATTCGCCTGACCACGCCGCTGTTTACGCTGATGGACCACGCTTTTTCCGCGCGCGATTTAATCCTGCTGTTCGGGGGGCTTTTTCTGCTGTGGAAGTCCAGTATGGAGATCCACGAAACAATAGAAGGCGGTGAAGAAGAACATAAAAGCAATGTTCATTCCTTCGCCGGCGCGATTGTGCAGATTATGCTGCTGGATATTATCTTTAGTCTTGATTCGGTAATTACTGCCGTTGGCCTGTCCGATCATCTGATTATTATGATGGCGGCCGTGGTAATTGCAGTGGGCGTGATGATGTTTGCCGCCCGCGCTATCGGTGAATTTGTTGACCGCCATCCTTCAGTAAAAATGCTGGCGCTGACTTTCCTGATCCTGGTAGGTTTCACCCTGATCCTGGAAAGCTTCAATATTCACGTGCCAAAAGGTTATATCTATTTCGCGATGTTCTTCTCCATGTCGGTAGAGTGTCTTAACCTGCTACGCGGCAAAAAAAACCACGCCTGATACCAGGCCGACCGGCGCTGCCGGTCGGCTTCTTCCCGTTGTTTTTACGATCAAAGTCAATAGTTCGTCGTGCTGTGACGCCTTTTTAGGAGTTCTGCGGTTAACGCTTTCTGTAAAATGCGCTATTACTGATGCAGGCAAATTGAAGGCTAAGGGAGCGAAGTATGAAGTTGATGTCTGGCGCGGCCGTTCTGATGCTGGCCACGCTGCTCGGCGGTTGCAGCAGTGATTACGTGATGGCGACAAAAGAAGGCAAGATGATTATGACCCAGGGTAAACCGGAGATCGATCAGGATACCGGTCTGGTGAAGTACACCGATCGCTCCGGCCATGAGCTGCAAATCAACGGCGATGAGGTTTCATCGATTGTTGAACGCTAAGCCCAATCCCGCCACCTGACGCTTTCCGACAGGTGGCCCCCACCGCACTTCCCGATAAATCCGCTCTTCCCCCTGTAACGCCCGACGGTTATAGTCAAAAGCCGGATCTGGCGTTTGCTTCAACAGTTTTACCCCGCACGCCAGGCTGGTCTTTTAATAATGAAAAAAGGAAGCCGGCACATGCATTATCATCGCATCCCCCACAGTACGCTGGAAATCAGCAGCCTGGGATTAGGCACCATGACGTTTGGCGAGCAAAACAGTGAAGCCGATGCCCATGCGCAGCTTGATCTGGCGCTCCGTTCCGGCATTAACCTGATCGATACCGCTGAGATGTATCCGGTGCCGCCGCGCCCGGAAACGCAGGGGTTAACCGAAACCTATATCGGCAGCTGGCTGAAGGCGCGCGGCAATCGCGAAAAAGTGGTGCTGGCCTCTAAAGTCGCCGGGCCGGTACGCGGTGCGGATGCTTCAATCCGACCGGGCCAGGCGCTGGATCGCAAGAACATCCGTCAGGCGCTGGACGCCAGCCTGAAGCGGCTGAACACCGACTATCTGGATCTTTACCAGCTGCACTGGCCGCAGCGACAGACCAACTACTTCGGACGGCTGAACTACGAATATGCGGAAGATACCGCCACGGTCACGCTGCTGGAGACGCTGGAAGCGCTGAACGAGCAGGTTCGTGCCGGTAAAATACGCTATATCGGCGTCTCGAACGAAACGCCGTGGGGCGTGATGCGCTATTTACAGCTGGCGGAAAAGCACGAGCTGCCGCGCATTGTCTCTATTCAGAACCCCTACAGCCTGCTGAACCGCAGCTTTGAAGTGGGTCTGGCGGAAATCAGCCAGCACGAAGGCGTCGAGCTGCTGGCCTATTCCTGCCTGGCCTTTGGCACGCTGAGCGGCAAATACCTGAACGGCGCTAAGCCTGCCGGCGCGCGCAACACGCTGTTCAGCCGCTTTACCCGCTACAGCGGCGAACAGGCCGAGCTGGCTATTGCCGGGTATGTGGCGCTGGCGAAAAAGTATAATCTTGACCCGTCCCAGATGGCGCTGGCTTTTGTCCGTCAGCAGCCTTTCGTCGCCAGTACGCTGCTGGGCGCGACTACCCTGGAACAGCTGCAGCTGAATATCGACAGCTATAATCTGACGCTGGATGAGGAAGTGATGCAGGGGCTGGAAGCTATCCATCGCCGCTACACCTTCCCGTCGCCTTAACTCGTTTTTTGACGAAAACGGTTAACGGTAGCCAGTAAAAAGGGGCGGAATATTTCCGCCCCTTTTTTGCTCTGAAAATCCGTTTATTTCCCCACTCTGGTGTGGCGATGCTGCGCCAGCTGCCAGCCCCACAGCACGGCAATCGCCAGCGCAAACAGCGCACCGAAGCCCACGCCGGTGGCTACCGGCGGCGCGCCCAGCTTCACGGCCAGCGAGTAAAGCCCCAGCATGATCAACATCGCGCCGTTCTCACCCAGGTTTTGTACCGCAATAGCGTTGCCTGCGCCGACGCTCTCCTTGCCGCGCATCTGCAACAGCGCGTTCAGCGGCACCACAAAGAAGCCGCCAAGCATGCCGATAACTATCAGTAATCCGTAAGCGCCTGCCGCCGTGTGCTGCAAGGCGAAAAAGACCACCGCCACGCCAATCAGCACGCCCGCCGGCATACATCTGCCGACCGTTTTCAGCGTCACCAGCTTCGCGGCCGCGCCTGCGCCGAACACAATGCCGATGGCGACCATAGCATTCAGCAGCGTGGGCGTTTTGTTATCGGTAATACCCAACGCGACCGGCACCCACAACACCAGCAGAAAACGCAGGGTGACGCCCGCGCCCCAGAAGAGGCTGGTGCCCACCAGCGAAAAACGCGTTTCGCCATTGCGCCACAGCTCGCGACAGGCGTGGAAAAAGCTGAGCGACATGCGCAGTGGATGCCAGCTTTGCCCCGCCCTCGCCGCCGCCAGTTTTGGGATCAGCACGTTCGCCGCTACGGCAAGCCCGTAGGCCAGCACGCAGGCGATAAGCGCGCCGGTCAGGTTCCAGTCCGCCAGCACGCCGCCCGCGATCGATCCCAGCAAAATAGCCGCAATGGTTGAGGATTCCATCAGGCCATTTGCCTTGACCAGCGTTTCGCCGCCGGTGATTTCGCCCAAAATGCCGTACTTGGCTGGTGAATAGGCCGCCGCGCCAACGCCAACCAGTGCATAGCCGATAAAAGGATTAAAGCCGAAACAGATAGTCAGCGCGCCCAGCAGCTTGAGGCCGTTGGCGACCATCATCACCCGACCTTTGGCGAAGCTGTCCGCAACCTGGCCGACGAAAGGCGCCAGGATGATATAGGTGGCGACAAAAACCATTTGCAGCACCGGCTGGCTCCAGTCCGGATAGACCTGGTTTTTAAGCACCGCCAGCGTGGCGAAGAGCAGCGCATTATCGCCAAAAGCCGACAAAAACTGCGCGGCGATAACCGCCATCATGCCGCGCGAAAGCAGCTTTTCGCTGCCGGATGAGTTATGCATTTTCCGCCTCTTTTTCCGGCTGTTCCGCCATGCTTTTCAGCGTAACGAAGTCGGGTTTCCCGCTGCCCAACAGCGGCAGCTGCGGCAACACGCGAATATCGCGCGGCACCGCCAGCTCCGGCGCGCCCAGCTCGCGAGCCGCCTTCTGCAGCCTGTCGCGGGTTAATTCGCCGTCGGTGGTAAACAGCACCAGCGCTTCGCCACGGTTGCCGTCGGGCTTTATCGACGCGGCGTGCTGTTTTTCTGCCGATGCCTTCAGCGCAATCTGCTCGACAATTTCCAGCGACACCATTTCGCCCGCCAGCTTAGCAAACCGCTTTGCGCGCCCCTGGATCTGACAAAAACCATGCTCGTCAAAGCTGACGATATCACCGGTATCGTACCAGCCTGCTTCCATCTGTCCTTCGCCGTTATCCGCCTGCGGCGCTTCCAGCACGCCTGGTTTTTCTACCCGGAGGTAGCCTTTCATAATATTCGGCCCGCGCAGCTGCAGAAGCCCGCCCTGCTCAATCCCCGGCACGGAAATCAGACGAGAATCCATGCCCGGCAGGATACGCCCGACGGTATGGTTTTTCGCCGCCATCGGCACGTTGATGGCCACCACCGGCGCGCACTCCGTCACGCCGTACCCTTCCAGAATGCGGATGCCGAATTTCTCCATCCAGACCTGACGCGTGCCCTCCTGCAATTTTTCTGCGCCGGCCACCACGTAGCGCAGGCGCGCGAAATCATACGGATTAGCAAAGCGCGCGTAGTTGCCCAAAAAGGTGGAGGTGCCGAACAGTACGGTGCAGTTCCGGTCATACACCAGCTCCGGAATAATACGATAGTGCAGCGGGCTGGGATAAAGGAACACTTCTGCCCCGGTCATTAGCGGCGTAAACAGCCCAACGGTCAGGCCGAAAGCGTGAAACAGCGGCAGCGCGGACATAAAGCGGTCGCGCGGCGTAAAGTCGGCCACCGTGCGGATTTGTTCCACATTCGCCAGCAGGCTTTTATGCGAATGCACCACGCCTTTAGGATGACCTTCCGAGCCGGAGGTAAACAGCACCATCGCCGCGTCTTCCGGCTGCTGCTGCACTTCAGCATGGCGTGGCAGAAGAAGATGGCCGAGGATCCAGAGTTTATCCTGCGTGGTAACCGTTCCTTTCAGATCTTCCAGAAAGATCCATTTTACCCCGGTAAGCTGCTCGGGCAGATGCCAGAGCTTGCCCTTGTCCAGAAACTGACGGGAGGTGAAAACCGTTTTTACCTCTGCCGCTTTCAGCGCGCTGCCCACGCCTTTAACGCCTGCGGTGTAGTTAAGCATCGCCGGAACGCGGCCACGCATCGACGCGCCCAGGATCGCGGCGGCGGTCACCGTCGTATTCGGCAGCAACAGGCCAATGTATTCACCTGGCGACGTATAACGCTCCAGGATCCGGCCGACGCCCAGCGATTTTTTCAGCAGCCCCGTGTAGCTGTCAGGCTGCAAATTGACGTCTTCAATACAGGATTTGAAATAGCCATAGCGCGTGCGGGCAGCCAGAAACGCCTGATAAAGCGTCTCGCGCGGGCGCACCGCCATTCGCGCTTCCATCATAATATGATGCAGATGTTCCCCCGCCAGCCTGCGGCGCTCCCGCGCGGTTTTGGCCTCCGGCATCGGGATGGTGGTGGCAGGAAGCACGGTCATGCTGATACGCGGGAAAAGGCGGCGCTTAAACACGCCGGCCAGGCGGCCAAACGGCGAAAACTCCGCGCCCTCTATCCGCAGCGGCACAACGGTAGCCTGCGACTTTGCCGCGACAAAACCGGCACCGTCGTAAATTTTCATCAGCGATCCGGTGACGGTAATTCGCCCCTCGGGAAAAATCACCACCGGACGGCCCTGCGCGATCGTTTTTACCAGACGCTTGACCGACAGCGGCTTTGCCGGATCCAGCGGCACAAAATCCACCAGCGGGCGCACCCAGCGCATATACCATTTTTCGCTGATGGAAGAGTAGACGGCAAATACCGGCTTAACCGGCAAAAACAGCGCCAGCAGCATGCCGTCCAGAAACGACATATGGTTGGGCACAATCAGCACCTTTGGCTGGTGCAGCGGGGAAAGATCGCCAGCCAGCCGGGTACGGTAGAGCACCCCAACCAGCAGACGGAAAAATGAAAGCAGCATGCCATCTCCTTAGCAGATAAATTTGCCTGTAACGATGCAGGATATGGCTGCGCATGACAATGGCGGAACATAAAAATCAGGATGTGCTGAATCAATTTATGTGTGGATACCGCAGCGTTGCAAAAAGATTTGCGGCGCTGGCCGAAGAAACAGGCTCCTGCTGGCGAACAACCAAAACCAGTAGCGCTCACGCTTTTTTTAGCACCTGCGCTACACGGCAGCATAAAAAATCAGGCGATGGCAGCCCGGCTCAGCAAGCTGATTTCCCTGCGGCCCGTTCCTTTCTCAGCTATTGCCCGGCGTAATAATGCCCCGACGCAGCATGGCCTGCATTATTGTGGCCTGCCAGTGCTGGCTTGTTGCTTCCGGCGAACTGGCGTTCAGACTGCCGGCCAGCCGCATTGCGCACTCCTGGGTAAACTGCCCGCGTCCGGATAACTGGCTGTTATGGTGCAGAAATTCGAGCTGACTGTTAACATCCAGCCTGTCGAAAAGAACGCTGACCAACCGGTCCCGCACTTTTTGCGGCATTTCTTGCCAGGCTTTATCCGGCACCGCCTCTTTAAGCACGCCCATGCCGCGGCTGATATGGCTGTCGGAAGCCGCCAGCAGATGATCGGTGCCGCGCCGCCGCGTTTCGGGATCGTCGCTCCACATATCTTCAAGGCTCAGCTCACAGCGTAATCTGACCGCCTGTTCACGACCCGTACGGGAAACGCCGGGCATGCCGGAATCGATAAATCCCCCCAGCAGTTCATCCAGCGCCTGACGATCGTCCGAGTAGGCCACTTCCTCCGTCAGATCCTCACTGCTTATCAGGTGGTTAAGATACCCCACAATCGAAGCCACTTTATTCAGCGTGAAGTTTTCAGGAAGGGCCGCCGTAGCGCGCAGCTCCGCGATGCTGGCTTCATTTCTTTGTTGATTACTGATTACCGGAGCGGCATTTTTCCCCGCCTGGCGCAGCTTTTCGCTGAAGGGCCTGTCGTGCAGCGAACGGCGCTGCTCCGGCGTCAGGGAATCATTAACCAGCTGTTTTGCCAGATGCAGAGCTGATCCAATAGTGAGAGAAGGACGATCCAGCTGCATTTCCCTGCTCAGCATCCAGTTTCTTTCAATGCTTTCAGGTTTCGTTTCGCTGCCGTGACTGAGACGCAGCATTCTGTCGTCATAACCCGGCAGATTACCTATCGAGCTAATCGTACTTTCGGTAAAGCCAAAGGAGCCTCGGGCGCGAATCAAATCACTCTCTACAACCTCAGCAGGACTGTACGACCAGCGCTGCGCCTTCCCTGAATTTGCGTTCAATTTAAAGCTGGGATAGCGCGCTTCCGGTTCGAGGCTATAGGTGTTCAGCATGGAAAAAGGCTTATCGGTATCGTGACCAGCAAAACGGCCGTGCCCGTTTTCGCCGTTAAAACAGTGTTGAGCAATAAAGTTACCGTTATCAATGGACTGCTGTAGCATTTTTGGCTCATGCCTGATGGCTGCATGAGTAATGTGCGTAAGGAGCTGGCCTTCACCATGATGAAACCAGTTCTGGCTGGCCTCGTAATGGCGAAACCGCTTTTGTAGGGCTTCGTTTCCCTCTGTTTTCGCGCCCACCAGCGTCAGGCTCCCTCCCAGCACTTTGGTTGCGCCCAGATTGCCGAACTTTTGATGGCTTTTGCACAGGAATAAGCGGAGTTCATTATTGGCTAACGCTTCGCTAAAGGTCCCCATTAGCGCCTTCATTTCTCCTTCTTTTTCAATGGTGGTGTCGATAACCACGTTAAGCGGCTCCGCTTTATTTTTGCGGTTTTTCATCTCCTGCCCGATGCCCTCAATCATATCCTGCAAAGACCAACTGTGTTCGGGTTGACTGTTGTGGGCGACAAAGCTGTCGCAGAAAGAGGTGTAAAACGCAGGCGACTGCTTTTGCGGATCGGCCAGCTTGCCGAAGCTGTCCGCATACTCCTCGGCCTCGTAATAGAATTGCGTGCACTTTTCCCCGTTCTTCAGGGGCGCTAATCCGCTGCGGCTGGCGATCAGGGCGGCCTCAAGGGCTTCCGTAAGCGCCTGCATTCCTGAGGATAACAAGAAAGGTTCGATCGGATTGAGCTGCATCGCCTGCTGCGGCGGCAGCGCTTCGCGGATGCGCTGCGAAGCGTACGCCTTAAAGGCGTTGGCCTTGTACGGGCTTATGGCGCCCAGCAACACCTGCATTTCCTCCATCAGCGCCCGGTGAGCGTTGCCGAATCGGGTGCTGTCCGTAGCCAGCGCGGGCATGGCTTCGGCAATAAAGCGGATGCCCTGCAATCCCTGCGCAACCAAAGGATTTTGCTGATGACGCTGGGCCAGCTGCGGGTAGCTGAGTATGCGGGTAAGTTCGTCGATCATATCCGCATCCGCCCGGGCCAGCACGCTGGTGCTGAGCGAGTCAGGTATCTTTCTCAGCTGCGTAACCGGCCCCTGGGCATGAGGAGAGCGAAGCGCCGCAACAGTCAGGTGATTCTGTACTCGCGGGTCGTTGATGAAAGGCTGCTGCTGTGCGCCGACGGCGTTCCGGGCCACCTGATAAGCCGAAGGACGGGCGCCGAATTTATCAGCGAGTAAATCCAGCGCTTGCCAGTCATCCACACTGTCGCAGCTGATGGCAATAATACCCGGCGCGACGGCTTCCTGTTTTAACGGCCCGTGCCCGGGATGCTGGGCCTGGAAACGTTTAACAATTTTATCCGTCATAAATTCGCTGTTGATAAACAGACGCTGCTGCTGCTTCGCCTGCGGATAACGCAGCTGGTAGAGCTGGTGGCACAGATTGAGGGTTTTTCCCGAAGGCGCCATACGCTGATAGTAGCCATTCATTTCATGCCCGATCTCCAGCTTGCCGAACGGGACTTTACCGCTTGTTTCATCATGCGCAAATCCCAGCCCATACTGCGCGGCGGCCACCTGCCCGCCCGGAGTAGCGTTCAATTGCGCGCACCGCATACGCTTCCAGGTTTGCGTTCCCAAAAAATCAGCCGTGGCCGCTTTTTCATAGCGACGCTGGCCCAGCATATGCTGATGCAAATCAGCGCTGAACGTGCCGGGCGCGGCTTCGAGATCGTCCTTTGCCCGGATCTTATTAACCTGCTCTTCAAGCTCAGTAACCTGTTGTTGCAGATGTAAATTCGCCGACCCGCTATCCATACTGTGACGACGCCCGCCAGGCCGCCCGGCCTGGTGAGCCTCTCCGCTGCGCAACGGCGTAGTGCTTTCCTCACGTAACCTGTTTCCCTGGCTCGGGTTTTGGTATGGCCTTAGCTGGCCGGAAACGAATTTCATAAGTTCACCTTATTTTCTAAAGCGCTTTAGTGGCGACGTGAAACTTATGGTTCCTTACAACGATTGCTCCGCCCGGGTTGCTGGCCATTCCATTATTTTACGGGAACCGTTGACGCGTTAAGGACACTAAAGCCCCCTCATATCACATCACTTTTATTGAGGAAGACGCGTGCAGGTTAATCGTTCAGGCATATCGGCGCCCGCTCTGGCTACAGAGCAGAATAAACAGGCAGCCTCTGCAACCCGCCATTTACAAGGGCCGCTAAACGGCTTGCATCATGGCGCGGCTGGCATTAAAGGAAGCGTTGCCCCTGACAACCTTCGGCAAGGATTGTTGGGGATGGGACAGGTCGCCTTGCTTAAAGGAGATAATCAGCAGATGGAGACAGGTGGATGCGGCCCCTGTATTGGCGTAGGCATCACTTATCGTTCTCGTGACGGGGAAACAAGCGGGTTGCTTGCTCATCTGCAACCGGAAGCGGATATCAAAGATTTTGCTGCCAACGTCCGCCAGGCGTTCGACGATCATTTTGAATCTGAAATTAATCTCACGCTGGCTACCGTTCTCGACAAAGATCCGGCCGTTGCCGACCAGCAGCAAACCCGTTTAGCAGCGCTTCAGCAAAATCTCAGGTCGCAATATGATTATCTGGATCTGGACGACGATAACGTCCATGTTTCTACCGCGCACTCTGCGCTTTCCGTCGATCTGGCAGCCAATGAAATAAAAACCAGCCAGGAGACAAAAAAGGATTTCAGCACCGCTGATATGGACTACATGCGCGATCATATGCTGAATGACAGCAGGACGCTGCGCTACTTCACCGAGCCATCCGGGCAGCATTAATAACGCGCGATTAAAACTTTTCGGACGTGCTATATGGGCGCGTCCCAATTTATGCTGCATCAGCCATAACGCTGTCACACAGATGTTTAAACATACTGGCTGAAATAAAGGGATGTTCGGATTGCCTGAGCATTTATATTTTTCGCCGCAGAGGAGAAGTACGCTATGCCGTTACCCGCCATCCACCGCATTGTTACCGGACACGACGCCAAAGGAAAATCAACGATTTATAGCGAGGGTTCGCTGCCTTCGGTCATTGAGACGGAAGCGATCCCGGGGCTGATTTTTCACGAGGTCTGGGAAACGTCGGCATCGCCCGCGCCGGTTAATAACGATCCGGATCCCACTAGCGGACCGGTAATGCACAACGCGCCAACCAACGGCACGCGTATTCGCTTCGTCGATCTGCCGCCCGATGCCTCTTATCTGGATCAGGAAGATAACCGCATTAAAGATCTTTTTGAACAGGTTAACTATACCGACGGGCTGACGGTAAAAGCCGATTCGCCCCACCCCATGATGCACCGCAGCGAGGCGGTCGATTATTGCGTGATCGTACACGGCGAAGTTTATCTCGTGCTTGATGACTCAGAGGTGCTGCTCAGGCCCGGCAGCGTAGTTGTACAGCGGGGCACTAATCATGCGTGGTCAAACCGATCGCAGGAGTCCTGCCGTATCCTGTTCGTTCAGCTTGACGGTCGTTACGACCCGGCTTTGGCGGCACAACTGGCCGGGAAATAATATAGGTTACGACCCGGCTTTGGCGGCCCAACCGGCCGGGAAATAATGTAGTTAAGGCTGCCAGAGATATTTTACGGCTAAAGTGGCGATATTTGTGGGCGCTGGAATTTGTATTCGTAATGCGGGCAGTCTTAACAATGATACTGCCCGCCATGCTGATATTCCAATTGCTTTTCAGACCGGTTTCCGCCGGGGCGATAACGCCCATATGTTAGCGCGATGCCTCCCGCCAGCCGCCGCCCAGCGCGGCGATCAGCTGCACGCTGGCGACCCACTGCGTGCTTTGCAACGACAGCAGGCTCTGCTGCTGGCTCAGGCTGCTGTTTTCAGTGGTGGCGACATCCAGATAGTCAATCATCCCCGCTTCATACTGGTTACGCGTGACGCGGGCCGACTCCTGCGCCGCCGAGGTGGCGTTTTGCTGCGCCACGATTTCGTTTTGCAGCGTGTGCAGCTCCACCAGGTAGTTTTCCACCTCCTCAAAGCCGGTCAGCACCGCCTGGCGATAGTTGGCCACGTCGGCGTCATAGGCCGCTCTCGCCTGCTCCACTTTCGCCGAGGTGGCGCCAAAGTCCAGCAGCGTGCCGCTGAGCGACGGCCCGAGCGACCAGACGCGATTCGGCAGCGACAGCAAATTATGCAGCGCCGAGCTGGTAAAGCCGCCGGTGGCGCTCAGCGTGAGGTCGGGATAGTAGCCTGCGATCGCCACGCCAACGGCGGCATTGGCCGCTGCCACAGTGCGTTCTGCGTAAGCGATATCCGGGCGGCGCTCAAGCAGCGTCGAGGGCACGGCCTGCGGGATGGCGGGCAGCGTGGCGGTCATCGCTTTCGTTACCGGCAGGCTGAATTCCGCCGGCGTTTTACCGAGCAGGATAGCGATAGCGTGTTCGGTTTGCGCCCGCTGCCAGCTGAGGTCGAGCGCCGAAGCCCGCGAGGTTTCCAGCTGCATTTGCGCCTGCGCGAGCGTGGCGCGAGACTCGCTGCCAGCCTGATATTTATTCTCAATAATAGTCAGGTAGCGCTGGTAAGCCTCAACGCTTTGCTGATACAGCACGATCTGCTGGTCCATAATGCGCAGCTGAAAATAATCCTGCGCCAGCTCGGACTGGGCGCTGAGGGTGATATTCGCCAGCTCCGCCTCGCTGGCCTGCGCGCTGGCTTTGTTCTCTTCCAGCGTGCGCCGCAGCTTGCCCCAGATATCCACTTCCCAGCTGGCGCTGGCCTGTAGCGAATGGCTGTCGCTGGCGGTGCGCTGGCCCGTGCCCGTGGAAGCGCTGCCGCTGCGCGTTGAGGAACCGCTATAGGTCGCACCGGGCAGAAGGTCAGAGCGCGCTTCACTGACCAGCGCCCTGGCCTGGCGATACTGCGCTTCATACTGCGCCACGTTCTGGTTTGAAACGGCAACCTGCCGCAGCAGACCGCTCAGCGTATTGTCATGATAGACCGACCACCAGTCGCCTTTGTTTTGTGCATCCTGCGGTGCGGCCTCGCGCCAGCCCTGCGCTTCTTTATAGTGCGCGGGCACGCTCACCGCCGGACGATGGTAATCGGGGCCGACGGCGCAGCCGCTCAGCAGCAGCGCCAGGAAAACAGGCGCGAGCCTGGAACTTGTCCTTTGCCCGGACAGAAACGGTAATTTTTTCATTGTCATTATTTAAGCTCTGAGGCGCGCCCACTGACGTTTAGCGGCGCGGCTGGCACGATCGAGATAGAGGTAAACCACCGGCGTGGTAAACAGTGTTAACAGCTGGCTCAGCGCCAGGCCGCCAGCGATGGCCAGGCCCAACGGACTGCGCAGATCGGCGTCGCCGCCGCTGCCCAGCGCCAGCGGCAGCGCGCCGAAAAAGGCGGCCAGCGTGGTCATCATAATGGGGCGGAAGCGCATCAGGCAGGCCTGCACAATCGCCTGCTGCGGCGTCATGCCCTGCTTGCGTTCCGCCGCCAGCGCGAAGTCGATCATCATAATGGCGTTCTTTTTTACGATGCCGATCAGCAGCAGAATGCCTATCAAGGCGATCACCGTCAGCTGCGTGCCGGTCAGCAGCAGCAGCAACAGCGCGCCAACGCCTGCGGACGGCAGCGTGGAAAGGATGGTCAGCGGATGAATATAGCTTTCATAGAGCATCCCCAGCACGATATAGACGGCCGCCAGCGCGGCAAGGATCAGCCACGGCCTGGACGCGGTGAGATCGCCAAAGGCTTTCGCTGTGCCCTGGAAACCGGCCTGAATATCGCCCGGCAGCGCAATTTTCGCCATCGCGGCTTTAATCAGTGCTGAAGCCTGCTCCAGTGAAACGCCGTCCGCCAGGTTAAAGGCAATCGTGCTGGTAGCCGACTGCCCCTGATGCGCCACCGACAGCGGCGCGTTGGCGCCGCTGAAGCGGGCGAAAGCCGAAAGCGGCACCTGGTCGCCGGCATCGTTAATCACATACAGCTTGTTAAGCGTTTCCGGATCGCGCGTCCATGTATCCTGCAACGACATCACCACATGATACTGATTCAGCGTCTTGTACAGCGTGGCGACCTGGCGCTGCGCAAACGAATTATTCAGCAGCGTATCGACCATCTCAACGTTGACCCCCAGCCGTTTGGCGCGGTCGCGGTCGATCGTGACCATTACCTCCTGGCCGCCGGTTTGTGAGTCGGAATCGACGCTGGTCAGCTGCGGGATCGCCACCAGCGCGGCCTTGACCTTCGGCGTCCAGACACGCAGCGTCTCCAGATTGTCAGCCTGAAGGCTGTACTGATAGCTGGCGTTGGCGCTGCGGCCGCCGATATGAATATCCTGCGCCGCCATCAGAAACAGCTCCACGCCCGGCACGTTGCGCGTTTTGCCGCTCAGCCGGTTGGCGACTTCCGTCGCCGTCGCGTCACGCTGGTCGAAGTCTTTCAGATGCACGAAAAAGTTGGCGGTGTTGCGCGAACCGAACGCGCCGCTGCCCATTGACGACATCACGCCGTCCACCGCCGGATCCTGCTGGATCAGTCTGGCGAACGCCTCCATTTTCGGCTTCATCGCCTGGAAAGAGACGTTTTGATCGGCGCGCAGCATCCCCATCAGCAGACCGGTATCCTGATTGGGGAAAAAGCCTTTCTGCACCACCGAATAGAGAAACAGATTGAGGATCACCGTCAGCATCAAGCTAAACAGCGTCAGCCGCTGATGGCGCATCACCCAGTTCAGCCCGCGGGCGTAGGCGGCCAGCAGACGATTAAGGCCGTTTTCGATCCACTGATAAAGCGGATGCGGCCGCGCGGTGACGCCGGGTTTACGCTTCAGCAGCCGCGAACAGAGCATCGGCGTGAGGCTGAGCGACACCAGCATAGAGATAATCAGCGAAACGGTCAGCGTCACCGCAAACTCGCGAAACAGGCGGCCAACGATGCTGCCCATCAGCAGGATCGGGATAAACACCGCCACCAGCGACAGCGTCATCGACAGCACGGTAAAGCTCACCTCGTTCGCGCCTTTCAGCGCGGCGCGCACCGGGCTTAGCCCCTCTTCTATATAGCGCGTGATGTTTTCCAGCACCACGATGGCGTCGTCCACCACAAAGCCGGTGGCGATGATCAGCGCCATCAGCGACAGGTTATCCAGGCTGTAGCCGAGCAAATACATCACCGCACAGGTGCCCACCAGCGAAACGGGCAGCGCCAGCGCGGGAATGGCCACCGCCTGCAAATTGCGTAAGAAAATAAAGACCACGCCAATCACCAGCGCGATGGCGATCAGCAACGTTTCTTCGGTGTCATAAAGGGACGCGCGCACGTTGGGAGAGCGGTCAACCACGATTTTCAGCGAGACGTCGGCCGGCAGGTTTTCCTCCAGCGCCGGCAGCTGCGCTTTGATGGCATCAATGGTTTGCAGCATATTGGCGCCCGCCTGGCGCGTGACGCCGATCATCACCGACGGCGAACCGTTGAAGTAGCCGACGTTGTACTGGTCCTCTACCGAATCGTAAACGGTGGCGACGTCGCTGAGGCGGATAGCGCGGCCGTGCTGATAGCTGACCACCAAATCGCGGTACTGCTTTGCGCCGTCCAGCTGGCTATTGCCGTCAATCACCCAGCTCTGGTTAGCGCCCTGCAACATCCCTTTCGGCAGATTGCTGGTGCTGTTGGCGATGGCGGCGCGCACCGTATCCAGCGAGATCCCGGCATGGGTCAGCATTTGCGGCTGTAGATCTATTCTGACCGCCGGCAGCGCGCTGCCCATCAGCGAGACGTCGCCGACGCCCTGCACCTGCGCGATTTTCTGGTCGATTTTGCTCTCGGCGATATCGTACAGCTCGCCCTTGGAGCGAGTGGTGGACGTCAGCGCCAGCATCACAATCGGCGCGTCGGACGGGTTGGCTTTACGATAGGTCGGCAGCGACGGCATGCTGCTCGGCAGCAGGCTGCGCGAGGCGTTGATCGCCGCCTGTACATCCCGCGCCGCGCCGTTGATGTCGCGGGTCAGCTCAAACTGCAAAATGATATTGCTGGAGCCCTGCGAGCTGCTGGAGGTCATCTCGGTAATGCCCGCGATTTGCCCCAGCGCGCGCTCCAGCGGCGTGGCGACCGTGGCCGCCATCGTCTCCGGGCTGGCGCCCGGCAGGCTGGCGGAAACCATAATGGTCGGGAAATCGACCTGCGGCAACGGCGCGACGGGCAGCAAACGATAGCCCAGCGCGCCCAGCAGCAGCAGCGCCAGCGTTAACAGCAGCGTGGTGACGGGCCGGAAGATAAAAAAGCGCGTAATCATTTAGCCGCCCACATTCTGCGGCGTGCCCGCCCGGCCAGGCGATCGAACCACAGATAGATCACCGGCGTGGAGAACAGCGTCAGCACCTGGCTGAAGATCAGGCCGCCGACAATCACCAGCCCCAGCGGCTGACGCAGTTCCGCGCCCGAGCCAGAAGCCAGCATCAGCGGCAGCGCGCCAAGCAGCGCCGCCATGGTGGTCATCAGGATCGGGCGGAAGCGCAGCAGACAGGCCTGGTGGATCGCTTCTCGCGGGCTGAGGTGCTGCTTTTTCTCCGCATCCAGCGCAAAGTCGATCATCATAATCGCGTTCTTTTTCACAATGCCGATCAGCAATATCACCCCAATCAGCGCAATCAGGCTGAATTCCGTGCCCGCCAGCAGCAGCGTCAGCAGCGCGCCGACCGCCGCCGACGGCAGCGTGGAGAGAATGGTCACCGGATGAATAAAGCTTTCATAAAGAATGCCCAGCACCACGTACATGGTCAGCAGCGCGGCCAGGATCAGCCACAGCGTGTTGCCGGTAGCGTTCTGGAAAGCTTCGGTTTCGCCCTGATAGCGCAGCGACATGCTGGACGGCACCTTCAGGCTTTGCTGCGTCTCCGCTATCGCCTTTTGCGCCTCTTCCAGCGAGTAGCCGTCGTTGAGATTGAACGAGACGGTCACCGCCGGGAACTGGTTCAGCCGCATATGCAC
The DNA here is from genome assembly GCF_041320675.1 of Erwinia sp. STN24. Classification (NCBI taxonomy): domain Bacteria; kingdom Pseudomonadati; phylum Pseudomonadota; class Gammaproteobacteria; order Enterobacterales; family Erwiniaceae; genus Erwinia; species Erwinia sp. STN24. The sequence goes on along the minus strand of NZ_JBGGPM010000003.1, from coordinate 299,466 downwards.
CAGCGAGCCGATGCGCTGATGAATGGTGGCGACTGAGGTCAGCCGCACCATGCCGCCGCTGCTGGTTGAAGAAGCGCTGTCAGACGAGCTGCTGTCGGTATCGCTTGAGGTGCCGCTGCTCGTGGAGGTGGTCGAGGACGAAGCGGCAGCCGCCAGCCAGATGTCGTTAAACGAGGCCGGAGACTGCTGATACTGCGGCGCGACCTCCAGCACCACCCGGTACTGATTCGACTGGGTAAAAATGGTGGAGACCAGCCGCTGGCCGAAAGCGTTATACAGCGCGGTATCCACGTCGGCGGCGGTAATGCCGTAACGCGCCGCCGCATCGCGGTTCAGTTCGACCCAGGCGACCTGCCCCTGATCCTGCAAATCGCTGACCACCGAGCTGAACTCCGGCCGTTTTTCCAGCGCGGCCACCAGCTTCGGCGTCCAGGCGACCAGGTTCTCGCTGTCGGCGTCGTCCAGCGAGAACTGATAGCGATCCGGCGTGACCCGATCGTTGACCGTCAGATCCTGCGCGGCCTGCATATAAAGCTGAATGCCCGGCACGCTGCGGGTCGCCTGTTGCAGTTCGGCAATCACCTGGTCGGCCCGCTCGTCGCGCTGGTCAAACGACTTCAGGTTGATTTGCAGCCGCCCGCTGTTCAGGCTGGTATTGTTGCCGTCGATGCCGATAGTGGAAGAAAGACTCGCCACCGCCGGGTTCTTCAGCACGATAGCCGCCAGCTGCTGCTGCCGCTTCGCCATTTCACCAAAAGAAACGTCCTGAGAAGCCACGGTCACGCCCTGGATTAACCCGGTATCCTGCGCCGGGAAAAAGCCTTTGGGAATAACCAGATAGAGCAGCGCGGTCAGCGCCAGCGTCGCCAGCGCTACCAGCAACGTCAGGCGCTGATGGTTAAGCACTATCGTCAGCAGGCGATCGTAACCGGCCACCAGCTTATCGAAGAACTGACCGCCCTTGCGGTAAAAGCGGCTCTGCTTCTCTTCTGGGATATGGCGCAGCAGACAGGCGCAAAGCATCGGCGTAAGCGTCAGCGAAACCAGCATCGAAACCAGAATCGACACCGCCAGCGTAATGGCGAACTCGCGAAACAGCCGTCCGACCACGTCGCCCATAAACAGCAGCGGGATCAGCACCGCAATCAGCGAAAAGGTCAGCGAGATAATGGTGAAGCCAATCTGCGCCGAGCCTTTCAGCGCCGCCTCCATCGGCGTTTCGCCCTGCTCCAGCCGCCTTGAGATATTTTCCACCACTACGATAGCGTCATCAATAACGAAACCGGTGGCGATAGTCAGCGCCATCAGCGACAGGTTATTCAGGCTAAAGCCCGCCAGATACATCACGCCAAAGGTGCCGACCAGCGACAGCGGCACCGCCACGCTCGGGATCAGCGTCGCCGCCACGTTGCGCAGAAACAGAAAGGTCACCATCACCACCAGCGCAATCGACAGCATCAGCTCAAACTGCACGTCGCTGATGGAGGCGCGAATGGTCTGGGTACGGTCGGAGAGGATCTGCACTTTTACCCCGTCCGGCAGCGCGGCCTGAAGCGTCGGCAGCTGCTTTTTAATGTTGTCCACCACCGCAATCACGTTGGCGCCGGGCTGGCGCTGGACGCTAATCACAATCGCCGGGCTGTTGTTGGCCCAGGCCGACTGATAGCTGTTTTCCGCCGCCTCTTCGATATGGGCGATATCCTTCAGCCGCAGCGCCGCGCCGTTCTGATATGTAAGGATCAGGTTGCCGTATTCCTCTGCGGTGCGCAGCTGGTCGTTGGCGTCGATGGTTATCGAATGGTATTTGCCGTCGAAACCGCCTTTCGAGCCGTTGACGTTGCTGTTGCTAATCAGCGTATTGACGTCTTCCAGCGTCAGCCCGTGCGCCGCCAGCGCTTTGGGATCCATCTGCACGCGGATAGCGGGCTGATGGCCGCCCGCCAGCGTCACCATGCCGACGCCGGAGATTTGCGACAGCTTCAGCGCGACGCGGGTGTTGACCAGGTCCTGGACTTTAATCAGCGGCAGCGTATCCGAGCTGGCCGCCAGCGTGATCACCGCCGTATCCGCCGGGTTCACCTTTTTATAGGTTGGCGGATTAGGCAAGTCGGAGGGCAGCAGGCTGTTGGCGGCGTTGATGGCCGCCTGCACTTCCTGCTCCGCCACGTCCAGCGACAGATCCAGCGAGAACTTCAGCGTGATCACCGACGAGCCGCCCGAGCTGCTGGAGGCCATCTGGCTCAGGCCCGCCATCTGCCCCAGCTGCCTTTCCAGCGGCGCGGTAACGCCCGATGCCATCACGTCCGGACTCGCGCCCGGATAGAGCGTGGTGACCTGAATGGTCGGATAATCCACCTGCGGCAGCGCGGAGGTCGAAAGAAACTTATAGGCGAAAACGCCGGAGATCAGCACGCCGATCATCAGCAGGATAGTGGCGACCGGACGCGCGATAAAAATGCGGGACGGATTCATTGCGCTTTCGCTTTGTCGCTGGCGGCCGGAGTTTCATCAGCCGTAACCACAGTGACTTTGCTGCCGTTGCTTAGCCGATCGATGCCTACGGTAACGACCTGCTCGCCCGCCTTCACGCCTTCGGTAATCGCCTGCTGCGTGTCGCCCAGCGTCGGCCCGGTTTTCACCGCGCGGCGCGTAACCGTTTTATCGCTGCCGATCACGTAGACGAAGCTGCCGTCGCTGCTGAGCTGCAACGCCTGCGCCGGGATCACGGTCGCCTGCTTCAGGGTGCCGGTTTGCAGCCGCAGATCCACAAACTGGTTGGGATAGAGCGCCTCGTCCTGATTGTCGAACAGCGCTTTCAGCTCGACCGTGCCGGTAGCGGTGTCGATCTGGTTGCTGATAAACCGCACGCTGCCGGAAGCCAGCGCCTTATCGCCATCCTGATCGAACGCGGTTGCTGGCAGCGTCTGCCCGTTGTGCAGCGCCTTAATCAGCGTGGGAATGTTGCTTTGCGGAACGCTGAAAGTTACGGCGGCGGGCTGCATCTGGGTAATGGTCACCAGGCCGGTGGTGTCGCTGCTCTGCACCATATTGCCTTCGTCAACCAGGCGCAGGCCAACGCGCCCGGAAACCGGCGCGGTGATGCGTGCAAATTCAATATTCAGCTTTGCCGAGGCGATTTGCGCCTGGTCGGCTTTGACCGCCCCGCGATACTGCCCCACCGTGGCGGCCTGCGTATCCAAATCCTGGCGGGCTAAAGAGTCCTGCGCATAGAGCTTGCGGTAGCGCGCCAGCGTCAGCTCCGCGCTTTGCAGTAGCGCCTGGTTCTGGCTGAGATCGCCCTGGTACTGCGCCAGCGTGGCCTCATAGCTGCGTGGATCGATCTGCGCCAGCAGCTGGCCGGCTTCGACCTGCTGCCCTTCCGTAAAGTAAACTTTCATCAGCTGCCCGTCCACGCGGCTGGTAACGGTAACGGTAGCATTAGGGATCACCGTGCCGAGCGCGGTCAGGTAAACCGGTACGTCGGCGGTGGTAACCAGCCCGGCGTGAACCGCTACCGGGCCGGCCATCATCATGCCGGGGCCGCCCGGCCTGCCCGCGCCGCTGCCGTGCGGCCAGAAACGCCAGACCAGCAAAATGGCCAGAATAATAAGAGCGGCAAGGATAAGTTTGCGACGGAAGGGTTTTGCTGTTGTAGAGGTCATGAGGCTCAGTCGGATCAAATAAAACAAAGAAGCGGCAGCATCTCGTCACCGCCAGAAAAAAGCAGGTCATCTGACCCGGCGGTATTATGATTGAGCAGGCTGATTAAATTCCATGCTCAGAACGTAAGGTTTCCGTTAAGGGTGGTTTACAAGTCTCAGCCGTCGAATTCAGACCGCCGCGTTATTGCCATCTGCCGTCAGGGCGTGGGCATTTTAAGGCACGGGCGAAAAAAAGCTGGCAGCAAGGCCAGCTTGAGGTTGTTGACAAACTCATATTCTGTCATCAAATTGCGTTCGGGCCGGTGAAAAGCAGCAGAGGCAGATCGGAACACGGACACGCCGTAGATACGTCCCTGTAGGCTCGTTTGGCGCGTCCATGCGCCAAAACGGTCCGCTTATCCGCTCAGCCTCTGCCGCCGTGAAACAGCTGGGTCGCTGTAAAAAACACCAGACTGCATCCGCTATTTAAGTTTGCCTGCAGTCTGAAGCTGGCAGCAAGGCCAGCTTTTATCAGTGTCGCGCCGCGATTAAAAGGCGATATCCACGCCGCCACGGAAGACCGACTCGTCGCCTTTCTCCGCCACGTGCTTGTCCACTCGCAGGAACAGGCGCGCATCTTTCGCTTTGCCTACGTCCAGCCGCATCCCGTACCACTGAGAATCCCTGTCCAGCGTCATGCCCGGAATGGCGAAGCTGTCGCCTTCAGAACCGGTGCCTGTCCAGCGGGCGTTCACATCCAGCGACGGATTGGTAAAGGCGTGCTGGTGCTCGCCGTAGACGGAAAGCAGCGACCACCATTGATCGACCTCAAGCAGAGGCGCGCTCAGGTTAAGGCCGGTGAGGCCAACGGTGCGGCTGTAACGGGCACTGTCGCCTTGCAGTCCCAGCGCGCCGGCCTCATCGTTAAAGCCGCCGGTATAGAGCTGGCTCAGCTTCATGCCGACATAAGGTTGCAGCGTCAGCTTGTCGTCCAGCGACCAGCGGTAGCCGGTTTTGACCAGCGCCTGCCAGCTGTCGTTGCGCGTTTCTGATGAAGATGAACGCACGCCGTTCAGCAGCAGCACGCGATCGAGATCGGTCTCGCCATGCTGATAGCTCAGGTTGCCCTGCCAGAACCATTCCGGCGTTACGGCATACTGTCCATAAAGCATAACGCCCTGCAAACTGTTGGTGCTGTTGCCGCCGCTGCCTTCGTAGCTGGCCCGGATTTCGCTATCGGTGACGGCCGCGCCTACCCGCAGTCCCGGCACGTCGAAACTGCTGTCCACGCCAATCGCCGTAGTGTTGGTGCGGTAGTGGCTGCCCTGATAACCATCCTGCTGCAAATCGCCGTGCAGCGTGCCCGTTTCCGCCCACATGCCGTAAGGCTTTTGCCGCGCCGGATCGAGGCGGTTATTCAGCAGCTGGTTCTGGTAATCCAGGCTGTTGAAGAGAATAGCATTGCCGCTGGCGTGTGCCTGGCCGGAAAGCGAATCCAGCACCGCTTCAGCCGCCGCGCCGCTGCCGATACGCTGGAAAGCCGCCGCATCCTGCAACAGTTCGGTTTGCTGCGCGGAAAGGCCCGACTGCGTCGACAGCCTGTCGGCCGCCTGCAACGCCCGCTCGACGTTGGCGGCGCTTTGCAGCGTTGCTTTGCCGGTCAGTCCCGCCGCCTGGGCCGCCTGAACGGTATTCACTCGCTGAAAATTTCCGGTAACGCTGTTGGCGCTGTAGGCCACCGTGCCTTTCAGGAAGACGCCGGTATCCACGCTGGCGAACTGCCCGCTGATGCCCTGTCCGCTTTCCAGCAGCGATTCGTTGGTCTGCACAATATAGGTATCGGAAGGCAAGGTAACCTGAAGCGCGCCGTTGAGCGTCGCCGGGCCTGCAACCGTCAGCGGCTGAGAGAGCGTTATCCGCAGCGTGCCGTCGGCGCTTTGCTGATAGCTGCCGACCACGCGCAGCCCGCCAGCGGCGGTGGTTACCACCGTGCCCTGGTTGCTCAGATTACCGTTGATCCGGCCCGAGCCTGCCAGCAGCCCGCTGCCCGTTACGCGCACGTCGCTGGCGACGCTGCCGTCGATAAACAGACTGTTGCTTTCCACCCGTGTTGCGCCGGTGTAGGTGTTATTGCCGCTCAGCGTCAGGCTGCCGCCCGCGTTGCTGGCGCCGCTGACAATCAGGCCGCCGCTGCCGCTGATATCGTTGGCAAACACGTAGCTGCCGTAGGTCAGCGCGGCGGTAAAGTCATCGCCATAAAACATCCCCGGGCCTCGTAACGCCTTATCGACATTCACATTTCCCCAGCCGAAGGTGTTGTTATAGGGCCGCCCGTTGGCGGTGTCCTGGCTGACGCCCGCCACGGCATCGCTGTGGTAATCCGCCGTCGTCAGCAAAGTTTGCTGAAGGTTGTAGCCGGTCATCCACGGAAACTGCGCCGACACACGGGATGCCGCGCCGGTCACGCGAGGTGCGGCGAAAGAAGTGCCGTATTTGCGACCCAGCGTGCCGTTGTCCTGCAGGTAATCCGCATAGCCGGGCGCGGCCAGACACCAGGCGGCGACATCGCCACAGGCGTCAAACACAAACAGCTCCGGCGGACGGCTGCCCTGCGCCACGGTATAGCCAGGCACATAGCCGGTCACGGCGATCAGCCCTTTTTGCAGGCTGGGGTCATTGTAGATTAAAGGGATCTGCGCGTTCGGCGAAGGCGTGGACGTCCCGTTGTTGCCGGTCACCACTACGCCCAACGCGTTAGCGCTGACGATGCTGCTCAGGCTGTCACGCAGCAGATCGTAACGCCCGCTGGTTCTGGCGCTTTGCTGCTGTGCCGTGGTAGCCAGCCGCTCGCCGGAAGCATAAGACATGTTAATTATTTTTACGCCGTTATTGAGCAGCCCGCTGATAGCCTTTTGCGTATCCTGGTAATAAAAAAGGTTATTACTGGAAGCCTGCGCTATCCATAAATCGCTGTCCGGCGCCACGCCGCCGGCAAACGCCCCGCTGGCCAGGCCGGCCGCCGTCAGCGCCACCAACGTGCCGTGCCCTGCCTGACCGTTATTATCGTTCAGGGTCTGGCTGCCGCCGGAAAGATAAGAGGCGAAATGGACGTTGTCGTAGTTGATGTCAGAACGACCGGCCGCCAGGCCCGAATCGACAATACCGACTTTAACCTTGCCGTAGGTAACGACTGGCGAAACCGGCATCGGCTCTGGGGTTGGCGCCGAATCGGTAGTCGGCGTCGTCTCGGCTACGGGTTCGGTTGTCGGCGTTGGCGTCGGCGTCGGCGTCGGCGTTGGCGTCGGCGTTGGCGCGGGATTGTTTACAGGCGCCGGCGCCATGTTCAGCGTTTCGCCACCACCACCGCCGCCGCCACCACCACCACCACATCCGACAAGTAATAACGTACTGATTAAAACGGCCAGCACCGATAGCTGAGAAGGTGCCGGAAAGTCAGGAGTCGATCTGATAATGTGCACGAATGTCCTCTTGGATCGTATGAAAGTAGAGCCATCCATGCTTTGATATAAACAGTTTAGATCTTATCTGGAGATATAACAGATATTGATATTTTAATAGATCACACAATTTCCAATTGTCAGAATAGCTGATGTTTAACAGAGGTATTTGTGCGTTAAAGCCGGAGCGGATGACGGGAGGCTAATATAAAAAAAGCCCACGCGCTGGCGTGGGCTTCTTGTTGACGGCGGCCTCAGGTATTGGACAGTATCAGGTGCCGCTGTGCGTGGAGTAGAGCGCGTCCGGTGCCACGTTCATATGCTTGAGCACGGGGCCGATAATATTGCCGAAGACCGGCGCGGCGACCGAGCCGCCAAAGTGATCCCCTGCCGTCGGGTGGTTGATCATAATCACCAGCGCGACCTGAGGATTACTGGCTGGCGCTACGCCCGCGGTATAGTTGATATAGCCGCCGTCATATTTACCGCTCGCGCCCATTTTTTCGGCCGTTCCCGTTTTAATTGCCAGTCGATAGCCCGGTACCGCCGCGCGCACGCCGCTGCCGCCGGGCAGCGCGTCGCTTTCCATCATATGGACCACCGAGCGCACGATATCTTCGTCTGCTACCCGCGTGCCGATCACGGGCGGCGTCACTTTGGTAATCGAAAGCGGACGATAAACGCCGAAAGATCCCAGCGTGGCGTATTCACGCGCTATTTGCAGCGGCGTGACGCGCAGACCATAGCCAAAGGAGAAAGTGGCCCGTTCGATATCGGCCCAGCGTTCACGGTGCAGCGGGAAGTAGCCTACGCTTTCGCCGGTCAGCCCCAGGCCGGTGGGTTTCCCCAGGCCAAAAGAGTGGAAGGTGTTGACCAGCACTTCAGCGGGCATCGCCAGCGCAATATGCGATACGCCGATATCGCTCGATTTTTGCAGGATGCCGGTCATGGTCAGTCGCGGCCAGTGGCCCACGTCGCGGATCAGGTGGCCGTTAACGCGATAAGGCGTGGTATCCAGCACGGAATCCGGGCGCACCAGCTTGCGCGCCAGCCCTTCCATCACCACCAGCGGTTTTACCGTTGAGCCGGGTTCATAGCTGTCGTTAATGGCCGCATTACGCATCTGGTCAGGCGAAACGTTGCTGAAATTATTGGGATTATAGGAAGGATAAGACGCCATCCCCAGAATTTCGCCGGTATCGACTTTAACCAGCACCGCCGCGCCGGAATCGGCTTTATTCAGCAGTACGCCATCGCGCAGCTTAGTGTACAGGGTGTACTGATCGAATTTATCGATGCTGAGCTGCACCGTCGGCGGCTGGCGAGGCGGCTCATAGTTAATCATGGCGATAATATTGCCGTGGGCATCCTGACGATATTTCTCTACGCCTGCCGTGCCCTGCAACACCTTATCAAAACCTTTTTCCAGCCCGTTCAGGCCGCTATTGTCCGCGCCGACAATGCCGAGCAGCGGCGCAGTCGCCTCGCTCATCGGATAGAAGCGGCTGTCGTCATAGACGGTGGAAATGCCGGAAAGATGCAGTTTGGCGATATCTTTAGCGATACCCAGCTCGATTTTATGGCCCAGGTAAAGAAAGCGACGGTTGGGATTGGCTTTGATCTGCCGGGCGATCTCTTCAGGTCGCTGATCCAAAGCGTTAGCCAGATATTCCCATTTCGCGCTGGTAAAATCGGGATTGGCTTCCAGCACGCGCTGCGGATCGGCAATGATATCGCGCGAGGGCACGCTCAGCGCCAGCGCTTCGCCGTTACGATCCAACAGCGTGCCGCGATTAGTCGGAATAGTGACCGTGCGCAGCGAGCGCTCATCCGCCTGTTTTTCCAGCATAGGATGATTAATCAGCTGCAAATCCCCTACCCAGAGCAACAGCAGCAGCATGGAAACGAACACGCCAAGACAAATCAGGCGAAAGCGAACGGGATGAAACGGCTCCTGGTCTTTAGCCAGTGATTTCTTTAAGCGGGGCATGGCTCTTCTGTCGGCGAATAGCGGATAACTGACCGGGAGTTATACAAAAAATGCAGGGGTGATAACAGGAAAACTGTGTTTCAGATCGTGATTATTGCCGTGCGGTTTAGCAAAAGCGTCAGGTAAAAAAAACCTGCGCATCTGCGCAGGTCGGTGAAACAAAGTTATTTTGATGTTCACCCATCAATACCTCTGGGACATAAACTGTAGCAACCGGGCCAGCCTGCTCGCCAGCCCACATTCGCAACAGTTACCCGCAAAATGTAACCAGCCATGTGATTTCTATGTGTTTTTGCAACGTTAGTGGGTTGCCGAAAGCTACATCCCGCCTTAGCGGGATGACTGCCGGGCTCAGGAAGGAAAGAAAATTTTCAGGATAGCTGGCAGAGTGGGTATGATCTGGGCAAAAATCACGGCGCTGACGCACCAAAAAATAATTGCGTTTTTTGCATCGCTAATTGCCACGTTCAACTTGCGAACCTCTTCTAAAGGGGTGCTGTTCTCCCCTTTCAGTTCCTCTCTGAAAACGCCGGGATCCTGCTTTGTCATATAGTTCGACTTGATGACGGCAATATCAATCCGAATGCCCGCTACGTCTTCTTCCAGCTTCCTTACACGATTTCGCATATTTCCCCCTCTGCCGCCGCTTTTTTCCCAATAGCCGGGAAACGGCACCGCATCCATTTCAGTTCCGTACATAATTTATCCTTCCCTGATAGCTATGTCATGGCTATTTTTTAGCCAGACGGCGGGCAACCGGATGATAATCCCTTGAAAGCTTTCAAAACTGCCATCCACTCCAGGACAGCAGAAACGATCTTTACGGTTTTTATCTGTATTGCCCGGTCTGTCAGCAGGCTAATTTTTAATCTTTTTCACTCCGTTATCAACAATTATTGGCACTATCAGAGTGGTGTCCGTTTTGTTGCTGGCATCAGACTTCCGTCGCCTTGCGGATCTCTACCAGGCAGCTCATGGCGTTTGGCCCCTGCGTCAGCGACGAGGTGCCGATATCCAGCGTCAGCACGTTGGGATTGCCCGCCTGGTCATACGGCAGCCAGGCTTTGCCAAAGCCCGGATCGAACCAGGCGCCGGTGGCGATCAGCACCACGCTGCGGCTGACGCCGTCCGTAAGCCTGACGCCAGCCAGCATCCGCCCGCGATCGTTGCTGACCTCAATGGTGTCGCCATCGGCAATCCCGCGCGTTTCGGCATCTTCCGGATGCATCCACAACGTTTCCCTTCCGGCCGTTTTGTTAGCCTGCACCGTCGGCGTCGCATCCATCTGGCTGTGCAGACGATCGCCAGGCTGCATGGAGATCATATGCAGCGGGAAGCGCTGGCGGATTTCCGCTCCCAGCCACTCCTGCGGCGGCTGCCATTCCGGATGCGGCGCAAAATCCACCAGGCCAAAGCCCGCAATGGTTTCGCTGAACAGCTCAATTTTGCCGCTGGCGGTCTGGATCGGGTTTTGCTGCGGATCCCGGCGAAAATCCTCCATAAAAATAAACGGCTTGTCGCCTTCTGGCACCTCCACGTAGCCCCGTTCCCAGAAAGTCTGGAAATCCGGCCAGTCGACGCCCCGGCGCTGGTGCGCCACCGCACACTGCTGGTAAAGGTGCTCAATCCACTGCGCTTCGTTCCGGTTTTCGGTAAAAGCGTCGCGATAGCCCAGGCGCTCCGCCAGATCGGCAAAAATATCAAAGTCGTTACGCGCCTGATGCTGCGGTTCGATCGCCTGATGCATAGCCAGCACAAAGCGGTCGCGGGACGAGCCGCCGATATCGTTGCGCTCCAGCGAGGTGGTCACCGGCAGCACGATGTCCGCCATCTGCGCCGCAGGCGTCCAGACGATATCCTGCACGATAACCGTTTCCGGCTTCTGCCAGCCCTCGACCAGCCGGTTAAGCTGCTGATGATGATGGAACGGATTGCCGCCCGCCCAGTGGATCAGCTGAATATCGGGATAAGTATGGGTTTGGCCCTGGAAAGCGTATGGCTCGCCCGGATGCAGCAGCATATCGCTGATGCGCGCCACCGGGATCGCCTGGTCGGCAATGGGGTTGACGCCGGTTGACATCATCGGCGCCGGCCCGTCAATGCGCGGGTTGCCCACGCTGTTCATGGAACCATGTCCAAAAGAGAACCCGGCGCCCGGCAGGCCCGGCTGGCCCAGCATTGACGAGAGCGCGATCATCATCCAGTAAGGCTGTTCGCCGCGATGGGCGCGCTGCACGGAATAAGAACTGGTCATAAAACTGCGTTTACCGATCAGCTGTCTGGCCAACAGTTCAATGCGCGCAGCCGGAATACCGGTGATCTCGCTGGCCCAGCGCGGGGTTTTCGCCACCCCGTCGCTGTCGCCCAGCAGATAGCCGCGCAGCTGCGGATAGCCTACGCAGTGCGAAGCCAGAAAATCGCCATCCGCCGCGCCCAGCCGCTCCACTTCGTACCCCAGCGCCAGCATCAGCGCCACGTCGGTATTAGGTCGGATCGGGATCCATTCGGCGTTAACAAATTCCGGGCAGTCATCCCGCATCGGGCTGATGTTGATCACCGGTGTGCCTTTGGCCGCCAGTTCAAGCAGCGCCGGTTTCAGGCTGTGCTGCCCTGCGCCGCCGGAGGCAACCTGGCCGTTTTTCAGCGCCAGCCCGCCAAAGGCAACAAAAATTTCGCAATGTTCCACCACGCTCGGCCAGTCGGTAACGCGACCGGTCAACGGCATATAGGTGCCGATGATATAGGGCAGGAAAAACTGCGCGGCACCCCAGCTGTAGTTGCCCAGCTGATCGACGCCGCCGCCGCCGGTAAAGTAGAAGCGGCGGATCAGCGTGCGGGCATGGTTAACGCGCCCCGCCGAAGACCAGCCGTAAGAACCGTTAAAAATACCGGCGGCGCCGTAGCGATCGCGCACCCGACGGTTTTCTTCCGCCACTAAATCCAGCGCTGTTTCCCAGTCCACCGCCACAAAATCTTCCCGTCCCCGCAGCGTACGGTCGCTTTTCTCGCGCGATTTAAGCCAGGAGCGGCGCACCATCGGCTGACGAATGCGCCGGTCGGAATAGACCAGCTCGGGAATAGTGTTAAGCATTGGCGACGGATCGCGATCGGCGAAAAAGGGTTCGCAGCGCTGCAGTTTGCCGTTTTCGACAACGGCGGTAAAGGCGCCCCAGTGGGCGAGATGCGGCACTTTTTTTAGAGTCATGGCAGGCAGTCCGGCTGGTGTTCGTGTCAGCCTACAGGCTACCATTTTTCCGGTGCGTTTCAGCAAACTTCTGTGCGGCCGATATGCGGTGGTAAAAGCCCGCTGACCCGGTGCCTGATGCGCTAAAAGCACATTACTGAAGCTGCTCTTTGCAAATGCCTGGGCTGGCGTACTTGTGCGCGGGAAGCGGCAAAGCGTTAAGGGAAAGACGCCCCGGTAAAAGGATCCGCCGATAATACCTCGCCTTTTTCATCGGCTTTGCGACATTCGCAGCATTCTGCCCGCTTGAAGTAGCTGGCAATTTCCGCAACACTGGAGCCATGTAAACGTTTACCCTGGAAGGCTTTGTCACTATGGCTACCATTAAGGATGTCGCCAGGCTGGCGGGTGTGTCCGTCGCTACGGTCTCTCGCGTAATTAATAATTCGCCTAAAGCCAGCGACGCTTCTCGCCAGGCCGTTAACAGCGCAATGGAAGAGTTGCAGTATCATCCCAACGCTAACGCGCGCGCGCTGGCGCAGCAGTCAACGGAAACCATGGGGCTGGTCGTCGGCGACGTTTCCGATCCCTTTTTCGGCGCGCTGGTTAAGGCGGTCGAGCAGGTCGCCTACGGCACCGGCAACTTTTTGCTGATTGGCAACGGTTATCACAATGAGCAAAAAGAGCGCCAGGCGATTGAACAGCTGATCCGGCATCGCTGCGGCGCGCTGGTGGTGCATACCAAAAAAATCCCGGACGCCGACCTGATCCCTCTGATGAAGCAGATCCCCGGCATGGTATTGATTAACCGTGCGCTGCCGGGTTTTGAAAAGCGCTGCATTGCGCTGGACGATCGCTACGGCTCGTGGCTGGCAACGCGCCATCTAATCCAACAGGGCCATCAGAACATCGCTTTTATCTGCTCAAACCACCCTATTTCCGATGCGGACGAGCGGCTGCAGGGCTATTACGACGCGCTGAAGGAGCACAATCTGCCGGGCAGCGATCGCCTGGTCGCGTTTGGCGAACCGGATGAGATCGGTGGCGAACAGGCGATGACGGAGCTGCTGGGACGCGGCAAGGCCTTTAGCGCCGTAGCCTGCTATAACGATTCAATGGCGGCGGGCGCGCTGGCGGTACTCAGCGATAACGGCGTGCGGGTGCCGGAAGAGATGTCGCTGATTGGTTTTGATGATGTGCTGGTATCGCGCTATGTCCGCCCGAGGCTGACCACGGTGCGCTACCCTATCGTCACCATGGCGCAGCAGGCAGCGGAGCTGGCGTTAGCGCTGGCTAATAACCAGCCGCTGCCGGAGGTGACCAATCTGTTCAGTCCGACGCTGGTGCGCCGCCATTCGGTCGGCTCGCCGGACTGATGCTTACGTCTCCAGCGCCAGCAGCTCCTGAACGGTCTGCGCGCGGCGGATCTGGCGCGGCTGGCCGTTTTCAAACAGCACTTCCGGCAGCAGCGGGCGGCTGTTGTAGTTAGAGGACATCGACGCGCCGTAAGCGCCGGTATCATGAAATATCAGATAGTCGCCCGGCCTGACGTGCGGCAGCGCGCGGGTTTCGACTTTGCCGCCTTCCTGCTGGGTGAAAACGTCGCCGGATTCGCACAGCGGCCCCGCCACCACGGTGTCAATCGTCCGGCTCTCTTGCAGATCGCGTCCGTCTCCGGCAATGGCGGAGATATGATGATAGCTGCCATACATCGCCGGGCGCATCAGATCGTTAAAACCGGCGTCCACCAGCACGAAGTGGCGGCTGCCCATCTGTTTAACGGCGCGCACTTCAGACACCAGCACGCCAGATTCCGCCACCAGAAAGCGTCCCGGTTCAATTTCCAGCTTCACCGCATGGCCTAAATGCTGCGCCACTCGCTGGCGCGCCGCATCCCACAGCCCAAAGTAGTGAGCGGTATCGATCGCTTCTTCGCCAAAACGGTAGGGAATGGAAAGCCCGCCGCCGGCTGAGATCGCCTCCACATCCTGTCCGAAGTCGATAACCAGCCTGACCATTGCGTCGCAAACCTGCTCCAGATGACCATAATCCACGCCCGACCCAATATGCATATGGATGCCGACCAGCTGCAGACGATGCTGCCGGATAGCGGCCAGCGCCAGCTCAAGATCGCCGTGCCAGATCCCGTGCTTGCTGTTTTCACCGCCGGTATTGGTTTTCTGGCTGTGGCCGTGACCAAACCCCGGATTAACGCGCAGCCAAACCTTATGGCCCGGCGACACTTCGCCCAGCTGATGCAGCATATCAACTGAACCGGCATTCACCGGGATCGCAAGCTCTGCCAGACGGGCAAGCGTAGGCGCATCCAGCAGATCGGCCGTAAAGACGATCTCTTCCCCGCCGGGCTGAAAGCCTGCCGCCAGCGCACGCTCCACTTCTCCCAGCGAAACCGAATCAACGCGAACGCCCGCTGCGCGCATCAGCTTAAGGATATGAACGTTAGAGCAGGCTTTTTGCGCAAAACGCACCACGTCAAACTGTTGCAGCAGCGCGATACGGTCGGCAATGACATCGGCATCATAAGCCCAGACGGGGCCGCCATACTGGCGCGCCAGCTGGAGCAAATTGTCACGGTTCAGAGCGGTTTCAGTGGTGTTCAGCGGGCGTGGCATCGGGCTTTCTCCTGTCAGTAATAGCGTTATTACGCCATAGCGACAGCGGGATGAAAAATATCTGTTTTAGCGAAGTCTATTCATTCATGATATGAATTAGTCTTTTTGCGAGGGTATTTATGGCTGGCATCACGCTGCGGCATATCGAAATTTTTCATGCGGTTGTTACCACCGGCAATCTGACCGAAGCGGCGGTCATGCTGCATACCTCGCAGCCCACGGTCAGCCGCGAGCTGGCCAGGCTGGAAAAGCTGACCGGCCTGAAGCTGTTCGATCGCATCCGGGGCCGTCTGCACCCTACCGTTCAGGGACTGAAGCTGTTTGAGGAAGTGCAGCGGTCCTGGTACGGTCTGGACAGGATTATCAACGCGGCCGAAAGCCTGCGCCAGTTTCGCCAGGGCGAGCTGTCTGTGGCCTGTCTGCCCGTGTTTTCCCAGTCGCTGCTTCCCCTGCTCTGCCAGCCCTTTTTGCAGCGTTATCCCGACGTCAGTTTGAATATCATTCCGCAGGAGTCGCCGCTGCTGGAAGAGTGGCTGTCGGCGCAACGTTACGATTTAGGCTTAACGGAAACCGGCCAGACGCCGGCCGGCACGGAACGCAGCGTAATCTTTACCGGTAATGAGGTTTGCGTGCTGCCGCAGGACGACGCGCTGGCGGAAAAAAGCTGCCTGACGCCGCAGGATTTCGCCGGGAGAAACTTTATCAGCCTGTCGCAAACGGACAGCTATCGTCAGTTACTGGATCAGCTATTCAGCGAGCAGGGCGTTCAGCGCAGAATGGTGATGGAGACGCACAGCGCGGCCTCGGTTTGTGCGATGGTAAGAGCGGGCGTGGGCGTTTCGATAGTCAATCCGCTCACGGCGCTGGACTATGCGGGCAACGGCGTGGCAATCCGCCGCTTCAGCATTGCGGTGCCTTTTACCGTCAGCCTGATCCGGCCGCAGCACCGCCCCGGCTCGGCGCTGGTTGACGCGTTCAGTCTGCATCTGCGCGAGCATAGCAGCCTGTTCAACCAGCGCCTCGCGGCATTACTGGCTTAAGCGCGCGCCGCCTGCTGCTGGCCGCGCGGGCGGCGGAAGGTCAGCAGGCAAATCAGCAGGCCCATAACGGCCAGTACGGCCGCCGCAACCGGCACGGAAGTCAGCCCGTAACCGCCGTCAATCACTGCACCGCCCGCCCATGCGCCAAACGCGTTGCCGACGTTAAACGCAGAGATATTCAGCGTAGACACAAGGTTCGGCGCCTCTTTGCCGTGGCGAACCACGTTGATTTGCAGTCCCGGCACGGTAGAGAACGTTGCCATCGCCCATAAAAACAGGGTGATTTCCGCCAGCCACAGCGCATGGCTGGTCCAGCTAAAGGCGAGCGAAAACAGCGCGATCAGCGAGAAGCTGAGGATCAGGCTAAAAGAGACTTTCCAGTCGGCCAGCCTGCCGCCCAGGATATTGCCGACGGTCAGGCCGCCGCCGATTAAAAACAGCGTCCAGCTGACGCCTTTGTTGCTGATGCCGGTAACCTGGAGCAGCAGCGGCGCAATATAGCTGAACAGCGCAAACATGGCGGCGGCGAAAAACACCGTCATCAGCAGCGACAGCCACAGCTTGCCGTTAGCCAGCGCGCTGACCTCGCTGGCCAGATGTACCGGCTTTTCGTTGCGGTTGGTGGGCAGGCTGACGATCAGCGCAATAAAGGCCAGCACGCCAATCACCGCCACGCCCCAGAAGGTGGCGCGCCAGCCAAACAGCTGGCCGAACCAGGTACCCAACGGCACGCCCAGCACGTTAGCCAGCGTTAAGCCGGTAAACATCAGCGCCACGGCGGACGCCTGTTTGTCGGGCGCGACCAGGCTGGCGGCTACCACGGCGCCAATGCCGAAAAATGCGCCGTGACAAAGCGCGGTGATCACCCGTGCCATCATCAACAGGTTGTAGCTGTAAGCCAGCGCGCAAAGCACGTTGCCGACAATAAAGATCGACATCAGTAAAATCAGCGTCTTTTTACGCGGCAGCTTAGCCGTGAGCAGCGCCATAATCGGTGCGCCGATCGCCACGCCCAGCGCATAGCCGCTGATTAACCAGCCCGCCGAAGGGATCGTTACGCCGAGATCGCCTGCCACTTCCGGCAGCAGGCCCATAATAACGAATTCCGTGGTGCCTATAGCAAAGGCGCTCAGCGCCAGCGCCAGTAAAGAAACGGGCATCTCATCTTCTCCAGAAAAAATTATCTTTCCGCCGACAGCGGTCGACAGGCAAAAAAAGGGCGGGGAAAGTATTACAGAATGTGAATTTTGATCTGCATCACATCAGAGATTAAAGCACAGCTCATCAGGGACTTATACCCCTTCTCAGGCAACAATCTCTTGCCTGAAAGGCAATAATCGCCGCCGACTGACCGTCAGATCCACCGATTTTAGCCTTTCCGGCGCGTTTTTGGGCCTCGCGGTTTGTCTATACTTGAGGAAAATACGCCGCTACTTTAGTAAATAATGGTCGTGTTTTGCGCGCATTGAGACGGTAATCATTACGGAAAATTATCAATTATCTGATAATCATTTGACGCGGAGTGAGGTTAAATAGGTAAAGTTTTCCGAGTGTTGGCCGATACCTCGATGATGGATGCAACGGGCGTTTATTGAGCTGTGCTTGATCGATTCATTACCGAGGAGCAAAGATGCGACTGGCTATTTGCCTGCTGACGCTGAGTATCACCGGGTGCTCAGTAGGAAAATATGAGTACAGCAGCGAAGCAGAGAAGCGTGTGGATATGACCGTTACCGGCATTCCGACCATTCTGGGCGTGGGCACGCTGGGCACCACTATTCCGCTGACCGCCGATTACAGCCTGACGGCGGCGCACGTGGCGAAATATTCGCTTTATCGCGTTAAGTCGCGCCATCCTGAATGCGACCTGGCGGTGGTTTACCATAAAAACGGCAACGTTCCCGCGCCGCGCTTCCGTAACGGCTTTATGGGCGACAAAATCAATCTGTATGGCTACAGCTTTATCTCTGCCATGCCGGTGGCCTCAACCGGCACCAATCTGGTGAATACCGGCCTGAAGAACGACTGGAACAAGCTGAGCTGCGTCGTGGTGGCTTCCGACGCGGGCGTGGTGCAGGGCATGTCCGGCGGCGCGGTCTATAACGCGTCCGATGACTCCGTGGCAGGCGTTATCGTTGGCTATTCCAACCGCATTAACGATATTAAAACCGGTAAAACGCTGTATAAAAACGTCTCGCTGTACGTGCCCTACGCGCGCTTTAAGGATTGGCTGGACGAGGCGATAAAATCGTAACGGCATGGCGGCTTACTCCGCTGGCGCAGGAGCTTATCGCTATTTCGACATGAAGGGCGATGGTGGTCAAAGAGCGGCACCGGACGCGCTGGCGGCTCCAGTAACAAACCGGTTTTGCGCAGGCAAACATTACGTACTTTATTCCAGCGCAGGCTTTAGCCCAGCGAAGAGCAAAATCCGTCATTTTGATGGGGACTTCCCGGAACCGTTCAGGCCATCGCCAGCTCCCGCCTGAAATCAGCCGTAAAAAAGGGGCGACAAGTCGCCCCTTAATCTCACAGCCGTTGCTTATTTTCCTGACGGACGCAGCGCCGGGAACAGGATCACGTCGCGAATGGTGTGGCTGTTGGTAAACAGCATCACCATACGGTCGATACCGATGCCCAGACCAGCGGTTGGCGGCAGGCCGTGCTCCAGCGCCGTTACGTAGTCTTCGTCGTAGAACATCGCTTCGTCGTCGCCCGCATCCTTGGCGTTAACCTGCTGCAGGAAGCGTTCAGCCTGATCCTGCGCGTCGTTCAGCTCGGAGAAGCCGTTACCGATTTCACGGCCGCCGATAAAGAACTCGAAGCGGTCGGTAATTTCCGGGTTAACGTCGTTGCGGCGAGCCAGCGGCGACACTTCGGCCGGATATTCGGTGATAAAGGTCGGCTGGATCAGATGGCTTTCCGCCGTCTCTTCGAAGATTTCCGTTACCACGCGGCCCAGACCCCAGCTCTTCTCAACCTTGATGCCCAGCGACTGCGCGATAGCGCAGGCTTTGTCAAAATCATCCAGGTCGGCCAGATCGGTTTCCGGACGGTATTTCTGAATGGCTTCTTTCATCGTCAGTTTGTCGAACGGCTTGCCGAAGTCGAACTCCTGATCGCCGTAAGGCACTACCGTGGTGCCCAGCACGTCCTGCGCCAGCGTACGGAACAGGCTTTCGGTCAGTTCGATCAGATCCTTGTAATCCGCATAGGCCATATAGAGTTCCATCATGGTGAACTCTGGGTTATGGCGCGGCGAGATCCCTTCGTTACGGAAGTTACGGTTGATCTCGAAGACGCGATCGAAGCCGCCGACCACCAGGCGCTTCAGGTAAAGCTCGGGCGCGATGCGCAGATACATGTCAATATCCAGCGCGTTATGATGGGTGATAAACGGACGGGCAGACGCGCCGCCGGGGATCACCTGCATCATTGGCGTTTCCACTTCCATAAAGTCGCGGCCGACCATAAAGCTGCGGATGCCCGCCATGATCTGCGAACGAATTTTAAAGGTTTTGCGCGAGTCGTCGTTGGAGATCAGATCCAGATAGCGCTGGCGATAGCGGGTTTCCTGATCGGCCAGGCCGTGGAACTTATCCGGAAGCGGGCGCAGCGCTTTGGTCAGCAGACGCAGTTCACTACAGTGGATAGAGAGCTCGCCGGTTTTGGTTTTAAACAGCTTGCCGCGAGCGCCGATGATATCGCCGAGATCCCACTTTTTAAACTGTTCGTTGTAAATGCCTTCCGCCAGATCGTCGCGAGAAACATACAGCTGGATGCGGCCGCCTACGTCCTGCAGCGTAACAAAGGATGCCTTGCCCATAATACGGCGCGTCATCATACGTCCCGCCACGCTGACTTCTACGCCCAGCGCTTCCAGCTCTTCATTCTCTTTCGCGTCATATTCTGCGTGCAGCTTGTCGGAAAGGCTGTCGCGACGGAAATCGTTGGGAAATGCCACGCCGTTCTCACGCAGCGCGCTCAGCTTTTCGCGACGCGCTTTCAGTTCATTATTCAGCTCAAGTGCGGCGTCGGCGCCCTGCGGTTGTTGTTCTGACATGTCAGTTCCTTATAGCCCTGCTTTCAAACTTGCTTCAATAAATCGGTCCAGATCGCCGTCCAGCACCGCCTGAGTATTACGGGTTTCCACGCCGGTGCGCAGATCCTTGATGCGTGAATCGTCCAGCACGTAGGAGCGGATCTGGCTGCCCCAGCCGATATCGGATTTGTTATCTTCCAGCGACTGTTTCTCAGCGTTTTTCTTCTGCATTTCCAGCTCGTACAGCTTCGCCTTCATCTGCTTCATCGCCTGGTCTTTGTTCTTATGCTGAGAACGGTCGTTCTGGCACTGGGTCACCGTACCGGTGGGAATATGGGTGATACGCACCGCCGATTCCGTACGGTTAACGTGCTGACCACCGGCGCCGGAAGCGCGGTAAACGTCAATACGCAGGTCGGCCGGGTTGATCTCGATATCGATATCGTCGTCCACTTCCGGGTAGACAAACGCGGAACTGAAAGAGGTATGGCGGCGACCGCCGGAGTCGAACGGGCTTTTACGCACCAGGCGATGCACGCCGGTTTCGGTACGCAGCCAGCCGAAAGCGTAATCGCCGCTGATGCGCAGCGTGGCGGATTTAGTACCGGCTACTTCGCCTTCGGACTCTTCGATCACTTCCGTTTTAAAGCCTTTCGCCTCGGCCCAGCGCAGGTACATACGCACCAGCATACTGGCCCAGTCCTGCGCTTCCGTACCGCCGGAGCCGGCCTGAATATCGATATAGCAGTCCGCGCCGTCGTATTCGCCGGAGAACATGCGGCGGAACTCCAGATCGGCGAGCTTTTTATCCAGCCCGTCCAGCTCGGCAACCGCTTCGTTGAAGGTTTCTTCGTCGTCCGCTTCTACCGCCAGCTCCAGCAGGCCGGCAACATCTTCCAGCCCCTGGCTCAGCTGATCCAGCGTTTCTACTACCGCTTCCAGCGCGGAACGCTCTTTGCCCAGCGCCTGCGCGCGTTCAGGCTCGTTCCAGACGTCCGGCTGTTCCAGCTCGGCGTTAACTTCTTCTAAGCGCTCTTTCTTGGCATCGTAGTCAAAGATACCCCCTGAGAACGCTGCTGCGCTCAGTGAGATCCTGAATTCGGTTCTTTACCGGATTAATTTCAAACATGATTTAGATCTTCAAAAGTCTGCAATGTAACTACGCAGTTTAAACGAATTTGCGGGGAGTTTGTAGCGTTAGCGCGGCAGCAGTTTACCGCAGCCAATCCCTTAGTCGGAAGGCGCACCGGCGCTGGTTACGCTTGTTGACGCTTAACCGGCAGAAGCTGGGGGCTCGGGCGGATATTCTGCCACTAACGAAGCCAGAGGAATGTTAAACATCTTATGCAGCCTGCGGATCATCGGCAGCGTCAGCGTTCGTTTATAATTCAGCACCTCATAAACGCGATTTTTGAGACCGATTGCCGGCACCAGATCGTTGGCGGTCATTCCCATTTGCTCCATGCGAAATTTAATAGCCGCGACCGGATCCGGCGCTTCAATGGGATAATGCTCCTGCTCATATTTTTCTATAAGCAAAATAGTCACTTCCAGAAAATCTGCCGCCTCTGAGCCGGGTTCAGGTTCATTATCAAAAAGCGGCGAAACCGCAGCCAGCGCATAGTGATAATCTTCTTCAGTGCGAATAGGTTTGATTTGATACTTTGTCATAGCTCCACCGTCTTAGCGTCAATGTCGTTATATTGGGCGTGGGTTCCAACAAACTTCACGTATACCGCCTGAAAGCGGTAGGCCACAGCGGCTATTAACCGATAGTCGTTACCCTTTATCTCGAATATCACCCGGTTTTTCGCCACAAAATCGGCTGACGGATAGCGCCTCTTTATATCCTGTGGCGTCCGCCAGGTCGCTTTTCTGACTTCATCAACCCAGGCCTTAAGCGGTTGCTCAGCCTGATTGTGGAGGGTCCAGAATTCCCGTAATGGCGCTACCGCGATAATCTTCATGTCCCCTCCCTGGGTAAACATTCGCCTTGACTATACCAGTCCCATTTTGGGACTGCAAGATAATGAAAAGCGCTTACTTATTACGCTATCCCTCTGCCATGACAAATCACAACCTCTTCCTGACTGAGTAAGACTTGCCTGTTCAGGCTACAGCGGCCAGAGATGCTCGATAATCAGCTGCACGCTGCGGTTGCCGCGAAACTCGTTGATATCCAGCTTGTAGGCCAGCTCTACCTGCTTCACGCTGGGATCGGGCCAGAGCGCGGTATCAATATTGAAAGCGATACCGTCCAGCAGCGGCCCGCCGCCCAGCGGCTCCAGCATGACCTTCAGATGACGCTCGCCCACCAGCCGCTGCTGGATCAGCTTAAATTTGCCGTCAAACTGCGGTTCGGGAAACGCCTGCCCCCATGGCCCGGCTTCACGCAGCAGCTCTGCGGTGGGCAACGTCAGCTCCTGCGCCATCAGCTGGCCGTCTGACCAGACCACGCCCTGCAAAGACTCTTCGCTGAGCCATTCGCCGATTAGCTCGCCAAAGCGCTGGCGGAATTCATCGAACTTTTCCGCCTCCAGCGACAGGCCCGCCGCCATCGCGTGGCCGCCAAACTTGATAATCAGGCCGGGATAGAGCGTATCCAGCCGCTCAAGCGCGTCACGCATATGCAGCCCGCTGATGGAGCGTCCCGACCCTTTCAGCGTGCCGTCACCGGCGGGCGCAAAGGCGATAACCGGACGGTGAAAGCGCTCTTTCAGCCGCGAAGCCAGGATGCCGACCACGCCCTGGTGCCATTCCGGATGGTACATGGCGATACCAAGCGGCAGCGCTTCGCTGCTGCGCTCCAGCGCATCGCACAGCGCCAGCGCTTCCGTCTGCATCCCCTGCTCTATCTCTTTGCGCGTCTGGTTCAGCGCATCCAGCTCGCTGGCCAGCATGCGCGCCTGGGCGATGTCTTCGCTAAGCAACAGCGCGACGCCGACCGACATATCGTCCAGCCGTCCGGCAGCGTTGAGACGCGGCCCCAGCGCAAAACCCAGGTCGCTGGCGGCAAGCTGGCGCGCGTCGCGATTGGCGATTTCCAGCAGCGCCCGGATGCCGACGCGGCATTTGCCGGCGCGAATACGGCTCAGCCCTTGCCAGACCAGGATGCGGTTGTTGGCGTCCAGCGGCACCACGTCCGCCACCGTGCCCAGCGCCACCAGATCCAGCAGCTCGGCCAGGTTTGGCAGCGTGGCGACGCCGCTGTCGCGCAGCCGCGCGCGCAGCGCCAGCATCAGATAAAACGCGACGCCCACGCCCGCCAGCGTGCGTGAAGGAAACTCGCTGTCCGCCAGGTTAGGATTAACAATCGCTTCCGCATCCGGCAGCGTATCGCCGGGGAGGTGGTGATCGGTGATCACTACGGCGATGCCTTTTTCGTGCGCCAGCGCGACGCCAGCATGGGAAGAGATGCCGT
Organism: Erwinia sp. STN24; assembly: GCF_041320675.1. Taxonomy (NCBI): domain Bacteria; kingdom Pseudomonadati; phylum Pseudomonadota; class Gammaproteobacteria; order Enterobacterales; family Erwiniaceae; genus Erwinia; species Erwinia sp. STN24. Next base: position 276,057 of record NZ_JBGGPM010000003.1, on the reverse strand, counting down.
TATCCACGGTCATAATCAGCTGCGCACCGCGCGCCGCCGCCTGCTCCACCACTTCCGGACTCAGGCCGTAGCCATCGTCAAACCGGTTTGGCACCAGATATTTGATATTGCGGCCGCCCATGCTGCGTAAAGCCAGCACGGTCAGCGCGGTGCTGGTGGCGCCGTCGGCGTCGAAATCGCCAACGATCATAATGCACAGGTTATCGGCAATGGCCTTTTGCAGGATCTCTGCCGCCCGCTCAATGCCGCTGAACGAGTGAAACGCGTGAAGATTTTTGGCACCGCGCTCCAGCTCCACGGCCTGCTTAACGCCACGATGCGCATAGAGGCGACGCAGCAGAGGATGGAGATCCTCCGGCAGCTCGCACGCCTGCGCCGCCACGCGGCGGCGTAATTCGGTTTTTCCTTTCACTGGGCTTAGCCGCCTGTCTTCTGGCTATCCAGCAGCTTTTTCATCTCCTGCGGCCCCTGATAGCCAGGGATCATCATACCGTTTTGCAGCAGGATGGCTGGCGTGCCCTGAATACCGTAGAGAATGCCCAGCTGGTAATGCTTAGCCAGGTCGATTTTGCAGTCGGCCGCCGCAGGGGTTTCGCCTTTCATCGCCGCGTCGAACGCTTTTTTGCGATCGGCCACGCACCAGATTGATTTCATCTCTTTGGCGACCTGTCCGTTCATGCCTTCGCGTGGGAAGGCCAGATAGCGCACGGTGATCCCCAGCGCGTTGTAGTCCGCCATCTGCGAATGCAGCTTATGGCAGTAGCCGCAGGTGATGTCGGTAAAGACGGTGATGACATGCTGCTCTTTCGGCGCTCTATACACGATCATTTCGCTGCTCAGCGCGTCGACTTTTTTCTCCAACAGTTTGTTGGTGACGTTGATCGGCTGCGCGCCGCTGATGTCGTACAGCGGCCCCTGAATAAACTGCTTGCCGTCTTCACTGACGTAAAGCACGCCGCTTTCGGTCAGCACGGTTTTCATCCCTGGCAAAGGCGACGGCTGGATCTCCATCTGCTGCAGTCCCAGCTTCGCCAGGGATTGCTTGATGGCCGCATCGTCGGCATGCGCCAGGCCAGCTGCTACCAGCAGAGAAAGGAGAAAGTAACGCTTTTTCATTGATTATCCTCATGGCCTTATAGTTTGGCCGTTTGATCACCGCGTCAGGCGCGGGGATGATGCTGTTGATGTAACTGCCGTAGCCGCTCGGTGGCGACATGGGTATAAATTTGCGTGGTGGACAGGTCGCTATGCCCTAACAGCATCTGTACGACCCGCAGATCGGCGCCGTGGTTCAACAGATGCGTGGCGAAAGCGTGTCGCAGCACGTGGGGGGAGAGCTTTTCACTGTCGATGCCCGCCAGCGTCGCATAATGCTTGATGCGGTGCCAGAACGTTTGTCGGGTCATTTGCTGCGCGCGGTTGCTGGGGAAAAGCACGTCCAGCGTCTGTCCGTTCAGCAGCCACGGACGACCATATTCAATGTAATGCTCCAGCCAGTGCAGCGCCTCTTCACCCAGCGGTACCAGCCGTTCTTTATCGCCTTTTCCCACCACGCGCACCACGCCCTGGCGCAGGCTGACGTTGTTGAGCGTCAGGCTGACCAGCTCCGTGACGCGCAGTCCGGTGGCATAAAGCAGCTCCAGCATGGCTTTGTCGCGCAGCTCTATCGGGATATCCGTAGAGGGCGCCTGCAGCAGCCGCTCTATCTGCGCTTCGCTGAGATCTTTCGGCAGCCGCTGCGGCAGTTTAGGCGAGGCCAGCAGCGCGCTGGGATCGTCTTCACGCAGCTTTTCCCGGTAAAGATACTGGAACAGGCGCCGCATGGCGCTGAGCAGGCGAGCGGAACTGCTGGCCTTATAGCCACCTTCCACGCGCTCGGCCAGAAAGTTCTGTAGCCCGGCGCTGTCTACATGCAGCAGATCCAGCTGGTGATGCGCCAGCCAGTTCACCAGCGACATCAGATCAAGCCGATAGGAAGCCACCGTATTTTGCGCAAGATTTCGCTCAATCCATAAGGCATCAAGAAACTGCTCTGTCAGATCGCTGTCCTGCACGTTGACTCCTTTTCCACTTACCCGACGGCACGCCGTCAAAGCTCAATTCTGATATAATTCGCGCCATTGAACCAGGAGAATTGAGTAAACCGCGTATGAACATCGGGCTTTTTTACGGTTCCAGCACCTGCTACACCGAGATGGCGGCGGAGAAAATCCGCGATTTTATCGGCGAGGATCTTGTTACGCTGCACAATCTGAAAGAGGACTCGCCGCAGCTGATGGAGCAGTACGACATGCTGATCCTGGGCATTCCCACCTGGGATTTCGGCGAAATCCAGGAGGACTGGGAGGCGGTTTGGACCGACCTCGCTACGCTAAACCTGCGCGGCAAAACCGTGGCGCTGTACGGCATGGGCGATCAGGCCGAGTACAGCGAGTGGTTTCTGGACGCGCTTGGCATGCTGCATGAGGTGCTGCAGCCGCTGGGCGTCGTTTTTGTCGGCTACTGGCCTACCGAAGGCTACGAGTTTATCAGCCGCAAACCGCTAACCGCCGACGGCCAGCAGTTTGTCGGCCTGGCGCTGGACGACGTTAACCAGTTTGAGCTGACGGACGAGCGTATCGCGCAGTGGTGCGAACAAATCCTGACGGAAATGGCCGCCACGCTGTAAGCCTGCCGTTTAGTGAATAGCGAGCAGCTGCTGACGGAGCTGCCGCCACTCGCTTTCGTTCATGCTGTCGCGCAGCAGCCAGAGCTTCTCGCGCTCGCCTTTAGCGGAGCGCAGCGCCAGCAGGATCGCCCGCCGCGTCATCCACGGCCGACCGCAGATGCGCCAGTGCTTCTGCCGCCATTGCAGCTGATGGTCCGCCAGCAGCGCGATATCGCCTTCCCGGCTGCGAATGCGTCGCTGGCTACGCACACACTCCAGCACCACCAGCGTCAGCAGCAGCATCCACACTACCGTTAAGCTGGCCGGCCACGGCGCCAGCAGCAGCGCTATCACTACCACGCCGTGCAGCGAGAGCGACATCCACTGCGCCTGCCAGGAGACCCGCAGATCAGAACGCCACAGGGCCACGCTGCTGGTTTCGCTGCTGGATCAGGTGAACCATGCGTTTCAGTTCCGGATCGGCAGGTTCGCCATGATTCATCATCCAGTTGAACAGATCGGGATCGTCGCTTTCCAGCAGGCGAATAAAGATCTTTTTATCGCCATCGCTCAGCGTGTCATATTCATATTCAAAGAACGGCATGATGGAGATATCCAGTTCCCGCATACCGCGCCGGCAGGCCCACTGCACGCGCGCTCTATTTTCAATATCCATGCTTTCCATCGTCAGTCGGTGAAAGATGGCCGCTAGTGTAGCGCTTTTTTGAGCCGATGTTGATGGCGCAATTTGGCTTTGCGTAATGCGCCGCACGATAAAAGCATTTGTTGCCGCGCAAGCGCGCCTTTTGTGCGTCGCCTTCAGAAAACTGGTTGCAAAGCCGGGCGGCTCTTTTAACATGAATGCAGGCTTATTTGACTTCAGGAATCCGCTATGCCGACTTTATCTTTCCCGCCTCGTCAACCTGCGGCCTCTGCCCGTCTGCCGCTTACGCTGATCTCGCTGGAAGAGTGGGCGCTGGTCAACGTGACCGGCGCGGACCGCGTCAGCTATTTGCAGGGTCAGCTGACGCTGGACGTCGCTGCGCTGGACGCCAATGCGCATCTTCCCGCCGCCCACTGTGATGCAAAAGGGAAAATGTGGAGCAATCTGCGTCTGTTTCACCGTGGCGAAGGCTTTGCCTATCTGGAACGCCGCAGCCTGCGCGATACGCAAATCAGCGAGCTGAAAAAGTATGCCGTTTTCGCCAAAGTCGCTATCGAAGCGGATGACGAAGCGGTGCTGCTGGGTGTAGCCGGTTTTCAGGCGCGCACCGCGCTGGCCGGGCTGTTTGACACGCTGCCGGACGCTGAAAACCCAGTCGTGCAGCAGGATGATGCGACGCTGCTGTGGTTTTCCGCACCGGCGGAACGCTTTCTGCTAATCCTGAATCGCGACAGTGCACTAGCGCTGCGCGCGGCTCTGGACGGTCAGGCACAGCTAACCGACAGCTCGCAGTGGCTGGCGCTGAATATCGAAGCTGGCCTGCCCGTTATCGACGCGGCGAACAGCGCGCAGTTTATTCCTCAGGCGACAAACCTGCAGGCGCTGGACGCTATCAGCTTTAAAAAAGGCTGCTATACGGGCCAGGAGATGGTGGCGCGCGCTAAATTCCGCGGCGCCAACAAGCGTGCGCTTTACTGGCTGGCCGGCAAGGCCGCCCGCGTTCCGGCCGCTGCGGATGCGCTGGAAATGAAGCTGGGCGACAACTGGCGCCGCACCGGCACCATTCTGGCCGCCTGTCAGCTGGATAATGGCGATGTCTGGGTGCAGGCGGTGCTGAATAACGATCTGGAGCCGGAAACGGCGCTGCGGGTACAGGGCGACGAAGGCGGCAGTCTGGCTATCCAGCCGCTGCCCTACGAGATTTCGTAATAATAAGGGGCCGGACGGCCCCTTTTTTTATGAAATATAAAAGTAAATCGCCAGAAAATGGCAGATGCTGCCGCCAAGCACAAAGCCGTGCCAGATGGCGTGGTTATAGGGAATGCGCTTTGAGACGTAAAAAATCACCCCCAGCGAATAGATAATGCCGCCCGCCGCCAGCAGCCAGACGCCGCCCGCCGACAGTTTCATCGCCAGCTGATAAATCACAACCAGCGACAGCCAGCCCATCAGCAGATAGGTTATGACCGATAAGGCCTCGAAGCGGTGCACAAAAAACAGTTTAAACAGCACGCCCACCAGCGCCAGGCTCCAGATCACCACCATCAGGCCATGCGCCAGCGGCGACTTAAGTCCCACCAGCAGAAAAGGCGTATAGGTGCCGGCAATCAGCAGGTAAATAGCGCAATGGTCCAGCTTTTTCAGCCAGCTTTTGGCGCGCGGATGAGGGATGGCGTGATAAAGCGTCGAGGCCAGAAACAGCAGGATCATGCTGCCGCCATAGAGGCTGTAACTGGTGATGGCGACGGCGTTGGCCTGGCTGTCGAGCGCCTGCGACAGCAGCAGCACCAGCCCTACAATACCAAAGATAAAGCCGATGCCGTGGCTGATGCTATTAGCTATCTCCTCTGCAACGGAGTAGCCCTCCGTTAACACTTTTTTATTGGTCATGCATTGTCCTCTTCCAATCTGAAGCGGAGGGGCGGCCAAAGGGGATCGCATCCAGGCTCGTTTTCAGCCGCCCGTCCGAAAGTTGCGCACGTTCAGCTTAGACGAGAGTGATTTCAGAGTACAACTGTAAGCTTAAATAAACTGTGAACGGCTGTAACAGCTGTTTAACCAGGAAAAACAGGCCGTTATTCGGCGACCTTCACCCTGTAACGCCCGGCTGCGGCAGCAATAAAAGTGCTGGTGACATAAGAAGCCGCTTCGCTAAGCAGCCACAAAATGGCGCGGGTGCCGTTATTCGGCAGCCTTTATCCCGTTATCGTCCGCCAGCGGCATCGATAAAAGTGCCGGTAACATAAGAAGCCGCTTCGCTAAGCAGCCAGAGAATGGCGTTGGCAATTTCATCCGGCTCGCCGCCGCGCTGCATGGGAAGAGTCGGCGCAATACGGTTGACGCGATCCGCCTCGCCGCCGTCGGCGTGCATATCGGTATAGATTAATCCCGGCCGTACCGCGTTAACCCGGATGCCCTGCGCCGCCACTTCCAGCGCCAGCCCTCTGGTTAGCGTATCTACAGCCCCTTTCGAGGCGGCATAATCGACATATTCGTGTGGCGCACCGCTACGGGCTGCGGCGGAAGAGACGTTTACGATTGCACCGCCCTGCCCACCGTACTGAAAACTCATGCGCTTTACCGCTTCGCGACAGCAGAGAAAGGTTCCGGTGACATTGGTAGCGAAAACGCGATTGATGCGTTCGGCGTTTAGCTGTGCCACGCTGGTCTGCTGAAACAGGATCCCGGCATTATTGACCAACGCGCTTAGCACGGCGCCCTGTTGATCAAGGCTGCGAAACATCGCTACTACCTGTTGTTCATCAGAAATATCGGCCTGCACGCTGAACGCTTTTCCGCCTTGTTGCTGAATAAGCGACACTACTTCCGCCGCCGCTTCCTCACGCTGACGATAGTTAACCGCAACCTGATAGCCGTGCTGCGCCAGCAGCAGCGCGGTGGCTCGCCCAATTCCCCGGCTGCCGCCGGTTACCAAAGCCGTTTTCATTTTTGCCTCCCGATAAAAATAAAGGGCACCAGGGTGCCCTTCAGTCTGTATCGCTATGCTGCTTTATTCATATTCGCTCATCGGCAAACAGGAGCAGAACAGATTTCGATCGCCATAAACATCGTCAAGACGCTTGACGGTCGGCCAGTATTTATTCGCGCTGCCCGCCGGGAAGACCGCCAGCTCGCGCGTGTAGGGATGCGACCATTCGCCGACCAGCTCCATTTGCGTATGGGGCGCATTAACTAACGGGTTATCTTCCGCTGGCCACTCACCTTCCGCCACGCGGTCGATCTCCATGCGGATAGCCAGCATGGCGTCGATAAAGCGATCCAACTCCACTTTGCTTTCCGATTCCGTCGGCTCCACCATCAGCGTGCCCGCCACCGGGAAGGACATGGTCGGCGCGTGGAAGCCATAGTCGATCAGGCGTTTGGCAATATCCAGTTCGCTGATGCCGGTTTGCTCTTTCAGCGGACGAATATCCAGGATGCATTCATGCGCTACCCGCCCATCCCGTCCGGCATACAGGATCGGATAGGCCGATTTCAGGCGCGCAGCAATATAGTTGGCGTTCAGGATCGCTACCGAACTGGCCTGCTTCAGCCCTTCCGCGCCCATCATGCGGATATACATCCAGCTGATAGGCAGAATAGAAGCGCTGCCGAACGGCGCGGCGGACACCGCGCCCTGCTGCGTCAGCATGTCGTCAATCTGCACCACGCTGTGGCCCGGCACAAATGGCGCCAGATGGGCTTTTACGCCAATCGGCCCCATGCCTGGCCCGCCGCCGCCGTGCGGAATACAGAAGGTTTTATGCAGGTTAAGGTGCGAGACGTCCGCGCCGATATAGCCAGGCGTGGTGATGCCGACCTGGGCGTTCATGTTGGCACCGTCCAGATAAACCTGGCCGCCATACTGATGAACGATCTGGCAAACCTCGCGGATGGTTTCTTCATAGACGCCGTGCGTGGAAGGATAGGTCACCATAATGCAGGAGAGCGCTTCGCCCGCCTGTTCTGCTTTCTGCCGCAGATCGTGCAGATCGATATTACCCTGTTTGTCACAGGCCACCACGACTACCGCCATGCCCGCCATCTGTGCCGAGGCCGGATTGGTGCCGTGCGCCGAGCTGGGGATCAGACAGATATTACGTCCGGCTTCACCACGGCTTTCGTGATAGCGGCGGATCGCCAGCAGGCCCGCATACTCGCCCTGCGCGCCGGAGTTAGGCTGCATACAGAGCGCGTCATAGCCGGTCAGCTGCACCAGCCACTGCGACAGCTGGCCGATCATTTGCAGATAGCCGGCGGCCTGATCGGCAGGACAGAACGGGTGCAGCTCCGCGAATTCCGGCCAGGTAATCGGGATCATCTCAGCGGCGGCGTTCAGCTTCATGGTGCAGGAGCCGAGCGGGATCATCGCCTGATTCAGCGCCAGATCCTTGCGCTCCAGGCTGTGCATATAGCGCATCATCTCGGTTTCGCTGTGGTAACGGTTAAAGACCGGATGCGTCAGGATGGGCTCTTTGCGCAGCATCGCTGGCGGAACGGACGCGCTGTCGGCCACGGCGCTGTCCAGCTCGTCGATATCCAGACCGTGATTTTCGCCCAGCAGCACGGAGAACAGCGCCGCCACATCTTCCCGCAGCGTGGTTTCATCCAGGGTGATGCCCACCGCGTTGTGGATATCGGTGCGCAGATTGATGCCGAAACTCAGCGCGCGATCCAGCACCGCGGCTTTATCCGTGACTTCAACGGTCAGCGTATCGAACCAGCTCTGATGGCGCAGCGTCATGCCGCCCTTTTGCAGCCCGGCCGCCAGGATATCCGTCAGGCGATGAATGCGCGAGGCGATGCGTTTCAGGCCGTGCGGGCCGTGGAAGACCGCGTACAGGCTGGCGATATTGGCCAACAGCACCTGTGACGTACAAATATTGGAGTTGGCCTTTTCACGACGGATATGCTGCTCGCGAGTCTGCATTGCCATCCGCAGCGCCGTGTTGCCCGCCGCATCGCGCGAGACGCCGATAATGCGCCCTGGCATTGAGCGTTTGTATTCGTCGCGGGCGGCAAAGAAGGCTGCGTGAGGGCCGCCGTAGCCCATCGGAACGCCAAAACGCTGCGCAGAGCCAAAAACGATATCCGCGCCCTGTTTTCCCGGTGCGGTCAGCAGCACCAGCGACATAAAATCCGCAGCGACGCTGACTATCACTTTCCGCGCCTTCAGCTCATGGATCAGCGAGGTGTAGTCATGTACCTCGCCAGTGGTGCCGACCTGCTGTAGCAGCACGCCGAACACGTCCTGATGATCCAGCACGCGCGCCGCCTTATCGACCACCACCTCAAAGCCAAAGGTTTCCGCCCGCGTCCGCACCACGTCCAGCGTCTGCGGATGAATATCCTCGGCCACAAAGAAGCGGTTGGCGTTTTTTAGCTTGCTGACGCGCTTCGCCATCGCCATCGCCTCGGCGGCGGCGGTTGCTTCATCCAACAGCGAAGCAGAGGCGATATCCAGGCCGGTCAAATCCAGCGTGACCTGCTGGAAGTTCAACAGCGCTTCCAGTCGGCCCTGAGAAACCTCGGGCTGATAAGGCGTATAGGCAGTGTACCAGCCGGGATTTTCCAGCATGTTGCGCAGAATAACCGGCGGCGTCAGCACCGGCGTGTAGCCCATCCCGATACAGGATTTATAACGCAGGTTGCGGCTGGCGATCGCTTTTAGCTCGGCCAGCGCCTGATGTTCGGTCAGGGGATCGCCGACGGCAGGCGCGCCGGGCAGCTGAATATCAGCCGGGACGATAGCGGTAATCAACTCGCTGAGAGAGGCGGCGCCTACCGCGTTCAGCATCGCTTCCTGCTGGGCTGGCGAAGGGCCGATATGGCGTTCGATAAAAGCGCCGGTATGTTCAAGCTGGCTGAGAGTAGTCATTAGCGGTAAATCCTGCATCGGGCAAAGGCATTAAGGAGAGATCTCTCCGGAGAGGGCTAATAAATCGCTGACGAAACGAAGCCGGGCCGTAAAATACGGCCCGCGCTGTCGCCGTCTATTCGTCAATGCTGGTTTTGTAGGCGTCCGCGTCCATCAGCGATTCCAGTTCGGACTCGTCGCTGGCCTTAATGCGGAACAGCCAGCCATCGCTGTAGGGATCGCTGTTGACCAGCTCCGGTTCGCTTTCCAGCGCGCCGTTGACTTCGACAATTTCGCCGCTGACCGGCGCATAAATATCGGATGCGGCCTTTACCGACTCGGCTACGGCGCAGTCTTCGCCCTGGCTATAGGTGTTGCCCACTTCGGGCAGATCGACAAACACCATATCGCCCAGCAGCTCCTGCGCGTGGGCGGTGATGCCTACGGTATAGGTACCATCTTCTTCTTTACGCACCCACTCATGGCTTTCACGGTATTTCAGTTCGTTTGGAACATTGCTCATCGCCTGATCTCCTTAAAATAATTCCGGGTCGTTTTCCGCAGCTGAAGCGCGGAAAGCGCCTTTTACGCCACCGCTTTACCGGCGCGTACAAAAACGGGTTTGGTCACGCGAACCGGCATTTCACGGTTGCGGATTTGCACAATCGCCTGCTCGCCAATGCCTGCGGGAACGCGAGCCAGCGCAATGCTGTAGCCTAAAGTTGGCGAGAAAGAGCCGCTGGTGATAATGCCTTCCTGCAGGTTGCCGGTCGCGTCGGTAAAGCGCACCGGTAAGCCGTTGCGCAGTACGCCTTTCTCGGTCATCACCAGACCGACCAGCTGCTCGGTGCCTTTTTCACGCTGCGACGCCAGCGCCTCGCGGCCGATAAAATCGCGCTCTTGAGGCTGCCAGCCGATTGTCCAGCCCATATTGGCCGCCAGCGGCGAAACGCCCTCGTCCATTTCCTGCCCGTATAAATTCATGCCGGCTTCCAGGCGCAGGGTATCGCGCGCGCCCAGACCGGCAGGCTTCACGCCCGCCGCCAGCAGCTTTTGCCAGAAATCCGCCGCCTGCTCGTTGGGCAGGGCGATTTCATACCCGGCTTCGCCGGTGTAGCCTGTGGTAGCAATAAACAACTCGCCAGCCTGCACGCCAAAGAAGGGCTTCATGTCCGCCACCGCTTCCCGCTGCGCCTCATCGAACAGCGAACGGGCTTTTGCCTGCGCCTGCGGCCCCTGCACCGCGATCAGCGCCAGGTCGTCGCGCTCGGTCAGCGTCACGCCATAGCCTTCCGCATGTTGGGTAATCCAGGCGAGATCTTTTTCCCGCGTGGCGGAGTTCACCACCAGCCGGAAAAACTCTTCGGTCATAAAGTAAACAATCAGATCGTCGATTACGCCAGCGGAGGCGTTGAGCATAGCGGTATAAAGCGCTTTGCCGGGCTGGGTCAGTTTGGCGACGTCGTTGGCCAGCAGGTAGCGTAAAAATTCTCGGGTGCGGACGCCGTGCAGATCGACAATAGTCATATGCGACACGTCGAACATGCCGGCATCGCTACGAACCGTATGATGCTCATCCAGCTGCGAACCGTAGTGCAGCGGCATCATCCAGCCATGAAAATCCACCATGCGCGCGCCGCAGGCCTGATGCTGTTCGAACAAAGGGGTCTGTTTCATCTTCTTCCTCAGGCAAAGTGTTCGGCGTCGGCAGGCAGCCCGGCGCAAACGATATCCTTGCTCCGAACTTACCACCGAAATTCAGCGTTAACCATAAGTTAAAACGGGTATGATTTTTTTGACGGTGTTCTCAGGCAGCAAAATCAGACAGATAAAATCACCACTTTTTGCGCAGTTAATACGCAAATATGTTATTAAGCAGCCAAAATCTCAGGATAAAAGTAAGGTATCAGCCCGTTGAAGATAAAAACCTGCTTTATGGCTCAAACCTGATGATTAGTAAAAGTAATGCGAAGAAGCACGCTAAATTAGAATTTCTCAAACGACGCGCCCGTTTGGGGCAGGCTGCACAATCAAGATGCACCGGATGAAATTTCCTTGTTTACATCTTAAGAATGGCGCGCTCAGGATGTACTTCACCTGTGATTTAAAAACATAAAGACTCAGTATTAGGCATGAAAGGTGTGCTAGTGCATAAAGTTACTGTATTACTTACAACCTGGCGTTTTTTGCATGTGCTATCTACAAAGAATGAATGTCGCTCTGGCCTTTTTGCTTCCAACTCTACGTTAGACAGGGAAGCGTTAATGGCGGAGACGCGCTGCGCTGGCCTCGGATTTAAACCTATGCCCGCCAGGCTTACCGTGCCTTTTTTGATACTGGTGACGAATGCGAGGGTCGAAAAAAATCATGCTGGTGCGCAGTCCGGAAAGTAACGCGCGGAAATTAAGAAGCCCCTACACCGGGGCAAAGGGGCAAAGGGGCAAAGGGGCAAAGGAGCAAAGGAGCAAAGGAGCAAAGGAGCAAAGGAGCAAAAATCACGCTTAACAGTAATAAAACCATTAAACTTCACGTCGCATTCGTAATCATTAGCAATAGCCGAAACCAGAAAGATATCTTCTTTATTGTTGATATCTTTGAATGTGAACTTAATTATCAGGTTCCTGGCATTGTATTGGGAAAAGATCTCCTTTACTTTGGGTATTTTTTCACTCTGGGCGTTCTTTAAAACTTCAAGAGCATATTGTTCTGAAAGAATGTCACTTACAGGCTCGTTAAAAATAAGCTCTGTTTTAGTTTCCTCCTTTGCTATCGTATTTTTATCTATATTCAAAGTAGCAGACATTGTATCCGTCATGGCTATTGCAGTTCCGGAGTGCAGGTCTTTGCAATTATTATCAATAACAGCTACAGAGCTGAATGCGGTCAGGCACAGAAATAACAGTAGATACTTCATTCAACAATCAGCTCCTTGTCCATGCTGTCCCATATTTGTTGACGATATCAGGGAGCCAGTATAATGCAGCCATTTGATGCCGTACCGGGCGCCTTTTTGCTGTCACCATGAATTAAAAAACCCTCGCGATTGCACATGCTGTTGCCCCTGTCTGGTTCCAGCCTTAGCGTAAACACACCTGCTTTTTTATGCGTGAACGGTATGCCCACAATCCTGTACTTCCCTCTCGGTAATGGACCTTTATCACGCAGACATTCATACTCAGGATTATCCTTATAGCCCGGCGCGCCAGCGTAACGCGCACTGAACTTATATATACCGTTATGTTTGAAGGTCCTGAGCATTACATTGTAATTCCATGCCATGAGTTACTCTCCTTGTTTACATCGACTATCGTTTTACTCCTGTTGCGTAGTGACTTAACACAATTCCTTTAAACACTTCCAGAGCGGCAAAGCAAAATCAGGCAGTCTTATGACCATCATCAAAAAAGGGATTAATTTTGTCCGGGCCGGTCGTATTATCTGCGCAAACCAGGAATTCTCTGCGTATGACACTTACGGGTCATGCACCGCTCCCCGATGTGTTTTCTTTTCGTATTGTGGCAGAAGCACCAGGTTGCAGACGGGTAAGTGCCTGCCGCATTATTTCTCAGACTGAAGCAAGGAAGATAAGGAAATATGAGGTAAACAATGACAGATGTGGGATAAAATAACCAGCGTTCAGGTCGGGCCTGAACGCTGCAATTTATTACCGCAGCCACTCCGGCAGATCGTGCAGGCCCATCGCCTGCTTTAACAGACGCGGCTTCACGCCAGGCAAATTATCTGCCAGGCTCAGGCCGATATCACGCAGCAGCTTCTTCGCGGGATTATTGCCTTTAAACAGCTCGCGAAAGCCCTGCATACTTGCCAGCATCACGGCCGCGCTGTGCTTGCGGCTGCGCTCGTAGCGTCGCAGGTAAAGGTGCTGGCCAATATCTTTGCCCTGCTGATGCAGACGTTTGATCTCGCCGATCAGCTCGGCGGCATCCATAAAGCCCAGGTTAACGCCCTGCCCCGCCAGGGGATGAATGGTATGCGCCGCGTCGCCAACCAGTGCCAGACGATGCGCCGCGAAATTACGCGCATAGCGGCCCATCAGCGGGAAAGCCTTGCGCTCGCTTTCCAGCTTGCACAGCCCCAGACGCATATCGAAGGCGACCGACAGCTGCTGGTTAAAGACCTCTTCCGGCATTGACTGTAAACGCGTGGCTTCCTGCGGCGGCAGCGACCAGACAATTGAGCTGAGGTGCGGGTCGCTGAGCGGCAGAAATGCCAGAATGCCTTCGCCGTGAAACACCTGGCGTGCAACGGCGTCGTGCGGCTGTTCGGTACGAATATTGGCCACCAGCGCATGGTGATCGTAATCCCAGAACGCCAGCGGAATATCCGCCTTGTTACGCAGCCAGGAGTTGGCGCCGTCGGCGGCCACCAGCAGGCGCGCCGTCATCATGGTGCCGTCGCTGAGCGTGACGAAGGCTTCGTTATCGCCAAACGCCACCTGCTGCAGCTCTGCTGGCGAAATCAACGTGATATCCCGTGATTCGCTGGCTTTTTGCCACAGCGCCCGGTGAATAACCGGATTTTCAATAATGTGGCCCAGATGCGCCAGGCCCTGCTGAGCGTCATCGAATTCAATCCGGCCGAAGCTGTCGCGATCCCAGACTTCCATCCCGTGATAGGCGCTGGCGCGGTTGGCCTGAATGGCGCTCCAGACATCAAGGTGCTGCAGCAGGCGCTCGCTGGCGGCATTAATGGCGGAGACGCGCAGCGCCGGCGCGCTGTCGTTCGTCGCCTGCGGCGCTTCGCGTTCCAGCACGGCGATTTTCATGCCGCTGCCCTGTAAGCCACAGGCGACGGCCAGGCCGACCATTCCGCCACCGGCGACAATAACATCATAAGTTTGCATCACTGCTTTCTCCTTAACGCTCGACCCAGCCTAACGTGCGCTCGGCCAGCAAATTACGCGCCAGCGGCAGCGAATCCATCACCATCAGGCCCAGATTTCGCCCCAGCACCAGCGGCGTGTAGCGGTTAGCAAACAGCCTGACCAGACTGTCGGTTATCCCGATAGTAGCAACGGCATCCGGCTGGCGACGCTGCTGAAACTGTTGTAGCACGCCGTAGCTGCCGATATCCTGCTGCGCCCGCCAGGCGGCGGCCACGGATTCCGCCAGCGACATTACGTCCCGGATACCTAAATTAAATCCCTGGCCCGCAATCGGATGCAGCGTTTGCGCCGCGTTGCCAACCAGCGCCAGCCGATGGGAAACGTGCTGCGAAGCGGACAGCAGCGCCAACGGATAGCTGTAGCGCTGCCCAACCTGGGTAAAGCGTCCCAGCCGCCAGCCAAAGGCTTTTTGCAGCTCGTCTAAAAATTGCCGATCGTCCCAGCTATCAATCTGCGCTTTTTGCGCCAGCGGGTGGCACCACACCAGCGAACTGCGACCAGAGGACATCGGCAGCAGCGCCAGCGGGCCATTTTCGGTAAAGCGTTCAAATGCCCTTCCCTGATGCGGCTGTGCGGTGGAAACGTTGGCAATAACAGCAACCTGCTGATAATCCTCAGAAGCCACCTGTACGCCGCAGGAGGCGGCCACGGCGGAGCGGGAACCGTCTGCGGCCACCAGCAGCTGCGCCGTCAGCGTTTCGTCATTATCCAGCAGCACGCTGACCTGCTGCTGCGTTCGCTCGACCTTCGCCACCTTCGCCGGACAGACCACGCGTACGCCCGGCGCTTTTTGCAGCAGCTTAAACAGCCGCTGGCCGATATCGTGCAGCTCAACCACCTGCCCCAGCGCGGGAATGTCATAATCTTCCGCAGCCAGCGACACAAAGCTGGCATGCCCGCGATCGCTGACGTGAACGTGGGTGATCGGCATGGCGCACGCTTTCAGCGCGGGCCAGAGGTTGATCGCCGCCAGCTGCTGGCAGGTGCCTTCCGCCAGCGCTATCGCCCGTCCGTCATAGCCGGGATGCGCTCTTGAAGCCGGATCCTGCGCTTCGACCAGCGTCACCGGCAGCCTGCCCTGGGTCAGCCAGGAAACAGCCAGCGCCAGCGTCGCGCCCGTCATCCCGCCGCCTGCGATGATCATGCTCATAATGTTTTAGCCGCCGCCATTAATGCTTCAATCTCATCCGGATCTTTCACCACGCTGTCGGTCAGGTTTTCGTTGCCATCCTCGGTGATCAGAATGTCATCTTCCACCCGGATACCGATGCCGCAATATTCCACAGGCACATCCGCATCCGGCGCGATATACAGACCGGGCTCGACCGTCAACACCATGCCCGGCTCCAGCACGCGATCGCGCTCGTGACCGTAGCCGCCGACATCGTGCACGTCCAGCCCCAGCCAGTGGCTCAGGCCGTGCATAAAGAACCGGCGATGCGCCTGTTCCGCAATCAGCGTCTCAACATCACCCTGCATTACGCCCAGCCCGACCAGCCCCGTCACCATAATGCGCACGACTTCCGCATTAACTTCGCGGATGCTGGTGCCGGGACGAAACAGTTCCAGCGCCCGATTAAGCGATGCCAGCACGATATCGTAGACGGCGCGCTGAGGCTTGCTGAATTTGCCGTTAACCGGGAAAGTGCGCGTAATGTCGCCCGCGTAGCCTTTCAGCTCGCAGCCCGCATCAATCAGCACCAGATCGCCGTCGCGCATCCTGGACTCGTTTTCGGTGTAGTGCAGGATGCAGCCGTTTTCACCGGCGCCAACTATGGTGTTGTAAGAGGGAAAGCGCGCGCCGTGACGGTTGAATTCGTGCTGGATTTCGCCTTCGAGCTGATACTCAAACATTCCGGGCCGACACTGCCGCATCGCCCGCGAATGCGCCAGCGCGCTGATACGACCGGCTTCACGCAGCACGGCCAGCTCTTCCGGCGATTTAAACAGGCGCATCTCGTGCACCCAGGGCCGCCAGTCGGTCAGCGTCGACGGCGCGGTCAGGTTCTGACGAGCGCCGCGCCGCAGCTTCTCCAACGCGCCAAACAGCAGCATGTCGGCCTGTTCGTAAAGTCCCTGCGCGTGATAAACCACGTCCAGGCCGTTCAGCAGCTGCGGCAGCTGGTCGCTGATGGCATCCCAGGGCAGCGCGCGATCGACAGCGAGTTTTTCCGGCGCGGCATCCTGACCCAGACGACGGCCAAACCAGATTTCAGCGGTCAGATCGCGAACGCGATTAAACAGCACGCTGTGGTTATGGTTTTCCGCGCTTTTGATCAGCACCAGCGCCGCTTCAGGCTCGTTAAAGCCGGTAAAATACCAGAAATCGCTGTTCTGCCGATAAGGGTACTCGCTGTCATTGCTGCGCGTCGCCTCCGGCGCGGCAAAGATCACCGCCGCGCTGGCCGGTGCCATTTTTGCCAGCAGCGCCTGGCGACGGCGCACGAACTCTTGCTGTGTCATCCGCTTCTCCTGAATGCAATCCATCTTAGCGCCCGCATACAGCGCGCTTTTTTTCTGTCGCCGCCCCTGGCGTGGCAGAAATTAGTGCAGCGTTGGTTTTTTCACTTCCACCGCCGTTGGCGCGATATGGGTAAAGGTGTCGTGGCAAAGCAGCGCCGCTACGCGCACATACTCAATCACCTCTTCCAACGACTGTTCCAGCTCTTCCTGGTCTTCATCTTCATCATAGCCGAGCTGGGCGATAGTACGCAGATCGTCAATCGCCTCGCCCGTTTCGCCCTTGACCTTATCGAGCTTCGGCTGCGACACGCCCAGGCCCAGCAGAAAGTGGTTAACCCAGCCCGCCAGCGCATCCGCCCGATCGAAGACGGTGATATCGTCATCTTCCGGCAAATAGAGTTGAAACAGGAAACCTTCGTCTTCCAGCGTATCGCCGATGCCCTGGTGCAGCTGCTGTAAAGGCTGAGCCAGCGTCTGCGAGAAGGCCATGCCTTCGTTCGTTAAGTCGTGTACCAGCGTCTGCCAGCTGCTGTCCTTGTTACCGCCGCAGAGAATTCCGCTGATCAGGCCGTGCATTTCAGCCGGGGTCATTCCCACGCCCTGCTGCGTCAGTGCTGAAGCCAGCGCGTCGTAGCCCGGCATTGTGTTTGTTAGTGACATAGGTTTTGGTCATCGTTGGCTGGATAAGTTCGTGTTATGCTACCACCAGGTGCCTCTTTGATTCCAGAAAGGGGTTGTTTCTTCTGCCAGGGGTAGATATAGTTGCGCCCCTCCCAAGCCATTGAGCGGCAAGGGAGATTACCGGCGAAGTAATCAGTCAGGATGGTTTTATGTCTGCACAGCCCGTAGATATTCAAATTTTTGGCCGTTCCTTAAGAGTGAATTGTCCGCCTGAACAGCAAGATGCGCTGAATCTGGCCGCCGAAGACCTTAATCAACGGTTGCAAGATCTTAAAGTTCGCACTAGAGTCACCAATACTGAACAATTGGTTTTTATCGCCGCGTTGAACATCTGCCATGAGTTAGCGCAGGAAAAGATGAAAACCCGCGATTATGCCAGTAATATGGAACAGCGTATCCGAATGTTACAGCAGACTATCGAGCAGGCATTGCTTGAACAAGGTCGCATTACGGAAAGAACTGGAACGCAATTCGAATAACACGTTAACGTTATCTGTGTTACAGTAACGGTGATGTAAAAAATTCTCTGAGGTGTTTGCAAGCGGGCCAGTCCCCTGAGCCGATATTTCATACCAAACAGAGTGTGGCGCTCTGTAACCTGTGTGCATGCTCGGTCCGTCCGAGAAGCCTGATGGTTATGACGGTACACTCACCTTGAACCAAGGGTTCAAGGGTTACAGCCTGCGGCGGCATCTCGGAGATTCCCTTCTTTACCACCTGCAAAGCCATGTTTTTCCCGGCGCTTTCGGGTTCCCTGCTTTATCCCGCTTCCGACACGGTGAAACTGATGAACCTCAGCCTTCTCGATCGTCAGGATATTCGTACTCACATTCGCCATTTGCGTCGTGACCTGACACCAGAACAGCAGCGCCTGGCCGCCGTAACGGTCGCCGAACATGCGCTAAGCTTCAAACCCGTTCAGCAGGCCCGCAAAATCGCGCTGTTCCTGTCCTTCGACGGCGAACTGGATACCCGTCCGCTGATTGCCAAACTTTGGCAGCGTCATCAGGAAGTTTATCTGCCCGTACTGCACCCTTTTTCACGCGGTCAGCTGCTTTTTCTGCGCTATGACACGGAAACGCTGTTGCAGCCTAACCGTCTGCGTATCCCGGAACCGCCGCTGGATATCCGCAACCTGGCCACGCTGGACGAGCTGGATGTGATAATGGTGCCGCTGGTGGCGTTCGATCGGGCCGGACAGCGTCTGGGTATGGGCGGCGGCTTTTATGACCGCACTCTGCAAAATTGGCCGCAGCACGGCCTGTTGCCGATTGGCCTGGCGCATGACTGTCAGCAGGTAGAAACATTGCCCGTGGCGGAATGGGATGTGCCTTTGCCGGCGATAATTACGCCTTCGCGGCTCTGGCAATGGCAGGAAAAGCGTCCCACGAGCGGGGACGCTTTGCGTCATCAGTAAAGCAGACGAGCGCGAATGGTGCCCGGAATCGCTTTCATCTGCTGAAGCGCGTTGTCGGCCACTTCCTTCGTCGCATCGATATCGATCACCACATAGCCCATCTGCGGCGTGGTTTGCAGATACTGCGCGGCAATGTTGATGCCCTGACCGGCAAAGATATTGTTGATGGCGGTCAGCACGCCGGGACGGTTCTCGTGAATATGCAGCAGGCGGCTCTGCTGGCCATGCATCGGCAGCGACACTTCCGGGAAGTTAACCGCTGACAGCGTCGAGCCGTTATCTGAGTATTTCGCCAGTTTACCCGCTACTTCAATCCCGATATTTTCCTGCGCCTCCTGCGTTGAACCGCCGATATGCGGCGTCAGGATCACGTTGTCGAACTCGCACAGCGGCGAATTAAACGGATCGGCGTTAGTTGCCGGCTCTTCCGGGAAGACGTCGATGGCCGCGCCGGCCAGATGTTTGTCCGCCAGCACTTTGCACAGCGCCGGAATATCCACTACCGTGCCGCGTGAAGCGTTGATCAGCAGCGAGCCGGGTTTCATCATCGCCAGCTCTTCCGCACCCATCATATTCTGGGTGGAGGCCGTTTCCGGCACGTGCAGGCTGACCACATCGCTCATATTCAGCAGTTCGGAGAGGTAGCGAACCTGCGTGGCGTTGCCGAGCGGCAGCTTGCTTTCGATATCGTAAAAGTAGACGTGCATCCCTAAGCTTTCGGCCAGCACGCCCAGCTGCATACCGATATGGCCATAGCCGATAATGCCCAGCTTTTTGCCGCGCGCCTCATAAGAGCCGACCGCCAGCTTGTTCCAGATGCCGCGGTGCGCTTTAGCATTGGCGGCCGGTACGCCGCGCAGCATCAGCAGCAGCTCGCCGATGACCAGTTCTGCTACGGATCGGGTATTGGAGAAAGGCGCATTGAACACCGGAATACCGCGTTTTTCTGCGGCCTGCAAATCGACCTGGTTAGTGCCGATGCAGAAGCAGCCTACCGCGACGAGTTTTTCTGCCGCGGCGAAAATCTCTTCGGTCAGGTTGGTACGCGAGCGGATACCAATAAAGTGCGCATCGCGGATCGCTTCTTTCAGCGTTTCGCTGTCCAGCGCGCCCTTGTGAAATTCGATGTTGGTGTAGCCTGACGCCCGAAGATTCTCAATCGCGCTCTGGTGCACGCCTTCGACCAGCAGGAACTTAATCTTGTCTTTCTCCAGTGATACTTTTGCCATTTCCCGACCCTATTCAGCAGACTTCAGAAGTGACTGACTCCGTGAGGAATAAGTCAGCCTTCTGTCAAAATATCAAAATTTACGCGCGCGGCAATACAAACGATTGCCTTGCGGCCAGCACGGCAGCCGAAAGCATCAGCATAAATCGGCAGATAATCATGACACGTGAAGCATCGTCAGCAGGATCGCGAGGCGGGGGTAAATTCCGTGACATAAGTCACCAAATTTGTGGGGCAAAAGAAAAGATGTTTTTTTATAAAAATTAACCGAGGCGATAGCCGCGCCGGTAAGATCGTTTTTTTATGGCTTAGAGCTTAGAGCTTAGAGCTTAGAGCTTATCGATTGTGGCCTGGCATTTAGTACCTGGCATTTAGCACCTGGCACTTAGCACCTGGCACTTAGCACTTAGCACTTAGCTCTTAGCACTTAGCATTCAGAGCTTACGGCTACGGCTATGACCTGGCGCTTATAGCTATGGCTACAGCTATGACTTAGAGCCTGGCGCTTAAGGTCGCGGCTGACGGCCACGACCTTGATGCACTACCGGCCATTCCCGGCTGGTAAAACGGCCACGCTAATCAGCTAATCGCCCAGCGTTTTTACACCGTTTGCCGTGCCGATCAGCGCCACGTCCGCGCCACGCGTGGCGAAAAGCCCCACCGTGACTACGCCCGGCAGCGCGTTGATGGCTTTTTCCAGCGCGACGGCATCCAGGATTTTCAGATTATGCACGTCCAGGATGACGTTACCGTTATCGGTGACCACCTGCTGACGATATTCCGGCAGGCCGCCCAGCTTCACCAGCTCGCGCGCCACAAAGCTGCGAGCCATAGGAATGACCTCGACCGGCAGCGGAAATTTGCCCAGCACGTCGACCTGCTTGGATTCGTCGGCGATGCAGACGAACTTCTTCGCCACGGCGGCAATGATTTTTTCACGGGTCAGCGCCGCGCCCCCGCCTTTAATCATCTGCATCGCGCTGTTGATCTCGTCGGCGCCGTCAACATAAACCGACAGGGAATCCACCTCGTTCAAATCGAAAACCGGAATACCTAAGCTTTTCAGCCGGAGCGTGGAAGCCTCCGAGCTGGAGACCGCGCCTTCAATCTCATTTTTAATCGAGCCCAGCGCATCAATAAAGTGGGCGGCGGTCGATCCGGTGCCCACGCCAACGATAGTGCCGCGTTCAACATAGTTTAACGCGGCCCAGCCAACGGCTTTTTTCAGTTCATCCTGCGTCATGGTAAGTTTAGAATCCGTGCTGCTACTGTGTGGCGATAGTATAAAGCAACCCTCGTTGAAAAAACCGCTCTGCGGCGCCATTTGTTGTCACTCTGGAAGAGAGGCCGCAAAACCGGGACGCCAGCTTTAAGCGCAGGGCAAAATGGCAAAAATATGGCATAGTGCAGATTCCACACCTGAAAGAGAGCTAAAACAACAATGAAACGCCCGGACTATCGAACGCTTCAGGCGCTGGATGCAGTCATTCGCGAGCGCGGCTTTGAACGCGCGGCGCAAAAACTTTGTATTACCCAGTCAGCCGTTTCCCAGCGCATCAAGCAGCTGGAAAATATGTTTGGTCAGCCGCTGCTGGTGCGCACCGTGCCGCCTCGCCCTACCGAACAGGGGCAAAAGCTGCTGGCGTTGCTGCATCAGGTAGAGCTGCTGGAAGAAGAGTGGCTGGGCGATGAAAACAGCGGCACCACGCCGCTGCTGCTGTCGCTGGCAGTGAACGCCGACAGTCTGGCGACCTGGCTGCTGCCCGCGCTGAAAACGGTGCTGAGCGATTCGCCGGTGCGCCTGAATCTTCAGGTGGAAGACGAAACCCGTACCCAGGAGCGCCTGCGGCGCGGCGAAGTAGTCGGCGCGGTAAGTATCCAGCCGCAGCCGCTGCCAAGCTGCCTGGTGGATCAGCTCGGCGCGCTGGATTATCTGTTTGTCGGCTCGAAAGAGTTTGCCGCGCGCTACTTTCCGAACGGCGTGACCCGCTCAGCACTGCTGAAGGCGCCGGCGGTGGCTTTCGATCATCTTGACGATATGCATCAGGCGTTTTTACAGCAGAATTTCGATCTGTCGCCCGGCAGCGTGCCGTGCCATATCGTTAACTCGTCGGAGGCTTTTGTGCAGCTGGCGCGTCAGGGCACGACCTGCTGTATGATCCCGCACTTACAGATTGAGCGCGAGCTGGCGGAAGGCGAACTGATCGATCTGACGCCGGGGCTGTTTCAGCGCCGGATGCTGTACTGGCATCGTTTTGCGCCGGAAAGCCGCCTGATGCGCAAAGTGACCGACGCGCTGATTGCCCACGGCCATCGCGTGCTGCGCCAGGGGGAATAGCGCTCAGGTTGGAGCGGATTTTTGCCTGGCATCCCTGGCAAAGAAAAGCGTCCGGAATGCTTACCGGACGCGGCTTTCAGCAAGCTGAGATTACTGCTTGCGCTGTAGCTCAAACACCACATCCACCTGATCGTCAAAGTGAATGCTCTGCTGCTCGTAGGTTTGCGCGGCCGAGCTCATCGGCGCGGCGTCGGCGGTTTTAAACATTCTCGCCATTGGCATCGGCTGATAGTTGGCTACGTGATAGCGAATGCTGTAAACCGGCCCCAGCTGAGCGTTAAAGCCTTTCGCCAGCTCGCCAGCCTGATACGTCGCGTTTTCGATAGCGGCCTGGCGGGCTTTATCGCGATAGCTATCGGGATTAGCCACGCCCAGCTCAACGGAGCGGATTTCGTTCAGGCCCGATTTCAGCGCGCCGTCCAGCAGCTCGTTCAGCTTATCAAGCTGGCGCAGCGTAACCTGCACCTGACGCACCGCGCGATAGCCTTTCAGCTCCGATTTGCCGTCTTTCAGATAATCGTATTCCGGCTGCGTACGCAGGTTGGCCGCGTTGATATCTTTTTTATCAATGCCGTTTTTCTGGAGAAAATCAAAATACTGGGCGACACGGCTGTCGGCCTGTTTTTTCGCTTCAGAGGCATCTTTCGACGAGACGCCAACCTCTATCGCCAGCGTGGCAATATCAGGCGTTGCGTCGACGCTTGCCTGCCCGGACGTGACAACATGCGGGCCGTTAGGCAGTTCATCCGCCACGGCGGCAAAAGGCGAGGTAAAAATAAGGGCGGCCAGCGCCAGTTTGGTCAGCTTCAAAGGAGATCCTCCATGGGACTTCAGTCATAGCAGAAGAAGCCGGCCTGACTACAGCGTACCGGCTTCCACAATTTATCCATCAGTTCGCATCTTAGTGCGATTGTACCTGCCAGACTATGACCTTAATTCCTGGAATGAGTTCGGCCGTGTTTACCAGATATTCAGCGCCTGCAGCGCCAGCTTAAGGGCGATCAGCCACATCACCAGCCCCACCAGCAGATTAATAATACGCTGCGCCCTGGTGGTATTGAGACGCGGTGCCAGCCAGGCGGCAAGGATAGCCAGGCCGAAAAACCAGATTAGCGAGGCGCAGGCCGATCCCAGTGCAAACCATTTGCGCGCTTCTGCCGGAAGCTGGCCGCCCAGGCTACCCAGCACCACAAAGGTATCGAGATAGACGTGCGGATTCAGCCAGGTTACGGCCAGCATGGTGGCGATAATGCGCCAACGGCTTTGCTTCATCGCTTCCGATGACGCCAGCGCCACATCGCCGCTGAAGGCGGTACGCAGCGCCCCCCAGCCGTACCACAAAAGAAACAGTACGCCGCCCCAGGTTACCAGGTTCAGCAGCAGGGTGGAATGGGTCAGCAGCGCGCTGCCACCGAACACGCCACCGCAAATCAGCAGGATATCGCTCAGCGTACAAAGCGCGGCGGTCATTAAATGGTAGTGGCGGCGCACGCCCTGGTTCATCACAAAAGCATTCTGCGGCCCCAGCGGCAGGATCAGCGCGGCGCTCAGCGCCATGCCCTGCAGAAAAACGGCAAACATAGAGTCTTCCTCAAACGGTTTCAGCTGGCGGCGAGTGTATAGCGACAGCATCATTAGAGGAAATTGAAGATTCTAATACTCCATAAACTTAGCTAATGATAACGATCGGTAAAAAGGCGAACCGCAGTCCGCCTTTTCTTTTGCATGATGAGCAAGCCGTCAGGCTCAACCGGCTAACACTACTCTGCCTTTGCCTGTACTGGCGCAGCAGTCTGAGCAGCGTCGCTTTTTGTCTCGGCCGTCTGATGCAGGTGCACATCCATCTGCGGATAAGGGATACCGATATTGTTGGCATCCAGCGTGCGCTTGAAGTTCTTCATCAAATCCCAGTATACGTTTTGCAGATCGCCCGCGTTGCTCCAGCAGCGCACCACGTAGTTAACCGACGAAGCCGCCAGCTCGTTCAGGCCAATCTGTACGCCCATATCCTGCAGCACGCGAGGATCGGCATCCACCACTTCGCGCAGCAGTTTGAGAACCTGGTCCGCGTCGGCATCGTAGGAGACGCCAATGATAAATTCATTACGGCGAACCGGCTCGCGAGAGAAGTTTACGATGTTGCCGGCGATAATTTTACCGTTTGGCACCACAACGGTTTTGCCGTCCGCGGTTTTCAGCGTGGTAGAGAAAATCTGTACCTGTTGTACGGTGCCCATAATGCCGATATCGATAAAGTCACCGGTGCGGAACGGACGAAAAGTCACCAGCAGCACGCCAGCTGCCAGGTTGGAGAGCGAGCCCTGCAAAGCCAGACCGACGGCCAGACCTGCGGCACCCAGCACGGCGATAACCGACGCCGTCTGTACGCCTACGCGCCCAAGCGCCGCAATCAGCGTAAACGCAATCACGGCATAGCGCACCAGCGCCGAAAGGAAATCGGCTACGGTGGCGTCGATATGACGAGCGCGCAGCACCTTGTTCAGCGTTTTTGAAATGATACGCGCTACGATAGTCCCGATAATCAGGATGATAATGGCCGCTACAATATTTACCGCATAGCTCAGCAGCAGCGCCTGATTGTGTACCAGCCAGCTGCCAGCGCGGTTAACGCCGTCGACTACGTTCAAATCTTCCATTTGCTTATCCTGTTGTTGTTCCCCGCCGGGAAGTAAGCAGACTGCCAGTCCAGGCTGGCATCCCAAACCTCAAGCGTAACTAAAAATGCTGTCTGGTGCCAAATAACGAGGCAAATTAATAATTTGTTACCGCAAAGGCGCTTTTTTTGCAGGGTTTTTAATAAGCGAAAAGCCGATAGCCGCGCCAATATTTACAGAAATGCAGAAGGCAAACTTCGCTGACGTTCTAAAATTTGCCCAAAAAAAAGGCTCCGCGAGGGAGCCTTCTGTTCAGAACGAGAAAATTACAGTACGTCTACCGCGTTCAGTTCTTTAAACGCCTGCTCCAGACGAGTAATCATGGAAGTCTGAGCAGAGCGCAGCCATACGCGCGGATCGTAGTATTTCTTGTTTGGTTTATCAGCGCCTTCCGGGTTGCCCAGCTGCGCCTGCAGATAACCTTCGTTCTTTTTGTAGTACTGCAGGATGCCGTCCCAGGTCGCCCATTGGGTATCGGTATCGATGTTCATCTTGATCACGCCATAGCTGATAGACTCTTCGATTTCAGCAGCGGAAGAACCGGAACCGCCGTGGAAAACGAAGTCCAGCGCGTTGTGCGCCAGGTTATGTTTTTTGGTCACATATTCCTGAGAATCACGCAGGATGGTTGGCGTCAGCTTAACGTTGCCTGGCTTATACACGCCGTGAACGTTACCGAAAGAGGCTGCGATAGTGAAACGCGGGCTGATTGCGTTCAGTTTTTCGTAAGCGTAGTTCACGTCTTCCGGCTGGGTGTACAGTGCGGAAGCATCCATATGGCTGTTATCAACGCCGTCTTCTTCACCGCCGGTGCAGCCCAGTTCGATTTCCAGCGTCATGTTGATTTTTGACATACGCGCCAGATACTTGCTGCAGATTTCGATGTTTTCTTCCAGCGACTCTTCAGACAGGTCGATCATGTGGGAAGAGAACAGCGGCTTACCGGTTTTTTCAAAGTGAGCTTCGCCCGCGTCCAGCAGACCGTCGATCCACGGCAGCAGTTTTTTCGCGCAGTGGTCGGTATGCAGGATAACCGGCACGCCGTAGTGTTCCGCCATCTGATGCACGTGATGCGCACCGGAGATTGCGCCCAGGATGGCTGCAGCCTGCGGCTTATCGGACTTCAGGCCTTTACCGGCGATGAACGCCGCGCCACCGTTGGAGAACTGGATGATAACCGGCGCTTTAACTTTCGCGGCGGTTTCCAGCACGGCGTTGATGGAATCGGTGCCGACACAGTTAACCGCTGGCAGTGCGAATTTGTTCTCTTTTGCGACTTTGAAGATTTTCTGTACGTCGTCACCGGTGACAACGCCTGGTTTTACGAAATCAAAAATTTTAGACATGTCTTTTGTCCTGTTTCGTCGGCAGTAGGAAAAGATGTTGCGCCTTAAGGGGCAAATCATTCTGGCGGAGGCAGCCCTCCGCCCCAGAGGTTACTGTTTCGCGCGTTCTTCCAGCATAGCTACCGCAGGCAGTTTTTTACCTTCCACGAACTCAAGGAAAGCGCCGCCGCCGGTAGAGATATAAGAAATCTTATCTTCAATGCCGAAGAGGTCGATGGCAGCCAGCGTATCACCGCCGCCTGCGATAGAGAATGCGTCGCTGTCGGCAATGGCTTTCGCCACGATTTCGGTGCCTTTGCGGAAGTTCGGGAATTCAAACACGCCCACCGGGCCATTCCACAGAATAGTTTTGGCTTCTTTCAACAACTTAGCCATGGCTTCTGTGGTTTCGTCGCCAAAGTCCATGATCTCTTCATCATCTTTAACTTCGGAGACTTTCTTCACGGTTGAAGGCGCAGTTTCAGAGAATTCCGTGCCGACGCGGGAGTCGGTTGGCACAGGAATTTTATATTCGTCGCGCAGTTTTTTCGCAGCTTCCACGAAATCCGGCTCGTACAGGGATTTACCCACCTTGTTGTCGATAGCCACGAAGGTGTTGGCGATGCCACCGCCTACGATCACCGTATCGGCGATTTTCACCAGCGAGTTCAGCACGTCGAATTTGGTGGAAACTTTAGAACCGCCAACCACCGCCACCATTGGACGAGCAGGCTCTTTCAGCGCTTTACCCAGCGCTTCCAGCTCATCGGCCAGCAGCGGGCCAGCGCAGGCTACCGGCGCAAATTTCCCCACGCCATGCGTGGAAGCCTGGGCGCGGTGCGCGGTGCCGAAGGCGTCCATCACGTAGACGTCGCACAGCGCGGCATATTTTTTCGCCAGCGCCTCGTCGTCTTTCTTTTCGCCTTTGTTAAAACGAACGTTTTCCAGCACTACCAGCTCGCCCTCGGCGATATCAACGCCTTCCAGGTAGTCTTTTTCCAGACGAACCGGAGAAGAAAGTTTTTCTTTCAGATAGTTAACTACTGGCAGCAGGGAGAACTCTTCGTTGTACTCGCCTTCGGTCGGGCGGCCCAGGTGAGAAGTGACCATCACTTTCGCACCCTGTTTCAGCGCGGCTTCAATGGTTGGCAGTGAAGCACGGATACGTGCGTCAGAGGTGACTTTGCCCTCTTTAACCGGCACGTTTAAATCAGAACGAATCAGTACGCGTTTCCCGGCAAGATCCAAATCGGTCATTTTAATTACTGACATGGTGAGTCCTCTCGTTGATTCTCTAAATTTTAAAGGCGCAGTCCGCGCCCTGGCTGAAACCGCTGGCGGCCATGGCTAACGTCGTGTCGAGCATTCGGTTAGCAAAGCCCCATTCGTTGTCGCACCAGACCAGCGTTTTGATCAGGTGCTGTCCGCTGACCCGCGTTTGCGTGCCGTCCACAATGGCACTGTGCGGATCGTGGTTAAAATCAATGGAGACTAACGGTAGTTCCGTATAGTCAACTATACCACTAAATGCTTTTTCTGATGCGTTTCGCAGCAGCGCATTCACCTCGCAGGCCTTTACCGGCGTGCGGACGCTGACGCTTAAATCAATGGCGGTCACGTTGATTGTCGGTACACGCACGGCGATCGCTTCGAAACGGTCATTGAATTTCGGAAAAATACGCGCGATACCCGCAGCAAGGCGAGTATCGACCGGAATTATCGACTGGCTGGCTGCGCGAGTGCGGCGCAAATCAGTATGGTAAGCGTCAATAACCTGCTGATCGTGCATGGCGGAATGGATGGTGGTGACCGTTCCCGACTCAATGCCGAAAGCATCATCCAGTAACTTAATCACAGGAATAATACAGTTAGTGGTGCAGGAGGCGTTAGAGACGATCAGGTCGCTGGCCTTTAGCGCTTTTTCATTGACGCCGTAAACCACGGTAGCGTCAAGATCGTTGCCGCCCGGATGGGAAAACAGGACTTTTTTCGCCCCGGCGGCAAGGTGCGCTTCGCCGTCTTCGCGGCTGCCCCAGACGCCGGTGCAGTCCAGCACCACATCCACGTTCAGCTCCTTCCAGGGGAGATCGGCGATAGCGGCCCGATGCAAAATGCGCACAGGATCTTCGCCTATCCACAGCAGATCCCGCTCCTGACGAACGTCCCACGCAAAACGGCCATGACTGGTGTCATATTTCAGCAGATGCGCCATGCCGGCGGCTTCCGCCAGCTCATTAACCGCCACGACGGTAATCTCCGCGCGGCGTCCGGTTTCATAAAGCGCGCGCAGCACGTTGCGCCCAATGCGTCCAAAACCGTTGATGGCAATACGAACCGTCATATCACTCCTGCATCCAAATTCTGTGCAAAACCGGAGCGTTAGCCTGAGCCAGGCGTTCCCGTTTGTACAGGGAATTTTTGCGTTACCGGGCCGTTTTTCCCACGGAAAGAGGTCAGTGCCAATGCTTGTTGAAACGGTTCAGCTACAATAAAGACAATGCGGAATAATTGGAATGCGCCAGATCAATCCACAGTTTAAAAATCTGACCTGCATCACATTTAGATAAGGTTCTGTATAAAAAACAGGCCAACAACGCTCAACAAAGTAGTAAAGTAACTTTTACTGATATTTACTTTCAAGTAACCAGTTAGCGACACGATCAACGGAATTTTCTTACTTTTGCAGGTAAATATCAGAATTTTCTCTCTGACAACCGTTTCCAGGAAGGAGACGCCCACAGCAGAGCGCCGGTAAAAGCGCGGCTGGCTGTAGCGAGATCGGGAAAGATCTGGCGTCCACTCTCTGGTCACTAACCGTGCCGGAATATGAATTACAACTTGCTTTGGTATCTCTGGATTATCTGGGCTTCAGCGCTGCTCGTCTATTCCCTTAGCTGGGCGACAACGCTGTTGCTGATCCGCCAGCATCGGGGACTGTTAATGGCCGCAGCCTCCGCCATTTTTACCTGGCTTGCCTTCAGGAAATTCACGTTAAATAAGGAAATAGCGATGTTCAAACGTAAAGAGAATCCCCGTCAACCCAGCGCTCCGCTGAATTACACCTCGCCCGTGCCGCCCGCTTCCGCTTCGCTAATGGACAGCGAATTTGAAGAAAGCGTCTCTGCCGCAACCGTCGTCAGCGTCGCCAGCGCGCCTGCCACAGGCACCACCACCATCCCGGATACCTGCACCATCGTAGGTGAAATCAGCGCCGCAGGCGATATTCATATCACCGGCAGCGTTAACGGTAAGGTGAATTCAGAAAAAACCGTTTTTGTGCAGAAAGATGGGCGGGTCGAAGGGGAAATCTGGGCGCAACGCACCGAAATCAGCGGCGAGCTGAAAGGATTATGCTGTAGTCGGGAGGTGGCCATTAACGCCAACGGATTTATGGATGGCACCATCGAGTGCGAATCGCTTTCGATCAACCAGCAGGGTAAATTTTATGGCCAGTCCAAGCCTTATAAGACGGAAAGAGAGCCGGAAAGCAACGTGGTGAAAAGCTTTGCGGAGCCGGTGATACCGCCCAGCCAGGATTTCCATTTGCGGGACACCGCGCAGTAGGTAAAAAGGTTCGCCTGTTTGCACAGGCGAACCGGATTTATTACGGCTTAAGCGATTGCCAGGAAGGTTCACCTGCTTGCACAGGCGAACCCGGTTTATTACAGCAGCTCTTTCGCTTTAGCGACCACGTTGTCTACGGTGAAGCCGAAGATTTCAAACAGCTTCTCGGCCGGTGCCGACTCGCCAAAGGTGGTCATGCCAACCACCGCGCCATGCAGGCCGGTGTATTTGAACCAGTAATCGGCGATACCGGCTTCAATCGCCACGCGCGCGCCAACCGCTTTCGGCAGTACGGCTTCACGATAGGCCGCATCCTGCTTGTCGAAAGCATCGGTAGACGGCATGGACACCACGCGCGCCTTACGCCCTTCCGCGCTCAGCTTCTCGT
The DNA here is from genome assembly GCF_041320675.1 of Erwinia sp. STN24. NCBI lineage: Bacteria > Pseudomonadati > Pseudomonadota > Gammaproteobacteria > Enterobacterales > Erwiniaceae > Erwinia > Erwinia sp. STN24. The sequence continues at coordinate 245,904 of NZ_JBGGPM010000003.1, read as the reverse complement.
AAGCACCAACCGCCAGCTCCACTTCAGAACCGGTCGCAATCAGGATCACTTCCGGCGTGCCGTCGCAATCTTTCAGGATATAGGCGCCGCGAGCCACGTTAGCCAGCTGCTCGGCGCTGCGATCCTGCTGCGCCAGGTTCTGGCGGGAGAAGATCAGCGCGGTTGGGCCGTCGTGACGCTCAATCGCATATTTCCAGGCTACCGCAGACTCAACCTGGTCGCACGGACGCCATACGCTCATGTTCGGCGTGACGCGCAGGCTGGCCAGCTGCTCAACCGGCTGGTGCGTCGGGCCATCTTCACCCAGACCGATAGAGTCGTGGGTATAGACCATCACCTGACGGATTTTCATCAGCGCGGCCATACGGGCAGCGTTACGCGCATATTCCACAAACATCAGGAAGGTGGCGGTATACGGCAGGAAACCGCCGTGCAGCGTAATGCCGTTGGCGATAGCGGTCATGCCGAACTCACGCACGCCGTAGTGAATATAGTTGCCCGCCGCGTCTTCGTTGATCGGCTTAGAACCAGACCACATGGTCAGGTTGCTTGGCGCCAGGTCGGCGGAGCCGCCCAGATATTCCGGCAGCAGCTTGCCGAAAGCTTCCAGCGCGTTTTGTGAGGCTTTACGGCTGGCGATTTTGGCCGGATTGGCCTGCAGCTGCTCAATGAATTTCTGCGACTCGGCCTGCCAGTTTTCCGGCAGCTCGTTTTTGGTGCGGCGCTGGAACTCCAGAGCCAGCTCGGGATAAGCTTTGGCATAGGCCGCGAACTTCTCGTTCCAGGCCGCTTCTTTCGCCTTGCCCGCTTCTTTAGCATCCCACTGCGCGTAGATATCCTGAGGGATTTCAAACGGCGCGTGGTGCCAGCCCAGCTGTTTACGGGTCAGCGCGATTTCTTCGTCGCCCAGCGGTGCGCCGTGGGAATCGTGCGTGCCAGCTTTGTTCGGCGAGCCGAAACCAATTACGGTTTTGCACATCAGCAGTGAAGGCTTGTCGCTGACCGCTTTTGCTTCTTCAACCGCTTTGCGGATCGCTTCCGCGTCGTGGCCGTCCACGCCGCGCACCACGTGCCAGCCGTAGGCTTCAAAACGCTGTGCGGTATCGTCCGTGAACCAGCCGTCGATGTGACCATCAATCGAGATGCCGTTATCATCATAGAAAGCCACCAGCTTGCCCAGCTTCAGCGTACCGGCCAGCGAGCAAACTTCGTGCGAGATCCCTTCCATCATGCAGCCGTCGCCCATAAACACGTAGGTATTATGATCGACAACGTCATGGCCTGGACGGTTGAACTGCGCGGCCAGCGTGCGCTCGGCGATAGCCATGCCCACGGCGTTGGCGATGCCCTGCCCCAGCGGGCCGGTGGTGGTTTCAACGCCGGCGGTGTAGCCGTATTCCGGGTGACCTGGAGTTTTGGAATGCAGCTGACGGAAGTTCGCCAGCTCGGCAATCGGCAGATCGTAGCCAGAGAGGTGCAGCAGGCTGTAAATCAGCATTGAGCCGTGGCCGTTGGACAGCACGAAGCGGTCACGGTCGGCCCACAGCGGGTTGGTTGGGTTATGGTTCAGGAAATCACGCCATAACACTTCGGCAATATCCGCCATGCCCATGGGCGCGCCAGGGTGGCCGGATTTCGCTTTCTGTACAGCATCCATACTTAATGCGCGAATGGCGTTCGCAAGCTCTTTACGAGAAGACATGTTCTACTCCAGGTCGGATTAAAGGCTTCGCCGTCCTTAACCTATTTTAATCAATGAGTTATCAGGCAAAGCTGCAAAAGACGACCCTCAATGTACATGAAAGAGCAGCCGAATGTACATGGCGAAAAGTGCAAAAAAACAGGGCCATACTTGCGTTTTTCAGACGTTGGAACTATGCATTAGCGCGCAGGAAGTTAACATAGTGCCAGTCTTATTCCCTGCCTTTAACGGCAGGTGTTTGTTTTTATTACCTTGTTATCTAATGGATGGAAATATGAAAATACCCGCTTCTCTGATGGCGCTGGCCGTCGCTACCGCACTGACCGGCTGTCAGAATTTTGACAGCAACGCGCTGTTGCAGTCTGGCGCGCAGGCTTATCAGGCCGCTTCGCTTAGCGACGCGCAGGTAAAAGAGCTGAGCGTAAAATCGTGCGAGCAAATGGACAGCGAAGCGCAGATTGCACCCGCCGACAGCGTTTACACCCAGCGCCTGAATAAAATCGCCGCCGCGCTTGGCGATAACATCAACGGCACGCCTGCTAACTATAAGGTTTACCTGACCAAAGACGTCAACGCCTGGGCGATGGCCAACGGCTGTATCCGCGTTTACAGCGGCCTGATGGATATGATGACGGACAACGAAGTGGAAGGCGTGCTGGGCCATGAAATGGGCCACGTGGCGCTGGGCCATACCCGCCGCGCGATGCAGGTCGCTTACGGCACCACCGCAGCGCGTACCGCGGCCGCATCCGTTGGCGGTATTGCCGCTACGCTGTCGCAGTCGCAGCTGGGCGATCTGGGCGAAAAGCTGGTTAACGCGCAGTTCTCACAAAAACAGGAGTCACAGGCGGACGACTACTCGTTCGATCTGCTGAAAAAACGCGGTATCAGCCCGCTGGGTCTGGAAACCAGCTTTGAGAAACTGGCGAAGCTGGAAGGCGGCAGCGCGAGCACCATGTTCGATTCTCACCCTTCTTCCGAATCCCGCGCGGCGCATATTAAAGCGCGCATCGAAGCCGGAAAATAAGCCTGAACAAGGCCAGCCCTGCGGCTGGCCCCTTTCGACGATTACTCGCCTTTATTCACAGCCTGAACGTGCAGCATATCCAGCGCCAGCGTGGCGGCGGCCAGCGCAGTGATATCGGACTGGTCATAGCCCGGCGCGACTTCCACCAGATCCATGCCCACAATGTTCAGCCCTTGCAGACCGCGCACCAGCTTAGTTGCTTTGTCCGAGGTCAGACCGCCGACAACAGGCGTGCCCGTGCCCGGCGCGTGAGCCGGATCCAGACAGTCGATATCAAAAGTCAGATAAACAGGCATATCGCCCACGATCTCTTTCACCTGCGCGATGATATCGTCGACGCTGCGATCGTTAATCTGCGCCGCATCCAGCACGTTGAAGCCCAGCGATGCATCGAACTCGGTGCGAATACCAATCTGCACGGAGCGCGTCGGATCGATCAGCCCTTCCTGCGGCGCGGTGTAGAACATGGTGCCGTGGTCGAACTTCGGGCCGTTGGAATAGGTATCGGTATGCGCATCAAAATGCACCAGCGCCATTTTGCCGAAGTGTTTCGCGTGCGCGCGCAGCAGCGGCAGCGTGACGTAGTGGTCGCCGCCAAAGGTCATCATGCGTTTGCCGTTAGCCAGCAGCTTCTCCGCATGGGCCTGCAATTTGTCGCTCATATCCTGCGAATCGCCAAAAGCGTAAACCAGGTCGCCGCAGTCAACGACGTTCAGACGCTGACGCAGATCGAAATTCCACGGCCAGCGGCAGCCTTCCCAGGCCAGGTTAGTGGAGATCTGACGGATGGAGCCCGGCCCTAAGCGGCTGCCGGGACGGCCGGACGTGGCCGCGTCAAACGGTACGCCGGTGATCACCCATTCGGCATCGCTGTCGTACGGCTGGAAGTTAACCGGAAAACGCATAAAACCAAAAGCATTGGAAACCAAAGAGTTATCGTACTGGTTGCCCAGAGTATTATACATAAGCCCCTCTCTTGCTGTCGGCCAGGCTGGCCTTGCTGTTATAGCTAAAAAAAATCCCCGTCGCGTCGTTAGGCCCGACGAGAAAGGGATTGGGTTCAGGTTGTCAGGCGGAAAAAGCGCCGCCCGACCACGCGGCTAAGGCTTACTCATCTTCCAGATAAGTGTAGCCGTAGAGGCCCGCTTCAAACTCTTCGATAAACTGCGCGCGCAGCTCATCGTCCAGATCGGATTCGGCAATCTGCTTGCGGAAATGCGTCAGCAGCTCGTTCGGATCCAGCTGCACGTATTCCAGCATGTCCGCTACGGTATCGCCTTCGTCCGACAGCTGCACATCAACACGCCCATCCGCGTAAGCATAAACGTCAACCGCTTCGGTATCGCCGAACAGGTTGTGCATATTGCCCAGGATTTCCTGATACGCGCCGACCATAAAGAAGCCCAGCATCGGCGGATTATCCACGTCGTACTGCGGCATCGGCATGGTGGTAGCGATACCGTCGCCGTCCACATAGTGGTCGATGGTGCCGTCTGAATCACAGGTAATATCCAGCAGCACGGCGCGGCGCTCCGGCTTTTTATCCAGCCCTTCCAGCGGCAGCACCGGGAACAGCTGATCGATGCCCCACGCGTCCGGCATGGACTGGAACAGCGAGAAGTTGACGTAAATCTTATCCGCCATACGCTCCTGCAGCTCGTCGATAATCGGACGGTGCGCGCGGTTACCCGGATCCAGATGCTGCTGAATGTAGTTACAAACGCTCAGGTAAAGCTGCTCGGCCCAGGCGCGCTGCTCCAGATTGTAAATGCCCTGAGAGTAGCCCGTATGGATATCAAACAGATCCATCTGGCTGTCGTGCAGCCATTCACGCAGCGAGCGACGATTGTTCAGCTCGTGCATCTCCTGCCACGTATCCCACAGGCTGATAATCGGGCGAGGCGCATCCGCTGGCGGCGACTCCGGCGTAATAAACTCGTTGCGTTCCACGCCGATGATGTTGGAAACCAGCACGGTATGGTGCGCGGTAACCGCACGACCTGATTCGGTGATGACCGTCGGATGCGGCAGATTGTGCTCCTCACACGCATCGCCGATAGCCCAGATCACGTTGTTGGCGTATTCGTTCAGGCCGTAGTTGACCGAACAGTCGGACTGGGAACGTGTTCCCTCATAGTCCACGCCCAGGCCGCCGCCCACGTCGAAGCACTGGATGTTGACGCCCAGCTTCGCCAGTTCGACATAGAAACGTGCCGATTCGCGTACGCCGGTGGCGATATCGCGGATATTCGCCATCTGCGAGCCGAGGTGGAAGTGCAGCAGCTGCAGGCTTTCCATTCTGCCGGCTTCGCGCATGATCTCAACCAGCTTCAGCACCTGCGTAGCGGACAGGCCAAACTTGGACTTTTCACCACCGCTGGACTGCCATTTGCCGGAGCCCTGCGAGGCCAGGCGCGCGCGGATGCCAAGACGCGGCACCACGTTCAGGCGTTCCGCTTCTTCCAGCACCAGCTTCACTTCGGTCATCTTTTCCAGCACCAGATAGACTTTGTGGCCCATCTTTTCGCCGATCAGCGCCAGACGAATATATTCACGGTCTTTGTAGCCGTTACAGACGATCACTGAACGGGTCATGCCCGCGTGCGCCAGCACCGCCATCAGCTCCGCTTTGGAGCCCGCTTCCAGCCCCAGCGGCTCACCGGAGTTGATCAGCGATTCGATCACGCGCTTATGCTGGTTAACCTTAATCGGATAGACCAGGAAATAGTCGCCGCGATAGCCATAGGATTCCCGCGCGCGCTTAAACGCTGCGTTAATGGAGCGCAGGCGATGCTGTAAAATTTGAGGGAAACAGAACAGCGCGGGCAGGCGTTGCCCTTCGGCCTCGCGCTCTTTAACCAGCCGGGCCAGATCGACGCGCGCTTCCGGCACGTCGGGATCGGGACAGACGCTGATATGCCCCAGCTCATTGACGTCGTAATAATTATTGCCCCACCAGGCAATATTGTAGGTGCGCAGCATTTTGCTGGCATCTTGATCGCTCATGGCCACCTCCTGCATTGAGCGGAGTACACCCTGTTCGCCTGCTGACGAACCCTTAATCATCTTGCTGTCGTCAGACATCGCGAGCCTCGAATTTCAATGATGCGGAACAGTTAACTACTATCGCAGGGAAAACCCACGACAACAACCCATCGACTACCGGGCATCCCAGCATAAAACGCTGAGGAACCGCACCAGGCGATATCAGAAGTATAACATTAAACACGTCGCGGACTCCGGCACCCAGCTGCGCTGAGGAAACGAAAAAGAGGAGATTTTCGACAATAAATTTCGGCATTGCGATCGGCGCTACATCGGCGGCGCTTTATACAATCAGCACGACAGGAATGCAAAATTTAAATGTAAGGAACAACAAGGGACACGGTAATTTTTACAAAATTCCCCGGTTGTTTCCGATAAAAAATGCTGGCAATCTGTTTAACGAGTAACCTAAAATAGCCGTCCAGATGTGAATCCATCTATACTGGTTAACTTCTAAGCGTCTTAAATTAAATTATTGTACTGCTCATGGCTTTGCCTGAGGGGGCGCAGAGAGAGAAAACCGTTTCTTTTTAGCGCTATGCAGTCGATCCCAACCCGTTTCAGTAAGGTAAAGAATAAATGGCTAAACACCTTTTCACTTCCGAGTCCGTCTCAGAAGGCCATCCCGATAAAATCGCCGACCAGATCTCTGATGCCGTGCTGGATGCCATCCTTGAGCAGGATCCGAAAGCCCGCGTCGCCTGTGAAACCTACGTAAAAACCGGCATGGTGCTGGTCGGTGGCGAAATCACCACCAGCGCGTGGGTAGATATCGAAGAGATCACCCGTAATACCGTGCGTGAAATCGGCTATGTTCATTCCGACATGGGCTTTGATGCCAACTCCTGCGCGGTGCTGAATGCTATCGGCAAACAGTCACCGGATATCAACCAGGGCGTGGATCGCGCCGATCCGCTGGAACAGGGCGCGGGCGATCAGGGCCTGATGTTCGGCTATGCCACCAACGAAACCGACGTGCTGATGCCTGCGCCGGTGACCTACGCGCACCGTCTGGTGCAGCGTCAGTCCGAAGTGCGTAAAAACGGCACCCTGCCGTGGCTGCGTCCGGATGCGAAAAGCCAGATCACTTTCCAGTACGATGCGGGCAAAATCGTTGGTATCGACGCGGTAGTGCTTTCTACGCAGCATTCAGAAGATATCGATCAGAAAGCACTGCAGGAAGCGGTGATGGAAGAGATCATCAAGCCGGTTCTGCCAGCTGAATGGATCAACGCCGGTACCAAATACCATATCAACCCGACCGGCCGTTTCGTTATCGGCGGCCCGATGGGCGATTGCGGCCTGACCGGTCGTAAAATCATCGTGGACACCTACGGCGGCATGGCTCGTCACGGTGGCGGCGCGTTCTCCGGTAAGGATCCGTCAAAAGTTGACCGTTCCGCAGCCTACGCGGCACGCTACGTGGCCAAGAACATCGTGGCTGCCGGCCTGGCCGATCGCTGTGAAATCCAGGTTTCTTACGCCATCGGCGTTGCGGAACCGACTTCCATCATGGTAGAAACCTTTGGTACAGAAAAAATCTCTACCGAACAGCTGACGCTGCTGGTACGCGAGTTCTTCGACCTGCGTCCTTACGGCCTGATCCAGATGCTGGATCTGCTGCACCCAATCTACCGCGAAACTGCGGCTTACGGTCACTTTGGCCGCGAGCACTTCCCATGGGAAAAAACCGACAAGGCCGCACAGCTGCGCGAAGCGGCTGGCCTGAAGTAAGGTTTTACCTATCGCATCAAGGGCACCTAAAGGGTGCCCTTTTTGCTGCCCGCTGGCTGGCAGATTGGTAAACTCCGTATACACTTTTGCAGGCCTTCGTCGCCCCGCATGTTAACGGTTACATCCAGAAACATCAGGCAGCATCTGATAATTAAGAATTTCCAGCCTTAACAAGAGTAGCGGGAATGCGCTATTTTCAGCGCTGTCCGATAGAGGGCCAGCAGGGAACCAGGAGAAGCTATTTAGTGCTATGCCTGAACGGTTATAAAGCGTAAGCGCGTATGAAAACCACTGTTTTCAGAAAGATCTGGTGTGTAACCGATTACACCATGTGATCGCCCGCACAGTCTTTCGCGCCGGGTTTTTTTAACATTTATAAAAACAATATACAGTACCACTAATATGGAGGCTTCATGCCTGATAATAAGAAACAGAGCAGAACATCCAACAAGGCGATGACCTTGTTCGTATGTTTACTCGCCGCACTCGCCGGCCTGCTTTTCGGGCTGGATATCGGCGTGATTGCCGGCGCTTTACCTTTCATTGCGAAAGATTTCAACGTCACTGCCCACCAGCAGGAATGGATTGTCAGCTCGATGATGTTCGGTGCCGCCGTCGGCGCCGTCGGCAGCGGCTGGATGTCCTCTTACCTCGGTCGTAAAAAGAGCCTGATGATTGGCGCCGTGCTGTTCGTTATCGGCTCGCTGTGGTCAGCCATGGCGGGAAACGCGGATATGCTGATTGTGGCGCGCGTGCTGCTGGGCCTGGCCGTCGGCGTGGCTTCCTTTACCGCTCCGCTTTACCTTTCTGAAATCGCACCGGAAAAAATTCGCGGCAGCATGATCTCGCTGTACCAGCTGATGATCACCATCGGTATTCTGGGTGCCTATCTCTCCGATACCGCGTTCAGCTACACCGGCGAATGGCGCTGGATGCTGGGCATCATCACTATCCCGGCGGCCCTGCTGCTGGTCGGCGTCTGCTTCCTGCCTAACAGCCCGCGCTGGCTGGCGGCGAAAGGCAACTTCCGCGATGCGCAGCGCGTGCTGGATCGCCTGCGCGACACCAGCGAGCAGGCAAAACGCGAGCTGGATGAAATCCGTGAAAGCCTGAAGATCAAACAGTCCGGCTGGAATCTGTTCAAAAACAACGGTAATTTCCGCCGTGCGGTCTGGCTGGGTATTCTGCTACAGGTTATGCAGCAGTTCACCGGTATGAACGTCATCATGTACTACGCGCCGAAAATTTTTGAAATTGCCGGCTTTACCAATACCACCGAGCAGATGTGGGGCACCGTTATCGTTGGTCTGATCAACGTGCTGGCGACCTTTATTGCTATCGGTCTGGTGGATCGCTGGGGCCGTAAGCCGACCCTGAAGCTGGGCTTCCTGGTCATGGCGATCGGTATGGGCGTGCTGGGTACCATGCTGCATATCGGCATTCACTCTGCCGGTGCACAGTACTTTGCTATCGCTATGCTGCTGATGTTTATCATCGGCTTCGCCATGAGCGCCGGCCCGCTGATCTGGGTACTGTGTTCTGAAATTCAGCCGCTGAAAGGCCGCGATTTTGGTATCACCGTTTCTACGGCGACCAACTGGATTGCCAACATGATCGTCGGGGCGACCTTCCTGACCATGCTGAACACGCTGGGCAACGCCAATACCTTCTGGGTCTACGCAGGTCTGAATATCCTCTTTATCATTCTGACTATTATGCTGATCCCGGAAACCAAAAACGTTTCTCTTGAGCATATCGAACGCAACCTGTTAAGTGGCAAAAAGCTGCGCGACATCGGTCAGCGCGACTAAGCTTCACTGGCCGGGGCAACCCGGCCAGCTTCATTGAATTCCCCTGCCTCACGTCGTATCCTCTGCACCATGAAATCCCCTCGACTTCCAATAGCCCTACAACAGGCCGTGATGCGTTCGCTGCGCGACAAGCTGCAGCAGGCTAATCAGCGCCTTGAACGTCACTATCCTGAACCAAAGCTGGTTTATCAGCAGCGGGGTACGGCTGCGGGCACCGCCTGGCTGGAAGCCTGGGAGATCCGCCTGAATCCAGTGCTGCTGCTGGAAAATCAGGAAGCTTTTATCAATGAAGTGGTGCCGCACGAGCTGGCGCATCTGCTGGTATGGAAACAGTTTGGCCGCGTGGCGCCGCATGGCAAAGAGTGGAAGTGGATGATGGAAAGCGTGCTGGGCGTGCCTGCAAGACGCACCCACCAGTTTGCTATCGAATCGGTGCGCAGCCGCGCTTTCCCCTATCGCTGCCGCTGTCAGCAGCATCAGCTGACCGTACGCCGTCATAACCGGGTCACGCGTGGCGAAAGCGAATACCACTGCGTTCACTGCGGCGAAAAATTGCTGCCCGGCACGTTTACGCCCGCATAAAAATCGGCCTGGCGTCAAAAAAAGCGCTGATAAAGCACGCGACGATTTCCTGTTATCCGGCGCTTCTGCTACTCTCGCCGCTTTATTGACTGACAGAAAACCGGACTATGTTACGCAAAATTATTGGCTGCTTTTCGCTGCTGACCGCCTTCTTTGCCCACGGGTTAAGCCCCAACAACTACCATCAGAATAATTTCAGCCAGGCAAAAGCCTATGCCGCGCAAATCAATGCCGATGCGCCAGGCTCTTTTTACTGCGGCTGTAAAATTAACTGGCAGGGGAAAAAAGGCGTGCCGGACCTCGCCTCCTGCGGCTATCAGGTACGCAAAAACGCCAACCGCGCTAACCGCATTGAGTGGGAGCACGTGGTGCCCGCCTGGACTTTCGGCCACCAGCGCCAGTGCTGGCAGGAAGGCGGCAGAAAACAGTGCGCCAAAGACGCGGGCTATCGCCGTATAGAGTCCGATCTGCATAACCTGCAGCCTGCCATCGGCGAGGTTAACGGCGATCGCGGCAACTTTATGTACAGCCAGTGGAACGGCAGCGAGCATCAGTACGGCCAGTGCGAAATGAAGATCGACTTCAAGAACAAGCAGGCTGAACCGCCAGCGCGCGCGCGCGGCGCCATCGCCCGCACCTGGTTCTATATGCGCGACCAGTACCAGATTGCGATGTCGAAACAGCAGACTCAGCTGATGACGGTCTGGGACAAGCAGTATCCGGTTACCGCCTGGGAATGCGAGCGCGATAACCGCATCGCAAAAGTCCAGGGCAACCACAACCCCTATGTACAGCGTGCTTGCCAGCGGTAAAATCTGTGGCCTAAACTGGACAGCATGTCTTGGCCGCGCCCGCCGCGGCCAGTTACTTTTATCAGGATCCCCATGCGTATACCCCGCATTTATCATGCCGAACCGCTGGTCGTCGGCAGTGAAGTTTTCCTCAACGAAGAAGCGGCAAATCACGTAGGACGCGTACTGCGGATGAACGCCGGTCAGCGCCTGGAATTGTTCGATGGTACTAATCTGACATTTAGCGCCGAAATCGTGCAGGCGGATAAGAAAAATGTGCGCGTCGCCGTGCAGGAAAGTCGCGAAGAGTGCCGTGAATCCCCGCTTCACCTGCATTTAGGCCAGGTGATGTCGCGCGGCGAGAAGATGGAGTTCACTATTCAAAAAGCGGTGGAACTGGGCGTAAACAGCATCACCCCCTTGTTTTCTGAGCGCTGTGGCGTAAAGCTTGATGCCCAAAGGCTGGCGAAAAAAATCCAGCAGTGGCAAAAAATTGTGATTGCCGCCTGCGAGCAGTGCGGCAGAAATCGCGTGCCGGAGGTGCGTGAAGCAATGACGCTGGAGGCCTGGAGCGCCGAAGAGGACAGCAGCCTGAAGCTCAATCTGCACCCGAGAGCGAGCCAAAGCATCAATACCCTGCCGCAGCCCGTGGAACGCGTCCGTTTGCTGATTGGCCCGGAAGGCGGCCTGACGGCGGATGAGATTGCGATGACGGCGCGCTACGGCTTCACCGATATCCTTTTAGGGCCTCGCGTGCTGCGCACGGAGACCACCGCGCTAACCGCCATTACCGCCCTTCAGGTGCGGTTTGGCGATTTAGGCTGATAACAGGCACTGACGAGAAAAACGGCAGGCAAGAAAGCTCAACTGGAGAGACTAATGATTAAGCTTGGCATTGTGATGGACCCGATTAGCGCCATCAATATTAAAAAAGACAGCAGCTTCGCGATGCTGCTGGAAGCACAGCGCCGCGGTTATGAAATTCACTATATGGAGATGAAAGATCTCTATCTGCGCGGCGGTGAAGCGCGCGCCGCAACGCGTCTGTTGAGCGTTGAGCAAAACTACGACAAATGGTACGAGTTCGGCAGCGAGCAGGATATTGCGCTGGCCGACCTGAACGTAGTGCTGATGCGTAAAGATCCGCCTTTCGACACCGAATTTATCTATGCGACCTACATCCTTGAGCGCGCGGAAGAAAAAGGCACGCTGATCGTGAATAAGCCGCAGAGCCTGCGCGACTGCAACGAGAAGCTCTATACCGCCTGGTTTGCTGAGCTGACGCCGGACACGCTGGTGACCCGCAGCGCGCAGCAGATCCGCGATTTCTGGCAGGAGCACGGCGACATTATCCTGAAACCGCTGGACGGCATGGGCGGCGCCTCTATTTTCCGAGTGAAGCAGGAAGATCCAAACCTGTCGGTGATTATTGAAACGCTGACCGAGCACGGCAGCTTCTACTGCATGGCGCAGAACTATCTGCCAGCGATTAAAGAAGGCGACAAGCGCGTGCTGGTGGTGGATGGTGAACCCGTGCCTTACTGCCTGGCTCGCATTCCCAAATCGGGCGAAACGCGTGGCAACCTGGCGGCCGGCGGCCGTGGCGAAGCGCGTCCGCTGTCCGAAAGCGACTGGGAAATTGCCCGCCGCGTCGGCCCAATGCTGAAGCAAAAGGGCCTGATTTTTGTCGGCCTGGATATCATCGGCGACAAGCTGACGGAAATTAACGTGACCAGCCCGACCTGCATACGTGAGATCGAGGCCGCATTCCCGATTTCAATTACTGGTATGCTTATGGATGCGATTGAAAAACGACTGGCCTGATAAGAAAAGGATTGACGGGCCTTCGTGCTAACCCTGTTGTTCGCCTGCGGCCTTTACCACAGGCGGGCAACCCGACTACAGAATCCTGATATGAATTTACAGCATCATTTTTTGATTGCCATGCCCACGCTGCTGGATCCTTTGTTCAAACGTTCGGTTGTTTATATCTGCGAACACAATGACGAAGGCGCCATGGGTATTATCGTTAATAAACCGATGGAAAATCTTACCGTCGACGGCATTCTTAAGAAGTTAAAAATTATGCCAACCCCGCGCGAACCCGAAGTCAAACTCGACAAGCCGGTTTTTGCCGGCGGCCCGCTGGCAGAAGATCGCGGTTTTATTTTGCACTCGGCTCAGCATACCTACGCGTCCAGCATTCGCGTTTCCGATAATACGGTGATCACCACCTCCCGCGACGTGCTGGAAACGCTGGGCACGCCGGAGCAGCCGGAAAGCGTACTGGTCGCGCTGGGCTACTGCGCCTGGGAGAAAGACCAGCTGGAAAACGAGCTGCTGGAAAACGCCTGGCTGACCATTCCGGCCAACAGCAATATTCTGTTTAAAACGCCCGTGGCCGAACGCTGGCGCGAAGCGGCGAAAAGCATCGGCGTGGATATTCACAATATCACCAGCGATGTTGGACACGCCTGATGAGCCACCTTACTCTGCTGGCCTTCGATTTCGGCACCAAAAGCATCGGCGTGGCGATAGGCCAACAGCTTACCGGCACCGCCCGCCCGCTTCCCGCGTTAAAAGCGCAGGATGGCACGCCCGACTGGAGCAAAATCGAGGCGTTGCTGAAAGAGTGGCAGCCGGATCATGTTGTGGTCGGTCTGCCGTTAAATATGGACGGCACCGAACAGCCGCTAACCGCCAGAGCGCGCAAATTTGCCAACCGGCTGCACGGCCGCTTTGGCGTCAAGGTAGAGCTGCACGATGAGCGCCTCAGCACCGTGGAAGCCAGGGCTGACCTCTTTTCACGCGGCGGCTTTCGGGCGCTGAACAAGGGCAGCGTCGATTCCCTTTCGGCCGTGATCATCCTCGAAAGCTGGTTTGAGAACGCGTGGAGCTAGTCGGCTCGTTTATCGCTTCACTTTTACCGCCGGGCCGCGTAACGTCGCCCGGCTCGTGCACCAGTCCCGCTTTCCGTTACACCTCCGTCTTCACCTGAAATCACGCCACCAGCACCGCCACTCGCCCGTTTCGATTGCCGCCACGCCCCAGCACCAGCGGCTGCCAGTCTCGATTGCCATTACTTCTCCAGCTTCACTTGCCAGTAACGCCTGCCATTACGCTATCGGCCCCGCTTTCCGTTACACCTCCGTCTTCACCTGAAATCACGCCACCAGCCCGGCCTGCCGCCGCGCCTGCAAACTTTGCTCAAACGTCTGCATACCCAGCTGCGCGCCGGTTTGCAGCACGCCCGGCAGCTGATACGTTTTGCCCTCGCGAATCAAGCTGCTTGTGGCTGGGGTATTAATCAGCACCTCAAACAGCGCCACCCGCCCCCTGGTCACGCCCGGCACCAGCTTTTGCGCAATCACCGCTTTCAGGCTGCCGGCCAGCTGGCTGCGGATCAGGTTTTTCTCCGCGCCGGGAAAAACGTCCACCAGCCTGTCCACCGCCTGCGCCGCGCCGCGCGTGTGCAGCGTCGCCAGCACCAGATGCCCGGTTTCTGCCGCCGTCAAAGCCAGCTGGATGGTGTCGCTATCGCGCAGCTCGCCCAGCAGGATGACGTCCGGATCCTGGCGCAGCGCCGCCCGCAGCCCGGTGCTGAAAGAGACGCAGTGCCGGCCTATCTCCCGCTGCTGGATCAGCGATCGCTCGCTGCGGTGAATAAACTCCACCGGATCTTCCAGCGTCAGGATATGGCGGTGCTGCTGCTGGTTAATCGCGCCGATAAGCGCAGCCAGCGTGGTTGATTTGCCGCTGCCGGTCGCGCCCGTCACCAATACCAGCCCGTCCTGCAGCCGGAGCAGCTCCTTTACTATCGGCGGTAGATCCAGCTCCGCCAGCTCGGGACAGCGGCTGGTGATAAAGCGCAGCGCCAGCGAAATACCCCGCCGCTGTCGGAACAGATTCGCCCGCAGCCGCGTGCCGTCGGCCAGCGTCAGCGCGAAATCCAGCTGGCCTGCGCGAGCGAATTCGCGTTGCTGATCGGCATCCAGCCACGCCTGACTAATTTTTAGCAGCAGCTCGTCGCTGGCAGGAAGACCGCCCGGTATCGCCTCCAGCCTGCCGGCCAGCCGCCAGAACGGATAATGACCACTACAGAGGTGCAGATCCCCGGCGTTATGCTTTACACTAAGCGCCACTAATTCCTCAATATCCATATTAACTCCCTGACTATGACCCCGATTCAGCACAACTTACAGCAGATACGCGAGCGGATCTCAGCGGCAGCCGCACGATGCGGCCGCGATCCAGCAGAAATTACGCTGCTTGCAGTGAGCAAAACAAAACCTGCGAGCGCGGTCGAAGAAGCGGCGGCGGCGGGCCAGCTTGCCTTTGGCGAAAACTACGTGCAGGAAGGCGTCGATAAAATCCAGGCGCTTAACAATTCCGCGCTGGCGTGGCACTTTATCGGGCCGCTGCAATCCAACAAAAGTCGGCTGGTAGCGGAAAACTTTGCCTGGTGCCATACGGTGGATCGGCTGAAGATCGCCGCAAGGCTGAACGAACAGCGTCCGGCCGATTTACCGCCGTTGAATGTGCTGATCCAGATAAATATCAGCGACGAGCAGAGTAAATCTGGCATCATGCTGGCTGCGCTGCCGGATCTGGCCCGCGAGATCGCTCAGCTGCCGCGTTTAACGCTGCGCGGCCTGATGGCGATCCCCGCGCCGGAGGCGGATTATCAGCACCAGCTGGCCGTTTGTCGCCGGATGGCGGCAGCCTTTAGCGAACTGAAAAAGAGTTATGCCTCCGTCGACACGCTCTCTCTGGGGATGAGCGACGATATGGATGCGGCTATTGAGGCAGGTACGACCATGGTGCGCATTGGCACCGCCATATTTGGCGCGCGCGATTACGGCGCCACTAACTAACTTTTGAGGGACTCCATGCTGACGTTGACTTTTCTGGTCTCAACGATAATCAATCTTTACGTGAAAGTGCTGCTGCTGCGTATCTGGATGCAGTGGGCAAGATGCGATTTTTATAATCCGTTCTCGCAGTTTATCGTTAAGATCACCCAGCCGGTGATCCGCCCGATGCGCCGGGTCATTCCCTCTATCGGGCCGCTGGATACCGCGTCTTTACTGCTGGCCTATGTGCTGAGCGTGCTGCTGTTTACCGTGATGTTCACGCTTCAGAGCAGCGTATTTATTTTCGATCCGGTCTTCCTCTATTTCGGCCTGGTGTCGCTGGTGAAAGCCGCCGGCGTGCTGGTATTCTGGGTGATTATCATTCGCTCGCTGATGAGCTGGATAAGCCAGGGCCGCAACCCGGTGGATTACGTGCTGATCCAGCTGACTGAGCCGCTGATGGCACCCGTGCGTCGCCTTATTCCGGCGATGGGCGGCATCGACTTCTCGGCGATGGCGGTGATCCTGATCCTCTATATGCTGAACTATCTGGGAATGGACTTTGTTCCCGGCTGGGCGCAGCTTTAATTTGTACGGTAGTTAACTTCTGGACCTGATATGCAAAAAGTAGTGCTCGCCACCGGCAATGCCGGAAAAGTTCGTGAACTGGCCGATAAGCTGGCCGCCTTTGGCCTGGATATCGTGGCGCAGACCGAGTGTGGCGTGGAGTCGGCCGAAGAGACCGGCCTGACCTTTATCGAGAATGCCCTGCTGAAAGCGCGTCACGCTGCGGCTATCACCGGTTTGCCGGCGATTGCCGACGACTCCGGGCTGGCGGTGGACGCGCTGGGCGGCGCGCCTGGCATCTATTCCGCGCGCTACGCCGGCGCGGAGGCCAGCGATCGGCAGAATATCGACAAGCTGCTGGAAGCGATGGAAAACGTGGCGGACGGCCAGCGCCAGGCGCAGTTCCACTGCGTGCTGGTTTATCTGCGCCATGCTGAAGACCCCACGCCGCTGGTGTTTCACGGCTGCTGGCAGGGAGAAATCGCCCGTGCCGTCAGCGGCGAAGGCGGCTTCGGCTACGATCCCGTGTTCTTTGTACCGGCGCTGGGCAAAACCGCCGCAGAGCTGAGCAAAGAAGAGAAACGCGCGGTTTCCCATCGTGGCAAAGCGCTGGCCCTGCTGCTGGAAGCGATGCGCAATGCATAATCTGCCGCCGCTCAGCCTCTATATTCATATTCCGTGGTGCGTACAGAAATGTCCCTACTGCGATTTCAACTCGCATGCGCTGAAGGGCGAAGTGCCGCACGAGGAGTATGTCCGGCATTTACTGGCCGACCTGGATGCCGATCTGCCGCTGGCGGCTGGCCGCGAGGTTGGCACAATCTTTATCGGCGGCGGCACGCCCAGCCTGCTGAGCAGCGAGGCGATGCAGATGCTGATGGACGGCGTGCGGGCAAGGCTGCCGCTCTCGCCAACGGCGGAAATCACCATGGAGGCGAACCCGGGCACCGTCGAGGCCGATCGCTTCAGCGGCTATCAGCGCGCCGGTATCAACCGCATCTCGATTGGCGTGCAAAGCTTCAGCCAGCAGAAGCTGACGCGTCTTGGCCGCATTCACGGCCCGGAAGAAGCGAAGCGCGCGGCGAAGCTGGCTCAGGGGCTGGGCCTGCGCAGCTTTAACCTTGATTTGATGCATGGCCTGCCCGATCAGTCGCTGGCGGAGGCGCTGGACGACCTGCGCCAGGCTATCGAGCTGGATCCGCCGCATCTTTCCTGGTATCAGCTGACCATCGAACCCAACACGCTGTTTGCCTCCAGGCCGCCCGTGCTGCCGGACGATGACGCGTTATGGGATATCTTTGAGCAGGGCCACCAGCTGTTAACGGCGGCGGGTTACGAGCAGTACGAGACTTCCGCCTATGCCAAACCGGGCTACCGCTGCGAGCATAACCTCAACTACTGGCGCTTCGGCGACTATCTGGGGATCGGCTGCGGCGCGCACGGCAAGCTGACGCAGGCAGACGGGCGAATTATCCGCACCGCCAAAATCCGCCACCCACGCGGCTTTATGAACGGCAATTACCTGGATCGTCAGCACGAGGTCGCGGAAACAGAAAAGCCGTTTGAGTTCTTTATGAACCGTTTCCGGCTGCTGGAAGCGGCGCCGCGCGAAGAGTTTGCGCGCTTTACCGGCCTTAGTGAGGAAGCTATCCGTCCTCAGCTTGATGAGGCGCTGGCGAAAGGTTACCTGACGGAAACGGCGCAAAGCTGGCAGGTGACGGAGAAAGGCAAGCTGTTCCTGAACTCGCTGCTGGAGCTGTTCCTGGCTGAATAGCCGCCCCGCTTTACCCACTCCCCGCCGGAAAAAGCGGGGCGTGTTTTCAAACGGCTATCCCCTCTTTACGCGCGGCGCGCGGAATACCAGCCTAATCGCAAGCCGTTAATACAGTCTGCCGTTATGGCAACGCTGCCAGCTATAAATCCCATGGACGTCTTTAGACAAAGAGAAAGGCGATAACGTCCTGGTGCCGGTAGTCTTTGCCGCTTACAGCCAGCCCGTACAGACACCAGAAGAGCAGCTCTGGCCGGATTATTTCAATCCGCCAATCAGCGTCTTACGCTGCGCTTCCAGCGCGGTCACGCGGTTGCAGACTTCGTGTCCGAAGTTCTGGAAGTCCGCCTCCTGATTGCTCCATTCCGCCTGCACGGCCTGCTGCAATCCGCCCAGGTTACCCATCACTGCCTGAAGCGGATTATCGCCGTTTACCTTGCTGCCCATTTCGTTAAGGCTGTCCTGGATCACGCCGCCCATCGCGCTCTGCACCAGCTTTTCGCCGTCCTGCCGCACCTGCTCGATAGCCTGATGATGGAACGTCAGCCCGTCGTTGCGATGCTCAATAATGCGGTTCATCTGCTGCTTCAGCTGCTCGTCCAACTTTGTCAGGCGGCTACGGACTCTGCTGTCCGTGCCCAGTTTGTTGACGATCACGTTATCCAGCGCCACGCGGCTTTTTTCCAGACGCTGACGCGCTCCCTGATCGATCCAGGGCAAATCGCGGCGCAGCGCGGCCTGATAGTCGATGGCGGTCTGGCGCGTGGCGTTATCGACCGAAGCGGACTGCCCGTTGCGCTGTACCTCGCCGGTCGGCGTGATGATCAGATTGCCGCTGGCGCCCACTACCTTGACGTTCTGCGGAGAGATAACGATATCGTCCTGAGGATTGACGCTACATTGATAGTCGGCCTGTGCCTGGCCTGCCGCCAGCAACAGCGCGGCCGCTACGATCGCTTTACGCATTGACTCTTCTCCTGAGAAACAAAAGGCCACGCATGCGTGGCCTCAACGGACGGTTTGCCTGCTTATGCTACGGCAGGCAGATAATTAGTCCCACCAGACGTCGAAAAGTTCGGTTACCTGGATATTATTCAGCTGGCGATCTTCCAGCCATTTACGCACCAGCTCGCGGTGCTCATCGGTGCACTTGCCGGTTTGCTGCAGGCAGACCAGCCCTTCCCACTGCAGGAAGCCGCTGCCGTCAAACGCCAGGCCGTTGGGATCGATAACTTCATTAATGAAGGCGTCCAGGGTGGTGTCGATGGTGTCGCCGCTGGTATCTTCCGGGAAGGAGAAAGCGACGGAAAAGCCTAATTCCTGAAACTCATCGATATGCATTTTTTTACGCAAGCGACGACTGCGTTGAGCTGCCATTATTTAATCCTCTCAAACATCAAATCCCATACACCGTGGCCAAGACGCTGGCCGCGCTGTTCGAATTTTGTTAACGGCCGCGAATCGGGACGCGGCACATAATCGTTGGTTGCCGACTGGTTTTTGTAGCCAGCAATGCTGCTCATTACTTCCAGCATATGTTCCGCATAGGCTTCCCAGTCGGTCGCCATATGAAACACGCCGCCCAGCTTCAGCTTGCGCATCACCAGCTCGGCAAAAGGCACCTGAACGATGCGGCGCTTGTTATGGCGCGCTTTATGCCAGGGATCCGGGAAAAAGAGCTGCACCATACGCAGCGAATTATCCGGGATCATTTTCTCCAGCACGTCGACTGCATCGTGACACATCACGCGCAGATTCTCCACGCCCGCCTCGTCGGCTGCGCTCAGGCAGGCGCCGACGCCCGGCGAATGGACTTCAATACCCAGAAAGTTTTGCTGCGGGTTCGCGGCGGCCATCGCCACCAGCGATGCGCCCATGCCAAAGCCAATCTCCAGCACCACCGGCGCCTCGCGGCCAAAAAGGGATGCCAGATCAACGGGTTCCGGCTGATACTCCACACCTTTAACAGGCCAGAAATGGTCCAGCGCGTGCTGCTGGCCTTTGGTCAGGCGGCCCTGACGGCGAACGAAGCTGCGAATACGGCGCATCGGGCGGCCGTTTTCGTCAAACTCCGGTGTAATCACATCATTCTTCATGTTTCTGCCTGCTGGTCTGCAATATCTGAAAAACGGGCATTATGCAAAGTTACAGCGGTTAAGCAAGCCCTGGAAACTTCCGGTTTACAGCATAACGGGTCTGTGCTGGAATCCCAGCCTGATTTTTAATTTACTGGGGAAACCTCGCAAAGATGATGCAAGCGCCGCAGTTCTCACAGCAGGTACTGGACTGGTATCAGCGCTTTGGCCGCAAAACCCTGCCCTGGCAGCTGGCAAAAACCCCTTATAAAGTTTGGCTCTCCGAAGTGATGCTGCAACAAACGCAGGTCGCGACCGTTATCCCTTACTTTGAACGCTTTATGGCACGCTTTCCCACCGTGACCGATCTGGCTGCCGCAAAGCTGGATGAGGTGCTGCATTTATGGACCGGACTTGGCTACTATGCCCGCGCGCGCAATCTGCATAAGGCGGCGGTACAGGTAGTGGAAAAACACGGCGGGAAATTCCCGGAGACCTTCGCAGAGGTTGCCGATCTGCCCGGCGTCGGCCGCTCGACAGCGGGTGCGATCCTTTCTTTATCGCTGGGTCAGCATTTCCCGATCCTGGACGGCAACGTCAAGCGAGTGCTGGCACGCTGCTATGCCGTTCAGGGCTGGCCGGGCAGAAAAGAGGTGGAAAAGCGTCTTTGGCAGATTAGCGAAGAGGTCACGCCTGCCGAAGGCGTCAGCCAGTTTAACCAGGCGATGATGGATTTGGGCGCGATGGTCTGCACCCGCTCAAAACCCAAATGTGAAATTTGTCCGCTGAAGCTGGGCTGTATCGCCTGTGCGCAGGGCAACCAGACCGCTTATCCCGGCAAGAAGCCAAAACAGATTTTGCCGGAGCGCACCGGCTATCTGCTGATGATGCAGCGGGACGACAAAGTGTGGCTGGAACAGCGGCCGCCGGTTGGCCTGTGGGGCGGGCTGTTCTGCTTTCCGCAGTTCGCCAGCGAAGACGAGCTGCGGCAGTGGCTGCACAGCCGCCGTATCGATCATGCGGCGCTGACCCAGACTATCGCTTTTCGCCACACATTCAGCCATTTCCACCTGGATATTGTGCCAATGTGGCTGAAACTGCCTGCCGCAGGCGCGGTCATGGATGAAGCCGCGGGTCTCTGGTATAACTTAGCGCAGCCGCCGTCCGTGGGACTGGCTGCCCCGGTGGAGCGCTTGCTGGCGCAGCTGCGTCAGCCGCAACCGATGGGCATTCCAACAGAAGAGGAAGAGTGATGAGCAGAACCATTTTTTGTACGTTCCTGCAGCGCGATGCTGAAGGACAGGATTTTCAGCTCTATCCGGGTGAACTGGGCAAGCGTATCTATAACGAAATTTCCAAAGAAGCCTGGTCGCAGTGGATGAGCAAGCAAACCATGCTGATCAACGAGAAAAAGCTGAGCATGATGAACCCGGAAGATCGCAAACAGCTTGAGCAGGAAATGGTGAAATTTCTGTTCGAAGGACACGATGTCCATATCGAAGGTTATACCCCGCCAGCAGAATAAACGTTGGGCCTCGCCATAGAGGCCCCCTCAATTTGGGCGTAGCACGACATAATGAAGAAACTGATAGGCTTGCTGGTTATCGCGCCGCTGCTGATTTCCTGCTCCAGCAATAAAAAGCCGGTTTTCCACGAAGAGTGGGTCAAGGACACCAACGGATTCGACATTCTGATGGGGCAGTTTGCCCATAACATCGAAAATATTTGGGGTATTAATGAAGTCCTGATCGCCGGTCCAAAAGACTACGTTAAATATAGCGATCAGTATTATACGCGCAGCCATATTAACTTTGACGCCGGTAAGATCACTATCGAGACCATCGCCGGTACGGATCCGATGGCAAGCCTGCGTCAGGCGATCATTACCACGCTGCTGATTGGCGAAGATCCGGGCAATGTCGATCTCTACTCCGACGCCAACGATATTCAGCTGGGTCAGGAGCCGCTGCTCTATGGTCAGGTGCTGGATAATACCGGCCAGGCGATCCGCTGGCAGGGTCGCGCGGCCAGCTTCGCCGACTACCTGATCCAGAATAAATTGCAGCGCCGCAACGCCGGTCTGCATATCATCTGGTCGGTTACTATCCCGATGGTGCCCAACCATCTGGACAAGCGTGCGCATAAATATCTGCCGATGGTGCGCAAGGCGGCGGAGAAATACGGCGTGGATCAGGCGCTGATCCTGGCGATCATGCAGATTGAATCGAGCTTCAACCCCTATGCGGTCAGCCATTCTGACGCGCTGGGCCTGATGCAGGTGGTGCAGCATACCGCCGGCGCGGACGTGTTCCGCATGAAAGGGAAATGGGGCAAGCCGAGCCGCAGCTACCTGCTCGATCCGGAAAACAATATCGATGCGGGGACGGCCTATCTTTCGCTGCTGCAGGACAGCTACCTTTCCGGCATCGCGAATCCGCTGTCACGGCGCTATGCGGTGATCACAGCCTATAACGGCGGCGCGGGCAGCGTACTGAGAGTCTTCTCCAGCGATAAGAATCGGGCCTTCAGCGCGATTAACGATCTGTCGCCTGCGGAGGTGTATCAAACGCTGACCACCAACCACCCTTCTGCCGAGTCGCGTCGCTATCTTTATAAAGTGAACAACGCGCAGAAGAGCTACCATCGCTATTAGTATTGCTGCGGGTAGCGCGGACGTTTCGGGTGGGGTAAAGCGAATAGCGCGCAGGCTGACTTCTGCAAAAGAGCAAAGCGGACGGATCCGAGGATCCGCCCGCTTCCAGTCTTAGCGGCTGATGTTTTTAAACTGCTTTGTGGTTTCCGTCAGCGCAACTTCGGTCGGCAACCGCTCCATGGAGCTGGCGCCGTAAAAACCGTCGCACTGTGGGCACTGGCTGAGGATATACTTCGCGTCTTCCGGCGTGGAAATCGGCCCGCCGTGACAAAGTACAATGACCTCTTTACGCACTTTCTTCGCGGCTGCCGCCCATTCGTTGATTAACGGCACGCAGTCGGCCAGCTTCAGTGCGGTTTCCGCGCCGATGTTGCCGCCGGTGGTCAGTCCCATATGCGCCACGATAATATCCGCGCCCGCTTCCGTCATCGCTACAGCATTTTCCGTGCTGAAAACATAAGGCGTGGTCAGCATCTCTTTTTGTGCCGCCAGCCGGATCATATCAACTTCCAGCCCGTAGCCCATGCCGGTTTCTTCCAGGTTGGCGCGGAAGTTGCCATCAATCAGCCCTACCGTGGGAAAATTTTGCACGCCGGCGAATCCCATCGCCTTGAGATCGTCCAGAAACTTATCAAAATGGCAGAAGGGATCGGTGCCGTTGACGCCCGCCAGCACCGGCGTGTTCTTCACCACCGGCAGCACTTCTTTTGCCATATCCACTACGATTTCGTTGGCGTTGCCGTAGGCCAGCAGGCCGGCCAGCGAACCACGCCCGGCCATACGGTAGCGCCCTGAATTATAGATAACGATCAGGTCTATGCCGCCCGCCTCTTCGCATTTCGCGGAAAGCCCGGTACCGGCTCCGCCGCCGATAATCGGTTCGCCGCGCGCAATCATCGCGTTAAATTTTGTCAGTATCTCCTGACGGGTAAAAGCCATGTTCAGCACTCCTTTTCGATCAGCTGGCGAAACTCTCTGACCGCCGCCAGCGCAAATTGCGGATCGTTGATATTAAACGGCAGGCGACGAATAACGCGGCGGCTGGTCTGTTTGACGTTCGCCTCCAGCGTGCTGATAAAGGCGGCGCGCGCTTCCGGCGACCAGAAAGCCTGGCCCGGCGCGTCCAGCGCGGAGAACCCGCCTTCCGGGATCAAAAACACGATGTCGCCTTCGCAACGATTAAGCTTATCCGCTATCCATTTCGCCATCGTCGCGTTCTCTTCCGGCGTGGTGCGCATCAGCGTAACCTGCGCGTTATGGTGATAGAAAAGCCGGTCGGCATATTTCTCCGGCACGCCGGAAGGATGACCAAAGTTGACCATATCCAGCGCGCCGCAGGAAATTACGCAGGGAACGCGGCTGTTGGCTACGGCGTCAAAACGCGTTTCATCGCAGGCCAGCACGCCGCCAAACAGGTAGTCGCAGACTTCGGTGGTGGTTAAATCCAGCAGGCCGCTCAGCATCCCGCTGTCGGTCAGCTTTTCCATCGCCTTGCCGCCGCTGCCGGTGGCATGAAACACCAGGCAGTCGTAATGCTCTTCCAGCATGGCGCTGACCGTCTGAATACAGGGCGTGGTGACGCCGAACATGGTCAGGCCCAGCGCGGGCTTGTCGTTACTGTCTTTCTCTATGGGAAAAAGCACCGCACCGGCGATTTGATGGGCCGCATTGCCCAGCACGCGACGCGAGATACGGTTAAGGCCGGAGACATCGGTGACCGAATAGACCATGCTGATATCGCTGGCGCCGACGTAGCCGGAAACGTCGCCGGAAGCCATCGTCGAAACCATTACCTTCGGCACGCCGATCGGTAAGGCCTGCATCGCTGGCGTAATCAGCGCGGTGCCGCCCGAGCCGCCGAGGCCGATAACCCCAAGCAGATCCTGACGTTGGCTAAGGAAAATTTTAAACGCCTGCGCCATCGCGTTAATGGCCCTGCCGCGGTCGCCGCAGAACACGGCTTCACGCCCGTCCGGATGAAAATCGGCGACCAGCTCCGGCGGAAAATCAGCGGTGGAAGGCGTACTAACTGGTTGAGTTGACAGGTCAACTGTGACGACGTCAACGCCCGCCTTGCGCAGGCAGTCGCTGACATAAAACAGTTCCCTTCCTTTAGTATCAGCCGTTGCGACGGCGTAAACAAAACCACGATTAATAGTCATAGTCGTAACAACACCCTGTTATCAGACAGAATAAAGACTTGATAAAGAAGCAATAAAACAGTAAATAGAGATTGAGAGTTTTTTACTTTCAATTTGTTGAGATAACAGTATCACTATCGTCAATGATAAATCAATTGAATGGAATAAGTGTCTCACAAGGATGTTGGCTATGCTTAATAACAAAACCTGTCCTGCAGACGCCAGCGAATGGGAATGCCCTTTACGCGCTGCCGTCTTCAATCGCTTGAATATCAGGCAGATTTAACAAAATGAGGTTAATGTGGAGCAAAGGGATTCCGCTGGGGTTGTAAAGCTGACCGCCACACGCGCAAGAACACGTCGTTTACTGATCGAGACCGCTATGCGGCTTTTTGACAGCGGCGCGTTCCCGTCCATTACCGAAGTCGCGCAGGAAGCTCAGCTTTCTCGCGCAACGGCCTATCGCTATTTTCCAACGCAGAGCGCGCTGGTTTCCGCCATCGTTACGGAGACGCTCAGCCCGATAAAAAGCTGGCGCCCGACTCGTGAAGAAGCCAGCGACCGTATTGACGAGCTGCTGACGTTCGCTTTTCCGCGCATGTTGGAGCATGAAGGCACGCTGCGCGCGGCGCTGCACCTTTCTCTGACCCAGTGGGCACAGTCGCAGTCCAGCGACAAGCCGGACAGAGAAAAGCTGGTAAGGGGAAACCGCAAGGCGCTGTTGCAGCACGTGCTGGAGCCGCTGAACGACGAGCTGCCGCCGGAGATTGTCGATCGGGTGATTAAGTCCCTGTCGCTGGTCTACGGCTCGGAGATTTTTCTGGTGATGAAGGATATCTGGGGCTGCGATAACGACCAGCTTCAGGATATCGGCAAGTGGATCGCCAGGGCTATTATGCGTCAGGCGCGGGAAGACGCCGCGCTACAGGCTAACTGAGCGGCGCTACCGTGCGACAAAAGGGGCTTATCCCGCGACCTTAGCGGCGCGGGATCGCTGGCTTAGCGGCTAAGCATATAGCCCATCAGGCGCTTCACGCCGTTTTCGTCCGTTTCCACATACACGCCCTGTAGCTCCGGTGAAAAACCCGGCAAGCCGTTTAGCCCTTTCTCCAGCGCAAGGAAATAACGCTGCGCCGCCCCGCCCCAAACCTCGCCCGGCACCACGCAGAGCACGCCCGGCGGATAAGGCAGCGCGCCTTCCGCAGCGATACGCCCTTCCGCCTCTGCAATGGGCACCAGCTCGACGTTGCCGCGTATAAATTCAATGTTAGCGTCCTGAGGGTTCATCGCCACCTTCGGCAGGCTCTGCTGGCGGAACATCGCCTTCTGAAGATCTTTTACCTCGTTACCGACATACAGCTGGTGCATCTCCAGACAGAGGCGGCGCAGCGTATAGCCTTCGTAGCGCGCGGCGTTTTTGCGGTAAATAGTCGGCAGCACGTCGCGCAGCAGCGCGTCCTCGCGGATATGCTGCTCAAACTGCGCCAGCTTCGCCACCAGATGCGCCATTTTCTCCATGCTTTCGGCGGGCGTCAGCAGGAAAAGAATGGAGTTCAGATCGCATTTTTCCGGCACCACGCCGTTTTCACGCAGGTAGTTGGCCAGGATCGTCGCCGGAATGCCGAAATCAGCATATTCACCGCTGGCGGCATCAATGCCCGGCGTGGTCAGCAGCAGCTTGCAGGGATCGATCAGATACTGATCTTTTGCGTAGCCGGCAAAGCCATGCCAGGCGGCGCGCGGCGCAAAGCTGAAGTAGCGGCTGTCGGCGGCAATAGCGGCCGTCGACGCATCCTGCCAGCGCTCGCCGTCCACTTCGTCAGGGATAAAAGGCCGGATCATCTCGCACTTCGCCAGGATAGCCTTGCGCGCTTCAATCCCCAGCATGACGCACTCGTGCCACAAACGTCGTCCGGCTTCGCCCTGGTGCATTTTGGCATTAACGTCGAGCGCGGCGAACAGCGGATAAAAAGGACTGGTTGAGGCGTGCAGCATAAAAGCATTATTAAGCCGCTTATGGCTGCAAAAACGCCGCTGGCCGCGAAGGTGGTTATCCTTTTTATGGATCTGGGAGGTTTGCGAAAAGCCAGCCTGCTGTTTGTGTACCGACTGGGTGACGAAAATGCCCGGATCACGCTCATTAAGTTCCAGCAGCAGCGGCGAGCAGGCTTCCATCACCGGAATAAACTGCTCGTAGCCTACCCAGGCGGAATCAAACAGGATGTAGTCGCAAAGGTGGCCGATGCTGTCGATAACCTTACGCGCGTTATAAACCGTGCCGTCATAGGTGCCAAGCTGGATAATCGCCAGCCGGAAAGGACGCGGCTGGTTGGCGCGATCCGGCGCGACGGCGGCAATTTGCTCCCGCAGCCACTTCTCTTCAAAACAGTGCGCATCGATACCGCCGATAAAACCAAACGGGTTACGCGCCGTTTCCAGATAAACCGGCGTCGCGCCCGCCTGGATCAGCGCGCCATGATGGTTGGATTTGTGGTTGTTGCGATCGAACAGTACCAGATCGCCTCTGGTCAGCAGCGCGTTGGTTACGACCTTATTGGCGCTGGAGGTGCCGTTCAGCACAAAGTAGGTCTTATCCGCGTTAAAAACTTTTGCTGCGAATTTCTGGGCGTGCTTGGCCGATCCCTCGTGAATAAGCAGATCGCCCAGTTTCACATCGGCATTGCACATATCGGCGCGAAAAATGTTCTCGCCAAAGAAATCATAAAACTGACGTCCGGCCGGATGCTTTTTAAAAAACGCGCCGCCCTGGTGGCCCGGACAGGCAAAGGTGCTGTTATCCATTGCCACGTATTTGGTCAGCGTATTGAAAAACGGCGGCAGCAGCTTTGCCTGATAGTCGGCGGCGGCGGCCTCCAGCCTGGCGGCATCGTCTTCTTCGCCCGTCAGCACGCCCGTCACTTCCGGCAGATCTTCCGCCTGGGCCAGATCGTCAAGCGAGATAAATACGGGCAGGTTAAAACCGGTATGGCGCAGCAGCGCCAGCATCCCGCTGCGCGAGTCGGCCACGGAGAGCACGATTGCCGCCACGTCCGTGAAGTCGGTTTTTTCCAGCGTCACGACTTCGCGACCGGTCTGAAGGTGGATCGCCACGGTGGTGCTGGCTGCAATTTTAAGTGGTGTCATTACGCAAATCCCTGGGCAAGGATAAGGGTGCCGGAGGCACAGCAACGGGGAAAGGCGCGGCCTTTACCCCACGAAAGCGTCAGTAGGGTCAGCTTCGACCGACAGACATCAGTAAACTCCGCGCGCGGCGGGTTTTACTCATGGCTAACCGTGAAGCAGGCAGAGCCTCACCGCATGGCGAGCGGCGTGGATAACAGAAGAAAATGGGATCGGCGGCGCGACATCGGATGATAGCGACAGTGCAGCAGAGCTTGCATGATGACGGCCTCGCAGGATGAAAACCGGGGCAATAATCGCATCTTTTATTTTGATGTTCAAGACGCAAAAAGCATTATCCCTATATAGCCATTTTTAAATAAATATATACATTTCATATAGTTATTTTTTACCACACCTCTTTTACGCTGATTTTTTTGGTGGTTATGCACTGAAAATGCAAACATATTCAGCAGTTTTCGGTGGTTTTGGTTTTACGAACTGACGGCATTTGCCCGACGTGTGCTTTCGCTGCCCTGCCCCGTTTATTAGCCATCTTCCTTAGCGACAAAGCCTCATCAGGAATGCCTGGCTTGCAAAGCTGTGCAGCACGGCGAGCAAATCAGTCTTTAGTATGATGTAACTAACCAGAAAAGGTAGCCCGCGAGCGCGACGGTTTGCAGCAGACAAATGCGGGCAATAGTGCCAAAGCGGCGCAAATCCAGCCGGATTGATGAAAAAGAGTGCAAACAGTTCGCTTTTGTGCATAAAGCCGTTGACGGTTTTCCGCGACTCCTGTTTAATGCGCCTCGTTGCCCGGATAGCTCAGTCGGTAGAGCAGGGGATTGAAAATCCCCGTGTCCTTGGTTCGATTCCGAGTCCGGGCACCACTAATTTAGTTTTATGGCGTTCACATAAGTCCTGAAACGTTATAAAATCAGTAAGTTAAAGAAACCTGATGGCGCTGAAAAGCTCTTTCAGGTTTTTTTACATCCAGAATTTTTGCGGCTTAATTGAAGGCCTGTTGGTTTGATAAACCTCGGAGCCCCCGCCATGCCACTCACCGATGCCACCATCCTCAATACAAAACCGCTCGATAAACCTCACAAACTCGCGACGCGCAGGACCTTTACCTGCTGATTAAACTCAACGGCTCTAAACTCTGACAATTCGAATACCGCTTTGGCAACGTGGAGGACGCCAGCCCTGAGTTGCAGGAAACGGCGGAAAGTAAAGCTCCCTGCTTTCTCAACGCTGCGATGATGTCGGCAGGATGCCACTCCGGTTGCCTTATGCCGCTACCTCGTCAATAAATTTCACGCCGCCGGTGATGCGCAACCAGCGCGGATCGTTGATTTAATTAGAGAAAAAGTGGTTCAGATCGTACAGCAGGTAGCCAGGGTAATTTCGGATTTACGGTAACAGCCTCTGTCCCGTCAGCATCTGCGTCAGAGCAAGGCAGTAATGGCAAAGTTCAGTACATTCAGGAACGAAACTCGTTGGGCAGGTGGGGAGTATATCAACTGTCAGGCTGTCCATCATGTGCTCCGGGATCGGATCCAGCAACGAAGGCAGAAGCAGCCTCAAAACAATATATCATTGATGATTTAATTCAAAACACTACCATCTTATTGGCTCCAAATAATGCCAATCAAGCATGAACCAAATCCCCCAACGTCACCATCAACATCATCGGCTCTATCGGCGACGGCTCAAACCCCACCCGCAGGTAAAACTCCCGCGCTTCATCCGACAGGGCGTGAACCAGCATCCCGCGAATACCGATAGTTTCCGCCACCTGAATCACCCGTAACCCGGCATCCCTCACCAGCGCCCGTCCGACGCCCTGCCCGTGCAGTGATTTATCCACCGCCAGACGCCCCAGCACCACAACGGGGATCGGATCGGGCATATTGCGACGAAAGCGACCGGGGGCAGTGTTTGTCGTTACCGCGCTGGACGCCAGCGAGTAATACGCCAGTACGTTAGAATCGCTGCCACAACACACAAAGGTACGGGACGCGCCAGTGGTCTGATTTTTCATCGCCCGCTGTTTCAGCCAGTTATCCATAGAATCCACACCGCAGCAAAACGGGGTAAGAATATGCCCGGCATGAAGCGGTTCAGGTGCGGAGATCATTTTTCCTGTTCCCACGGCGCAGGGGTCTGCATGGTTTTACGCAGTGTGGCGTTTGGCGCGGGAGCCTGATCCAGACGGGTCAGAAATGCCTGATAAGCCTGCGGATCGGCCATGATGATGCGTTGCTCGATCAACGCCTCTTCTGCGGCGGCGCGAGCGGCCTCCAGCACAAAGTCTGTGCGGTTTTTCCCTCTGGCTTTTGCAGCCCGATCGATAAGCTCGCGCTCAGCGGGCTTGATGCGCAGGTTCAGGGTTTCGCGTTTCATCGCCATGCTGTTTGCGGTTGGCATGATGTTGTCCTCTTGTGTTTCTGTGGATATAAAGTATACAACATGCGTAACGCAGATGTCATTACGGTAAATCCAGAAGGAATCGAACCGGAGTATCGAATCAAACGATTTTCTACGTATTTTAAACCACCATTATGATTTACAAGCAGAAATGAGGGTCAACCTCTGGGTCTTAACTGGAGATAGAAAAAAGATTTATCATTGAAATCAAATTGGTAAGTAATTGAATGTTCCCGAGTCCGGGCACCCTATTTGTAAGAACGGACCTCCCAAGAGGTCCGTTTTTCGTTTCTGTATCCCGCTAAGTTTGCGTTCCCTTTCCGATCGGCGCCCTGCGCGCGTACCGTCCTGACGTCAAAATCTGACAAAAAATCATGACAGGCTGAACGCCACTTATTTATCCCCCCTGGCCTTTTCCGCCTCCTGCTTCAACAAAAAATAGCGTGCCTGTAACTGCGCCAGCGCCCTTTCCGCCTGCCGCCGCTGGATATCTGACTGGCTGAGCGAGTAAAGACGCAGCTGTTCTTCGGCTGGCACCGAGCGGTTAAACGCCTGGGTGGCGTTATACACCACCGACTTCAGCTCGCTGACCGTCATATATTTACCGCGCTGCCCGTCGAGCGCATTCAGCTTTAAAGTTAGCTGCTGTAGCTGCTCCATTCCCTGCTGCCAGCCGCCCATCGCCTCTTCAGGCAGCGCCGCCGCTTTTACTTGCTGCTGCCATTCCGTTGCTATACCGCGTGCCTCCTCCGGGCTGGCTGCCAGCGCCAGGTCTATCAGCTGCTGCCCATAATTCAGCGCCCAGTCCGGCGCAAGGCCGCTAATGTGCGCCAGCTGCTGCTGCGTATCCCGCAGGACGTTTTGCGGCAGCGCACCATCCTGCTTCAGGCTGTTTATCTGCGCTGTGGAAAGCGGCAGCGGTAATGGCGTCAGCGATGCCTTTAGCTGTGCCACCAGCGGGTCCGTACGATGCAGGCTATACCATGCCCATTGCCCCATACATCCCGCCATCAGCATGGTAAGCATTCCGGCGACAAAAGGTTGCCAGCGGCGGGTCTTCGGCGGTGCCGTCGTCACCTCAAAGTTGGACGTGGGCTGCGCCACATAGATCCACCGCGCCGCGCCGGGCACCATCTCAGCAACAGACTGCGCGGCGGCAGGTAATGCTACGGCTGGCGCGGAAACAGGATTATCGCCCGTGGCGGCATCGCTGTTTTCCAGCCGCACCGCGCTGGTGTGCATCAGCGCTGCCAGCGCGTCGAACTGGCTCAGATTCCGCAGCTCAAGGCGTTGTAACACCTCGTTAAGCCGTTTGAGCTGCTGTTCGGCAAGGTAAAGCTGGCTGAGGTCGCTGTAACTGGCGGGAAGCTTGCGCATCCATTGCTGCACGCGACGGCTAAGCGCGCTGAGGATCTCCACCCGTGCATGCACCCGTGGCGGCCAAAGATTTCCCCACTGGTGACGGATTAGCGCCTCCAGGATAGCCAGCCCTTCGTTCAGCCCGGCCAGTCCGGCCAGCTGCGCGCGCGCCAGCGTGTACCAGGCCGCCGTTTGCAGCTCTACGCCGTTGTGCTCAAACAGCGCGAGGCTGAGTTTTTCTACGTGTTGCCAGTTAACGTCCGGGCGTGCCGGATGGGACAGCTTGCCCAGCTCGTCGCGTAGGGCGGCGTAATCCGTCAGCGTGCGTGGGTCGCCGCCGGTTTTCAGGTAGGGTTCGGATAAAGTAGTCATAAGAGGTTTCAACTTCGAAAAATAAAGGCGTTTGAGATAAAGCAACAGGCTCGTGATTGGTTAACAGATTTTGATCCAGGCGGGCGGCGTGATAGTCAGCCTGCGGCTTCTCTTCCTGTCGTCCTGTCCAGGCAGCGCCGGGTGACAGGTTCCCAGTAGGCATTAAGGTTTCTGCTGTTTATGCACTGCGTGGCCGCACCGTCAGCAGGCTGGGCGGCGCGTTTTTGCGGCGTAGCTTTCTTTTTTTTGGCCTGTGCCGTTTGTGGATCTTGCCCGGGATACTCTACCCGCCGGTGCGGGCTTCCGTGGCAGTGATACTCACCTGTTTTACGATTGGTATGGCAGCCTTCAGAATTTGTTCGGCCCGAATGGGCTAAAACAGAGGGGCTTAACATCATGCAGATTAACAGCGCTGTGCCAGCGTGAAGTTTCATTCGTGCTCCCTGTCGAATGCAGAGCCGGAAGGTCTGTATACGCCTCCGTTCTCTGGTTCAGAGGATGGATTGCCGATCGAGATACTGCTGCTGTTTCATATGGCGGATCAGCACCTTGCCTTCCGGCAGAAATTCGGTGCCGTAGCGCACCAGGCCAATCCCTTTCAGCTCGGCATCAATGCCATAGCGCAGCTCGCCGGGCATGGCCTGCGGCAGCAGCGTTACCTGAATGCTGTTCAGGCGCGGCTCGTAGCGGAGCAATACCTCGGACAGCGTGGTCATCAGCTGGTGCGCCGTGCCGGGCATTCCCTGAAGGATTTTGCTCATATCCGGCAGGCCGTAACCGGGCAGATGCGCCAGCGTTCCGGCGCGGCAGTTGAGAATACGCTGCATATTATCGAGCACGGAAAGAATGACCTGGTTCTCTTCGCTGATGTCGTACAGATCCAGGCCGCCGCTGAAGTTGCCGTAAAGCATTTCATACAGCGAGGGAGCGTTATGTGAGTGCGGCATTATTTCTCCTTGAGGGAAAGGCTGTTATCGCCCGCTTCCAGTACGCGAGCGTTATCCGCATCCAGCGCTTCACGCGCCAGCACCTGCTTCCAGTTATTTTTAGTCAGATCCGGCTGGCGGAATAACCCCACCACCGCGACGAACTCCGCCTCTGGCGCCATCGGCATATCCAGGTTGACCGCGCCGCCGGGAGTCAGGATCACATCCCGGCTGGCGAGCAGGTCGCTACTCAGCAAGGTATCGCCTTCAGTAACCAGCTGCTGATAGACCAGCTTATCGAAGACCTTACGGTCGCGAAGCTGATAGACGCGTATCACTACGGACTGAGGCGCGCTGTGGCTTTCGCGCGTATCAGTATTCAGCGCTTCCCGACTGGTAAAATCGAGATGCAGCACCTTTATTTGTTTATAAAAAATGGCGGACACCGCCGAGCGGGTGCCGTCGGTGACGCTTTGCGTCAGTCCGCAGCCGGTCAGGCTGACGGCCAGTAACGGCAGTAGCCAGCGGGCGGATTTAATTGAATTGGTAGGTAACACGCTGATTTCCTTGTACGGAGACGGAAGAAGACAGCCCCTGATAGCGGCCGGATTCAATGGTAAAAGTTTGCGGCACGTCGCTGGGGATCTCATCCCCTTCCACGCCCAGTACGCCGCTCATGCCCAGCCGGAACGGCGCTTCGCCAAGAGGGGCTACGCGCAGCAGCGCCGTGCTGACGGTCAGACGAATTTTTGCCTTAAAGCGCCAGCCCAGGTAAACGCGCAGCATCACCAGAAAGTCCTGATACAGCTGACCGTCCGGCATCCAGCCCTGGGTTTCGCTTTTGCTGTCGGTTATCAGCTCAATCAGCAGCTGGCTGCTGGTATCCATAACTTCGTCACCCAGCGCCGCATTACCGTCCAGCAGGAAATCTTCCTCGCCGTAAAAGCCGAGCGGCTGACTGATTTCCACCGGCCGCAGGCTGTAGGGGCTGACGCTGGCGCGGGTTTCCGGGGCCAGCAGGCGAACCAGCGCCTGGATCCCTTCCTGGGTTTTTGCAGGCTGCCGCAGTACGCCCAGCAGCGCCAGGAAGCGAGAAACCGGCGTGGCGATATGGCTGGCGGTGCCGGGAATGCCCAGCCCGACTAACCCCAGCAGCGACTGGGAAATAGCGTCCGTGCCGCCTGGCTCAAAGGTGGCCGGATAGGAGTATTTACGCCAGATGCGATAGAACTGCGTCAGGATGCGGTGGCTGAAAATATCGAGAAATGCCTGGAGCGCCTCATGCCCTTCCCTGCGCTGGGTAATATCGTCCAGATAGCTGGTGGGCAGCGGTGAATCCACGCCGTACATGCCCATAAACGTGGTCCGTATTTTGGGTGCGGCCGTGGCATCGTCTTCACTGTATTCAACGCTTTTCAGCTCGCTGGCGGGAAACCCCATCCCCGGCCACGGGGTAAAGCGCACCGCATCATCCTGCGGACGGCTGGAGCTGCCGAGCGGTGGTCGTTCCGGGTGCTGTTTTTCCAGCAGCTGACAGAAGCGATAAAAGTTTATCCGCGTCAGCTCCGCTTCCAGACGCGGGCTTAACCGGGAATGCGGCGGTTGTGTTTCTCTTCCCATTGCAGGCGTTCTCCGGTGGGGTTCAGAATGATAACCAGTCGATTAAACAGATAGATATCGGTATACAGCGCGAAGAAGTGACTGAGCATTTCGCCAAACAGACAGATATCGCCGTGGCCGGCAAAGCCGTGGCTGTCGAGCGTGACGTCAATCTGCACGCCCCGCAGCAAATGGCCTTGTTCAAAGCGCTCGATTTCGCTGTGGCTGACATCGACAATCGCTTCCAGACGGCGGCGATTCATCTCGCTGCCGGTCCACTCGTACAGCGCCAGCGTGCCGCGCAGCACGTCGGCATTGTCCATCATCGACAGGAAATTGCTGCCGAGATGGCTCAGCACGCGCCAGTGAAAACGGTCGCGATCCGGCGGATAACAGGGCAGCGTGGGCGCACAGAGGTTGCGCACCTCCACCTTTGCCGAACTGGTCTTCATCGCGGTATCCAGCACCGTGCTCTGCAACGCGCGGCGCGGCAGCTGGCCGTTGGTGCCGGTAAGCGTCAGCGACAGGCTTTCATCATCCGGCACGGTATGGTTATCAAAGGCTTCCCCACCGAGGATAAGCCAGGTGTTATGCAGCCCGGACGCGCCGCGCCGCACGCGGGTATGGTAGTAATATTCCGGCGCTTCGTGACGCATCATGCCGCCCTTATGGCGGAAGCTGGAAAACGGCACGTAGGCATGCCGCCCGGAGGAGATCACCGAATCGACGGAATAAATTTCGGTATGGCCATCCTGCACGCGCATAGGACGCAGCAGATACTCGGTCTGAAGCGAGTTCAGCGTCAGCGGGTCGGACTCCAGCGGAAAAAGATTGATGACCGGCGCGCAATGCAGCCGCAGGTGCTTCTCGCTGAAGGTGAAATCGTGCTCCCAGCGCCGCGCCAGCACTACCTCGATTTCAAACCATGCCAGTGCGGCAGGCAGCGTCACGCTCTCCAGACCGCGCAGGCCGGTGAACATAAATTTTTCCCGGAAGGTAAAGTACTCCAGCAGCAGCTGGTAGCCGCTGAAGCTGCTTTCGCCTTTCGGCCACAGCCCGTCTTGCTCGCCAAACCCCAGCGCGGTAAAGCGCGCATCCAGCGGGCGACGCTCCGGCTCTCCCGGCAGGCGCAGCCAAATACTGGCGGTGTTTAAGGTAAAGGCTTCATGCATCGCGCAGGCCAGCGGCGCGTCAGCGTTAAAATAGAACGGGATCAGGCTGAGATCGACCCGGCTCCAGTCGGCCAGGCTGCTACAGGCAAAACGCAGGCACACCACCGATCGCCCTTCCGCATCGGTTGAAAGCGCGGCCTCCTCCAGTGCCAGCGGTTGCAGGCCGATCTGCTGAGTCGTGGTGTAGCGACAGCGGGTCGCTTTCTCGCCAATGGGCCGCGAGAGGATTTCAAACCCCTTCGCGATGGCTATTTTTTCTTTCATTTCGCGCCAGTCGGGGCTGAACTCTACTATCGACATTGACGGAATAGTCCGTAAGTAGTGCGGCCACAGCAGCGTGACCAGCCCTTCCGTCAGCTCGGGCAGATCGTCATCAAGCTTCTCGCGCAGGCGGCCCATCATAAAGGCGAAGCCCTCGAACAGGCGCTCCACATAAGGATCGCGAGCGTCCGCTTTATCCAGATTCAGCAGCGCCGCGCGATCCGGGTGAGCGCGAGCGAACTCTTCACCCGCTTCAAGCAGGTAACGCATTTCCGCGTCGTAATAACGTAGGGTTAAGTCGTCCATGAAGATAAATCTCAACTTTGGCGGATCTCCTTCAGGCCGCCTGGAAAAGCGCGGTAGAGGAAAAAAGCCGGTAAAAAAGAAGGGTGTGAATGACTAGCCGATGAAGTCGATAGTCGACTCATGCAGGTGGCGCGCCAGAGCGGCCCTGGCCTGCTGGTTTTTCTCAGTGATAACGCGTGTGCTTTCCCGGGCGGCGAGCAGCCCCGCTATCGCTAATTTTAGTGCCTGATATGAGCGTATCCTGCGCGGCCTGATGGTCAGATCGCCATCCTGTGCCGCTTTTCTTTTCTCCCTTATCACAAATCTTTGCTACGCTTCTGTCTCTTAGTATCAATAAGATATTAAGGTTCAGTGGACATCCGTCGTCATATTTAATCGAAAACTTGAGTAGATTCCGTTTTCCGGCATTCGTAGCTGTATTTCTCATAACGTCATTTGTCCTTCGCCTGACGGACCGCCGCATTCATCTTCTCTATCTCCGCCCGCGCACCGGCCCGTTTTGCCACCAGGTCAAACGGCGTGTCCCTGCGGATCAGCGGCGGCATCGGCGGTATGCTCAGCTTACCGCTATGGTAATAGTCGTCGCTCTCCAGCCAGTCCGCCTGCCTGCGTAGTTCCGCCAGCGCCGCCCTGTCCCATGAGTGCCAGCAGAACCCCACCGGCAGGTCATAGGCCACCACCCGGCTCATAAAGTCCTTATTCATCGGCAGCGTGCTGTGGTCGGTCGGGCGCAGCACGTATGTGCGCACCTCCTCCCGCATTTCCTCATAAGACTGTTTTTCATACCGTATCCGCTGCTCTTTTGAACCCGGACCCGGCTGGTAGTAGCCCGACGCCGGCTTACGCTGCATTTTCCGGTCAAAGTAGCCGTACAGGGAGATGTAGTAACGGTAGTCCGCATCGACGGGCATATTCCTTTCCGGATCAATCTGTCCGTAGCCATATCCCGTCGGGCCGCTCTGTTTTTCCGTGCTGCGGTAGTCCCCGTCAAAGTCCTTCAGCTCCTCTGCCGTAAGCGGAACCGGCACCCGCGGCGCGTTTATGTTCAGCCTCTGCGCCCGCTCCGGCGCCGGCCACGTCAGCTTCTGCATCACCGTGGTCGTGCTGTCCCAGAACGGCCTGCCGTCGCCCGGGTCGCCGAAGCGCGTGGCCGGGTCGGGCTCGCCGCCGCAGGGGATGTTGCGCGCCATCATGCGCACGTACAGCGTGTCTCCGGCCTGCTTAAACAGCGGATGGGGGGCTGTATAGCCGCTCTCCCGGGTGTTGGGCAATCCCTGCCAGCCAATGCTCCGCAGCGGCGACGAACCCATAACGCGGTCGTGCGGATTGCAGTAGATAAAGGTGCTGCCGTGGTTGTCCCGCTCCGGCAGCCCGTTAAACGTTTTCCCCGCGGGCGTCCAGCTTTCCCCGTCGCAGCACGCGCCCGCCAGCAGGCCGCCGGCGTTTTGCCCCCGCAGCCGGCCCCTGTTCTCCGCCACCTTTTTCACAATATCGGCAAAGGTCGCCTCGCGCGCCTCCGGCGTGATAATTTCGTCAGGCGGATAGGAAACGTAGGTGGTCGGCTCATTATCCAGCGCGTAGGGCGAGTTCATCACAAACAGCGCGTCCGGCGCCTCGATGGCCGCCGCTGCCAGCGCCACCATCGTCCCCTGGCTGTGCGACAGCACCGTCACCGTGTCTTCCGGATGGGCGCGGCGGATTTGTTTTATCAGATTTGCCAGGCGGCCGGCGGCGTGAGCGTAGTAGCTGCGCGGCGGCGCCCGGGTCAGCAGGCGGTCGCGCTCGCCGTTCATCAGCTGCGTGCTGAAGGGAACCGGCACCCCCATTACCTGAAGCCAGTTGTCAAACCCGGCCCCGCTCCACAGGCTGACCAGCTGGTTGCAGCCGTTCTGAAAGGGGCCGCCTCCCCAGAAAAAAGGTCCCCCGCTCTTTCTCTCTTCCGGCGTGAGCTCGTAGTAGTTATCGCCGCGCTTATTTTTCAGCGGAATGGCATAGTCGTCTTCCTTTCCTTCGGCGGCCCGGTAGCCCCAGTAAAAGCGGATTACGGGGGAGCGGCCCTCTTCCGTTATCTTTCTCGTCGGGACAATCCATTTTTGTTTTATGTCACCTTTTTTTCCGCTATCGCCATAACAACCATCCCATCCTGAATCATTTTTATCACAGGGCGCCATATAACCTTCCGCATAACGATTTTCTTTTAACCTGTATTTTTCATCTTTGTCACCCAGTCCTAAACGACGATTCAAACCCTGACATAATGCTTCTTCAGCGTCGTTATACCACTCTCCTTCTGAGTTAACTCCATGCGCAAAAATAATCAGCCCCGGCAACTGCAAAGGTAGTTGAAGCTCGGCATTAACTTTGATGTTTTTATGTGATGTCATAGAGTAGCCAAAAGGCATTCCATTATCTGTCAGATGGACATCAATTTTTCTTGTAGGTGAACTTCTGTTATTACTCATCAACCCCCCTCTTATTTTGCACAGGCTCTAAGCGGCGATCGCACTGCATCGTTTCCTGGATAGTCTGAGAAACATCGATAGAAAGAGTGGGTTGATGAACCGGGCCGGTTGCTCCGGAATAAAAAGAGTTGTTAGTCGCTTCCTCATC
Source organism: Erwinia sp. STN24 (assembly GCF_041320675.1). Classification (NCBI taxonomy): domain Bacteria; kingdom Pseudomonadati; phylum Pseudomonadota; class Gammaproteobacteria; order Enterobacterales; family Erwiniaceae; genus Erwinia; species Erwinia sp. STN24. Next base: position 206,997 of record NZ_JBGGPM010000003.1, on the reverse strand, counting down.
TGGATAAAACGTCCATTTTAAGGCGTAAGCACTGGTTGGTGAGCGTTCAGGAAAAGCATATTTAATCATATAAAATCCCTCATTCGTTACCAGCATATCGTAATTTTTGGTATTCCCATTAGGATCCTGCGTATACCCACCATAGGTCACCGAGCGTTTCGTTTTATCCCCATCAGTGGTTAACGCAACGATATTCATACACCCTTTATCCGATCCCATACAGGCGGCTTTGTTGTCATTTCTTGTCACAGGAAATGCCAAATAATCATCACGTGTAGAAGTCCAGAAAAAACGACCCTTAAATAAGTAGCCTGATGAGGGTGAAATCTGAACGTGGATGTTTTTTAATTTATTATTATAAAACGTCTGCCCGTTCTCACAGCGGGTATAATTTTCCAGCGTGAAATAGCGATTATCATCAATACGGTAAATAATTTGCGGCGGCCCGTAAACCGGCGGGGGTGCATTCCTGTCTTTTTCGGTCATCACCGTTTCATGCAGTGAGCCGGCCCCGAGACCAAAAGCGGCCCCCTCTGTCACGCAGCTGGTTAACAGCGGCGCGGTTAACAGAACGGATAACAGACACGACATTTTCGTCAGAATATTCACAGTGGTTAATTCCTTTTTATATGAATCCAGGTTCAGGTTTTTTTGTAGCGCGGCATTGCCCCGATCCACAGGCTGACCAGCTGGTTGCAGCCGTTCTGGAAGGGCCGCCTCCCCAGAAAAAAAGCCCCTGCTCTTTCTCTCTTCCGGCGTGAGCTCGTAGTAGTTATCGCCGCGCTTATTTTTCAGCGGAATGGCATACTTTGTCATCCTGTCCTAAACGACGATTCAAACCCTGACATAATGCTTCTTCAGCGTCGTTATACCACTCTCCTTCTGAGTTAACTCCATGCACAAAAATAATCAGTCCCGGCAGCTGCAAAGGTAGTTGAACCTCGGCATTAACTTTGATGTTTTTATGTGATGTCATAGAGTAGCCAAAAGGCATTCCATTATCTGTCAGATGGACATCAATTTTTCTTGTAGGTGAACTTCTGTTATTACTCATCAACCCCCCTCTTATTTTGCACAGGCTCTAAGCGGCGATCGCACTGCATCGTTTCCTGGATAGTCTGAGAAACATCGATAGAAAGAGTGGGTTGATGAACAGGGCCGGTTGCTCCGGGATAAAAAGAGTTATTAGTCGCCTCCTCATCTGGATAAAACGTCCATTTTAAGGCGTAAGCACCGGTTGATGAGCGTTCAGGAAAAGTATATTTAATCATATAAAATCCCTCATTCGTCACCAGCATATCGTAATCTTTTGTAGCTTCTGTCGGGGATGTGGTATTTGATCCATAACCCACACCATGCAATGTTTTTCCACCATCGGTCGTAACAATGACTGCATTAACGCATCCCTTATCGGCTCCTACGCAGGGGGAGTTCTTTGTATCTGCCGTTGCGGGAAAAGCCAGGTAATCGTCCCGCGTGGACAGCCAGAAAAAGCGCCCCTTAAATAAATACCCTGAGGCGTTTGACACTTTAGTGTGCACTCCGTTTTTTTTATTATTATAAAACGTCTGCCCGTTCTCACAGCGGGTATAATTTTCCAGGGTGAAATAGCGGTTATCATCAATGCGGTAAATAATTTGCGGCGGCCCGTAAACCGGCGGGGGTGCATTCCTGTCTTTTTCGGTCATCACCGTTTCATGCAGTGAGCCGGCCCCGAGACCAAAAGCGGCCCCCTCTGTCACGCAGCCGGTTAACAGCGGCGCGGTTAACAGAACGGATAACGGACACGACATTTTCGTCAGAATATTCACAGTGGTTAATTCCTTTTTATATAAATCCAGGTTCAGGATTTTTTTGTAGCGCAGCATTGCCCCGCTTCACAGGCTGACCAGCCGCTTTCATTGTGACTTACTTCAGTTAAACGACCCGCATCATATTTATTTTCCACAAGGGAAAATTTATCTTTAAGTCCAAGCCTTTCGTTTAACCCGTCACATAAGGCCTTTTCCGCATAGTCATACCACTCCCCCTCGGAGTTGACTCCATGTACAAAAATAATCAATCCGGGTAATTGCAGCGGCACCTGCACTTCGGCATTAATATTTATATTTTTATGGGAGGTCATGGAGCAGGCAAAAGGCGCACCATTATCAGTTAGTTTTACCTCAACCTTACGCGTAGGCGATAATAGTCGACTATTGTTCATCAAGACGGCTCCTTACCGGCTGTTTTGGTTCCAGACTACGGTCGCAATGCATGTTTTTATCTATACTTTTAGTATAGAATTTTGATAAATCTATTTTATAAAACCCACCCACGGGAATCGGCTCACCCGGTTTGAATAAATCATAGACACTCTCTATTTTAAGCACACCGAAATGGTATTCATCATTAAAACCCCATCCATCTATCACAGGATATATTCTGTTAACACCTCGATAGTAAATCATATAAAACCCCTGATTCGTCACCAGCATATCGTAATCTTTAGTGTCCCCATTAGGATCCTGCGTATACCCACCATAGGTCACCGAGCGTTTCGTTTTACCCCCATCAGTGGTTAACGCAATGATATTCATACACCCTTTATCCGATCCCATACAGGCGGCTTTGTTGTCATTTCTTGTCACAGGAAATGCCAAATAATCATCACGCGTAGAAGTCCAGAAAAAACGACCCTTAAATAAGTAGCCTGATGAAGGCGAAATCTGAACGTGGATGTTTTTTAATTTATTATTATAAAACGTCTGCCCGTTTTCACAGCGGGTATAATTTTCCAGCGTGAAATAGCGATTATCATCAATACGGTAAATAATTTGCGGCGGCCCGTAAACCGGCGGCGGCACATTATTGTCTTTTTCGGTCATCACCGTTTCATGCAGTGAGCCGACCCCGAGACCAAAAGCGGCCCCCTCTGTCACGCAGCTGGTTAACAGCGGCGCGGTTAACAGAACGGATAACAGATACGACATTTTCGTCAGAATATTCACAGTGGTTAATTCCTTTTTTATATAAATAAAAATTCGGTATTTTTTAGAAAAACCCCTTACCACTATTCAACAAAACCCATCCGGCCGGGAAAATGGATTTTATATTCTTATTACACGACGGGCTGTCCAATAAAAAATAAGTGAAATAAAACCTCATTGGACACAGGTAGCTCAAACAGCCCCTTAACCCTTGCGTTCTTTGTCAGCAAAAGCCTCGGCCGCAGCTTTCAATATTGCCCCTTGGATCCTGATATACACGCTGTCATATTCGGTGCTGAATTCTGTATGGTAAAACTGTTCCCTGTTTAAAAATCCGGTATGTAACTGAGCAAAACCTATTACCGGCATTCCTTTCTGAATGACAATTACCCACACAGCACCGCCGCACGGGCCGGATCGAGTACGATCAGGCCGCTCAGCAGCGTGTCCATCTCTGGCTGAAGGCGATCTTTTTCCGTTTCGCTGCGTGCAGCTTTGTTGCGCAGCAGCTTCAGTCGTCGCGCGCGAACTTCAAATAACAGTTCAGGGGACCACTGCGGCAGCGTCAGCGTCTGCGCGCCGCTGTCCAGCTCGCCCAGCAGATGCAGCGCCAGATCGTTACGGGCATATTGCTCCGCCACGCGCGCCATCAGCAGACGCATCAGCCAGCGATCGCGTGCGGAAGTCATACCGGGGCGGGATTGTAACCAGCTAAACGCGGCTTCAACGCCCTCACTGTCGGCCAGCGCCAGCAGCTCCGGCTCCAGCGTCAGCACGGCTTCATGATCCTGCGCGACGGCGGTTACCGTATCGGTGGCCCAACTCTCAGGGTCATCCATCACCTGCTGATTGATCCAGTTCAGCGTGACCTCATCGGCAAACGGCGTGCCGTCGTTAAACGCCAGCGCCTCCAGCCCCGGCAGCCGTGACAGCAGTCCTTTTAGGTCCCGACAGAGGATATCGGCGCGCACCGCATCCGGGTCCGCTTTCGTCAGCGCCTGCCAGGTGTACCACTGTAAATCGAGCCACAAATGGTTGACGCCCTGGGCAAAAAGGTCGTCGGTCTGCTCCAGCAGCTCCATCCAGCTCTGCTGGAGATAAAGACGCTTGAGATGGGCGCGATGATCCGGCTTTGGCGGCAGAAGGCGGGTGCGCCCGCTGGCGTCAAGCTGCGGCAGTTCGGTCAGCGTATCCCAGCGAATGCTTTTCATCAGATGGTGTCCTCCCAGCCAGCCGCCCGGCCGATCGCGAAGATATTTCGCCAGCATTTTCGCCTGATCGAGCAGGTCACGACCGGAAGTGACGGTTGTCATTACCGGTGCGGCCGCTGACGACGCAGTGGGGGAGGATGCGCGATCTTCCCGGCTGGTCTGCGGTACCAGGCTATCCGCGCCGCCGCTTTGCGCCAGCCGGTTTTCCAGCCCCAGGTAAAGCCCGGCGAGCTGTGGACGATGCTCCTCAGCCAGCAACTGCATGGCCTGTTCCACCAGCAGCAGCGCGCCGGTAATGCGCTGCATGGTGGCCATATCTACTTCCGGGTAGAGCGAAAGGCTGTCGAGTACGCGTCCGCTACCAAGCCACTCCAGCGCGGATTTGCGGCTGCGCTCGCGCTGCGGGTGCAGCTGCGTGCCAAAGCGTTGCAGCATGGCGGCCAGCAGCTCCAGCCCTTCCGCCAGCCCGGCTTCGCCGTCCTGATGCAGCCGTGCCCAGATGTAAAAGGTCGCCACGCGCAGATCCTTGCTTACCGTGGTCAGCAGCTTTTCCGTCAGCGAGCAGATCAGCGTGGTATCAATGCCCGAAAGCTTGTTCACCTCTTCGCGGATAAGCTGAAAATCATCGTCATAGCCGGGTTCATCGCCCGCTGGCTGTGCGTCACGGATCGGCAGCAGCCAGGCGCGCCAGTTGTCTGCCCGCGCCTGCGCCAGCCGCATCAGCGCGGTTTGATCTGCGTGGCAGGCGGTAACGATATGCTGTAGCGTGGTCATTCATCTTCTCCTTCCATGGCGGGCATGTCGCTATCAGTCGCCAGCGCTCTGGCGGCCAGAACAGCATCAACGCTGAAAATTTCTGCCGGTAGCCTGAAGTTGCGCAGCGCCAGCAGCTGTAACGGGCCGCTGCCCAACTGCGAGCGCAGCGCCCATTGCAGGTTGCTGCCGTCAGGAGCGGTAAACGTCATCATCCACTGGCTGCTGTCCAGCTGGCGGCGCTTGCCCTGCTCCAGCCAGCGGATCAGCCCCCAGGTGCCGCTGTAATCGCCAAACAGCCTTGCCCCGGCGCTGGCGGTGCTCCAGGTCAGCAGGGTACCGGGTTTGAAGGTGTCGCCCGGCCAGCGGAAGGTTTGCCATTCGGCCATCTGATTAAAGTATTTCTGCTGCTGACCGTCGATGGTCAGCAGCGTCTGCACCACCCCCGGCGTCGGACGCGCCTGCAGTTCAAAGCTGATGCCCTGGCTGCCGTCGGTGAACAGCACGTCAGAGAGCTGACTAAGCTGGTTAAGGGCTTTGAGAAGTGCCGGATTAAAGGTCAGCCCCTGGCTGTTGGTCCGATCCGGCACCCACTGGCTGCCCTCTTTATGCAGCACGCCGCTCAGCTCGGCGTTAAGAAAACGCTCGATACGGCCGCTGTCCCTGCGCAGGAATTCGGCCAGCATCGGCAGTGAAGCATCGTTGCTGCTGGCGGCAAACGGATAGCGCCCGTCAAACGCGCTGCGCCACAGGGCCACTACCGAGCGGTTCCATCGGTCGTTGAGGCTGGCCGCAGAAGGTTGCAGCACCGTCTCCCAGACCTGCGTCAACGGCTGCACGAACATCGTCTGGCCGAAGCCGCTCCACTCTTCGCCCAGGCTGGCGGCAATCAGGCTGCCGTACTGGCGGGTATCCGTCAGGTCGATGCTTTTGCCCTGAAACACCGTCTGTGCCAGCGTTTGCATCATCTCCTGCGGATCGGAGCTGCCCGCCACCTGTTGCAGACGCAGGCGCACGCGGGTAATGCGCGTCAGATAAGTTTGCAGGCTCAGGCTGTCATCGCCCGACAGGGCGTTGGCGGCTTTATTTCTGCCCATCAGCGTCAGCAGCGGGCCGAAGGTGTCGTCAAGCGGGCCCTGCGGCCCGGCGGCGCTCTGGTCGATTACCGGCTTTTTGCTGCTGCCCACCAGCTCCTTCGCCGATTTGATAAGGGAGTCCGACAGCGCCTCGCGCTGCTCGCCGGTCTGCCCCTGCCATGCCAGCGTGTTCATCAACGCAATCAGCGGCGACTGGCGGACGTCGCTCATCAGCGTCAGCTGGTCGGTTACGTCGGCAATATTGCTGGCCGGATTAAGGCGCAGGCTGTTAAGGAAGTTGAGCCAGCTACCGGCAAAATCGGTGAAATAGCGCTGCGTCAGGCGCGCTTTCAGCGCTTCCGGCGACAGATCGGCGGCAAGCCCCTGGCGGCTGTCGCTGAGCACCCAGTCAATCTCATCACGCCGTGACGTTGCCGCTTTGTCGATAGCCTGCTGCACGCCGCCTTCCCAGGCCTGGCGGGTAAACATGCCCGGCACCATCCTGTCTGTGGTGAACAGGCGTCGGGCATCGGTGCCGTTGGTCATATCCTCCAGCGTAACGTCCGCAAAGTTGCGGCGTACCGATTTGAGCATGTTTTCATACAGGGTGCTTTCGGCGTTGCGGCGGCCAATCTGCTGGAGCAGCACCTGACGGACCTGAGCGACCATCGGAGCATCCGGGGTGATGGCCCAGCGTGGCTGGTACGGCAGCTCGGCAATATAAAATGCCCACAGATCCGGCGCCAGGCTCTGCCATAAGCCGGGCGAGATCCCGCTGCGGGCTGGCTGTACCGTTTTCATCACCGTGGCGTAAAACGTGCTGTCCACCTTCTCGGGATGCGCCATCATCAGCCAGGCCTTCAGCTGGTCGTAGCCGGGTTTTGCCCGTGTGGCGCGCAGTGGGCTGTCCGGCGGCAGGTCCGCCAGCGCGTTCAGCTGCTGCCGGAGCGCGACGTCCGCCGGATCGCGGATCAGTCGGTTATTCGCTATGCCATACCACGGCATCATCGCCGCCAGCAGCGATGCATGATGATCGAGGCCAAAACGCCGATACCAGGGCGCGCCTTCCTGATGCCAGTGTTTCAGCAGCCCGGCCTCGTTGCGCAGCGCGTACAGACTGGTCAGCTGCTGGTCGGATACCGCCTGAGTTTGCACCACGGCGCGGGCCTTCTCCGCCACGCTGATTATCTGGTGGCGATTAAGCGCGAAGGAAACCAGCAGGCCCGCGCCCCACACGCCAGCCATCGTCATCAGCGCCCAGGCCAGCGTCTGCTGCCAGGGCATCCCGACGCGACGGCCGCGCAGCCGGGTACAGTCATCCACCACGCCCTGCCAGGCGGCGGATAAGGTCAGGGCATGGCGCGGCATTACCTGCGCACTCTCCGCCGTCCCACGGCTTTCCGCCAGGCTGAACATCAGGCCGCGCAGGATGATGCGCTGCTGCGCGCCCTGTAGCCACGGCGACAGCTGCGTTTGCCAGCGCGCAATACCGCCGCGCGCCAGCTGCTGGCCCAGGCGCAGCAGAAAGTCGTGCTGCCGGTGCTGTGCAATCTGCGCCATCCCCTGCCTGCGCAACATCGGCAGCAGGTGGTTAAGCTGTGAGGCGATATCCTCCGGCAGCGCGCGCAGCGGAAACGTCGCACCGACCGGCTGTTCGGGCCTTCCCTCCTGCGACCAGTCGCTGCTGCATAGCTGCCACAGCCATACCGGCGGCAGATAGCGCAGCAGGGTGCCGATGCTCTCCAGCGCGCGTAAATCACTATCGCTCTGCTGCGACGTCAGGTTTTGCTCTTTATCCAGCACGCGGATAATGCCGTCCAGCGGACGGCCGCAGCGAAGTTTGCGCAGCGCGTGATATTTTTCGGCGTCCACTTCGCCCCCCAGGCTGCCGCCATCAATCAGCACGGTACGGTTACCTTCCAGCCACTGCTGCTCTTTCAGGCCGGGCAGCAGGGTTTCGCGAGCAGCCTCGTCGCCTACTACCAGCAGCAGACGCACTTTGAAGCGCCAGAACAGGCCGTAGCGGGCGCGGAGATGGGGGTTCAGATCGGTAATGGATATTGACTTAAAAGGTACGAGTTTTTCTCTGCTGTTATCTCCTGCCGGGCTGACGGGAGTCCCCGTTGCCGCAGGATTGAAGATAAAAAAGATCAGGGTACACAACAGGCACGCCAGGAAAATAAATCCGATTAGCGGAAACCAGAACTGTCGGGTGGCGGCTTCGACCGGTAAGACTTTCAGTTGAGAAAGCAGGAACAGCAATAGCAGTAAAATAGCTACGGTCAGCAGCCCGAGCCCCAGTAGACGAGAAAAATTTTTCATTATTTAACCTTGCTTCCTTGCTTAGCGGCGGTACGAATAAACGCAGGCAGCAGCAAGCGGGCCACTGATTTCCGTAAAAGCAGCGCGATACCCGGCAACATGATCCCCAGCATCAGCAATACACAGGATGTTCCCCACCAGGAAAATAGCCATACGGGATATTTGCTGCCCAAACACCACAGCAAAACGGAATGCAGCAGTACGGCCAGTGTTATTCCGCCTGCGGGAAAAGGGGCCGTCAGCGCCATTTCAGACCGCTGATACGGCACCGCTGTCTCAATACCGGCCACCATTGCCCAGGCCTGTTTATCATCAGCCCACACTAACCAGTGGCTTCCTGTTTCGTAATCCGCCGTTTCTGCCGCCGCTACCATCATCAGCCAGCTGGCAAGGTGTCCGTATTGCTCGCTACCCCGGTCAAAATCAATCAGCCCGGTCATTGGCGCAGATCCTGACAAATGCAATGACAGGCCATGCGTTGCCGTCGCCAGTAGCTGTCGTTGAGGTGCGGTTAAGCCACTAAACCATATCAGCCGTATTGCCTCAGCGGGCTGCTGTACCATATCCCGCAGCTCTTTTAACTCGGCAGTGAGTTTGTTGGTTTGCAGCGGCATAGCACGGAACAATTTCAGCGCATCCGTACGCGTAGCAGAAGGGAGCAAAGAAGGCGGCATCAGCAATAGCGCTCCGGCCATTTCAGCCTGAGTTTCACCCGGCTGACGATAATGCAGCGCCAGTACTAATACTGGATGCTTGAGTTCCGGAAGCTGCTTATTCCAGTACTCGAAAGGGAACGTCTTCGGTAAAATTTGAACGGTAACCTTCCACGGTAGCGCCTGCTGTTGCCATATTGCAATAATCCGCTCCCGTTGTTCCTGCGCAGTATTTTCTGTAGCGGAAGATGTCTGAACGATCACCGTCACGCCTCCGGCTGGATACCAGCGGCTCAGTGTCGACGTTGCCTCAGCAATCAGCTTCCGGCAAAGCTGTTCAAAGCGGGAAATTCCCGGCACCAGAACTTCATCGGGAAGCAGCGTAGTTGATTTATCCTCACCCTCCTCCTGGCTGGCAAGCCCGATCAAGCGAGGAATGCGCTGCGCGTCCGGGGTTAACATTACGCGGCTGACAACGCACAAATGCTGATGCGCCTGCCGCTGCCAGGCGGTGTGCATATTCAGCCGCCAGCTGTTCCAGTACCAGATGCCAAGAGTCTGCGTTTCCCACCACAGCAGATAGAGTGTGACAGCGGCCATAACAGCCATCAGCGTATAGCCAGTCAGCGACAGCCGCGCGTCTGATGGCAGGGAAGACAGCCCGCCAGCGGGCGCAGTAAGGAGTGCCCATGCAAGAGCGATGCAGATACCAAAGAACAGAATAAACAAACAGATCCATGGCGACCACGCGGCAACCGGACCTCTGGCTGGTACCTCAGGAACTGACCATCCCATCAGTCGATCTCCATATCCTGAAGGCTGGCGATTACCTGCGCACCGCATTCCGTTTTGCAGCCGTGCAGTACGATGCCACGCCCCTCTTCTTCATAACCTGCCGCATCGCATTCAATAATGCGATTATTGCCATGCTGCGGACAGGTCACGGAATCGTTTAACAACGCAACATGCCTACCCTGTATTTCAAACGTGGAGGATGCCGAGATAACTTTTCCTCCGTGAGTGGTCGCATCTCCCAGTACTACTGCAAATTTGCCCATAACTTTTTAATCCCTTAATAAGTTGACGTGGATGGTCTGCCCTGTGCGTTAAGCTTTTTGTTGATCGCCTCCCATTCCGCTTTTTTTGCAGCGGAAACGGTTTCCGTAGAGATTTCAGGAGGCATGGGTACGTCGGGCAATTTACCCGTGTTGAAATAGCTGTCGTAGCCTTTGGTCCAGTCCGCCATATCACGCAGCTTTGCCATAAAGGCTTTGTCCCAGGTCGCATCACAGAAACCAACGGGTAAATCGTAGGCAACTATTCGCTGCATAAATAGTCGACTCTTTGGTAGTGTACTGTGATCGGTGGGCTGCGAAATAAAGGCGCCCACACGGATACGCCGCTCCTCATCGGTTTCCGGGCGCATCACGGGTTCAGCTTTAGGGTAATCCTTGCCGGAGGGTCGGTATTCACCGGTAGGTACCTGGATTTTTGGATACAGCACCACAAAGTTATTAAAGGTATCGTCATTGGGGGTCATAACTTTCTGGCCTGAATTATTTTCCACTTCCGATGATTGTCCCCAGCCCGTTCCCTTGGCTGATGTGGGATTTTTATTCCAGCGCTCGCCATCGTCGGGACGCGTGGCATCGAAATTAATTAACTCAGAAGCCAAAATAGGATTTGGAACTTCTTCCGCATTAATATTAAGAGTCTGATAGTCAGGTGTGTTATAGGTGAGTAAATCACCATCATCGTCCCAGAAAGGTTTGCCGTCCGGTAACGGCCAGAAAGGGGTTTTAGGATCCGGTGCCGTACCGCAGGGCGTGGCACGTGCCATCATCCGCTGAAACAGATGCCCCTTATACGCTGTTATTAACCTGTGTGGTTGTTGCTGTAGTCCGCTGTTCGGCAACCCCTGCCAGCCCAGACTTAACAGCGGTGATGATCCCATTACCCTGTCATGTGGATTACAGTAAATATACAGACGCCCGTGGTTATCCCGTTCAGGGATCCAGCGATCGGATGTGGTGACATCTTTGCGCATTCTGGTTTTTATCGCTGGGTAGTTAACACCCGATGATTCGATACCATCAGGCGTGTAGGTGATGCTCGTCAGCGGTATTTCAGATTTATGGCTTATCGCCGGCGTCCAGGGCTGTTTATCCTCCGATTGACCAACACACAGGTCGATATATTTATACGTCGGCAGAGCGGTGGCACGCTCGGCTATTTTTTTTATAATCGCCTCCAGCGTCTGTTCCCGCGCCCTGTCCGACAGTAGCTCTTTATCCGGCAATGAAAAATAATCCGTAACCTTTGTACTCATGGCATAAGGTGAATTAAGGATAAACAGGCTGTCCGGCGCTTTATCCGCAAGCAGCGTGGCGGCAAGAGCTATCATGGTGCCCTGACTGTGCGAGATAACGCTGACGGTGTCCTGTGGGTACGTTTCACGAATGCTATTGAGCAAATCTGCCAGACGTCTGGCCGCATGGGCATAATATTTACGCGGCGGCGCCGTCTTTAACAGGCGATCAAAGTCCGGCGCGAAAGTTTGCACCTCCACGCCCAGATAACGCATTCTTTCATTAAACCCCGTATCGCTCCAGAGAGAGACAAGATTGTTGGTACCGTTCTGGAATGGTCCGCCTCCCCAGAACCAGGGGCCTTTTTCCCGCAGCGCTTCTGGCTTCAATCCTTGCTCTTTTAATTGGTGGTAATCCTCATTCTGCCGATTAACCAGCGGAACTTGCCAGCTATCCTCTTCTCCGTCAGCGGCACGATACCCCCAGTAAAAACGGACGACCGGAGAATTAGCTTCAGAGGCGTTTAGTAACTGACGGTCTTTTTTATAGTTAGCAGTATCAAAAATATCGTCAACATTATACTTATTAGGTTTCAGTTCAAATGATGTTAATTTCAGCCCCAGTCTTTTATTAAGGCCCTCGCATATATTTTCCTCTGCCAGTGAATACCATTCCCCTGTTGAATTAACACCATGTACAAAAATGATAATCCCTGGATAATGCATAGGCAATTTGCACTCAGCCCTGACGTTCACGCTTTTAGGTGAGAGGCAACTGCGAAAATTCGGCTTCCCGTTATCATCAAAAAAACACTCTGCGTCACGGGTGGGTTCATTTTTTATTTCCATTGAAACTTACTCCCTGTCAGTTTTTAATATACCTTACACGCTTTGGTTTAATGTTATTATTACAGTGAAAATGATCGTCCTGTGACACTTTTTTTAATTTTAAACTTGATAACTCAATCCATTCAGTTTCGTTTCCTTTCTCGTCAGCTCGCGTTAGTTTTTTTAAGAGCTTACTAGTAAGGCTATCTTGGGCGAAGATGGCACCATCCGTTATGTAAACAATGTAACTTGGGGATATTTTCTGCCAACCAAACCTATTTATTTTACCATCAACACCACCCTTCATAATAAAATATATTAATCCCCCATACTTATAATCAACATATCTGTCTGGATAAGCAATAACATTATCACCGGCAGCGTAAATAAACTTACCTTTAAAAGACAAGACGTTATTTTCCTGCATTACCGAAACTTCATCCTGCGGTTCTTTATCATGACCTTCTATTCCGGCAAATATCTTTATTTTTTTATTTGTGTCATTATAATAAACAAAGCCGCCGCTGTTACAGTCCAGATATTTCTCAAACGTAAAAAAACGATGATCGTCGATGCGATAAACTACCTGTGGCTCGACATCGATCTCAACATCCCTTATTGCCCTCCCCCCTGAAGCGCCGGGATAACCGTAGCCAAAACTGCCTCCCACGGTTTGCAGCATCGGTAATAAGATAAAGCCTCCTGCCACGACTACCACTAACAGCAAAACGGCGACCAGGGCCAGTTTCAGGCCGGTACTGACGGTGTCTTCATTTTTATCACTCATAATAATATCTCATCAGTTATCGAACATTTTCTTTTCCTGAGTTTTTACCGGGTCAGGATAAATTTTTGAGTTTCAGTGCATATAAGTCATCTTATAAAACAGAACTATATTTAACTCATTGCGAATATTTTCCTCCATAAAGGAAAAACTCACCGATGGCGTTTACGCTATGAAAAAATAATATCAGTAAAGTGCGCGGGAAGTTTGCACTCAGCCCTGACGTTTACGCTTTTAGGTGAGAGGAAACTGCGAAAATTAGGTTTCCCGTTATCATCAAAAAAACAACCTACGTCACGGGTAGGTTGATTTTTATTTCCATTGACACTAACCCCCTGTCAGTTTTTAATATACCTTACACGCTTTGGTTTAATGTTATTATTACAGTGAAAATGATCGTCCTGTGATAATTTGTTTAACTTTAAACTTGATAACTCAATCCATTCAGTTTCGCTTCCTTTCTCGTCAGCTCGCGTTAATTTTCTTATGAGATTACTCGAAGAGCTTTTCTGGGCAAAGATGGCACCGTCCGTTATGAAAATATTGTAACTTGGGATTATCTCACCCCAGCCAAACAAATTTATTTTACCATCAACACCGCCACTCATAATAAAATGAGTTGCCCCGCCATATTTGTAATTAACATTTCTGTCTGGATAAGCAATAACATTATCACTGGCAGCATAAATAAACTTACCTTTAAAAGACAAGACGTTATTTTCCTGCATTACCGAAACTTCATCCTGCGGTTCTTTATCATGACCTTCTATTCCGGCAAATATCTTTATTTTTTTATTGGTGTCATTATAATAAACAAAGCCGCCGCTGTTACAGTCCAGATATTTCTCAAACGTAAAAAAACGATGATCGTCGATGCGATAAACTACCTGTGGCTCGACATCGATCTCAACATCCCTGATTGCCCTCCCCCCTGAAGCGCCGGGATAACCGTAGCCAAAACTGCCTCCCACGGTTTGCAGCATCGGTAATAAGATAAAGCCTCCTGCCACGACTACCACTAACAGCAAAACGGCGACCAGGGCCAGTTTCAGGCCGGTACTGACAGTATTCTGATTCTTGTCACTCATAATAACACTCCATCAATTATGGTGTTATTCACTCTTATCCGCGTTATCTTTTTAATGATTAATAAACCCCCCCATGATGTTTGACTTTTTTAAAAAGGATTTCTCAACCTTATAGTTACCCATTACCATTTAACTTCGCCCATAAAAAAGGAGCGCTCATTTTATTTAATATGACTCGATTCACATCAACTAAAAAAATAAGCAGGAAATAAAATTCCTGCCTTTTATTCATATCAATCATGATCTTTTTGGCAATACAGATAAGATCATATCTTCAACTACCTCGGACTGGGACAATTCTGTCTCACCAGTGGCAGAAGTTACGCCTTCAATTATTTTTCCGTCCGGCATGGTAATTCGGTAAGGCAGATTTCCAACGGGATGGCCGGTCAGGCCGTGGGTGACAACAAATTTTTCGTCGAAACTCTCCGGCTCAAAAGACTTCATCACCCCCCGCAGGCTCCCGGCGCCCGCCTTCTTTATCCCCGCGTTCTTTATCAGCAGCCTGCCCGGCCCGCCGATTTCAACGTTCCCTCCCTTCAGCCTGATGTACCCCCCGCCGCACACCAGCGTCAGCTCGTCCTGCGCCGTCACCACCAGCTTTTTACCGCTCGACAGGTGCGAGTCCCCCGTTGACCAGCTCGTCAGGCTGCCCCCCTGCGCCTGCACGTCAATATCCCCGCCCGACGCGAACAGCTTTGCCCCTTCCCGGCCGAACAGGCTCACCTGCCCGCCCGCCGACAGCGTAAAATCCCGCCGCGCCCCCACGTCCAGCTGCCTTCCCGCCGTCAGCGTCAGGCTCTCCTGCGCCGACAGCTGCATGTCCTCCCCGCTCGCCACCGCCACGCCCGCCGGCGCGCTGCACAGCAGCACCTCCCGCCGCAGCCCTTCCAGCCTCTCCTCCAGCAGCGCCTGCTGCCGCCCCACGTCCGCCGCCAGCGCACGCGCCTGCCGCGCGCTCGCCGCCAGGGAGCGCATTTCCGCCAGCGCCGCCGACAGCCGCGACAGCGCCGACGCCATCTCCAGCTGTTCGCCCTGCGCCTTCGCCTGGGCGTCCGCCGTGATAAACAGTCCCTTGCCCGCCCGTATCGCGCCCCAGCCGTCGCTGCGCAGCTCGAACCCCTCTCCCCGCTTCTGCTTTTCGCCGTCCACCAGATGGCCGAGGTTCAGCTGGCTCTTGCCGCCGTATTCCGTGCTGAGCTTGACGTGCTCCTGACCCCGCGTGTCGTCCATCCGCAGCTTGTTGTTCGCCGGCGTGCGCAGCACGTTGCGCCTGAAGTTGCGGATGGTGACGTGGTCACCGTGCGCCGAGTCGTGCAGCGCCCCCGCAATGTACGGCCGGTCCGGGTGGCCGTGCTCAAAGGCTATCGCCACCTCCGTGCCCGCCAGCAGCGGCAGGTGCAGCCCGCAGGTGTCGCCCGCGTAGGAGCGTGCATGGCGCACCCACAGGCTCTCGAAGCCGGTTTCCCACGCCGCCCGGTCAAACATCATGCTGACGCGGTAGCGTCCGTCGCGGTCGATGTGGCCGTAGGTGTCGTTCACCGTGGTGCTGGTGACCCGCGCCGGAAGCGTGCCGGCCATCACCGGCGGCGGAAGCGGGATCGGCCGGAAGCCGTAGCGGTCGTTCAGCGGGATGCCGTCCAGTTCGGTTTCAAAACTGCGGTCGCGCCGCGCGGTGCTGACCACGGCGGTGACCAGCATCCCGCTGCGAAACGCCCCGGCGACCTCCTCGCCGCCGGTTACGCTCAGCTCGCTGCCGGGCGCCAGCGTCGGGCAGGAGGTCACCGCCGACAGCCGCGTCTGCCCGTTCAGGCAGCGCTCGTGGCGCAGGCGGGCGTAGAAGGTGCCGCTTTCCGGCGCCGCTTCTGGCCCCTCGCCCGGCGTCAGGTAGTTACCTCCCCAGCCGTAAGATTCGCCGCAGGTGGTGTCGTCGCCGCCGGTGACGTCGGCATGGACGTTCATGTCCTGCATGGCGTTGCGGTAGTTGTAGTCGCGACCGCTGACGCTTTTCTCCACCACCACCGAGCGGCTGGCAAGGTTCCACACCGAGTCGCTGCCCGCGTCGTGCATCCCGGACGGCGGCACGGCCGGCAGCGTCAGCCCCTTCACGTGGCCCTGGCGGCCGTCGTAGAATTCCACCACGTCAATGTGCAGGCGCGCGTCCGGGGTGAAGCGGAACCAGATGCCGACCTCGCCCAGCAGGCGGGTGATAAACGCCAGGTCGTCCTCGCCGTACTGCATCACCTGCTCGCGGCGCGGGTAGTCGTGCGCCAGCGTAAAGACGAAGTCCTGGCCGCGCATCCCGTGCCGCTCGCGCAGGATTTTCTCCACAATCTGCGGCACCGACATGTCCTGATAGATGGCGTTGTGGCGGCTGCGCGACAGCAGGGCGAGGCGCGGCCGCAGCGTCACGGCGTAGAGGGTCTGGTCGGCGGAGGTGCCGAGGCGCTCAAAGCCCGTCACCACGCCCTGCACCACGCGCACCGGCCGCTGTACGCGGCTCCCCATCCCCTGGCTGACCGGCGCCCGCAGGGTCAGCGAGGCCGGCTTCAGCAGCATCGCCTCGCGGGTGAGGCCGGGGTCGGCGCTGGTGAACTCAACGCGCCAGCTGAACGGCTCGCTCAGGCGTTCCTCGCCCCGGAAGGCCAGCACGTCTGGCTGCGCCGGGCAGTCGCGCACCGCCAGCAGGTGGTGGCTGTGGCTGAAAAAAGAAACCGGATTTATGCTCATATGATGTCCTTATCAGGCCGCTGCCGCGTGCGGCAGCGTGGCTATTTCCCTGTGGATAAAGCGGGAGAAGTCCAGTCAGGGCTTAATCTTGCGCAGGCTGATCCTGTAACTCATTCGGCGCGGACTGAACGTTGCATAAGCTGTCGCGCGTGTTCTTCTGCACCGCAACGGCACCAAACAGCGCCATAAAGAACGTCACCCCGTAAAAGCCCTTTTCGCTGGGCATCAACGTGGCGTTCCACAAGCCCGTGACCAGTAAAATCACGGCGATCGTAAAGGAGAGCAGGCAGATGAAGTAGTAAAGCTGCGTGGTCGGTATGTCTTCAAAGCGGTCGCGCACGGTCTTCTGCAACGAAACGGCGGAAAACAGCCCGAGGATCAGTACGGCAAAGTAGTAACCTTTTTCATTCAGCTGCATGTCGGCACGCCACAGGCCGAACAGGTAGACCAGCACGCCGCCGAGCATGGCGATCCAGGAGATTGCGATAAAAGCGGGTGAAACCGGGATATTTTGCGTTTTCATTTTTATTACCTTGTCTGTTGGTGGGATAAATGCTGACTGTGAGGGGCACAAAGGTATCCCCCTCGGGTTAAGGGGTTACAGCGCGTCCGCCTGCGGGGCATCAAACTCCAGCACGATGCCCTCTTCCTCATCCCAGTAAAGCCGGAGATGCTGCGGTTTCTGCTTCGCCGCCATCTGCTGTAGCAGCTGCTGGCTCAGCACCGGCAGGATCTGCTGGTTAAGCAGGCTGTCGATATTGCGCGCGCCGGTATCCGGCAGCAGGCAGGCGGCGGTCAGCGCCGCTGGCAGGCTCTCGCCCAGGGTGGTTTTCAGGCCGTAGTGGCGCGCCAGTCGCAGGCTGACCTGGTTCAGCTTCATGTCCACGATAGTGCGCATCGCGGTTTCATTCAGCGGGCGGTAAATCACCGTCTGGAAACGTGCCAGCAGCGCAGGCTGAAAGTGGTCGCGCAGCATTGGGCGCAGCAGCGTCTGCAACTCGCCTTCCGTGGCGTCCGGGTTCTCTTCCAGCCGCTGCATGATGGCGTCGCTGCCGAGGTTGGAGGTCATCAGGATCACGGTATTGCGAAAATCGATCTCGCGCCCCTCGCCGTCGCGCATAAAGCCGCGATCGAAGACCTGGTAGAACAGGTTGAGCACGTCGCGATGCGCTTTTTCCACCTCGTCGAGCAGCACCACGCTGTACGGGCGCTTGCGCACCGCCTCGGTGAGGATGCCGCCCTGGCCGTAGCCGACGTAGCCCGGCGGCGAGCCTTTCAGCTGCGAGACGGTATGCGGCTCCTGATATTCCGACAGGTTAAGCGTAATCAGCGACTTCTCGCCGCCGTACAGCACGTCGGCCAGCGCCAGCGCGCTCTCGGTTTTGCCAGTGCCGCTCGGCCCGACCAACAGAAACACGCCCTGCGGACCGTTCTCAGCGGTCAGCCCGGTTTTCGCCGCGCGCAGGCGTTGCGCGATGGCATTGAGCGATGCATCCTGGCCGACCACGCGCCTGCCGATTTCCGCTTCCAGAGTCAGCAGCTCCGCCTGCTCATCTTTCATCAGGGAGGAGAGCGGCACGCCGGTCCAGTCGGCAATCACGCCAGCTACCGTACGGGCGTCAACGTCAAGCGCCAGCAGCGGGTTATCCTGCCGGACGGCCAGCAGCTGCTGCTGAAGCTCGCCCGTTTCGGCCTGGCGGCTGATGTCAGTACGGCACGCCAGCAGCCGTTGCGTCAGCGATCTTTCGCGATCGTACTGCGCCTTCAGGATCGCCAGCTCATCCCGACGCGCGGCAATCCCACTTTCAATTTCGGTCAGCCGTCCGTTACGGATGGTTTCGCCGAGAGCGAGATCCTCCTGGAGCCCCTGCTTTTCCATCTCCAGCGCGGTGATCTGCGCGTTAAGAGCGGTGATCGCCTCCGGCACGGTATCCAGGCTCATACGCACGCGTGCGGCGGCAGTGTCCAGCAGATCCACCGCTTTGTCAGGCAGCTGGCGCCCCGTCAGATAGCGGCGCGACAGGGTGACCGCCGCTTTTACCGCGTCGTCGGAGATATGGACGCCGTGGTGCTGCGCGTAGCGCGATTTCAGGCCGCGCAGCATCAGGCTGGCGGTCTCGTCGTCCGGCTCGTCAACTAACACCCGCTGAAAGCGGCGCTCCAGCGCGGCGTCCCTCTCAAAGTACTGCTTGTACTCGCTCCAGGTGGTGGCGGCGATAGTGCGCAGCTCGCCTCGCGCCAGCGCCGGCTTCAGCAGATTGGCGGCATCGGCTCCGCCCGCCTGGTTGCCCGCGCCGATAATGGTGTGCGCCTCGTCGATAAACAGCAGCACCGGCGTCGCCGACTGCTGTACCGCTTCGATAACGTTTTTCAGACGCTGCTCGAATTCGCCCTTTACGCCCGCGCCAGCCTGCAACAGCCCCAGGTCAAGGGTACGCAGCGAGACGGTTTTCAGGCTGCCCGGCACGTTGCCTTCCGCAATGCGCAGCGCCAGCCCTTCCACCAGCGCGGTTTTGCCGACGCCCGGCTCGCCGACCAGGATCGGGTTGTTCTTGCGGCGGCGCGACAGGATATCGACCATCTGGCGGATTTCGGTATCGCGACCAAATACCGGATCGATCAGCCCGGCCTGCGCTTTGGCGGTGATGTCGAGCGTGAACTTGTCGAGTGCCGCCTGTAAGGCTTCACTCAGCGTACCGCCGGATACGCTGCCGTTCACCTGCTCCTCCGCCTCGCCCAGCGTCGTGGATAAGACGTTAAGGCTCTCCTGCTGCTGCACTTCCGGGCGCTCGTCGGACTGCGCGTCCAGCAGCGGACGCAGGCGATCCAGCTGGCTGCGGCTCAGGCTCAGCAGCGGCCACAGCCCTTCGCAGCCAACCAGCGACGGCTTATCGGTCAGCGCCGCCAGCAGGTGGTGGCTGCGAATATGGGCGGCATCGTCTTCCAGCGAGGCGATCAGCCACGCCTGCTTAATCAGCGCCAGCAGCGAGTCGGCAAGCCCAGGGCGGGTGCGCACCGAACGCGGTACGTTATCCAGCCAGCTCAGCAGAGCCTGCCAGATACCATCCATGTCCCATTCATAGCGCCGCGCCAGCACGGTGATATCGCCTTCGCCCTGCTCCAGCAGCTTCAGCAGCCAGTGCTCAATGCGGATTTCGCTGTGGGCGCGGGTCTGGCACAGCGACGCGGCGGCCTCCAGCGCGCGGGCGCAGAACGGATTTAAACGACGCAGCAGAACGGCCGACTGGTTTTCCATATGTTCTTCTCTCTTCCGTAATTAATCAGGTTCAGACACGCTACCGCCCGTCGCTATTCCCTGCTGTGAGGAACCCGAAGCGCATCAGGTCAGAAGGTGGGATTATTTGCTGAGCCGCCGCTCAGCAGTGGCTCAGCAAATAAAATAGCGGGCGGCGAACCGCCCGCTGGGGCTTATCAGGCAGTAGTCCGTTCGTTCCAGGAGTCGGAATGAATGATGTTGCCGTCTTTATAGGTCCAGGTGATTTTTTCGTAGCGCAGTTCGATACGCTCCAGGTGGTTATGCTTCTCCTTCGAGGCGTCCTTGACGTCGTGCATCAGCGGAGCCACTTTCACCAGCTTGACGTTCTCCAGTTTGGTATTGAAATACTCCACTTCCTGACCCGCATCGTTGATGCGATACCACTTGAACTCGGCGGATTTCAGGGTCTGGCCGGTGGTCACCGCTTTATAGAGGTACGGGCTGGAGGAATCGATTTCCTTGGCGAACATAAACGGCGTATGCACGCGGGTGCCGGTCAGCTTGCCGGTGTTGTTGTCGGTCGGGATGTACAGGTTATGTTCCTGCGCCAACACTTCGATGCTGCCTTCACGATCTTTCACATCCACGGAGCCTTTGATGTCCGCGCCGCCGTCGTCTTTCAGCCACAGATAGACTGGAATTGCCATGTGTTACTTCTCCTTTTTATCCCGTCCTAATTTGTGCCGCCTTCTGGCTGGCCGCCGCCGTTTTCCCCGACCACAGCATGGGAAAATGCGCTCAGCGGACGCCGCGAGACAGCCCGAACTATTCAGGGTTTGCTGTTATGTCATCATCCTGTGATGACGTTTGGGGATGGTCTGCCGCCAGGCAGGCGTTTGCCTGCGGCACCAGACTAATTTCAACCCGGCGATTTAACGCGCGCCCTGCGGGGGTAGCGTTGGTGGCGATGGGGCGACTGGCCCCAAAGCCCTGCACGGCAAAACAGGTCGGCGAAACGTCGCTGGTTTGCAGCATCCAGTCACGCAGCGCTTCTGCCCGCTTCAGCGACAGCTGCTGGTTGGCCTGCGCCTCGCCGGTACTGTCGGTGTGCCCGGCCACCACAATCAGCCAGCCCGGTCGCGCTTTGATATCCACCAGCGCGTTAACCAACAGCTTCAGCGAGCCGGGTTTAAGCACCGCTTTGCCGGTATCGAACAGCGAAAGGCTGTCGAGGCGGACGGTTTCCGGCACTTTCTCCGCGACGGGCGCCGGTGGTGGCGGCGGCGGAACCCAGGCGCGGATAGCTTCCAGCAGCGGCCGTTGCAGTCGTCCGCCCTGATATAACCCCAGCCCGAGGCGCAGCGGCACGCCGTTGCGGGCATAGTTATCCAGCCCGGCGGCATCCTGACGCAGCACCTCGACCGCCGCCGCTTTCGGCGCGTAGTCGTCCATGGCGATACGCTGGTAATCATTGATATCGAACGCGATGCGCTGTACCAGCTGGCGATTGTTCCAGGCGCTGCTGCATAGCGCGACAATCGCCACGATAACGAACAGTCCCAGGCCGTAGCGGCAGGCGCGCTGGGGTGGCGTCAGGCCGCCGCCCTCCGGCAACAGCGGCAGAACGCATTCCGGCAGCGGTGAAGATAACGAGGAAGATCCTGCCGGAAGCCACCCGTTGACGCGGTTCAGCGCGCTATGCTGCTGCATCCAGCGGATCCAGAGGGAAGAAGGTGACGCGCCGCCGTCAATCGCCGCGCTCAGCCCCCGGACGACGCAGACTGGCCGCGCGCCGTCGGCGAATACCGCCTCAACGTGTCGCTGAAGCCATGTCGTCAGGCTGTTGAACAGCACCTGCTGCTGCCAGGCCGCGTATCCGCCCGCCGCCAGCCAGCTGCTCAGCGTGCAAGGAGCCATGCTGTCGCGCCAGACGCGTACCGACTCGTCGGGCATCGCCGCCTGCCAGAGAGGCTCGTCGATCATCGCGCTACCTACCTGACCGCACAGCACCAGCGGCACGGAATAGCCGGTTTCGCGCCGTAGCTGCTCGAGCTGCCAGCGCAGCGTCAGCAGCTGGCTGGTCAGGGCTTCATAGTCCTGATGCTGTTGAGGAGAAATACCGATCGTCACCGAAAGCTGGCGGCCCCACTCCGGCCGCAGGGACAATAGCTGACGGCCTACCGCGTCCAGCGCCTGATGCCTGGCCACCCGCACCCAGCAGCCGTGCGCTACGGTCAACACCGAGGCGTCATCCGGCCACGCCTGCGCGCTGTCGCCACAGACCAGCACCACCGGCTGCCGGTAAGCGGTATCAGGAAGATCGTCGGCACATAATGCGTCTTCCTGCGCCGGACGAGGCCGGCCGGCCAGCACCACGATAATCAGCGCCCACCAGCACAACATCAGCACCACGGCAACAGACCGCGAAACCGGCAGAAAAAGCAGACACAGCCCGGCAGCAAGCAGCGCGGCCCAGAACGCCAGCGTGCGTTGCAGTCCGGGACTCACGGCACGACTCCCGGCAGCAGCGACGCCACCAGGCTGCTCAGCCAGCGATCCAGCCCCCACCAGACGACGGCCAGTAACAGGATCGAAAAGCCAATACGCAGCGGCCAGCTGGCCAGCCAGCCGCCGAGCCCCCGACCGGGTTTACTTTCCGCCAGTACGCTCTGCGTCCGCGGCCCGCTGAATGGTGCAACCTGATCGTTCAGCGCCTGCACCAGCTTTTCCCGTTCCGGGTCGTTCAGCGAACGATAGCCGCCAAGGAAACCCAGCAGCATCACGCGCTGGAAGCAGGTCAGAACGGCAGGATTTGGCGCAGGTTCGTGCAGGACTTCTCTCATGCGGTTACAGAGCCTGTCGCCAGCGTCCAGCGTGCCGAGGAAATGCCCCTGAAGCGGCATGTGATACCACTGCACGCAGGCGTCATCCTGCACGCCGCGCCCCTTAACGACCTCGTCAATCAGGGCGCATTGCGCATACAAAATATGCTCGCGGCTTTGTTCGTCGTAGCCGGCTTCACTAAGCGCCAGCTGCACCTGTTCCGCTTCTGCCACGCAGCGCTCCCACAGTACGCGCCCTTCCCCCTCCTCAAATACCGGGCCATGGCGCAGACTGATGACCTGTAGCCAGGTGTTTTGCAGCAGCGCGTCGATATCACACTCTTCTTTCTGGCTCATGTTCTCAGCACCGCAAACAGTTCAAGTTCAGGTTCGCCCAACATGCCCGGCACGTAGAACATGCAGTTCCCGCTTGCCAGCATCTCTGCGGCGGCCGGATGCGACAGATCGAGCGCGAAATATTGGTTTTCCAGGCGCAGCGGAATGGCCGCAGGCACGTGATGCAGCGGCTTCAGCGGAATGCCCTGCTGCGAGGCGTTTACCAGCCCGGTAACGTAATCCGGGCTGCCGACTTTGCACTGGCGCGGGAACTGCTCCTGCAGCTGTGCCGCAGGCAAAGGCGAACGGACGGAAAGATAGAAATCCGCCTCCTCGCGCAGTCGCGGATCGTGCAGGCGCGCCAGCCACTGACGCAGCCGCTTATCCTGCTCCAGAGCGACAGGCACCACCCGTGACGGCAGGCTGGCCTCCAGCAAATCGCCCAACAGCGCGAACAGCGGCGGGAAAACGTCGTTCAGCCGGGCGTGCTGATAAGCCGGGATGGCGCTGACCTGATGCTCCAGCGAAAAGGTCAGCAGGCTGCCTGCCAGACGCGACAGCTCAGGATAAAGCCGCTCCGGGGCGCTTTGCGGAAAGCGCAGAAACTGGCTCAGCACCGGTTCGGCGCTGTTCAGCGCGTTGAGCAACCAGAACAGCGAGACATCGGCAACGGCAAAATCCGCCATGCGCTCGTTGCTTTCGCGGCGCATGGCCATCAGCCGGTTAAGGCGGGTGCGCAGCTGGGTCATCAGCAGGTCAAGCTGCGACAGCAGCCACGGGCTGCTCTGCACCGTAAGTATCGCGGGCAGAAAAGTCTCGTCCTGCGTCCAGCCGCTCTGGCTGTCCTGCTTCAGACGCGCTACCGGACAGACCAGATAATCACTGTTGTCCTGATGGGCAAAACGCAGCGTCAGCTCGGGCTTGATCACCGCAATCTGGCGCGTATCGTCGCCAAACTGGTTACGAATGTCGCGCCAGCGCTGACGATAGCGCACCGGACGTTCGGCAACCTCATCGGGACGCAGGCAGTTGCCGCCGTTCGCCCTGAGCAAGGGCAGCGCAAGCACGACCACGACCTCCTGACCTTCCGGCACGATCGCCGGCGGCAGATCGTCGCCGTTGTCGGTATCGATAAGCGTGCCGTCCTGGAAGCGCACGTGAAGATGACGCGCCTGTAGCCGCCCCAGCTTCAGGATCTCGGGTTCAAATTCGGCGCGGATTACGCCCCAGGGATGATTCAGTCCCCTCTGTGCGATACATTCCGCTGACCAGGCCGCATACGCGGCCTGCTGCTGGAAATGCTGTGGCGAGACCATGACGCCCCGATCCCACAGCGGCTGTTGCGTTTTCATCCCGTCTCCGCCTTACGCTTTCGCTTTTGGCATCTGGGAAACCAGAGACAGGTTGACGTCCATGCCTTCCACCTGGAAATGTGGCACCGCGAACAGCCTGACGCGGAAGAAACCCGGATTGTCTTCGATATCTTCAACCATCACTTTGGCATCGCGCAGCGGATGGGAAGCCTGCAACTCGTCGCCCGGATCGGTCATTTCCGTCACCAGGCCGCGAACCCAGGTATTCAGCTCCAGCTCCAGCAGGCGACGATCTTTAGTGGTGCCGATGTTTTCGCGCTGGATCAGCTTCAGGTAGTGCGCAATGCGCGACAGCAGGAAGATATACGGCAGGCGCGCGTTGATCCGGCTGTTGGCCGTGGCGTCGGCGGTGTCGTACAGCGTCGGTTTTTGCGTTGAGTTGGCGGAGAAGAAGCATGAATAGTCGCGGTTTTTATAGTACGACAGCGGGATAAAACCAAGGTTGGCAAACTCAAACTCGCGGGTTTCCGGGATCATCACCTCAGAAGGGATTTTCACCTGATTGCCAGTGCCGAGATCGTACAGGTGGATCGGCAGATCGGTCACCGCGCCGCCCGCCTGCGGCCCGCGGATTTGTACGCACCAGCCGTTGTTGATAAAGCTTTTTACCATGTTGGCGGCAAAAGCGAATGAGGCGTTGGTCCACAGATATTTGTGGTGATCCGGGCCTTTCACTTCTTCGACATAATTAAAGCTGCGTACCGGCACGGTATCCGGGCCGTACGGCAGACGCCCGAGCACGCGCGGCATGGTCAGGCCGATGTAGCGCGAGTCATCGCTTTCGCGGAACGACTTCCACTTGATGTATTCCGCGCGGTCGAAGTAGTTACCGATATCTTTAATCGCCGCCACCTCTTCCATATTGTCCTTCAGGAAAAACTGCGGGCCGACCGAACCGATAAACGGCATATGCGCGGAAGCGGCTACTTTGGAGATGTTGCGCAGCAGCGTCACGTCCTGTGCCGAGGCGTCAAACTCCCAGGAGGAGATCAGCGCGCCAATCGGTTCGCCGCCCGGCGTGTCGTATTCGGCAATATAGGTGTGCGCGTACAGGCCGCTCTGGATAATTTCCGGCGCGTCCTCGAAGTCCTGACGCAGATCCTCTTTCGACAGATCGAGCACTTCTATCTTCACGTTCTGACGGAAGTCGGTTTTATCCACCAGCGACTTCAGGCCGCGCCACAGGGATTCGACTTTCTGGAACTCGTCATGGTGCATCACCGCATCAAGCTGGCGGCTGATCTGCTCATCCAGCTGCGCGATATGGTGATCCAGCAGGGTTTTATCCAGTTTATCCACCTGCGAACCGGACTGGTTCAGACATTCAACCAGCACCTTCATGGCGGCGGTTACGCGTTCGTCGACGCTGGCATCGGACATCGCCTGGTTGTCCTGCCAGACGTTCAGGTCGCTGAGATGCGTTACCGGACTCAGATTGATTTTTTCAAACAGTGACGCGTAAACACCGCCCGTAGCAGGGCGATCGAGCACGGTAGCGGTACCGGCAGAGGAGGTTTCATTTTGTACAGACATCAGCATTCTCTTGTATTAGTCCATTAATATTTCCGTCACGCTTCCTGCTGCAAATGCGTCAGCTGCTCGCCTGGCGGCTTAACTAAGCCTGCCGGGAGCTGCCCGTCTGCCGCCGTGCTGCAACCTGAAGTGTTCGGGACCAGGCGTCAGCAATCAGGCTTTTTCCGTTGCCAGGGCGGACAGTTCGGTGCGCAGTTCGTCACTCAGGGCAGGGTTTTTCAGGATGGTTTCCAGCTCCTTGCGGAAGGTGACGTTATCCAGCAGGTTGGCCTTCAGGTCGCGCAGAAGATTGCGCATCGCCAGCATCGCCTTAAGCTGTGGGATTTGACGCGCCACCTGCTCCGGCTTGAAGTCCTTCATCTCGCGGAAAGTCAGCCGGACGTTTTCCTCACTGCCGTCGTTGGCCAGCGTGTTTTCCACGGAAATATTGAGAGCCGGGGAGAACGCCGCCAGAACGCTGTCGAAGTTGTTTTTATTCACGTTGACTTTTTCACGCTCGGACAGCGCGCGCTGCTCCTGACCGTGGCTGAAGTCGCCGGTGACCAGCAGCTTCAAAGGCAGCTCCATTTTCTTTTGGGCGTTGCCGGTATGCAGATCCAACGTGATGTTAACGCGGGCTTTGGGGATTTCATTCTGATAAGAGTTGCTCATATTTATTCCTGTAAAAAATAAGCATGGAAAGCAGGCAGAGCGCACACTTTCCTTGTGTACGGGCGTGACTATAGCAGCCTGCCCGCCACAGGCAATATGCTGATTTATAATTTGTGATCTGATTTATAAGGGATTTTATTAAAATTTGCGTTAAGTGACTGAATAGGGTAACTAAAAAAGAATCGGATTCATCTTAAAAATTATTCTTTTTTTGATCTCGATCTAATTCAGAGTAAAACCTTTTAATTAGTTAATTACTTAACATTATTTCCAATAATCACCATAACGGCAGTTATTAATCATGATGAATTACATTAAAGTGCTCTACGTTAAGAACGCCCGGTTAGCGCGTGCTACCGCGTCAGAAGCTCATCGGGCAGTGCAGCCGTACAGAGGATAGTCAGGAACTGTTTTGAAGAAGAGCGCGTTCTTGTGAATAAGGAAGCGCGCATGCTCAGGCAGTCAGGCAGTCAGGCAGTCAGGCAGTCAGGCAGTCAGGCAGTCAGGCAGTCAGGCAGTCAGGCAGTCAGGCAGTCAGGCAGTCAGGCAGAATGACAGAATGACAGAATGACAGAATGACAGAATGGCAGAATGGCAGAATGACAGAATGACAGAATGACAGAATGACAGAATGGCAGAATGGCAGAATGGCAGAATGGCAGAATGGCAGAATGAAGCATAAAGAGCCGGCGCAAAAACGCCGGGCATGTTGTGCTGATGGCTGTTTAGCCTTCTTTCGCCGCGCGAGCGCGCAGCACTTCGCCTACAACTGGCGCGGCGGAAAACGCATTTGGCCAGCCGGCGTAGAAGGCTGCCTGGGTTACAATCTCACCCGCCTCCTCAGCCGTTAAGCCATTGTCCATCGCGCGGTTAAGGTGATAACCAATCTGCGCGCTCTGCCCCGAGGCAATCAGCGCGCTGACGGTGACCAGGCTACGATCCCTTGGCGCCAGCGCGGGTCGCTGCCACAGATCGAGAAAAAGAGGCTCGGCCGTAAACTTAACCAGACCGGGAGAAACAGGCCCCACGTTTTTTTCCACCGTTTCCGCCCGCTGTTTTTCCACCTCCTGATTAAGCGGCAACAGCGCCGGAGAGGCTTCGGCTAGCTGTTCGGCGCTGACGCCGCGCTCGTGAAACACACTTTTAGTCGCGGCAATCGCGGCCATGGCATTTGGCCAGCCGGAATAGAAAGCGAGATGCGTGATAATTTCTGATACTTCCGCTGGCGTAACGCCGCTATCCAGCGCCACGCCGACGTAATGGCCAAGCTCGGCAGGCTGATTTCTGGCGATAAGAATAGCCACCGTCACGATGCTACGATCCCGCAGCGACAGCGCGTCGCGTTTCCACAGATCGTCCGTTATAGCCTCACGCCCAAAGCGGGCCAGCGCGGGAGAAACCGACTCGATATCCGCGACCGACAGGGCGGATGGAGTAACCTTCAACATAAATTCACCTCTTTTCTCTTCAGCAAAAGCGACATCGGCAAGGACCAGCGATATCGCGGCGGCGGCAAGCACTTTTTTCATCGTTTAGCCTCAAGGATCCATTAAACGCAAGACAGCATTCTTAACGTGTTTTATCCGGCCTTATACCGCCCTTGTTTGTGAGCAGGACGGGCGTGACAGGGACAGATTCTTTCCTGGCGGACATTTGTGCCGTTTGCGCTATATACGCTCTGAAGTGCGGCGTTGCCCGGTGTTGCTGATACGCAGCGGCGCTGGCGTAGATTTCGTAGAAGTACCAGCGGCGGGTATTTTGCGCATCCGTCGCGGCATACATTGCCAGGACGCCCTCTTCAACTTTTAAAGATTCCGCCATTTCCGGCAGCACGATATTTTTAAACGCCTGCTGATGCTCGGGTTTCACATCGACAATCACCAGGTTATCGATTGTTTTTTCATCCTGAACGATGCGCTTATCGCCCAGGAACTGCGGAACAAGTTCTGTTTTTCTCTCCTTAGCGACCACCTCAGGCGCCTGCTGAATAAAAGCCTGATACGCTCTGGACGCTAAATGCTTTTTGTACGCTTCATCATCTGCATATACTTCTACTCTGTAGGTCAGATAAGGGTTGTCCTGATGCCTGAAAGCGTACAGCGCTAAGGTTCCCGGCTCGTTTTCTATAGCGGAACGGCTGGTCATTTTGATGATGTCACGGTAGCGATCGCTTTTTCCCGCTTTAACTTCCAGCTCGACAAGACTCATAGCCGGTTTATTCGCCGCTGTTGCGTCAGTGGCAAACGCCGGGCTGTCGATCGGCAGATACAGCGTTACCGCCAGGATTTGTGCCGCGAGGAGCCTTTTCATCATGATTTACCGTCTCCTTTCTTTGCTATCAGGGCAGGACAATGCTTAACGCGCTCATACCTTCTTTCGATCCTCTGTCTGAGGCGTTTTTTGCGCCATCATCCCCACCAGAGCGTGCGGCTGATAGCACGCCTCCAGAAAGTGAATATCTTCCTGACTGAGCTGCAACTTCACGGCTTTTACCGCGCCGTCGAGATGCTGCTTTTTGGTGGCGCCGACGACCGGCGCGGTGACTTTAGTTAACAGCCAGGCGAGTGAAATTTCGGTCATGGAAACCTGATACCGACGGGCAAGCTCCGCTACGCGTTCAATAATAATGCGGTCCTGCGCCGCCGTTTTATCGTATTTTCCTTTCGCATACGCATCTTCAGCGGCACGCCGCGTTGGCGGATTATCCAGCCGGGCAAGACGACCGCTGGCCAGCGCGCTGTAAGGGGTCATCGCAATATTATCTTCAGCGCATAAGCCGACTAATTCGCGCTCGTCCTCGCGCATAATCAGGTTGTAATGGCTCTGTACGGAAACAAAACCGGTCAGACCTTCCCGCTCGGCCAGCGCATTCGCTTTAGCCAGCTGCCACGCGAAGCAGTTAGAAATGCCGATAGCACGGATTTTGCCCGCCTGAACGGCCTGATGCAGCGTCTCAAGCACCTCAAGTATTGGCGTATGGTGATCCCAGGCGTGACAGATATAGAGATCGATATGTTCCATGCCCAGGTTTTGCAGGCTTTGGTTAAGCGATCGAGCAATAGCCTGTTTGCCGGTAACGCCGCTGGCTATTTGTTGTGGCGTGCGCGGCAGAAATTTGGTGGCGACCACCACCTCATCGCGCTTCGCCATATCCCGCAGCGCCCGGCCGAGATAGCGCTCGCTTGAACCGTTTTGATAGGCTATCGCCGTATCGAAAAAAGTCACGCCCTGCTCCAGGCCGTAACGGATGATCTCACGGCTTTCCGCTTCAGCCAGCGTCCAGCTGTGCTGGCCCGTCGCCGCATCGCCAAATCCCATGCAGCCCAGACAGAGACGGGAAACCGTTAAGTCGCTTTTCCCCAGTTGCGTATAGTCCATTACCTTTTCTCCTTTATTAACAGGATCTAAAGCGCCGGTTTCGACGCTAACGCTTTTAACTGCGCAATGAGCCGTGCGGCGTGATCCTTGGCCAACATTTTCTGCTGCGCGATGTTTTCATCCCGCTCCGCGTAACTTATGCCACAGGTGTACACGGGTGTTTGCATCTCCAGATTGCACAGCCTGGCCGTCGTTTCAAACTGAATAAGATAATCATCAAGGCTATGCCCGAATGCACCTTCAGCAGAATAAAGCGCCTGTGCTGCACCGGTGGTAAAGGAAAGGATAAGTTTTTTGCCGCCGAGTTTTGCCGTTGAACCATGTGCAAACCCGTGAACAAAAACCTCGTCCAGCCAGACTTTCATGATCCCCGGCAGCGAATACCAGGAAAACGGAAACTGCCAGACGATCGCCTCGGCTTTTAACAACGCCTCCTGCTCAGCCCGCACGTCAATTTGATAGCCCGGATAACAGGCATCCAGACGACGGATTTCCGCATCTGGCAGCGCCTTAGCCACCTCGTTCAGGATGGTTGCGTTACCGATTGACTTCGTCAGATCCGGGTGTCCGGAAATAATAACTATATTCATTTTTAGCCGTTAATCTCCTTTCTCATTTTCCCTGATTTACCCGGCGGGAGGTTGCCGAAGGAAAGTATAGGCTCGCGATCCTGATAGAATTAGGACAGTATCGGCTTATGGATAATTAGCCTGTGGCTAATAATCAGCGGCGTGGCTGCATCAGGACGACGTAATGAATAACGTGATATACAACCAGATCCGCATTTTTCAGAGCATCGCTCGTGAAGGCTCTATTTCGGCCGCCGCCAGGAAACTGGAAATCACGCCGCCCTCGGTCAGCAAGGCGCTTAAGCTGCTTGAGCAGCATATCGGCCATCCTCTTTTCGTGCGCACCACCCGGCGTATTGAGTTAACGGATGCCGGACGGCAGCTGTTAGAGCAAACCTTATCCGCGGTGGAATCGCTGGAAAACTCGCTGGAAAATATCCGGGGTCAGCAGCAGGCGCCTTCCGGGCTGGTCAGGATCACGCTTTCCCGCTTCGCTTATCTGCTGATCCTCAAACCGGTGATGGCGGCATTTTGCCAGCGTTATCCGGGCATCCGGCTGGAAGTGTCCGTGTACGACGGCACCGTGCATCTTGTTGATGAGCGGGTCGATGTGGGGATCCGTTTTGGCGATATCCTTGAGGGCGGCGTGGTGGCGCGCCAGTTGATGAAGCCCTTTCGTGAAGGGCTGTACGCTTCGGCAGCCTACCTGAAGGCGTTCGGTACGCCGACAACGCCAGCCGATCTGCCGCAGCACCAGCTTATCGGCTACCGATTTATTACCGCTCACCGCCTCCTGCCGCTGATGCTGGAGCACAACGGCGAACAGCTGACCGTGGATATGCCGGGCCAGCTTATCAGCAACGACATCGACGTGATGGCTGACGGCATCCGCAGCGGGCTGGGTATCGGCAGGCTGTTCGAGCCGGTTTTGCAGCTGCAGCCGGATAAAGAGAGGTTTCTGCCGGTGATGGAAGCTTTCTGGAAGACCTATCCGCCGGTTTATCTCTATTACGCAAAAAGCGCAGGTAAAACGAAAAGAGTAAAGGCGCTGATTGATTTTCTGCTGGAGAACCGGCCTGGGTATAGCTGACAAAAACACCGGTCTTTAGCGGGGTAAAGTAACCGTAAAACCCGCGCTACGGCGCGGCAAGCACATGCTCGCTGGCGGAAGACGCCCGCGTGCATGGCTTATCCCTGCGCCGCGCACGCCTTTTATCTCTATTCAGCCTGTCGGCACGCGCCCCGCTCTTCGCCATGCTGCGCCAGATGGCGTAAGGCCTGCCGGAAACCGGCATCAAAGGTCTGACCGTGCGAAAGTTCAGGCCACGACCAGTAGGCGGCAGATAAACCGGCCTGGCGCAGCGATGCCAGCGTGGCGCGAACCCTGTCCTGCACTTCCGCCGCCGGCGCATGCGGATTGTTTCCCGGCTGGCCGTCGCCTTCACTGACATAGAGCGACTTCGCGCAGAAGCGCGACGCTTCGACCTTCGCCAACTTAGCCAGCACGCCGTCGTACTGCCGGTTCAGCGTTGGGCTGGTCGGATAGTAAAAATGAAAGAACGACGAGGAGAGCCAGGCGTTCAGCGTAAAGACCCCGCCTAAGGAATGGCCCCAGAGGCCACGCCCGGCGGAGTTTATCTTTAACCCTCTTTCGGCCTGCGGCGCAATTTTTTCCTCAAGCAGACGGCGAAAAATAGCGTCGCCGCCGCCCTTTCTTCCTCCGGGCCGGGCGCTTTTTTCGCCGTCCGGCGGCGTGTAATCATAGGTTCTGGCGGCCAGGTCAAAAGGCAGCGTCGTCTGATAGCCAACGGCGACAATCACCGGCGGGTTTTGCGCCGACAGCGTTTGCAGCAGCCCTTCCGACAGCCTGTCCATTACGGCGTTGCCGTCGAGCAGATACATCACGGGAAAGCCGGCAGGCGGCGCTTTCTTATTGGGAATGCCCGTCCATATTTTGTAATGTCGCTGTCCATCGGCGGAATCAAGCGTGCTGACGCGAAAGTGATAAAAAGCCGATCCCTTATCCGCAATATTCGGGCCAGACGGCCGCATATCGGGCTGACACCAGGCGCCTGTCGTATAAAAACAGGTAAAAAAAAGCGCGCCCAGCCGGCAAGCCGCGCGCGCATTTCGGGTGAAAAATAACTTAATATTCATCTACATGCTCTCAATAAAAACCCAGACAGGCAGGCGATGAGGAAAAGTCGCGTCTGTCGGTTTCTCCTCAAAAATGCAGGCCCGGCTGCGTGATAGCCGACAAGCGGAAAACGCCACTATAATGAGAATGATTATTAATTACAAATAAGAGCCGTCCCGGCAAGCTATTTCTGGTGTCGGATCTCCGCGCGAAACGCGCATTAATTAACGGCGGGTTTAATACCCACACTTTTTGCAGCAAACGTAATACGAAAAATACCAGGCGTAATGGGGTTTAATTTTACCAAACCGGAAAAAATTAAATTTTTATATGAGAAGCCCTGGGACGATAAGGATTTGTGAAAAATGCGGCGGTCGACAATCTGCGTTCAGCAGCCATACCCTGGTTATTTTTTTGGCATGGTTCATGCTTCGCAACAGAAGGGGCGCGAAAGACAGAGGTTATTGTGTAGCTGGATCTACGCCTTTAAGCGTAACAACTCTGGCGAACCTGATGGGTAAGCATCAGGTTCGCACGGTGAACTGGATTCCCTGGCGTTGGCAAGAATACTGGAGATATTTTTATTATGTGCTGCTTTGTACAGATAACTTAATCTTACACCCTTAATGAAGTCAACAAAAAAAGAGACAAAACTTCCACTAAAATGAATACCAAACCAGCCATAAAAGTATAAATGATTGATTTTATTTAAATTAACACTTAATGCAACAGCAAAAAAGCAGACAAAACCAGGTCTGACCTGTCTACTCCCTGCTTCACATTTATTGAATAACATTAAATTTGCTTATAAAATGCGGCAGATGACAGCAACCGGACGCTTATCATGAAAACATCGGCATTGCAGAGAAAAAACAATATAATCAACAATATAGATTATATTATTAAAAGCCGGGGCGAGACAAAAGTCTCTTTCGCCAACCGTACCGGCGTCACCCGCGCGACGCTGTATAAAATCCTGGATGGCAAAGTCAATAACGTACAGCGCTCGACCATTACGCGAATCGCGGATTTCTTTGGCGTGTCGTGCGAGATTATTGAAAATCACGATCTGCAATCTATCGAACTGATCGAAAATACGCTGTCGCCCGACGGCGATAAAAACCCGGCTGCCGTGCCGGTTATTCCTCAATCGGCATTTTTACGCTGCGCGGACAAAAGAGTGGGCCAGCTGGTGGCGCACTATCCCGTTACCTGGTTTTTTGGCGAGGTCGCTAACACGGTCGCGCTACAGGTTGAAAGAAATCTGGGCAACCTGTTTTTTCCTGGCGATGTGCTTATTATCAAACGCCATACGCCGCCACAGGAGAAGCAGCTGGCGCTGTTTTCCTCCCCGACTCAGGCGCTATTTGTCAGTGATATCCACTCCGGCGCTGAGGAAGCTTCCCTGCTGGGCGCCATTATCGAAGAAAGAATCCAATAACCCTAAGGACTGTTCTGCATGGAACAAAACAAGAAATACAAGCTGTTGGGCTTTACCCGCTCGGATGTGATTACGGCCAACGTCATGGTGCTGGCGACCGGCAAGCATATCAGCATCGGCCTGCCCGAGCTGGAAAGCAGCGAAATCACGGATGATTTTAACCGGCATGAACTGAAATCGCTTTATCGTCGCCTTTATGGCGATAACAGCACCGTGACCTCTTACGATATTGGCGACAGGCATGAACGCTCCTGGTACGCCTATCTGATCATCAGCATTGCGCTGACGGTTATTTATACGCTCAGCACCGTGAGCGGCGTGAAACCCGTGCTGATCCCCGTGGTGAATTTCGTGGTGCCGCCCGCCATTTTTTTCTATCCGCTCTCGTTTATCCTGGTGGATATTATCAACGAGTTTTACGGCCTGAGAATGGCAAGAAGAACGATATTTATTTCATTTATTTCTAATACGCTGTTTGTGGCGGGCCTGTGGCTGACCAGCCTTTTACCCGGTCTGAAAGAGTGGGAGCTGAATATCTCCTACGCCACCTTTGTTAACAGCATTGTCTCCGTACTGTTTGCCTCTTCGGCCGCGTATCTGGTGTCGGAAAATATTAACTCGCTGATCCTGTGCAAAATAAAAGAGCTGACCAATTCGCGCTTTCTTTTTGTGCGCGTGCTGACCAGCAACGTTATCGCTTCGGCTCTTGATAGCGTGATTTTCTGTACGCTGGCTTTTCACAACGTGCTCAGCATGGCGACGATTAAAACCATGATTATTTCGCAGTTCATTATCAAGCTGGGCTATGCGCTGCTGGGCGTTGGCCCTATTTACGCTACCCGTGAACTGTTCAGACGCTATATCAATAAAGAAAAACAGGTTAATCGTGCAGAGGAAGTAGTATGAAAACAGAGGAAATTACGCTGCTGGGCAAAAGCACCGGCTATGTTCAGCATTATGCGCCGGAGCTGCTGGAGGCGCTGCCGCGGTCGCGCGGTCGCCAGGAAATCGGCCTGACGTCGGCGGAGCTGCCCTTTTCCGGCTTCGACCTGTGGACGGGCTTCGAGCTTTCCTGGCTCAACGCTAAGGGCAAACCCGTGGTGGCTATCGCCGAATTCTGGATCCCGGCCACCAGCCAGCATCTGATCGAATCAAAATCTTTTAAGCTTTACCTGAACAGCTTTAATCAGACGCGCTTCGCCGCGCCGGAAGAGGTCGCCACCACGCTGGAAAACGATCTGTCGCGGGCGGCCGACGGCAGCGTGAAGGTCAAGCTCTATCCCGATTTAAACGGCTACGCCGCTTTTACCGCAGCGCTGCCCGGCGAATGCATTGACCATCTTGATATCGCCGTGGAGGACTACGATTTTTCTCCGCAGCATCTGCAGGATGCCGCCTCCGGCGATTTTGTGGCCGAAACGCTCTCCTCAAACCTGCTTAAGTCTAACTGTCTGGTGACCAATCAGCCCGACTGGGGCAGCGTGGTCATCCATTATGAAGGCAAGCGGATCGAGCGGGAAAAACTGCTGCGCTATCTGATTTCGTTCAGGATGCACAACGAGTTCCACGAGCAGTGCATTGAGCGCATCTTTAACGATATCAAACACTATTGCCGCCCGGAAAAGCTAAGCGTGTTCGGCCGCTACACCCGCCGGGGCGGGCTGGATATCAATCCGTTCAGAAGCGATTTTGAAGCGCAGCCGACCACGGGCCGCCTCGTCCGTCAGTAATGCCCGCCAGGCGCCCGTTCCTGTTTATTACGCTGCAAAATGGCTGTCTCTCTACACGCCCAGCCTGTCGCGGATGCTGTAATAAGCCGCGCCCATCGCCGTAAGCGGAATACGCATATTGCGGCCGCCGGGGAACGGATAGTGCGGCAAGCGGGCAAAGGCGTCGAAACGTTCGGCGTCGCCGCGCAGCACTTCCGAAATCAGCCGACCGGCCAGATGGGTACAGGTAACGCCGTGCCCGCTATCACCCTGCATATAGTAGATGTTGTTTTCCAGGCGGCCGAACTGCGGCATCCTTGAGAGCGTAAGCAGGAAGTTGCCTGTCCAGCGGTAGTCGATTTTTACCCCTTTCAGCTGCGGGAAGGTTTTCAGCAGCTTCGGCACGATCAGCCGATCGATATCCTCAGGATCCCGCGCGCCATAGACCACGCCGCCGCCGTACAGCAGGCGATGGTCGGCCGTCAGCCGGAAGTAGTCCAGCAGGTAGTTGCAGTCCTCCACGCAGTAGTTGGAGGCGAGCAGCGACGCGGCCAGCTCTGCGCCAAGCGGCTCCGTGGTCAACACCTGCGTGCCGCACGGCATACTGCGTTTCGACAGCGACGGCTCCAGTTTGCTGCCGAGATAGGCGTTGCCCGCGACGATAACATAGCGCGCCGTAACCTGGCCTTTCGCCGTTTTTACCACGGCCGGGCTGCCATGCTGAATCTCCACCACCGGCGACTGCTCGAAAATCTGGCCGCCGTTCAGGACTATCGCCTGCGCTTCGCCAATCGCCAGATTTAGCGGATGCAGATGGCCGCCGCGCTTGTCCAGCAGCGCGCCGACGTAGCGATCGCTGTCGATCTCCTGGCGGATCTGCCCGGCGTCCAGCAGCTCCAGCTGGTCGTTGCCGTAGCGTTCCCAGTTCTGCTTCTGCTCCTCCAGCGTGGCGAACTGACGGGCGTTCAGCGCCACGAAAAGGCCGCCCTGCTGATAGTCGCAGGCGATGCCGTAACGTTTAATGCGCTCGCGAATAATATCGCCGCCTTCAAACATCATGCTGCCCAGCATTCTGGCGGCATCTTTGCCGTAGCTTTTTTCAATCACGTCCACGTCGCGGCTGTAGGAGTTGACCACCTGACCGCCGTTGCGCCCGCTGGCACCGAAACCGACCTTCGCCGCTTCCAGCACCACGACCTGGTAGCCGTTTTCCGCCAGATGCAGCGCCGAAGACAGCCCGGTGTAGCCTGCACCAATGATGCAAACGTCGCAGGAGATCGGCTCCTCCAGCGGCGGAAACGGCGTGTAGGCGTTGGCGCTGGCGGCATAGTAGCTTTGCGTATGTTCAGTCATGCTTACGGCTCCAGAGAGATCCAGACGGATATCGGTTCGGTGAATATTTGCGGCGCGACCCGCGCCCGTTGCCGCTCTGTATGGCGTCAAAAGGCGCGGGAATGCGCCGTCGTGGTTCACAGGCCCGCGCGGCAGCGGCCGTCAGGCATCAGAAGGTGGTAGGCGTATGGGCGCTGATAATGCGGCAAATTTTTGCCGAGGTGTTGCTGAAGCTGTGCGGAATGCCGGTGTTAATGGCGTAGCTTTGCTGCGCCACCAGATGATAGCTCTGACCGTTGAATTTCAGCACGACTTCCCCTTCCAGCAAGGTGCCTATCTCTTCCCCCTGATGCTTGATGCGCTCTCCTGTGGTGGTGCCTGGCTGATAAGTTTCAATCATCATCGCCAGCGTGCGGTTCGGCGCGCCGTTATGGATAAGCTTCATGGAGACGCCCTGACTGCCGATCTCAATCAGCTCGTCAGGATTAATCACCACCTGAGGCTCGTCCGGGATCTCCGG
Source organism: Erwinia sp. STN24 (assembly GCF_041320675.1). Classification (NCBI taxonomy): domain Bacteria; kingdom Pseudomonadati; phylum Pseudomonadota; class Gammaproteobacteria; order Enterobacterales; family Erwiniaceae; genus Erwinia; species Erwinia sp. STN24. The sequence continues at coordinate 169,257 of NZ_JBGGPM010000003.1, read as the reverse complement.
CTCCGCAAAAAATTCGGACAGCGACAGCCCGTAAACTTTTAGCAGCTTTTGCAGCGTGCTGATGGCCGGGCTGACCTTGTCCTGTTCAATGGTGCTGATGGCGCTGTGTGTTAATCCAGACAGTTCGGCAACCCGGCGCTGTGACAGACCCAGTTGCTGGCGGATCCCGGACAAACGCTTGCCTGGTGCCAGGCCGTCATTGTTCATAAACGCATTTCCTTCAATGTGAGTCAGAGCTGCTGCTTTTCAGCGTGATGCTGCTGACATGCCGTGATAAAGCCTTCAAGCAACAGGCGCGACAGCGCATATTCGCTGCTTTTCCATTCCGGGTGCCACTGTACGCCCAGCGCGTAGGGATGATCGAGCACGCTGACCGCCTCCGGCAGCCCGTCCTGGGAGTACGCCTCCACGCGAAGCCGCGGGCCAAGGGTTTTTGCGCCCTGCCCGTGCAACGAGTTTACCCAGAATGTTTTGCTTCCGGGTATCAATTGCGAAATTAATCCGTCCGGCTGGATTTTGATCTCATGCGAGGGCGCATATTGCTGATCTATTGGCAGATCCGGGTCCTCACGATGCTCAAGAAACTGCGGATGGTCGCAGAGGCGACGGTAGAGGGTACCGCCCGTTGCGACCACCAGCTCCTGCAAACCGCGACAGATGGCAAAAATGGGGATGCGCCTTTCGAGCGCCTGCGCAATCAGCGCGATGCTCAGAAGATCTCGCCCGGGATCGGCGGCAGGCTCATCGCCGTTTTCACCATAATGGTGCGGCTGCATATTACTGGGGCTGCCCGGCAGCAACACGCCGTCCAGCAGCGGCATCACGCCTGCCAGCAATTCCGGCTCTGCCAGCGCGTGCGGCAAGGCGATGGGTAAACCGCCCGCGTCCAGAACCGCATTCAGGTACTTATCTTGCAAGGTATGACTTTGTTGGCCTTTGACGGGGTTGCTGCACATCACCACCCCGACAATCGGCCTGTAAAATATATCGACCATGCTTCACCTCTTGTTTCGGACTGAATTTTTTACAAAAGCGTCTGAAATTACCTGAAATGCGCAATATTTCCGCTGACTGGTATTTTGATAACCCTTTTTTAAATCAAATGCAACATTTGACAAACAATTTGTTTCCGTCCAGATTGTTTTTGTGTGCATTATATTTAACAACATGAATGCGATCCTGTTATCCCCTACCAAGCCAACAGCGGTGAATCATGGAAACTAACCTTGTAGCAGTGGAAAACTTTAAGCAGCCGGAAGAGAGACGGAGCAGCGCCTTCGCCAGAGAGGTCGAAGCCTATCTGAGCCGCTATCCGGATACCCATTACGTCGATGTGATGCTGACCGATCTTAACGGCTGTTTCCGGGGCAAGCGCATCCCGGTGGCGGCGCTGCGTAAGCTGGAGAAAGGCTGCTATTTCCCCGCCTCCGTTTTCGCGATGGATATTCTGGGCAACGTGGTGGAGGCGGCGGGCCTGGGCCAGGCATCCGGCGAACCCGACCGCATCTGTGTGCCCATCGCCGGGACGCTGACGCCCTCCGCCGCCGATCCACAGACCATCGGCCAGCTGCTGTTGACGATGCTGGACGAAGATGGCGCTCCCTTTGACGTTGAGCCGCGAAATGTCCTTAACCGCCTGTGGCAGCAGCTACAGCAGCGTGGACTGCATCCCGTGGTAGCGGTAGAGCTGGAGTTCTATTTACTGGATCGGCAGCGTGACGCCGAAGGCTATCTTCAGCCGCCCTGCGCGCCCGGCACCCAGGATCGCAATATGCAAAGCCAGGTCTACTCCGTGGATAATCTCAACCACTTTGCCGACGTGTTAAACGATATCGACGAGCTGGCGCAGCTGCAAAAGATCCCGGCGGACGGCGCGCTGGCGGAGGCGTCGCCAGGCCAGTTCGAAGTTAACCTGCACCATACCCGCAACGCGCTGGAGGCGTGCGACCATGCGCTGGCGCTGAAGCGCCTGATCCGGCTGGTGGCGGAAAAACATCATATGCACGCCACGTTTATGGCCAAGCCCTACGAGGAATACGCCGGCAGCGGCATGCATATTCATATCAGTATGCTGAACGACCAGGGCGAGAACGTGCTGGCCGACCGGCACGGCAACGATTCCCCCCTTCTGCAACGCTCGCTGGCCGGGATGATCGAGATGATGCCCGCCTCCATGGCGCTGCTGGCACCTAATATCAACTCCTATCGCCGTTTTCAGGCAGGCATGTATGTGCCGACGCAGGCTTCCTGGGGCCACAATAACCGCACCGTCGCCCTGCGCATTCCCTGTGGCGATCGCGATAATCATCGCGTGGAATATCGGGTCGCGGGCGCGGATGCCAACCCTTATCTGGTAATGGCGGCCATTTTTGCCGGGATCCTGCACGGTCTGGATAACGATTTGCCGCTGCCGCCGAAGGTCGAGGGCAACGGGCTGGAGCAGGACGGGCTGCCATTCCCTATTCGTCAGAGCGATGCGCTGTGGGAATTCGCCCAGCACGAGGCGCTCTGTGCTCAGCTCGGCGAACGTTTCAGCCACGTCTGGCACGCCTGCAAAAGCAACGAGCTAACGCAGTTTGAGCGGTTGATCACAGATACGGAAATTGACTGGATGCTGAAAAACGCCTGATGGCATCCGGCCTCAGGAAGAGCCTCGCCCATGCGCCCCGTCTGGAAACGAGCGCGCTCTCTGCCGGTTTTCCGGCCCGTACCGCCTGTCGCCGAAGGAAAAAAAGCGGCGGCGGAACGCCCTACATCATGAGGTTCGGAAATGGTGCATCTGCCCGTCCCGTATACCCTTAAGCCGCCCACGGCTGTTCTCTCAGCGCCGCCGCAAGGGGGCTGCTAATGGCTGCCGTCACTGAAGAAAGCCCGGCCAAACCGGGGCTGAGAAAATCCCTTAAGCTCTGGCAGATTGTGATGATGGGGCTGGCCTACCTGACGCCGATGACGGTGTTCGATACCTTCGGTATCGTTTCCGGTATCAGCAACGGCCACGTTCCCGCTTCCTATCTGCTGGCGCTCGCCGGCGTATTATTTACCGCCGTCAGCTACGGCAAGCTGGTGCGCCAGTTTCCCGAAGCCGGTTCCGCCTATACCTATGCGCAGAAGGCGATCAATCCTCACGTCGGCTTTCTGGTCGGCTGGTCGTCGCTGCTGGACTATCTGTTCCTGCCGATGATCAACGTGCTGCTGGCGAAGATTTACCTTTCGGTCCTGTTTCCGGAAGTGCCGCCCTGGATATGGGTAGTGGGTTTTGTGGCGATCATGACCGCCGCCAACCTGAAAAGCGTCAGCCTGGTGGCGAACTTCAATACGCTGTTTGTGCTGGTTCAGGTCGCGATTATCAGCGTATTTATTTTTCTGGTGATCCACGGTCTGTATCGCGGTGAAGGCGTCGGCACGGTCTGGTCGCTACAGCCTTTTATCAGCCAGAACGCGCACCTGCTGCCGATTATGACCGGCGCGACCATCGTCTGCTTTTCGTTTCTCGGTTTTGACGCCGTTACCACGCTCTCCGAAGAGACGCACAACGCCGGGAAAACCATTCCGCGCGCCATCTTTCTGACCGCGCTCTACGGCGGACTGATTTTTATTGCCGCCTCGTTCTTTATGCAGCTCTTTTTCCCCGATATCAGCCGCTTTAAAAATCCCGACGCGGCGCTGCCGGAAATCGCACTCTACGTGGGCGGCAAGCTGTTTCAGTCGATTTTCCTCTGCACCACTTTTATCAATACGCTGGCTTCCGGCCTGGCGTCTCATGCCAGCGTTTCCCGTCTGCTGTACGTGATGGGTCGGGATAACGTCTTTCCGGCCAGGGTGTTCGGCTACGTGCATCCCAAATGGCGCACGCCCGCGCTTAACGTGATTATGGTCGGCATCGTGGCGCTTTCCGCCCAGTATTTCGACCTGGTAACGGCGACGGCGCTGATTAATTTCGGCGCGCTGGTGGCCTTTACCTTTGTGAATCTCGCCGTATTTAACCACTTTTACCGCCGCGAAGGCCGCAATCGCACCTGGAAGGAGAAGCTGCATTATCTGGTGTTGCCGATGGTGGGCGCCGCCACGGTCGCGGTACTGTGGATCAACCTGGAGGCGACATCGCTGACGATGGGGCTGATTTGGGCAGTGCTCGGCGTGCTTTATCTGGCCTGGCTGACCCGCCGTTTTCGCCAGCCGCCGCCGCAGTTTAACAAGCTGCGAGCGGAAACGGGCGGGAAATAAGGCAGAACATTTATGGCCGCGTGATGCAGCCCGCTTTGGGCGTCAGTAGATGAAAGGTCTGTCGAAATATGCCCGGCCGCGTGACGCAGCCGGGAATGTCTTAAGCTTTCAGGATCGAGGTCAGAATGGTTAGCGAGCGGCTGAACTGCTCGTCCGGAATGGTCAGCGGATAAAGGAAACGGATCACGTTACCGTGCACGCCGCAGGTGAGCAGGATCAGGTTCTGCGCCAGCGCTCGCTGCTGAATATCGCGGGCAAAAGCGCTGTCCGGCGCGCCGGTTTCAGGATGATTGAATTCCACTGCAATCATCGAGCCGCGTCCGCGTACCTGAGCGATGGCTGGATGGCGGGTGCCGATGAGGGCTTCGCTCAGGGCCGCGCCGAGCCTGTCGGCACGCTGGCAGAGCCGCTCTTCCTCGATGATATCCAGCACCGCGTGGGCCGCCGCCACCGCCACCGGGTTGCCGGCGTAGGTACCGCCCAGCCCGCCAGGACCCGGCGCGTCCATCACTTCGGCGCGGCCAACCACGCCGGAAATCGGGAAACCGCCGCCCAGGCTTTTCGCCATTGTCAGCAGATCCGGTTTCGCATCCGGGTAGTATTCGCTGGCGAACACCTTACCGGTACGCGCAAAGCCCGTCTGGATCTCATCCGCCACCAGCAGAATGCCATGCTCGTCGCACAGGCGGCGCAGCGCGCTGACAAATTCCGGCGGCGCGACGTTGAAACCGCCCTCGCCCTGAATCGGCTCAAAGATAATGGCGGCGACTTCCTGCGGCGCGATATCGCAATGGAAAATATCGTCCAGGCTTTTCAGCGCATCCTCCACGCTGACGCCGTGCAGCTCGTTGGGATAGCGGGCGTGGAACACCGAGCCGGGAAAAGGGCCAAAGCCGGTTTTATAGGGCGCGACCTTGCCGGTCAGCGCCATCGTCATCATGGTGCGGCCATGAAACGCGCCGGTAAAGGTAATGACGCCGGGACGCCCGGTCGCGGCGCGAGCGATTTTCACCGCGTTTTCCACCGCCTCCGCGCCCGTGGTGAAAAAAGTGGTTTTCGCTTTGCCCGCTATCGGCGCCAGTTCGTTCAGGCGCTCCGCCAGCGAGATATAATTTTCATAAGGAATAACCTGGAAAGCCGTATGGGTAAAACGGGTCAGCTGCTGCTGCACGGCAGCGATCACTTTCGGATGACGGTGCCCGGTATTCAGCACGGCGATCCCCGCCGCGAAGTCGATGTATTCGCGCCCCTGCGTATCGATAAGCGTGGCGTTTTCAGCCTGCTCGACCAGAAAATCGCACATTACGCCCACACCGCGCGGTGTGGCGTCCAGACGGCGCTGACGGATGGAATCGTTCATGTTTTACTCCTCGTTACGGGAAGCCGGGTTGTACCTGAATTACCTTGATTTTTAGCGCTGATGGGGTGCTATTATCCAGAGCCAGTTTTGACTATTTTAGGGAGCCACTTTGCGCACACTCGTCGGTGATCTGGTCGCCTGCCGGCTTGGACAGACGGCCGCAGGCACGCTGGGCAAGCGTCTTTACGACGCCTTACAGCAATCCATTCAGAAAGGGATGCTTGCGCCCGGTACTCGCCTGCCCGCCTCGCGCGATCTGGCCGCCGAACTAGGCGTATCGCGCAATACGGTGATGGCCGCTTATGAGCAGCTACAGTCGGAAGGCTATCTAACCACCCGCGCGGGCAGCGGCACCTTTGTCAGCGCCAGTCTGCCGGAAAGCGATCTTTCGGCGGTGGAACGGATCGTTTCCGCCGACGTGCCATCAGGGCAGATCGCGCTTTCCCGCCGGGGCGAGCAGCTGCTGAACCGCGCCGGCGCCAGCCAGCGTCAGTGGGGAGCCTTTATGCCCGGCGTGCCGGACGTACGGCATTTTCCGCATAAAACCTGGCATAAAATCACGCGCCGCCTGAACCTGCGGCTGCCGGTAGAAACGTTGAGTTACTCGCAGCATGGCGGCTACGCGCCGCTGCAACATGCGCTGGCGGATTACCTGCGCGTGGCGCGTTCGGTTAAATGCACGCCGGAGCAGATCCTGATCGCTTCCGGGACGCATCAGTCGCTGGATCTGCTGGCGAAAATGCTCTGCAATCCCGGCGATCGGGTCTGGGTAGAAGAGCCGGGCTACTGGGGCCATCGCAGCGTGCTGGAAATCAACGGCCTGGAAACAGTGCCGATTGCGGTAGACGACGAAGGCATGACGCTGCCCGCAGGCGTCGCGCCGCCACGGCTGATTTGCGTAACGCCTTCCCATCAATATCCGACCGGCGCCGTGATGGGCCTGGCGCGTCGTCAGGCGCTGCTCCGCCAGGCGCAGGCCTGGGGCAGCATTATCATCGAGGACGATTACGACAGCGAGTTTCGCTTTGGTGAAAGCCCGGTACCGGCGCTACAGGGGCTGGCGCAGGATGAAAACGTCATCTATCTGGGCACCTTCAGCAAAACGCTCTATCCGGGGCTGCGCACCAGCTATATGGTGGTGCCCGACTCGCTGACGGCCCGTCTGAAAGTGGCCCATTCCGAACTTTACCGGGGCGGCTACGGCCTGACCCAGCTGGCGCTGGCGGAATTTATTCGTGAAGGCCACTATGCGGCGCACGTACGCCGTATGCGACAGCTTTACGGCCAGCGACGCGAGGCGCTGGTCGGGACGATCCGCCGGGAACTGGGCGCGGAATTTATCGGCCAGGACAGCCATGCCGGCCTGCATCTGATCCTTGCGCTGCCGCCGGAAATTGACGACGTCGCCCTCGCTTACGTGCTGGAGCAACAGGGGATCTGGACTCGCCCGCTTTCGGTTTACTACAGGGGCGAGGCGAAAAGACGCGGCCTGATCCTCGGCTACGCCTGCGTAGAGGCGGAAGCAATGACGGAAACCTTTATGCCTGTCGTCCACGCCCTGCTGCCGCTGTTAGCAAAATGATCGGTGTCGGTAAGCTTTTCCGCCTGAAAAAACGCCCGCCCGGTGCAGGGTAAAAGAGAGCGACAGGCAGCGCATGGTCAATGACTTCCGGCCATTTTTCGGTAATTTATTTAAAAGGAATAAATATATAGATAATAAATAATTTAAATCACAAATAAATAATACTCACCATTCAAACTCACCCCGTTATTAATCATTCCAATATTTACCACCTGTAGTGCGCAATAAACTCCTGTTAAATTCATTAATAAGAAAGCACTGACAGGGATGCGCCCTTTATATCCAGGCTATTCGTGCGAATATATTCTGTTCAGGAATTTTCGCCCTTTACGCAAGCGGCAGAGATAAATATATTAACTCCGCTGTATTAACCTTATATACAAGGAGAAAGTAATGAGAGAAATCAGCCATAATGAAGTACAAATGGTTAGCGGCGCTGGTCTGACTGACGTTATCACCGGCCTGAACTCGGCTATGGAAAATGTCTCAACCAAACTGCAAACCACCGTTGATGCTATTTCTACCACGACGGATAGCTGGAGCATCAAAAAACTGACGCATCAGGCTATAGGATTGTCTCGCACCTATGCGAAGCTTTCCTTCCTGTCGAATATCCTGACCGGATTAACTACCCCAGCCGACAGCTCGTCTGCCGCGTAGTTTTGCGTGAAGGATCTGAATAAGGCAGGCCACCGGTCTGCCTTCATGCTTTTATGCCTCTATATGATTTCAGCCAACTTTTTCGTAAATTGCCCGTATTTCCGTCTCGCTCAACACGTTGTCCGCCGTGAAAAAGGAGAGGATTAACGCGCGAAAGTCGGTAAAGGACGCGGCCTCCTGCTGCCTTTTCTCCTCTCCGTAGACGGTAAGATGCCGGTTGAACAGATTGGTTTGCTGCCCGTTTATTATTTTCGCCATCATCAAATTATGGCGAAACAGCGACTCGTCATACGTGGCAACAAAGTGGCTGGCGACAAGAATATCCGCCTGTTCGCAGGCGCCATCGGCAAACCGATACATCAACCGCCAGCTGCCGCCGCTTTTCATCGACAGCAGCCACTCTTCCTGGCTGAACCGCTCAAGACGGTAACCCTGCTGTTCGCCCGCCTCCAGCCGTAAAGGCGCGGTCAGGCTGACGCCGCCAAAACCGACATCCGCCAGATACCGCACGCCGTCGAGCGCCACGGTTAACAGCATATGCGTTTGCGGCGTCGCGTCCGGCTTATCCTGTCCCCACAGCACGCGTGCAAGGTGCGGCGTAACCCTGAAGCCAATTTCTTCAAGGATTTGTCGCAACAGCAGATTATGCTCAAAGCAGTAGCCTCCCCGCTGTTTGCTCAGCAGCTTGTCGGCAATCTTCTCTACGTCGATACTGACCGGCCTGCCCAGCAAAACCTCTATGTTTTCGAAGGGAATAAGAGCAGGCCAGCGCTGATGTAGTGCACTAAGGGTGGCGAAATCAGCAGACGGCGACGCGGAAAAACCAGCCAGCGCCGCAAAGCGGGAAAAGTAGTGATAGTTGTTCATAGCAACTCGTTCATGATGTTAAACCACCATGTTAGCAGTTTTGCCGCTGCCGGCTATTTTCGCAGGCCGCCGGGTTGATGGAAAACGTTCAATCCTCTTTCTTTTGTCTGCCTGTAACGGCAAAGGCGTTAACCTGGCGAAAAGGCGCCGGAAACGTTAAGCTCGCCGCCACCACTTCAGTAAAAACAACCTGTATGAAACGCAAAACTATCGCCATTGTAGCTTTGCTGGCTATCGTCGGCGGGCTTTATCTGACCTTCCTCCCTCCGGAGCAGGATCCGCACTATTATGCCGCCGCCTGCGTGGCGATCAAGGATATGCATGACACGCCAGACTCGGCAGATTTCCCTGACAAATTGCGCGAGGTGATTACCAACGAAAACGCTTCCTACGCGGTGGACAAAGTAGCTTTCGACAAGCATTCGGCACAGGGCGCAATTCAGCGTTACCGGCAGCTCAGCGAGCAGGATAAAAACCGAACTCGCCAAAGCATCGACGACTGTTTAAGCGTCATGCTGCCGAAAAAAACCGACTAAAGGGCCGGCGGCCTGCCGCTGACGGGCCGTTTGTCACTCAGGTTATGGATTAACTTTGTTACAGCATCTTTCACTACGTTCAGGGAGTAAGGGCAAACGGGTAACAGAGCGCTGTTACATATTCAGCCAATCGACTCAGCTTGTTACGGATCTGAAGGCGCTGCAATGTGTCTTCTTATTTGCATCTTTTTTGCAGCGGAACGACTACCCACAGTTTCGGTAAACGCGCATATTTTTACTACCAATATAAATCACGTTTATTAAGATTTTCTGTAAATCTGTACACACCATGTAACCTCTGAACCTGCTATTAATAAGAAAAAAAAGTGCCCGCCGCGCCCATTAATTAACGCCACTTAACTTGCCTTATACGCATTTATCTGTAAATCAACGGGACGGCACCTTTTCCGATAGTTCCGCGTTAAAATAATCTTATTAAAATTATCATAAAGTCATCTGCTATCGCCTGCCAAGAGTGAAAGGGAAAATGCAAGCTGAATACTATTATGTGACCCAACGACCAGAACAAATGGATTTTCATCTGTTACACCGCCGAGGCTGCCAGAAAATGCCCGGGAAAAATAAGCTGGCGTTTATCGGCAGCTGCTATGCCCCTCTCCAGGCATTAACCGTGGCCAAAGCCCGGTTTGGCAACCGCGTAAAAGCCTGCTACTTCTGCTGCCAGGAACATCATGAGCGCGCAACCCCTTTTATTTCTTCTCGTCTGTAAATAGCGCTTCGAAACGCTCATGCAGATAGTCGGTAAAACAACGGATCCTTTTTGGCGTCTGTCGGCTATGAGCATAAACCGCATAGATATCCGCTGAAGGCAGCTGATATGAAGTGAGCACCTGAACCAACTTGCCGGCCAGGATCGCTTCGCGTGCATCCCACCACGAGCGCAGGATCAGACCATGGCCATCCAGCGCCAGGCGCATGGCAACCTCACCATCATTTGTGGTCAGGCTTCCCTGTACTTTCTGCCGATGCTCTTTACCCGCCTTGCTGAATCGCCAGATAGCGGCATCCGACTCATGCTGGCGCAGCACAATACAGTTATGCTGCGCCAGATCTTCAACGTGCTGTGGTACAGCATAACGGGCCAGATAGTCCGGCGAGGCGCATACCACGCGATAATTAGCCGCTATACGGCGTGCAATCAAACGGGAATCCGGCACGCTGCCCACGCGGATATCCACATCTATACCTGCATTAAGGAAGTTCAGCGGCTGGCTGGATAGCTGTAAATTAAGCGTTAACGCCGGATGTTGCGCGGCAAAATCTGAAACCAGAGGCGCAACGTAACGACGTCCAAAACCAAAGGATGCGTTGATATGTAAGGTGCCGTGTAGCATAGCGCTTTCGCCGCCCAGCTCCTCTTCCAGCTGCGCCAGCTGGCTGAGGATCGGCTCCGCGCCTTCGGCGTAAAGCAGGCCTTCCGGCGTCAGCTCCAGGCGTCGGGTAGTTCGTCTGACCAGCTGTACGCCCAGCTTCTCTTCCAACTGCGTCAGTCGTTTACTGACGGCCGGCAGGCTTAATCCCAGTTCCCGGGCGACCTCCGTCAGGCTGGTCAGTCTGGCTACGTGGGTAAAAAAGCGCAGATCCTCGCTGGTTGTCGCCAACTCTTTACCTTTAGTTAACATTGCATTGAATTCCAGGCTAATTATTTAACCATAATGCTGCAATAGACTCAGGGCGAAAAGCTAACTTTCCAGGAGAAGCGCAATGTCCGTAGCAAACTACAAAATTGCCGTGATCCCCGGTGACGGGATCGGCAAAGAGGTGATGCCGGAAGGCGTAAAGGTTATCAGCGCCGCCGCAGAGAAATTCGGCATCGTGCTGGAGTGGGTCTGGTTTGATTTTGCCAGCGCGGACTATTATCAGCAGCACGGTAAAATGCTGCCGGACGACTGGTTTGCCTTACTTAAGCCGTTTGACGCTATCTACTTTGGCGCCGTCGGCTGGCCCGAAATCGTGCCGGATCACGTCTCGCTGTGGGGCTCGCTGCTCCAGTTCCGCCGCCAGTTCGATCAGTATGTTAATTTGCGTCCGGTGAGGCTGCTGGCCGGCATCAAATCCCCGCTGGCCGATCGCCAGCCTGGTGACATCGATTTCTACGTAGTGCGTGAGAATACCGAAGGTGAATACTCCAGCGTTGGCGGAACGATGTTTCCCAATACGGAGAGAGAAATTGTTATTCAGGAAACGGTAATGACCCGTACCGGCGTGGACCGCATTTTAAAGTTCGCCTTTGAGCTGGCGCAAAAGCGTCCGGCCCGCCATCTGACTTCCGCCACCAAATCCAACGGCATTGCCATCACCATGCCGTGGTGGGACAGTCGCGTAGCGGCGATGCACGAGCATTATCCCGACCTGGCGGTGGATAAATACCATATTGATATTCTGACGGCGCACTTTGTCCTGCATCCGGACAGGTTCGATGTGGTTGTCGCCAGCAATCTGTTCGGCGATATTCTTTCCGATTTGGGGCCGGCCTGCACCGGAACCATCGGTATTGCGCCTTCCGCTAACATTAATCCTGAACGTACCTTTCCCAGCTTATTCGAACCCGTACATGGCTCTGCACCGGACATCGCTGGTCAAGGCATCGCCAATCCGATAGGTCAAATCTGGTGCGGCGCGATGATGCTTGAGCATCTGGGCCATAGCAAGGCGGCGGAAGCGGTGGTAGCAGCCATAGAACGCGTGCTGAGCAGTGAAGATAAAATACGGTTAACCCCGGACATTGGCGGTACGGGGAAAACGGCGGATCTGGGCGCCGCTATCGCCGCCGCGCTGTAAATAAGGGAGGAGAAAGGCGGCCTTTCTCCTTTTTGCTATTTTACTGAAGGTAGAAAATTATTCTTTTCGCCTATTGTAAAAATAAAAAAATATGAGACTATTCCCATTAAAAACACCAACCAACTATGAGCTATAAAATATCAACCATTAATTCAGGCCTGAGAATAATCCTGGCTGGCAGGCCAGATTACTTCACTTACCTGAACCATTAGTAAAAACGTTATTTTTAATTTTTAACCATAGCCTGACACTAACGTATGACAATAACTAAGGAAAAATTTAATTTTTTTTAGTTACCGGAATCGACAAGTGTTAAAAAAAGACGTTATGATTGTGAATCATTAGCAGCAATGGCAGAAATCATCTAATATTTTATTCTAAAATATCAGGATAAAATAGATTTTCCGTTTGATGATCGACTTACCCCTTTTGACGAAACAAAAACCTTAAACACCTGCATGCATTGATATAAAAAACCACAAAAAAAACCTTAAGTAGCCATTCTACCCTTTAATTAACAAATAACACCCTCTTTATAAAAGAATAAAGTAACTGTTGAGATAGATTTATCTCAACAGTTACTATAGCCGCACTCAGGAAAGAGTTCCCGTTTGACACGCCTTGTAAAAGTCTGTCTGGTTTTCATGGAGGAAAGGTAATGGATTGGGAAAGCGCAAAAGTCTACGGTTACATGATTGAGCCCGACATCCAGGTCAATATTAACCAGAGCCGGATCATTAATATCAAACTACTGGCAAACGAAAAGGGCACCAGCGCAATAAAATTAAGAAAAACCATGATGCGCCTTTTTATTTACCTGCTGGAAAATGCCGACAGTAAAGTTATCGGCAATGAAGAAATATTAACCAATGTGTGGGACAAGTATGGCCTGAGCTCCTCATCACAGCGGCTCTGGCAGGTCATGCACTGCCTGAGAAACAAACTTTCAACGCTTGGTATTGCTGAAGATTTTATCACCCGGACAGAAGAGGATCACGTCAGGGGATTCTGCATTAATAAAGAGCGCGTCACGCCTATTTACTACTTCGATACTAAGAATTTGTAGATAAAACCACTGCAAATACTTCCCCTCAGGGAAAAATAACAATCCCAACGACAAGATGGGATTTATTTTAACATGATGAAAATAAGGATGTTCAATGAAAAAATTGCTGATTGCTGCTGCGCTGGCAACCGCCTTTACCGGCGTGACTGCCCAGGCGGAATCTGTTTCTACGGCCTCTTCGGGCACCATTACCTTTAACGGCCAACTCACCTCCTCCACCTGTAAGGTAAATGTCAACGGTTCAGGTAATTCAGACGGTAATGTTGACCTGCCAGTGCTTCAAACTTCTGCTCTGCCGAAGGGTGCCACCGCAGGTGATACGCATTTCATTATGCAACTGACGGATTGTACGCTGGCAGATAATAAGACAACGGTATCGGCTTTCTTCCAGCATGGCACTACCGTTAATGATAAGGGACATCTGATAAACAAGAGCGATGCCACGGAAACATCAGACGTCACGCTGGAGCTGTTAGATGCTAATAACAATAATTATAAATCTATTTTTATTGGTAGTGATAATCAAAAAGAAAGTGCGATTTATAAACCCGTGACTACAGATGGAACCGCAACATTAGAATACGCCGTTCGCTACAATGCACAAGAAATAACAGGAGCAAAGGCCGCCCCTGGTATGGTTAGCAGCAGCGTGGTTTACGCTCTTCAGTATAAATAAAACCTCCCCGCAGAGAGACGCCGTCTCTCTGCTTTTTACAGAAGGTTAGTATGAATAAATTTTCTCGCTTATTTTTGTCCGGTTTAAACGCTTCTTTATTGCTGGCGTTTAGCTACACGGCTTCTGCCAGCGTAGTGATTACCGGCACCCGGGTTATTTATCCCTCGGACGCCAGAGAAGTCAGCGTAAAATTAGCCAATAAAGGAAAAAAGCCGGTGCTGATCCAGAGCTGGATCGATGACGGCGATGTAAAAGCCAAACCGGAAACTATCCATGTGCCTTTTGTCCTGACGCCGCCCATCAACCGCGTGGAGCCGGAGAAAGGCCAGACGCTGCGTATCAGCTATACCGGGAAGCCGCTGCCGGCCGATCGGGAAAGCATCTACTGGCTGAACGTTTTGGAAATTCCGGCTAAAAACCCGTTGCTTAAAGACAGCAACCTGCTGCAAATGGCCTTTCGCTCGCGCATTAAATTCTTTTTCCGTCCCGTCGGTTTGAAAGGAAACGCTAACGATGCCGCACAAAAAATTGTCTGGAAAAAAAACGGGCAGCAGCTGATAGCCAATAATCCTACGCCTTATTATATCTCGCTGACCAATATAGTTATTAACGATAAAAATACCGAGGCAGATACGATCGCGCCTTTTTCTGAAGCCAGCTTTACTGCTGCAGCAAACCTTGGGGACAAAATAAAGGTAAATTATATCAATGATTATGGCGCCTCTATCAGCGTCGATGCGCAAGTCAATTAATAGATATTCTACTCTACGTCATCGGGACAGATTAATGACGCTTAATCAGGTTTTTTATAAAAAGGATTTTTATGGAAAACGCCTCGCCACAAGGAAAAAGATGGAAGCAAGCGCAGCTGGTGTTGCTCCTTCCTATTATTTCTTCAGCCTATGCGATCGAACCTTCCCCTTCTGCACCGCAGGAAGTTGCCAAAAATGTTGAGTTCGATCCTACATTTCTTAACGTCAGCGACGGCAGCGCTATCGATCTCGGCCGCTTCGCTAACGGTGCGGCGGCGTTGCCCGGCATCTATCGAACGGCGGTTTACGTTAATAATGACCTGCTGGGAAATTACGATATTGAATTCAGCGCCGATAAGAACAAAAACGTTCTGCCCTGCTTAAAAGAAGAGCTGATAAAAAGAATCGCCTTCGATGCAGGCCGGATACCCGCAAATTTTTTTGAGCAGGATGAGCGCGGCCGGGGCTGTTACGATCTGAAGAAAAAAATTCCCGAGATCGCCGTCAATTACGACAGTAACGAACAGCGGCTTGATATTATCGTTCCGCAAATTTATATGGCGCGAAACGCGCGAGGAGCGATAAGCAAGGACCGCTGGGACAGCGGCATTCCGGCAGCGCTACTGGCTTATAATGCCAGCGCCTACACCAGCGAAAGCGGGGGAACCCGCTATCAATCCGTCTATGCCAGCATCCGGGCGGGATTAAATATCGCCAGCTGGTATCTGCGCCATAACGGCAGCTGGAACTGGGTTGAGCACGGCCAGAAAAAATATAGCGCCCTTAATACCTATGTGCAGCGGGATATTCCCGCCCTGGAAAGCCGTCTGCTGGCTGGCCAGGCGAATACCTCAGGCTTGCTGTTTGAAACGCTGCCTTTTTCCGGCGTACAGCTGGCAAGTGATGAAAGAATGCTGCCGAACTCGCTGCGCGGCTATGCGCCAGAGATCCACGGCGTGGCGCGCACTAACGCCAGGGTGACCGTACGTCAGGGCAGCCAGGTTATTTACGAAACCACCGTGCCGCCGGGCGAGTTTTTAATTAACGACCTCTATCCCACCGGCTACGGTGGTAATTTAGCGGTCACCGTACGCGAGTCTGACGGCAGCGAACAATATTTTGAAGTGCCCTACTCCTCTGTCGCCCAGCTGCTCAGGCCCGGCAACAGCCGCTACTCCGTTACCGCCGGCAGGCTGCGCAGCAGCTCGCTGTCGGAAAAGCCCGCCCTTTATCAGGCTACGCTGCAATATGGCCTGACCAATATGCTTACCGCCTATGGCGGTTTCCAGGCGAGCCAGAACTACTATTCGCTGCAATCGGGCCTGGCGCTTGGTACCGAAATCGGCGCTTTTGCGCTGGATGCCACTCAGGCCCGCACCCATCTGGGCGGGACTGCCGAAGATACGCCGACATCCATGAGCGGGCAGAGCTTTCAGCTCAGCTACAGCAAAACCGTCAGCGCTACCAGCAGCAAAGTGTCGCTGGCGGCCTACCGTTTTTCCACCAGCGGCTATATGGGATTTATGACGGCGATGCAGACGCGGGAAGCGGTTGCCGACGGGCTGTCAACCAGCGCAATCTGGCGCGCCAAAAACCGTTTTATCGCTACGGTCAGTCAAGGGCTGCCGGAACGCTGGGGAACCCTTTACGCCAGCAGCTCGCTACAGGATTACTGGAACCGCGACGGCAACAGCAAGCAGTACCAGCTGGGCTACAACAATCGCTATAAAAATCTCTCATGGGGTCTTAGCGTTAACCGCACCTGGACGCTGTACGGCGAGGCCGAGAACAACTATCTGCTGAACTTCAGCCTGCCGCTGGGCAACAGCAGCAGCTACACGCCCCAGCTGCGTGTTGATTTAGCGCATAACAGCAACGGGCGAACCTCAGAACAGGCAGCCATATCCGGCACGGGCGGTAAGCTTGGCCAGTTTTCTTACGGCGTCAGCGCCGCCAACGCCAATCAGGGCACGGGCAGCAGCGGCACGGTTAACGGTTCATGGCGCAGCGCCGTTTCTTCTTTGAGCGCTTCGTACGGCAAAGGCAGCAACTATTACAGCGCGTCTGCCGGGATGAGCGGTACCGTTATTGGCCATTCCGGCGGCGTGACGCTAACGCCTTATACCTCCGATACCTTCGCGCTGGTCGAGGCCAAAGGCGCCCAGGGCGCCAGCGTTTCGTCCTATCCTGGCGTTCACGTTGACTGGAACGGCTACGCTGCCGTGCCTTATCTGGATCCCTATCAGCTGAACGAAGTCACGCTGGATCCTGGCGGGGCCGCCAGCGATGTGGAGCTGGATACCACCTCGCTGAAAGTAGCGCCGTTATCAGGCGCCGTAGTGAAGCTGAAATACGGCACGCGCAGCGGCACAGCGATGCTGATTGCGGCCACCTTCCAGGGTGAGCCTGTGGCCTTCGGTGCCGAGGTGCTGGACAGCAAAGGCAACCATGTTGGTACCGTCGGCCAGGGCGGCGAAGTCTATGCACGCGTCCAGGCGCAGCGGGACAAGCTGCGTGTTAAATGGGGAGACGCGCCGGATATGCAATGCAGCCTGAGCTATATCCTGATGCCGCAGGCGGAAACCGACCGCCAGCGTGAAATACCGCGTTTTGAAAGCGTTTGCGAGGCCATTGAAAAAACCGCGCAGCCAGAGGGAACCATGGCAGAGGCGCCGCCGTCATCCCGTCAAAGTCACAGTTAATACGGATTGAAGACATGAAGAGTCGTTTAATACAAAAATATTGCCGGTCCGCCCCGTTATTCGCTCTGCTGGCTATCGCCATGGTCTGGAGCCAGCAGGCTTTTGCCCTGAGTTGTCGCCTGCTGGAAGGCTATGGCGTTATGAATTTTACGCTGCCCTTACAAAGCAGCAATCTGACCATCGGGCCAGGGGTCAGTAACGGCACCGTCATTTATCGCCAGTATTTTAAGCCCTCCCGGCCTACGAATATTTATTGCGATAATACACAGAGCTATCAACCCACTATTAACTGGTATTACAGCAACACGACGCCTAACAAAGAGTCTGACTGGTCAGACAGCTCGTTTCGCGCCGGCAAAGTGTATGAAACCGGCGTAGCGGGTATAGGCATAGCTATTTATACCTATAATCTGACCTACTACACCGTTCCTTTCAGCTATCAGCCATGGCGGCGAGAAACTCAACACGACAGTAACGTTTGGAACGCGGAGGGCGGCTTTGAATTTGACGTGGTGCTGATTAAAACCGGCGCGATCACACCCGGCACGCTTATCGGATCGCAGCTGCCTACGGTGAAATATGATTTTGAGGCGCCGGGTATTTCGGCGATAAATTTAGGGAGCCTGAACTTTTCCGGGGCGATAAATATCGTTTCGCAGACCTGTCAAACGCCGGACGTCACCGTCGAGATGGGAAAATATGACATCGCTGAATATTTTACGGGAACAGGAAAAACCACCGAATGGAAAGATGCCACCATTAACTTAGTTAACTGCCCTCGCTTTTACGGGACGCTGAACGACGGCAGAAATACCTGGACTTCCGACAACGGCGCCAGCGGCATGGGTGCTATCACCAACAACATTTTAAATCTGACGCTGTCACCTAATACCGCCATTATCGATAGCGCTAACGGTATTTTTGGCATAAAAACGGGCAGCAGCAGCGCCACGGGCGTCGGCATTCAGATGGCTTATGGCAATAAATCTGATGCTTCTCCCTTGCTGGTAGATTTTTCCAGCAGCAAGGATTACAGCATGCAAAACAGTGCGGCGACCACGCAGTCTATGCCGCTTGTCGCTCGTTATATTCAGACCGAATCGACCGTAAGTGCAGGAAGAGCAGATGCGACCGTTACATTTACCATTAACTACTACTGAAAAAAGCGAGGTTTTTTTTCAGCCGTAACAGGGACAGGATAAAGAGGGATTTATGTGCATATATGTTATTTCCGACGATATGTACTTTGTGGCCGGGCTAAAATACTTTCTGGCGGCAAATGGCATAGCGATGCAAGGATTTAGCTATGAAGGCTGGCTAACTCAATTCCGCCCCGGTAAGTTAACAAAAGAAGATACCGTAATCATTGATATCAACTTTACTAATTGCCATACCAAACTGGGCATGGCGAAAAATATTGATTATTTCGGTATCAATATTGTTTTTATTGTCGACCTTCCTTTACAGGATGAGCATAAAGGCTTTCATCCTTACTGGCTTATCTCCAAGAAAAGCACCTTTAAAAAATACATTCCTTTATTAAAAGCTATCCCGAACTATGAAGCTTCACACTACAATCAGCTCTCCCGAAAGGAAACGCTGATCCTGAAAGAGCTGGCTTCCGGCCACTCGGCTATCTTTATTTCCCGAAAACTTAATATTTCGGTTAAAACGATTAGCTCGCATAAGCAGAATGCGGTACGCAAACTGGGGATGATGAAAATCAACGATATGGCACTGGTCTGCTATAAAGAAATTCTTAATCTTTATTCCGGCTTCAACAAGAGCTATCTGGGGTTGCGGGATCCGCCATCGTGGCGCGCAGCATCGTCGCTTTCCCGGCTACAGTAGAAAGCGGCAGAAGGTCGCCAGACCTTCTGCCAGGGTTTTACTCGCTAACGCGATAGCGCTCCAGCCAGTGTGCATAAGGCGCTGGCAGCACCCATGAAGGCTGCTCTTTTTTCAGCGCCCGCGCGGCCTGATAGGACCAGTTAGGGTTGGCCAGGTGTGCTTTACCAACCATGACCAGATCCAGCTGACCTTTCTCAACGGCTTCGTTAGCAATTAACGGCGCATCAATACCCCACGCGGAAGCCACCGGAATATCCGCTTCACGGCGCACGCGCTCGGCAACTGGCGCCAGGAAAGCGGGGCCCCACGGAATATTAGCGTCCGGCGTGGAGAAGCCGATGCTGACGCTGAGCAGATCCAGGCCGCCTTCGCGGAATTTTTTCGTCAGCGTAATCGCCTCTGTCAGCGTCTCTTCGTCACGACCGTCGTATTCAATCACGCCGAAACGCGCCGTCAGCGGCAGGTTATCCGGCCACTGTGTACGTACGGCAGCCAGCGTTTCCAGCAGGAAGCGGCTGCGCCCTTCGAAATCGCCGCCATATTGATCCTGACGCTGGTTAGCGTGCACGGAGAAGAAGCTCTGTGCCAGATAGCCATGTGCGAAATGCAGCTCCAGCCACTCGAAGCCGGCATCACGCGCGCGCTGTGCCGCCACGGCAAAATCATCGCGAACGCGGGCAATCTCTTCCAGCGTCATTTCGTGCGGCACCTGCGGCAGGTTAGCACCGAAAGCGGTAGCGGACGGCGACAGCGTTTCCCAGCCGCGCGGGTCGGTTTTCGCGATATGATCGTCGCCTTCCCACGGACGGTTAGCGCTGGCTTTGCGGCCCGCATGGGCAATCTGAATACCCGGCACCGCGCCTGCCGCCTTGATATCACGGGCGATGATCGCCAGTTTCTCAGCCTGCTCGTCGTTCCAGATACCGAGGCAGCCGGGCGTGATACGCCCTTCCGGCGCAACCGCCGTCGCCTCGACAATCACCAGACCTGCGCCGCCACGGGCCAGGCTGGCATAATGAACGCGGTGCCACTCGTTGCTCAGCCCATCTTCAGCGCTGTACTGACACATTGGCGGTACGGCGATACGGTTGCGTAACGTCACGTCTTTTAAGGTAAAAGGGGAAAATAACCCTGACATAAAAACCTCTTAATGGATGGCGGTAAAACAGGTTGCCTGATGACAACGTCATGTCGGTCGATTATTACGCCAATGCTGGCAACTTCACTAAGCGGTTAATGCTGATGCTGTACGCAGGGTGGGTATCAGCGTCAGCCGTGGTCACAGGCCGATCTTTTCCGCTTAACGCAGGCGGCTTTCCGCAGGCCAGGCAAAATCAGCAATAAATTTGGGTAACGGACTCAGACTGCTCCAAAGAGGCCTGTTCGTAAAAAATATAAAACGCCCACGTCGAATTAGCCGCGTATGGCTGATAGCCAAAAATAATAAACAGAGCGGAAAAATAATTTGAATTTTATAGTCACGGCGCGTTATCAGCAGAAACAGCATTCTCGTTTAATGGTCATAAATTTTCGCCAGAAGGCGGAAAAAATAAATATTATTTATGAGCAGCGGCAGCGGTAATAATCATCACTCTTTTAAAAAAGGCAGCCATTCTGTTACAACTTCAACAAATGTCACACTTTACCTGGCCAGGACGCATCTTTCAGGTCGTGATTTGTTGCGTAATCTCTATCATGTAGCGGGTAAATAAAAGGCTACCTGATTGGCAGTGAATGAAATTCAGAGATTTTGCAGAAGAAGAAAAGCTGTTTGTTCGCAGGGCACTGGTGGCCTTTGGCGTTGTGCTGGCGGGTTTTGTCACGCTTGGCATCAATCTCTGGCATCTGCAGATTGAGCAAAATCAGTACTATCAAACGCGCTCCAATCAAAACGATATCAAGATGATCCCCATCGCGCCCACGCGTGGGATTATTTTCGACCGTAACGGTACGCCGCTGGTAAAAAATGTTACCTGGTATGACATCGAAGTTGTGCCTTATAAAGTGCATGATATGAAGGCGTTACTGGCTGAACTGACGCCAATAGTCGATCTTTCCGCCGACGATATCGAGACGTTTACCCATAATCTGCACAACGCCAGCCGCTATAAGCCGGTGGTGTTGAAAACCGAGCTGTCGGCGGAAGAAGTGGCCCGTTTCTCTGTTAATCAATTCAAGTATACCGGCGTCGATATCAACAGTTATGAAGATCGCCAGTACCCCTACGGCCCGGATCTGGCACACGTGGTGGGGTACGTCTCTAAAATAAACGACAGCGATTATAAAAGGCTGGATAAAGAAGGGATTAGCGAGAACTACGCCGCCGACCATAATATTGGCAAACAGGGGATTGAAGGTTATTACGAATCGGTACTGCATGGCAAAACCGGCTATCAGGAAGTGGAAGTGGATAACCACGGCCGGGTGATCCGCGTGCTGAAAGAGGTGCCGCCCGTTGCCGGTAAAAATATTTATTTGACGCTGGATCTTCCTTTACAGCAGTACGTGGAGACGCAGCTGCCAGGCCAGCGGGCCGCCGTCCTGATTGAAAATCCCAAAACCGGCGAGGTGCTGGCGATGGTGTCCAGTCCCAGCTACGATCCCAACCCTTTTGTGAAGGGCATCAGCTATAAAGCCTACAAGTCGCTGTTGGCTAATAAAGATCTGCCGCTTATCAACCGCGTAACCCAGGGGCTTTATCCGCCAGCCTCCACCGTTAAGCCTTATATGGCGATGTCGGCACTGCTGAATCACGTCATTACGCCGCAAACCAGCTTCTACGGCGCGCCGACCTGGACGCTGCCGGGCACCGAGCGCAAATACCGCGACTGGAAAAAAACCGGACACGGGATGCTGGACGTAACCCGCGCGATAGAAGAGTCGGCGGACACCTTCTTTTATCAGGTGGCCTTTATGATGGGTATCGATCGCATTCATACCATGCTCAGCCAGTTCGGCTACGGTAAATCCACCGGCATCGATCTCAACGAGGAGTACAACGGCCTGCTGCCAGGCCGCGAATGGAAGCAAAAGGTGCATAAAAAGAGCTGGTATCAGGGCGATACCGTTTCCGTCGGCATCGGCCAGGGCTACTGGATTGCCACGCCAATCCAGATGGTGAAAGCGATGGCCACGCTTATTAATAACGGGCGCGTTATCCAGCCTCACCTGATGTATGAGGAAAAACAGGGTAAAAACGTCAGCCTTTGGCAGCCGACGCTGCCCGCTCAGCAGGTCGGCGATCCTGACTCGCCGTACTGGGGGATCGTACGCCGCGCCATGTTCGGCATGGCCAACGCGCCAAACGGCACCGGCTATAAATATTTCCATACCGCGCCTTACGGCATTGCGGCGAAAAGCGGCACCTCGCAGGTGTTCGGCCTGAAGCAGAATCAGATCTACAACGCCAAAACGATCCCGATCCGCCTGCGCGACCATATTTTCTATACCGCCTTTGCGCCTTTCGATAAGCCCAAAGTGGCGATAGCGCTGATCCTGGAAAACGGCGGCATCAACGGCGTCACGGCCGCGCCGCTGGTAAGAAATATTCTCGACCACATCTTCCTGCCGCCGGATGTTAAACCGATGGCCCCTACCGCCGATCCACAGAGCAACCTGACCGCGCAATAGCCCGGCCGCTAGCGCCGCAGCATAAGCTGCGGCGTGGGGCCGTGATGATAAACCTGTAGCTCGGCCCGATACCAGCGCGTCAGCGTCGGTTCGGTCATCACTTCCGCTGGCGTGCCGCTGGCGACTCGCCTGCCCTCGTGCAGCAGCAGCATGCTGTCGGACCACAGCGCCGCCAGGTTCAGATCGTGCAGCACGCAGCAAACCGCCAGCTGCCCTTTGCGGCTGAGTCGATGCAGCAAACGCAGCGCATGCTGCTGATGGTAGAGATCCAGCGCCGAGGTCGGCTCGTCTAAAAATAACCAGCCGCGCGGGCCATCGTCGTGCCAGAGCTGCGCCAGCGCCCTCGCCAGCTGCACACGCTGCTGTTCGCCGCCGGAAAGCCGTCGATAGTCGCGCGTGGCCAGCTCGTCGCAGCCGGTCAGCTGCATCACTTCGTCCAGCATCGACGCACTGGCTCGGCCAGGCCAGGGCGCACGTCCCATCGCCACCACCTCGCGCACGCTGAGCGGAAACTCGACGTGGCTTTGCTGCCTCATCACCGCCCTGACGCGCGCCAGCCGATCGCGCGGCCAGCTATCCAGCGCCTGGCCGTTCAGCAGGCACTGACCTGAATCCGGCGAGAGATAGCCCGTCAGCAGCCGCAGCAGCGTGGATTTCCCCGCCCCGTTCGGGCCAATCAGAGCGACCATTTCGCCCGGCGTCAGCGTCAGCGAAACCCGATCGATCAGCAGCCGCGCCCCTGAGCGGCAGGAAAGATCGAGCGCCTGTAAAGCATCAGTCATATTCGCCCTCCCGCCGACGCAAAATCAGCCATAAGAACCACGGCGCGCCCAGCAGGCTGGTCAGCAGGCCAACCGGCATTTCGGCAGGCGCCACCAGCGTGCGCGCCAGCGTATCGGCTATCAGCAGCAGTATGGCGCCGAGCAGCGCCGAAGCGGGCAGCAGCCAGCGATGATCGCCGCCGGTGCCCAGCCGGATCAGGTGCGGCACCACCAGGCCGATAAAACCGATCACGCCGCTGACCGCCACCGCTGCGGCCACCATCAGCGCGCTGAGCACCAGTACGATGCGCTGCGTGCGTTGCACATCGACGCCCAGATAGTGCGCCTCTTCATCACCCAGCTGCAGCAGATTGAGCCGCTTTGCCTGCCACTGCGTCGCCAGCAGCGCCGGCAGGATCAACGCGGCGCTGGCCAGCACCGTTGACCACTGCGCCTGTCCCAGCGATCCCATACCCCACAGCGAAAGCTGACGCAGCTGCTGATCGTTGCCGATCCAGGAGAGCAAGCCGACCGCAGCAGAGCAGAGCGCGTTGATAGCGATGCCCGCCAGCAGCAGGCGAGAGAGCGTGGTGCGGCCGTGACGGCTGAGCAAAAAAATCATCAGGGTCACGGCCAGGCTGCCGACAAAGGCGGCCAGCATCGGCCACCATAAAGCCAGCACGGCAGGCAGCGTCAGCGGCATCACTACGGCCAGCGCCAGCGCCAGCGACGCGCCGCTGCTGATCCCCAACAGGCCGGGATCGGCCAGCGGATTGCGAAACAACCCCTGTAGGGTCGCGCCGGAAACCGCCAGGGCGCTGCCGACCAGCACCGCCAGCAGCACGCGCGGCAGGCGGATAGTCCACCAGATCTGCCAGACCAGGCTGTCGGCGGACGCCTGCCAGACCATCGGCAGCGACAGCCGCATCGCGCCCATGCTGGCGGCAAAAAGCGCCGTCGCCACCGTCAGCGCAAGCATGATCCCCAGCCCGCGCGACGTCATTTTCCTCATGGCAGCGTCGCTTCCGCCGCTTTACGCAGTTTGCCGATAGCGCCCGGCGTTTGCAGACCAAAGCCCAGCAGCGCCATATCGTCCACCACCAGCAGGTTGCGCTGCTTGCCCGCAGGCGTCAGCGCCAGTCCCGGCAGCTGCCAGATACGCTCTTCATCGCCCATCGCCTTCAGGCCGTCTTTGCCAATCACCACCAGCTGCGGCGCGCTGGCCACGATACCTTCCTGGGTCAACGGCTGGTAGCGCGGCACCTGCCCCATGGCGTTAATCAGCCCGGCGCTGCGAATGGCGCTGTCCGCCGCCGTCCCCGTTCCCGCCGCCATCGCCTTCATGCCGCTATGATTAAGGATAAACAGCACTTTGACCGGCAGCGGTTTTTTCGCCATTGCGGCCAGCTGGCTGTCCAGCCTGGCGTCCAGCGCTTTGCCCTCCTCTTCTTTATGCAGCGCGCCTGCAACGGTAGCGATTTTTTTATGGATCGCCTGTAGCGTCGGCTCGCCCGTTACCGTGATCACCCTGACCCCGGCCTGCTCAACCTGCTGTAAGGCCAGCGAGGGTTTAGCCAGCTCGCTGGCGATAACCAGCGTGGGCCGCATCGCCAGGATGCCTTCCGCATTCAGCTGACGCATATAGCCCATGTCCGGCAGTTTGGTCGCCAGCGCGGGCCGCAGGCTGGTGGAGTCCCGTGCTACCAAAGTTTGCTGGGCGTCCAGCGCGTAGACAATCTCAGTGACGTCGCCGCCGATCGTTACCACTCGCTCTTCCGCCATCAGCGCAAAAGGCAGCGCCAGCAGCGCTATCAGCCACAGCCTCATACCGTCGCTCCTTGCTTCGTCAGCCCGGCGATCTGCTCACGCCAGCGCGCCTGTTCCGGCTGGCCCTCGGTGCGCTGACCAAACAGCTGGGCGATCTGCGTGCCGTCGGCGGCAAACAGCTCCAGGCTGGTGACAAAGCCGTCAGCCGTGGGCTTACGGGTGATCCAGCTTTCCGCTATGCGATCCGCCATCAGATGCAGCGTAAAGGTGGGATTGAAAATGTTCAGCCAGTTTTCCCTCCACACCGGCTTCTCCACCACGCCGGTAAAGATCTGCACGCAGCCGCGATTGCCGACGAAAATCATGATCTCGTTGCCGTCCTGGCTGGCCTGCCGTAGCAGCTCGCCGGGCGCGCTGTTGTCCACCCGCTGCGCCAGATCGTCGGGAACGGCGTGGAAAGCCTGCTGGCGCGAAACGCCGTGGCGGTTCAGCAGGCCGAAAAACTGGTGCACGTTAGTCATCGCCCGCCATTCCTGTTCAATAGCCGCGCTGTCAGGCTGCGGACTAATGCTGGTGGGCATCACCGGGATCACCTCCAGCTCCGGCGTTTCCGTCAGGCGATAGTCGGCGATCAACGACTGCCAGGCCACCATATCGGTGTTGGGCGTGGCGTAAATTTTCAGTACCGCGTCGCCGTGCGCGTCAAAAATCTGAATGCTGTGACGTTGGCCGCGCGCCGTCTCCTCACGCAACGCATAGGCGCTTTTCCAGCGCTGCGGAAAGATCCGCTGGTCCAGCGCGCGCGGGTTCAGAACCAGCCCGGCGTGGCCGCCCAGATGCAAATTCTCGTAGCGGCCAATTTGTTCATGCACGGCAAAGGCGTTGCGGGTAATCGATTTGGTTTCGCCCACCGCTTCCAGCGCGGCCAGCAGCGCACTGAAATCCGGCCGCAGCGCCGCCGCGTCGAAAGCGGTGCGGGCATGGGTCAGCTCGGCTTCGCTGACATCCAGCAGCGCGGCCAGGTCGCGGGCGTATTTTTTCGGGTGATCGGCTTTAAGCTGCCTGTAACGTTGTAAAAGGTTCATCGCTTGTTCTCCATTAAGCCCCGCGCGCGGGGCAAAGTTGCCTTAACTGTGAAACCGGCATTACCGCTACGCCATTAAGCCTCGAGCGCGGGGCAAAGTTAAGGCGGTCAGAAATCCACATTGACGCCCAGCTGGAAGGTGCGGCCCGGCATCACCGCCAGCGCTTTATCAAAGGCATCCTGTCGCGTGCTTTCCGTCAGGTTGCGGCTGCTCAGGTAGTCCCAATATTTACGATCGGTCAGGTTATAGATACCGCCGCTGACGCGCACGTTTTTCGCCACCTGCCACCAGGCGGTCATATCCACCATGCCGTAACCCGGCACGCGGCTGTATTCCTCGTCCGACCCGGCCAGCGCCGCGCCGCTGTTGCTGTAGCTTTCGCGACTGGTTTCGGTCGCCCGCTTGCCCTTAACAAAGGTCGCCGTTACCGCAGCGCCGTAGACTTTTGCCGGATCGTCCCAGGCTACGCCCACTATCGCTTTGACCGGCGCCACGCTGTCTAAATCGACATAGCTGTCGCCAGCGTAGCTGGATTTTGATTTGCCTTCGCTGTAACCCAGCGCAAAGGTGGCGCTCAGGCCGTTAACCTCGCTAAACCAGCTGCCGACATCAAGCCTGGTGCTAAGCTGGCCGCCCCAGATAAAAGCTTTATCACGGTTTTCTGCCTGATAGATAGTGTAAATATTCGACGGCACCCGGCTGAACTTCGCCGGACTGCCGGCGCGCGTGTAGCGGGTATAGGCAATAAAGTTGTCGTAGGTGTTGTAGAACATGGCGGCATTCAGCGATACGCCTTTCGCCGCCTCGCCTTTCAGCCCCCACTCCAGGTTATTGCTGGTTTCCGTTTTTAACGCGCTGTTGCCGATCAGCGCGTACTGCGCGGATCCCGCATAGCTGGAGCCGAGGTTCCAGGAGCCGTACAGCTGGCTGGCGTTGGGGAACTGCGCGCCGCGCTTGTAGAGCACATACGTCATCAGATCCGGCGTCAGATCGTAGTTCAGGCTCAGCGATGGCAGCACCTGCGTATCGCTATTTTTCTGCCCGTAAAGCTTTTGCAGATCCGCTTCGGTAATAGCCGTGCTGCCGGTGGCCAGGCTGCTCAGGTTTTGCGGCCTGATGCTTTGGTAAGCGATACGCACGCCCGGCACCGCGCTGAAGTCGTGACCGTTCAGATCGAAGTGGATTTTATCCTGAAGGTAACCGCCCGCCAGATAGCCGCGGCTGTCGGCCTGCGGCTGCATGATGACGCTGTACTGGCTGGGCGCAGGCGTCTGGCGGAACGGCCGCTGCGTGTCGGTGACGGTCGCGTTCAGGCCGCCGCTCAGCTCGTGGCGTCCCAAGGTTTTTATCAGCCGGGTTTCCACGCCCCAGATCTCCACATTGTAATCGGAATAAACCCGCTCCATCGCCGTCGCGCTGGCAGGCATCAGGGTATTGTCGTGCGCCTGCGTCTGCTGGTAATAAAGTCGGGAGGTCAGGCTGTCGAGCAAATCGCTGGTCGGCGTCCACTCATCCTTCAGGCTGATGCCCCAGCGGCGGGTATTGCTTTGCTGCTGCGCGGTTCCCCAGATGGTGTTGCCGCTGCTGTCCCACGAGTCGTAATGGGTGTGGTTGGTTTTGTCATAATAATCGACGGTGCCGGTCAGCTTGTGCTCGTCGTTGGGCTGCCAGATGCCGGAAGCCAGCAGCGCGTTTGAATGCCAGTTGGCCGGATAAGCCGCCAGCGTATCGCTGTTATTGCGCGTTTGCTGGCCGTCGCGACGGCTGTAAACGAACACGCCGCGCAGCGTGGCATCGCCTGCCGCAGCGGTTATGCCGTTGTGCCAGCTGCGGTTGGCGGAGTCGTAGTCGGACCGATAGCCGAAATAAGTCGATTTATAGGGCGACAGGTAGTCATCTGCCGATTTCGGCAGGAAGGAGACCGCGCCGCCAATGGCGTTGTTGGCTTTTTCCGTAGAGGTCGCGCCGGATTCGATCTCTACCAGGCCGTAGAGATAAGGATCGATATAATCGCGGCCAATGCCGAAGGTGTTCAGACCTGCGCGGCTGGCGTAGCTGCGCCCGGCCGCTTCCGGCTGCGGAATGCCGTCCACCTCCAGCCCCACGCGGTTGCTTTCCAGGCCGCGAATGTTGTAGCCGGTATAGCCGCCGCGATCGAAACCGCTTTTGCCCGCGCCCGATCCACCGCTGGCACCGGTCGCGCCGATCAACGGTTCATAACGCATTACCGAGCCGAAGTCGTTAGCCCCTTTTTTTTGCATTTCCGCTGCGGTGAGGGTGGTCTGGCTGCCCGCCTCTTTTACCTGTCGGGGCGCGGTGACCACCATCTGTGGTTCGCTGTGCGTGTCGGCAACGGTCAGCTGCTCATTTGCGGCACGCGCGTCCGCCGCCTGCGCACCTGATGATAAACCGGCCGCCGCCAGTGCCGTAAACAGCACGGATCGATGGAAAATTCCCTGAGAACACTGATTCTTGTACATGCTGGTAAGCCTTTTTCTTTATTAGTATCGACTCACATCACTGCCAAAAGCGGTACTGACGCCCGCCGCGCCTGGTTATAGTCGATCCCTGACCTCAATAAATGCGAATGATAATCATATTGATTTATGTTATCAACAATCTCCATAAAGAATTCACAATCCGGGAAAAGGCAAGCAGTCGCGGGCTTGACAGCGCCTCTCACCGACCAGAAGATGGTGCTCCCCTTTTTTGCCGGACTACGCTAATGACAACGCCTGCCATCACTATTCACTACTGCTCCCAATGCAACTGGCTGCTGCGCGCGGGCTGGATGGCGCAGGAGCTGCTGCATACTTTTGGCACCGATTTAGCTTCGGTCACGCTGGTGCCGGGCACGGGCGGCATCTATCAAATTGCCGTTGACGGTCATCTGCTGTGGGATCGCAAAGTGGATGGCGGCTTTCCGGAAGTGAAAGAGCTGAAGCAGCGCGTGCGGAACTACTGTTTTCCCGAGCGGGATTTGGGTCATATAGACAGATAGCCAGCCGAATAAAGCGCCCTGCGCTAACGTTTTGACGGGCCATCCACGCGGCCCGGCTTGTTTATCCCTGCCGCTACACGGTAAACTCAGCGCCTTCCGGCGGCACGCTGCCAGCCGGCAATAATAACTACTCTTGCCTGCCCTGCCCTCATCGTCCCCGTCACGCGTTGTGCACAGGTTTTAGCCTCTCTTATTAAGACTTTTTATGACTATTGAAAACCCAACTTCCCCTGCGGCGCGCGCCGTCGGCCCGCTGCTGTTTGCCCTGGCGCTGGGCGCCTTCGCCATCGGCCTGAGCGAATTTGTGATCATGGGCCTGCTGCCGCAGGTCAGCGCAGCGATGCACGTCAGCCTGGCCGAAGGCAGCCGTTTTATCAGCTACTACGCGCTGGGCGTGGTGATCGGCGCGCCGCTGTTTTCCCTGAGCACCGCGCGCCTTAGCCGCAAGCATCAGCTGATGATTTTTATCACGCTATTTTTAGGCGGCAACGTCAGCAGCATGCTGGCGGACAGCGCCCACGCGCTGGTGATTTCCCGTTTTCTCAGCGGCCTGCCGCACGGCGCTTTTCTTGGCGTGGCGGCGCTGGCGGCCGCTTCGCTGGTGGAAGAAAACCGGCGCGGTCAGGCGGTGGGCAAAGTCATGCTCGGCCTGACGCTGGCCTCATTGCTGGGGAATCCCGCGGCGACGCTGCTGGGCGAACACCTGGACTGGCGCTGGGCCTTTGCCTGCGTGTCGCTGCTGTCGCTGGCCGATGCGCTGCTGATTTTTAAACTTTTCCCACAGCAGCATGAGGAAGCGCAAAGCTCGCCGCTGAAAGAGATCCGCGGGCTGGCGAACAGCCGCATCTGGCTGACGCTGGGCATCGCGGCTATCGGCTTTGGCGGCATGTTTGCCGTGATCAGCTATATCACGCCGATCCTGACGCTGGCCGCGCACCTCTCTACGCTCTGGCTGCCGGTGGTGCTGTTCGCTTTTGGTCTGGGCATGGTGTTGGGCAATCTGGCTGGCGGCAAGCTGGCCGACCGCAAAATCATGCTCTCTATTTTTTGTATTCTGGCCTGGAGCGTGCTGGTGCTGACCCTGTTCCCGCTGATGGTCTCTTCCGTCAGCGGCCTGCTGCTGGGGGCTTTCCTGATCGGCACCAATCTGGCGCTGTGCGCGCCGCTACAGGTGCGTCTGATGCAGGTGGCCGGAAAAGCGCAAACGCTCGCCGCGACGCTGAATCACTCCGCCTTTAATATCGCCAACGCGCTGGGTGCGTTTCTGGGTGCCTGGGTGGTGCAGCAGGGCTATCCGATGACGCAGACCGCCAGCTATGGCGCCGTTCTGCCGCTGATGGGGATGGTGATCTTTGCTTTCGCCCTGCTGAAGGAAGTGGCCGACCGTAAAAAAAGCGCGATTGGCGCCACCGATTTGATTTAAAAGATGGCGTAATCGGGTTCCCTGAATGTTTAAGTGACGTCCGCTTTGTGGGAGCGGACGTCATAAGAAAATCACATACCGTGTGGCTACTGTTTTGAGCGAGAAACGGACACAAATTTTACCTTATCATTAATAATCCCGCTGGCCGCTTATTGATGCTGCCCAACTAAAGATACCCTATATAGCTGGCCGGATCCGCGTATCCAAAAATCCTGTAGCCGGTTGAAGTTTCAATACCGGGAAGATGAATAGCGCGAAGAATAACGCCAACTTCTGCGTGCTGCTCAACTGAATTTGTCAAAATATCAAGATAGTGGATATCCGAATAGCCGCCCACGTTGAAATGGTAAAACCATTCGCCATCCACTGCGGATCCATAGCCATCGAGAGAGGTTGTTTTCCATAAAGGAGGCGATGTCATGTTCACCATTGCCAGACGGATTTCATTCCATTTTGTATCATTCATGCAGCTATAAAGCATTTAAACCTCCAGGCACCAGCTTCCTACAGATTACTATACTACGCGGTTAGCAACGCCCTGGCTCTAAATGGACAGGCGCCAGGCGCTCCCCGTATGCTACGAGCGAAAAGCGCACATTTAGAAGCATTTAATGAAGATTTGTGATTCCATACATAGTTAACATAGGATTATAAAGAGCAAATTTCTTTGGATCTGAATAATTGGGGTTAGGTAACTTTTATTTTGTTTAATTTACTGCCATTTGGTTGAATAGTTATCAGTTTGCGGCAAGGAGAAGCCAGGTGAACAATCGGATATAGTGGCCAGATCCCTTCGATGACTCTCTGGCGGGAGGGATGGTCTATCGCAAGTTTTTATATTGCGGGCAACTCTACGGGATCGGCTTTCAAGAATTGCCGACGCTGGCAGATTTAGAAGCAAAACATATAAAGTTGAATCATGCGTTCCCACAGTTTCGTTTCCCACAGAACAATAGTGTCTGGGCAGTACTATTTGACACTATTGACCCGGTAACAGACTCACCTTTAGGCTTTAAGCATGTTAAGTTTGACGGATTAGCGGGTGGGCGTGTGCTCCAAAACGTTGCAAGTATAATTTATGACCATTATAATATTTGCGATGCAGGTGCATATGTTTTCAGCGCCGCGGAAGATAGAGAGCATGAGCGAGGCACTGATCTTTCAGTAATTTATTCGCGAGCACTCGGTCTTCAGGGGCACCGTACAAGCAGGCTGTTCAGCCCGTTTATCGGTTGGAACGCATATACCGATATAGACGCAGGACGAAGAAGTTATGTCGTCACAACTCAAAGTTACCAGCCTTAACAACGCCGCAGTGGAACGCCTTACTCTTGAAATGGGCAAACGTCTGCAGGCAGCAGCAGGTCGAGATGTGAGAGAGAAGCTTGCTTCCGGCGAGATTAAAATTGTCAATGGTCGCTATGTGGCATCCAGTGATAGTAGCCTTCGAGTTAAACGTTCCTCAGTCTTTGGCGGGGGTCGCCCAAAGAAGCAGGGGATGTATAGCGCATAAAAGAGCCCCGAAAGGGGCTTTTTTATGCGCTCTATTCCAACCTGTACTTATCTTTTTCAAAAAAATTCTGCGCACTTAGTTAGCCATTTGGCTCATCAGTTATTTGTACTTTGCCGGTTGCTATATATTTGTAAGCAATGCCTGCTTCTGGCAGAGATTAGACGCTTATCTGGCGCAGATAGCAGCCGGACAGCAGTAATGCGTGGCGATGCAGCTACCGGTAAGGCGGTTTGATGACCAGACCACAGCGCTTGCTCCGGAGATAGTCGGAAAGGTGCTCAGTGTTATGCGCGGTCTGGCGCAGGAAGATGTCACGATAAAGTGGCGCGATATGGCTGATATTATCTGGTTGATGGATTGGGCGCAGATTCTGGAGAAAGCGATACCTGACAACTTTTTCAGACACCTCAGCATTTCTGTAAGCATCGTTTCCTGAGCGATTATCAGGGCATTAACTCAGCCGTTGCAAAGCCAGCCGCAAGAGTGGATCGGCAGCCTGCCAGACGGCGGGCTGCCTTGCATATCAGGGAATAAGTTTACTGCTGCGCATGGCTTCCAGATGCTCGATCAACACGTCATCGGAGCGCCTGATCATGGCGTCAAATCCTTCCCGGCGCGCTTTGGTGACGTCAAATATGGCATCTTTCTGCACATGGAAGATGAAATCACCAAATCCGCCCAGCGCCAGCTTATCGATATTCTTCTCCTTCAGCTGCGCCTTATCGGCGATGGATGACCAGAGAGGCTTAAGCCCGCTGAGACGTTCGCTAAGCGAGACAGGCTGCGCCTCGCCGACCGGCACACCGAACCAGTCAGCCAGTTTTGGCCAGACATGACACCAGCGAAACACGTCGCCATTGGTGATATTGAACGCGCCGAATTTGGCGTTTTCGGCAGCCCAGATAGCGCTTTGCCCCAGAATGCGGCTGTCGGTGATATTCACCAGCGTATTGCGATAGGCGTCATCCGGGCCGGGGAAATGCAGAGCGGTTCCCGTTTCGCGGCAAATCGTCCCGTACACGCCGATCAGATTTCCCAGGTTCATGGGCGATCCGAATGAGTGGCCGATAACAATATCCGGGCGCAGCGCAGTCCAGCCGATACCTTCCTCGCCAATCTTCTTCGCATAGTCTTCATGCCGGAAATAGAGGTTAGGCGGAAAATGCCGGCTGTCCTCTTCCCGTGCCGGGGTGCGGTAAACGCCCAGATGAGCGCCATAAACCTTGCCGCCCTGAATAAAGATAATATGCTGCAACGCATTGCCTGACGAGCGCACTGCGCCGATCAGGTTTTCAAACATCAGCGCATTAATATCCGCTTCCACGCCCGGATTAGGATCCTGGCGCAACGCCGCGTAAAAGATATGCGTCACCGTTTCAAACGCTTCGCGGTGTTGTTTAAGATCCTCTGAAGAGGTCAGGTCGGCGCTGATATGAGGAGAAGAATGAGGGCTGTGCGGCGAACGCCCAAGAGTCGTGATTTGCCAGCCCGCTTTATGGAAGGAATCATGAGCGGCAAAGCCAACTACGCCGCTTGCACCGACCAGCAATACGTGCTTGTTATTCATACAGTTCTCCGCTTGGTTTCAGATAACAAAATGTAGCTGCGTTTTTCGGGCGCAGCAGGCCCAGGCAGAAAATTGAGCGGATCGTCTTTTCCTCGTCCCGGACGCATCATTCAGGCCAAAAGCCGACAGCTTTTCTGCAAAAAATCGGGCGATACAGCTCTTCTCTTCCGAAAAACGACCCTGATTTTTATCAAAAATTTATTATGCTCTCGGCCTCTGGCCCTGCCGGTACCCGGCAGCAGCATACAAAGGGTTTACCGCTGCCGGAAAACGGCGCCGTGCCCGAACGCTGTTATTAAAAAGTGATCTATATAACAGAATGAGTCAAACAATGATGAACAGGCGCAGGGCCACAGAAACGTTTATCTCTGTACACGTTTACAGCACAGAATTTTCCGGCCTGCCGCCTACGCCCCTATCAACTTCTGGCGCGTGACACAGGTGCCATTCCCGCTTTTTTGCGTCCATCATTTGCTGCCGTTCTCGTTGCAGACCCTGACTCGCCCCGATGATCCACTATACTGACCATTGCTGGTGTAATTTACCTACGAATCTGAGCACGGTTAGTTCCCAAATACCCACCCTACCCACGACCATCAGGAGAACAACATGCAAAAGAGTAAAACCCTGAAAATGCTGCTGGCCGTATCGGCAGCGGCCGCTATGTTCAACACTGTCGGCGTGCAGGCCCAGACGCCAACGAGCGCCGCGCAGAATGTCGCCGCGGGCCAGGCAGGATCGAGCGCCAAACTCAGTGCCGGCGACGAAAAAGCGGTGAAAGACATGGCGCAGGCCAATATCAATGAAATCGCCGCTGCCAAGCTCGCGCTGAGCAAGGCCCAAAGCAGCGATGTCAAAGCATTCGCTCAGCAGATGGTCGAAGATCACGGCGCCGCCTTGACCAAAGTACAGGCCGTCGCCCAGCAAAAGGGCGTGACGCTGCCGACTGAGCCGGACGCCAGCCACAAGGCCATAGCCGCTAAACTGGAAAAGCAGAGCGGCAACGCATTTGACAAGATGTATATGGAAAACGCCGGCACTAAAGACCACAAGATGGTGCTGGCGAAGCTGAAAAGTGACGCCATGCAGATTAAGGATGCGGATGTGAAGGCCCTGGCCGACGCGCATACGCCGGTCGTTGAGCAGCACCTGAAGTCCGCCCAACAGATGTCGATGTCGGCAGGTAAGTAAACAGGTTGTTCAGTGGGCGACTGTCCTTCGACCAGGCACGGGCCTTGTTCAACATATCGCTGAAAGGCACGGAGGCGTCATTGTTGGTGGTGCCGCAGAACGGGCGGCATCTTTACTCTAAGCGTGCCGTTCAATGCTCGCACCTGCGTGGTCGCAAACAGACGTTCACTGCATGTGTTAATACCAGACAGCTGTTCGACAGGATATACGGAATCATGGCGAAGGAACGCTTCTGGCTCCCAACGGACATCACTAAAATATGCGCTCAGGACAGCAATTCTTATCCTGGCGCAGCTTCCCCCGACTAGCCTGGAAGCAGTAAATACAGCCGGGATCGGCTCATATTACTGCCTGTCACCATAACCCCGTATAAGCGGTTACAAAAGGCGCCCTCTTTTATCACAAAACCGCCCTGGACGTAGAGCTGCTTTCAGGCAAGCGTGTGGTTTTTCATATTTGACGCTACCAACGTATTTTGCGCCCGGCCTTTCATGGGCAAAATATGCAAAAGCCGCTGTAAATCTATTGAGTATTTATATTTACTGCGTCGCCATTTCCTTAGGTTCACGACTGTGGCCTGCCATGCCGACACCTTGTAATGCCCGAAAAGCCAAAGCAGCGCAAAATTGCCATAAAAAAGGATTAGCCCGGTGACGACAAAACAGATCGCGTCCGCAAGTGCTCCGAATGTGATTGAATAATCTAC
Organism: Erwinia sp. STN24; assembly: GCF_041320675.1. Lineage (NCBI taxonomy): Bacteria > Pseudomonadati > Pseudomonadota > Gammaproteobacteria > Enterobacterales > Erwiniaceae > Erwinia > Erwinia sp. STN24. Next base: position 133,535 of record NZ_JBGGPM010000003.1, on the reverse strand, counting down.
TGACGTTATAAAACCTGCCAGCGCGGAAGTAATGAGCCCCCAGCCAGCGACTGATCCGGAGGTTGCACCGGTGCTTAACTGTTCTGTCATATAAAAACCTTAAATAAAAAAGGCCCACCGAAGTAAGCCTGCAATATATACGTGGAAAGCTTTCCTTTTATAAAAAAATAGCCATTCTAACAAGCATTAAAAAGGCCGAACCTGGCGGCCATATAATATAATATTTAAAGTGAAATTTTTTATATAAATTACGTTTATTTCTTAATCAAGATCGAAAAAATAAAATGAATAAATTTAACCACACCAATATAGCAAATCATCATTATACTGAAGCGTGATATTTCTTCAGGGAATGCATACCAATTAGTAAACATTACCTTTGCACCACTCAATAGCGATGATGCCAGAAGCACCCCAAAAAAAATAGCGAGGCAGTAAATCAATTTCTCTTTCACTTTAAGCGTCCTTAAAAGGAACAAGAGTCGCCAGAACAATTTGAATTGTTTGAACCGGAACCACCGCCTCCGCTGTTGCCGCTATTCTTGAAACATCCACCAGAGATAACGCCACCAGCCAGCCCTACGGCTATACCAGCCAAACCGCCCAATGATCCGGCTATCATTCCTCCAATTATCAACCTAAATATATGCCCCACCATTTGCTTTTTGATAAGGCATAAACAGGTTTACTCTTTTGTCAGGGATTCGTCAATCTATGTAACCATTTGCCTAAAACTACAATAAAAAACAATATATACAGGCAGTTATATATTTAATAAAAATAAATTAAGAACTTTTTGGAGCGGCAATTAAATAAAAAAACAAAAAAGGTTGAACACCATCACAAATTAAAAGAGTAATATTAAAAGTGGGCTGAAGCATCACAGTGATAATTGTATGCCGCGTTTGCCACAGGGCTAACAGCAAAAAACCCCGCCGTGGCGAGGTTTGCAATTCATAAGTGGCGTATGCACAGAAATCCTACTTTGGAGAGATACTATGCCAATTTCGGACAAAATCAATCCCTCTTTTGATTATTGTTATAAGATCCTTCAATTTCCTTTATCTGCTATGGAAAACAGTAAATGAATTCTGTTTAAAATGCATGTTGCAGGAGTAAATCAACAGTTGGTGTAAACAAGGAGAGTAACAATGGCATGGGTTTATGAAGTGATGACTAAATCTTTTTACCTGAATGGTAAGTTCCAGTTTAAGGCTATGTACGCTGGTGCGTGGGGGTATAAAGATGATGTAGCATTTGAATGCGTTAAATTTAAAGGCCCTCTGCCTCGAGGAAAATACCATATTGGGCGAATGCAAGCCACGCATCCAAAAGCGGGGAAACATGTCATACGTTTAACTCCTCATCCAGGGAATAGCATGTGTGACCGGGATGGTTTCCTTATTCATGGTGATAATGGTAAAGGGACAGCATCTAACGGTTGTATTGTTACCAGGTTATATGACAGGAAAAAGATTGCTGAAAGTCATGATCAGGAGTTAATTGTGAAATGATAAAAAACTCCGCTCTTTTTACCTTTATTATCTGTGCTAATGCATCTGCGGGCGTAACACCTGAATCATGCCTTGATATTAACAGAAGCGTCGGGGTAAGTATGACCGATGCTCTTGTTGCAGATTTAGATATCAAAGAAAGTGACATTTTAGTTGATAAAACAAAGTTGTCACTCCTGAGTACTAACAATGTAACGCCTGAGCTTGCTGAAACTCTGGCAAGAAAGAACTATAGTACAGAATCAACACATTTTTTTTCGCTCGATAAAGGAAAACAAATGTTTATGGAAAGTAATGCTAAAAATATAATTGTAAAGTATGATTATATTAACCACAAAAATAAACACATTGTCACTTTAGCTTCGCTATTAATTAATGATGACGAGTGCTCTGTCAATTTTAATGGTTATATTATTGTCAAGCGCGAGTTTTGATTATTGCCCCTGTGTATTGGCGCAGGGGCTTTTTACCATTAACGCGTCACATTTCTGAACTGTGTGTCAGCATAGCTTTCTTTGATCTCACATTTCGCCACCAGCTTTTCAAAAAAGGCTTTCCGTTGCGTGGCCAGGACGATTGGTTCAGCTCTGATACCAGCATTTGAGCACCCGGCGGTTGGGGCCGCCGAACGGCAATACGCCTCAAACGCCAGCTTCGACAGCACGACCAGGCATTTACCCGGCTGGCTGCCTGCGGCTTAACAACCAGCAAAACCTCACCATGCAACGCTTTCAGGCCGCTATAAACAAGACGCGCCCGCACCACGCCGCCATGCCTGCTCCGCCAGGGTATCGCTAAAGATTTGCGCTCAAATGCCGATAGCTTTTTCAGGCTTCTGAAAGCCTTTTTTACCCTTTGGGCAGTCATATTAATCAGGAGAGCAAGATGGATGTATCACAAATTGCATCACTGGCTACCGGCCTTGATAACATGGAACTCGGTAACAAAGTAAGCACGCTCGTACTAAAGAAAGCCCTGGATAATCAGCAGTCTGTGGCGGCCGGGATCATTGATTCCATCCCTCAGTTACCTGCCAACCCCGCAGTCGGTCGCAACATCAATACCACCGCCTGATTAGCGGCAACAATCCTGAGCACGACGTAAAAAAATCCGGAAACAGGACGTTTCCGGATTTCTGCACCACTACAGCATCATTAACCGATCGGCATCAGCTACCGCACCAGCTTGTTTTATACGCTGTCCTGCACGGGTGCTTTCACGCGCAGCGCCATAAAGATGGTCATGGTCGCCAGCAATAACAGCAGCGCGCTACCCATAAACACGCCTTTAGCGCCGGTAACGTTAAAGATCATACCGCCGGCCGCTGCGCCGATAGTGATAGCCAGCTGAATAGCCGCCACCAGCAGACCGCCGCCGCTTTCCGCCTCTTCCGGCATGGTGCGGGTGATCCACGTTGACCAGGCAACCGGCACGGCGCCAAACGCCATGCCCCACAGCGCGACCAGCAGCGCGTCCATCACCGGCGCGGAACCTAATCCCACCAGCGCCACGCCCATCAGCCCCATCGCCAGCGGCATGCCGATCAGCGTCAGATGCAGATTACGCTCCAGCAGCAGGCCCGCCAGCAGCGTACCGGCGAAGTTCGCCACGCCAAAGCCCAGCAGAATAGCGGAAAGCCCGTTGACGTCCACGCCGGTTACGCTCTCCAGGAAAGGTCGCAGATAGGTAAAGAAGGCGAAATGGCCGGAGAAAACCAGAATAATCGCCAGCAGCGCGGTCTGCATGCCCGGACGCTTAATCAACGACAGGATCGAGCTGTTTTTAGCCAGCGGATTAGGCGGCATTTTTGGCAATGCCGCCAGCTGCCAGCCCAGCGCCAGCACGCCGATGGCCGCCGCAGCGACAAACACGTTACGCCAGCCGATCAGATGACCGAAATAGCTGCCCATCGGCGCCGCAACGATGGTAGCAACCGACACGCCGCTAAAAACAATGGAGAGCGCGCGCGGGATCATCGCTTCCGGCACCAGCCGCATAGCGGTTGCCGCCGCCAGCGTCCAGAAGCCGCCGATGGCAATACCTAAAATCACTCGTCCCGCCAGAATAAAGGTCAGGTTCGGCGCGAAGGCGACCAGCAGGTTAGAAACGATCAGCATTACGGAAAACAGCAGCATCACGCCACGGCGATCCAGCTTGCTGGTCAGGGAAGCGCTGAAGAAACTGGTTACCAACGCGAAAATGGCCGTCACGGTCACCGCCTGGCCGGTCATGCCTTCCGTCACGCCCAGGCTGGCCGCCATCGGCGTTAACAGGCTGGCGGGCAGGAACTCGGCGGTTACCAGGCCAAATACGCCCAGCGCCATAGAGAACACGGCTCCCCACTGAGGCTTTATTGGTGTTGTCATAGAAAATCTCTTTAATCGTTCGATGGCAGCAAGATTAAAGCGCTGGTGTCGGATGGTCTATGATGTAAAATCCGTCATTATTGATTAATCGTCCGGGAAGCGCTGCCATGACCACAGAAGGCCACGATCTCACCAGCGAGCTGCTCTACGGGATGCGCCTGCTGGGGCTACAGTATCGGCGTATCGAACTCGCCGCGCCGTTTGGCGTTGGCTTTGTTAAAGCGCCGGGCCGCGCGCAGTTCCACTTCGTCAGCCGCGGCCCGGTGCTGCTGCGGACGCAGAACGGCCAGCTGCGCACCCTGAATACGGGCGATGCGCTGCTGCTGCCGCACGGCAGCGATCATGTGCTGCTCTCCTCGCCCGATGTGGCCTGCAAGGACATTCGCGCCTTCAATACCACGCCGGTTTGCGGCAACGTCTGCTGTATTAAAGACTGCGCGTCCACCGAAGAAACCACGCTGATATTCAGCGGCTGTATGGAGTTCGACCTGGGCGGTATGCAGATGCTGATCGGCTCGATGCCGGAAGTGCTGCTGGCGGATACGCTGATCCATAAATATCCGGAAGTGCAGCCGATGCTGGAAGCGATGGAGCGGGAATCGCTGGGCAAAAGAGCGGGCTATGCGGGCATTCTGGCGCGGCTGGCGGATGTGGTCGCGGCGTTTATCGTACGCGGCTGGGTGGAATCGGGCTGTGGCGCGGCGGGCGGCTGGCTGGAGGCGCTGCGCGATCCTAAGTTAGGCAAAGCGCTGGTGGCGCTACACCGCGATCCCGGCAAAAACTGGACGGTGGCGCAGCTGGCGGCGGAGATGGGCAGCTCGCGCTCGGTCTTTGCCGAGCGCTTTCTGGCGGTCACCGGCATGACGCCGGTACGCTATCTGACCAATTTGCGTATGCAGCTGGCGGCGCAGTGGATTGGCCGCGACGGCGAAGCGATAGAGAGCGTTGCCTGGCGGCTGGGCTACGGCTCGCTGGCCGCTTTCAGCCGGGCGTTTAAGCGCACCACCGGCACCACGCCGGGCGCCCTGCGGGCGGAAGAGAGCCGAAGAGCGGAGCAGCAGGCCTGACGGCCTGTAAGCGGCTCCTTCCTGCATACTACAAAAAACAGGAGGCGTACCCTATCCATCACGCTGTCGCCCAGGTTTTTAACCGACGGCTGCATACTGTCTTTTGGCGAGCGGGTCAGGCCGCGTCCGGTCAGCGAAGGGCGGATTTGCTCAACCGCCACCGCCTTATCGTGCGGCATATCAGCGCGCCGGAAGCCCGAAGGGAGTGAATAAATAACTGCTGAGCTTTATACGTCAAGAGCTTTAACACCGTAGGCGGCGTTCGTCGGCAGCTTTGTTCTTCCCTGTCCTCTCCAACATCCTCTTTACCCTTACCGCAATTCTTTACACTTTTCCCTGCCGTTTAATGCGTTTTAGCGCCATAACCGCACTTTTCAGCAGGCCCGGCACGGCGCTTTGAGGTATCATTTATTTAACAATGTACCTTCTGATTCATAACAATGACGCTATCGACCTCTGCTCAACCCGTTTTTGACGGCCATAACGATCTTCTGCTGCGCCTGTGGATGCAGGAAACAGGCGATGCCGTGGCGGAGTTTCTGCACGGCACGATGCACGGTCACCTGGATATGCCGCGAATGCGCCGGGGCAGCTTTGCCGGCGGCCTGTTTGCGGTGTTTGTGCCGCCGGCGCAGTACGTGAAGCAAAGCAAGACGGGCTGGCAGGAAGAGGATCACGATCCGCTGGCGATTACCGAAGCGCAGATCGCCCTGCTGCATCAGATTGCCGATCGCTCCGCCGGTCAGGCCCGTATCTGCCGCAGCGCGGAGGATATTGAGCGCTGTATCGCGCAGGGCGTGCTGGCGATGGTGCTGCATATCGAGGGCGCAGAGGCGCTGGATGACGAGTGCAGCCAGCTTGACCGCTGGGTTGCCGCCGGGTTGCGCAGCGTCGGCCCGCTGTGGAATCTGCAAAATCGCTTCGGCACCGGCGTGACCGGCGGTTTTCCCGGCTCGCCGGACAGCGGCGACGGGCTGACGCCTGTCGGGATCAATCTGCTGCGCGTGCTTAATCAGAAAAAGCTGCTGATCGATTTGTCGCATATGAATGAGAAATCTTTCTGGCAGGTGGCGGAGGTCAGCGATGCGCCACTGGTCGCCACCCATTCCAACGTTCATGCGCTTTGCCCGCAGCCGCGTAATTTAACCGACGCTCAGCTGGCCGCAATTGCGCAGAGCGACGGCTTTGTCGGCGTCAACTTTGGCAATGCGTTTCTGCGCGCCGACGGCAAGCGCGACAGCGATACGCCGCTGGCGCAGATTGTGCAGCATCTTGATGCGCTGTTGGAAAAGCTGGGCGAAGATCGCGTCGGCTTCGGTTCTGACTTTGACGGCATCAGCGTGCCGGACGAACTGGGCGATGCGGCCGGACTGCCGAAACTGGTCGATTTAATGCAGCAGGCGGGCTATTCGCCCGAACTGATCGATAAGATTTGCTGGCGTAACTGGTTACGCGTGCTGAAGAAAACCTGGGGAGAATAACGCTCCCCCGTTAATCCCTGCGGCTTACAGGGTTGATATCACTGTGACACAGGTGCAACATTTGCGCCGCCGCAGGGCGATATTTGACAATAAGCTGTTTACCTGCCGAACTTAACGGGCAGATTTTTCCCTTAACACCATGAGGAGCTCCGCTATGTGGACTAAACCAACGTTTGTTGATTTACGCTTAGGCCTGGAAGTGACGCTGTACATCTCCAACCGCTAAGCCCTTATGCCCACTCAGGTGGGCATTTCCTCTCTTTTTTTCTGGTCTACACATGCAAATTAACGTTCTTGGCTCTGCGGCCGGCGGCGGTTTTCCCCAGTGGAACTGCAACTGCCGAAACTGTCAGGGCGTGCGTAACGGCACGCTGAAAACCTCGGCGCGTACGCAATCTTCCATCGCCATCAGCGACGACGGCGTCGATTTTGTGCTGTGCAACGCCTCGCCGGATATCGCTCATCAGATCGCCGCCACGCCCGCGCTGAATAAGAAAGACGTCCTGCGCGGCACCGCTATCGGCTCGATTATCCTGACCGACAGTCAGATCGATCACACCACCGGCCTGCTGAGCCTGCGCGAGGGCTGTCCGCATCAGGTCTGGTGCACGCCGGAAGTACACGACGATCTCACCACCGGTTTCCCCATTTTTACCATGCTTTCGCACTGGAACGGCGGCCTGGTGCATCACGCGATTCAGCCCGGCGAACCTTTCTCCGTGGCGGTCTGTCCGGCGCTGCGGTTTACCGCCATCCCGCTGCTCAGCAACGCGCCGCCCTATTCGCAGTATCGCGGCAGACCGCTGCCCGGCCACAATGTCGCGCTGTTTATTGAAGATACCCGCAGCGGAAAAACGCTGATGTATGCGCCCGGTCTGGGCGAGCCGGACAGCGAGCTATTGGGCTGGTTGCAAAAAGCCGACTGCCTGCTGATCGACGGCACGCTGTGGCAGGATAACGAGCTGGCGACAACCGGCGTGGGCCGCAATACCGGTAAGGATATGGGTCATCTGGCGCTGGCCGAAGAGCAGGGCCTGATAGCGCTGCTGGCTTCGCTGCCCGCCGAGCGCAAAATCCTTATTCATATCAACAATACCAACCCGATCCTGGATGAAGAGTCGGCTGAACGTCAGGCGCTGACGCAGCACGGCATCGAAGTCAGCTGGGACGGTATGCGTATCGACCTGTGAGAAAATCATGCAACAGACTCCCATGACGCGCGAAGCGTTCGAGCAGGCGCTACGCGCCAAAGGCGCTTATTACCATATCCATCATCCTTACCATATCGCCATGCACAACGGCCAGGCGACGCGTGAGCAGATCCAGGGTTGGGTGGCGAACCGTTTTTACTACCAGACCAGTATTCCGCTGAAGGACGCCGCCATTATGGCGAACTGCCCGGATCCGCAGACGCGCCGCAAGTGGGTACAGCGTATTCTGGATCACGACGGTCATCAGGGCAGCGAAGGCGGGATTGAAGCCTGGCTGCGCCTGGGCGAAGCGGTCGGCCTCAAGCGCGAGACGCTGCTGTCGGAAGAGATGGTGCTGCCCGGCGTGCGTTTCGCCGTGGATGCTTACGTTAACTTCGCCCGCCGCGCGGTATGGCAGGAAGCGGCCTGTAGCTCGCTGACCGAGCTGTTTGCGCCGGAAATCCACCAGTCGCGCCTGGACAGCTGGCCACAGCACTATAAGTGGATCGAAGCCGAAGGCTACGGCTATTTTCGCGGCCGCCTGAGCCAGGCTAACCGCGACGTCGAGCACGGGCTGGCGCTGGCGCTGGACTACTTCACCACGGCCGAACAGCAGCAGCGTATGCTGTCTATTTTGCAGTTCAAGCTGGATATTCTGTGGAGTATGCTGGACGCTATGACCCTGGCCTACGCGCTGCATCGTCCGCCTTACCATACCGTGACCGACCAGCCCGTCTGGCATAAAGAGAGATTGCTGTAATGACCCTTAACGACCAGCAGATACCTGCGTTTCGCCGTGGCTACCGCCTGCAGTGGGAGCCGACGCAGGATTGCCACGTGATCCTGTACCCGGAAGGCATGGCGAAGCTGAACGAGAGCGCCACCGCGATTTTGCAGCTGGTGGACGGTAAACGCCCGCTTGCCGCGCTGATTGCCGGACTGAACGCTCGTTTTCCCGATGCGGGCGGCGTGGATGAGGACGTCAAAGCGTTCTTTATGCAGGCCGTCGAACAGAAGTGGATAATTTTCCGTGAACTCGCTTAAGCCTAATCCGCCGCTCTGGCTGCTGGCGGAGCTGACCTATCGCTGTCCGTTGCAGTGCCCCTACTGCTCAAACCCGCTGGATTTCGCCCGGCAGGAGCAGGAGCTGACCACGGCGCAATGGATAGAAGTTTTTAAACAGGCCCGCCAGATGGGCGCCGTCCAGCTGGGCTTTTCCGGCGGCGAGCCGCTGGTGCGTAAAGATCTGCCCGAGCTGATCCGTGCCGCGCGGGATCTGGGTTTTTACACCAACCTGATCACCTCCGGCATTGGCCTGACCGAGAAAAAGATCGACGCCTTTGCCGAAGCGGGTCTCGATCATATCCAGATCAGCTTCCAGGCAAGCGACGAGACGCTGAACGCGGCGCTGGCGGGATCGCAAAAAGCCTTCCAGCAAAAGCTGGCGATGGCGAAAGCGGTCAAGGCGCACGGCTACCCGATGGTGCTGAACTTTGTGCTGCATCGCCATAACATCGACCAGATCGATCGCATTATTGAACTGGCGATCGAGCTGGAGGCCGACGACGTCGAGCTGGCGACCTGCCAGTTTTACGGCTGGGCGCAGCTGAACCGCGAGGGCCTGCTGCCTACCCGCGAGCAGATCGCCAGCGCCGAAGCCGTGGTGCAGCGCTACCGCGAAAAAATGAAGGACAACAGCAACTTCGCTAACCTGCTGTTCGTGACGCCCGACTACTATGAAGAGCGGCCGAAAGGCTGTATGGGCGGCTGGGGCGCGATTTTCCTGAGCGTGACGCCGGAAGGCATGGCGCTGCCGTGCCACAGCGCGCGCCAGCTGCCGATCGCCTTCCCGTCGGTGCTGGAGCATACGCTCCAGGAAATCTGGTACGACTCGTTCGGCTTTAACAAATATCGCGGCTTCGACTGGATGCCGGAACCCTGCCGCTCGTGCTCTGAAAAAGAGAAGGATTTCGGCGGCTGCCGCTGCCAGGCCTTTATGCTGACCGGAAACGCGGACAATGCCGATCCCGTCTGCGCCAAATCGCCGCATCATGGCCAGATCCTTGAAGCGCGTGAGCAGGCCAACTGCAGCAATATTCAAATCAGCCAGCTGCAGTTCCGCAACCGCACCAATTCACAGCTGATCTTTAAAACCGAAGCGTGAACGGTCATTCCTCTTCCCGCGTAGCAAACGGCCTGCGGATCACGCTGATCCACGAGCCGGAAGCCGCGCGGGCGGCGGCGCTGTTCCGGCTTTCCGCCGGTAGCCTTGACGAACCCGCACGCTGGCCGGGCCTGGCGCATCTGCTGGAGCATGTGCTGTTCGCCGGCAGCGCCGGTTATCAGCAGGAGCAGCGGCTGATGGCCTGGGCGCCCGCCCACGGCGCGCGGCTTAACGCCACCACTCAGGCACATTTCACCGCCTGGTTTGTGGAGATCGCTCCCGAGCGGCTGGGGCAGGCGCTGTGCAGGCTGTCTGATATGCTGGCGCGCCCGCTGCTGGCTACCGAGGCGATTACCACAGAAGCGGCCGCGATCGAGGCGGAGTATCGGATGCTGCAAAGCCATGGCCCGACGCTGTGCGAGGCGGCGCTGAGCCAGGCCTTCGCCGCGCCCCATCCCCTGCACGATTTTCACGTCGGCAGCCAGCGCCATTTCGGCGACGACGCGGTCGCGCTCCAGCAGGCGCTGCGGGACTGGCATCAATGCTGGTTCCATACCGGCAATCTGGAACTCTGGTTGAGCGGCCCGCAGCCGCTGCAGGAGCTGGAAGCCATGGCCGAAGAGGCTGCGGCAGCTTTTGCTCGCGCAGAAACCGCGCCTGCCGCGCCGCCGCTGTTACGGCCGACCGCACCAAGGGCTTTTGCTCGCGCAGAAACCGTGCCTGCCACGCCGCCGCTGTTACGGCCGACCGCACCAAGGGCTTTTGCTCGCGCAGAAACCTTGCCTGCCGCGCCGCCGCTGTTACGGCTGGCCCCACAGCGGGCTTTTGCGCTGCAAAGCGCCGCAGCGCAGCATCTCCAGCTGAGTTTTCTCCTCAACGACCCGCAGCCCGCCAGCCTGACGCTGCTGCGCGAGCTGCTGACCGACAAAGCGTCAGGTAGTTTGCTGGCGACGCTGCGCGAACAGGGGCTGTGCGACGATATTTCGCTGCTGGAGCCTTACCGCAGCGCGCGGCAGTCGGTAGCCAGCGTGCGCTTTCAGCTGAGCGGCCTTCAGCTGGCGCAGTGCGCCCGTATAGAAACGCTGTTCCGCCGCTGGCTGGCGCAGCTTTCCGGCCTGACGCAGCAGCAGCGGGCTCACTATGCCAGCCTCACGCAGCGGCGTTTCAGCCAGCTTTCTCCTCTCGACCAGCTACGCGATCTGGCGCTGGGTTTTCCGCCTGCGCAGTCGACCACGCCGCTACCCCTGCCGCAAAGCCTCAGCCGACTGTGGGTATCGCCTGCGGTCAGCGCGCCGTCCGTCCGCGCGCAGGGCTTTACGCTACGGCTGGCGGCTATCGACTGGCCGCAGGCGGAGCCGGAGCCGGAAACGCCGCCCGCCCTGCATTTCTATTCGCCAGCCTCCACGCCCGTCACGCCCGCGTTACCGGTAGCGAAAAGCACGCTGGCGTTGGTTGCCGCGCCGGTCGAACCAACGCTGCTGCTTAGCGTCCAGCCTGGCCTTCTGCCAGATCGACGTAGCGCCGCGCTGATCGAGGCCGCGCTTCAGCCCGCGATGGGCGATGCGCTGCACGGCGGCGGCGAGCTGGCCTTTTCCCGCCAGCACGGTCTGTGGCAGCTGCGGCTCAGCGGTCAAGATGCATTACTGGCCGCTACGCTGGATCGGGCAATACAGGCGCTGACGGATCCGCCAGCCGCCACCCAGGCTTTTGGCGAACGGCTTTTTTATCAGGCGCAGCAGGCTGACGATATCGCCATCCGCTGTCTGCTGGCGCACCTGCCCGATTTGCTGAACAGCACGTCAGCGGATGCGCTGTCGGCGCTACGCTGGCAGGCCACGCTTTACGGCGGCGCGGCCAACAGCGCAGCAGACCTGGCGCGGCTGCTGACCAGGCTGCCGGGCGCGGTCGAACCGGCGCAGTCACCGCCGCACGTTTTCCCCACGCAGCCGCACTATTCCTGCCCGACGGCAAGCCGTGATGCGGCGGTGCTGGTGTTCTGCCCGCTCGCCGAGGCCAGCGCGGTCTGCTTTGCCAGCTGGCAGCTGCTCGCCACGCTGTTTGAGCCGCGCTTTTTTCAACGGCTGCGGGTCGAGGCCAACGTCGGCTACGTGGTCAGCTGCCGTTTTCATCAGACCGCCGGACAGGCCGGCCTGCTGTTTGCGCTGCAATCACCCGCTTTAAGCACGGCAGAACTGTTCGGGCATATCGATCGGTTTATCGCCGATATGGCGGCAACGGTAGATAGCCAGACCACCGAAACGCTTGCCGCCAGCTGGCTGTCATTGCTGCCTGCCCTGCCCGAAAGCGTGCCGAAAAACCGCGAGCACGTTACCGCTCACTGGCTCTATCAGCAGCTTAACCTGCCGTTCAGCTTTGTCCGGCCCTCGCCCGATCGGCTACGTCAGGCTTATCGACAGCTGACCGCCAGTTGCGCCCGCTGGTGGCGGCTGAGCAACAGCGCCTAAAGCAAATTTTTTGCCAGGCGCTCACGCTAATCGATTCAGCTTATATTTTATTCACCGTCTGACGCCCGCGCGCCATAAAGTTTCCCTGCGTGACTACCGATAAGCCTTTATCGACTCCCCTTTCCGAGTACGCAGTATGCTAAAAAATATTAAAGTTGTGACCAGCATCGTTATCATGTTGGTTATTTTCAGCGGGCTGCTGCTGGTTTCCAGCGCGCTCTCATTTAACGCTATTAGCCAGGACAAAGAGAATTTCAACCACGCCAGCGTGCTGACGCAGCAGCAGAACCAGCTCAGCGACACCTGGCAGACGCTGCTTGAAACGCGCGTCACCATTAACCGTGCCGCTATCCGTATTCTGAAAAAGCAAACCGATCCGGCCACGCTGGCGGCCATCGACAAGCTGCTGACCAACGCCACTGCCCTGCTTAACGAGGCGCAGGCGCACTTTGAACGTTATCAGCGTGCGCCTGCGCAACCCGGACAAAGCAGCGAGATAACGGCCAGCGTGGCCAGCAGCTATCAGCAGCTGCATGACACCATGAAGCAGTCTGTCCAGTTTCTCGGCGCGAATAACTACGAGGCTTACGGCAATCTGGATGCGCAGCAGGCGCAGGACGGCCTGAAAGCCAGCTATAACCAGTGGCGCGAACAGAACGCGAAGCTGCTGGCGACGGGCATTGAGGTCAATCAGCAGGGCTTTACGAATATGATGTGGACGCTGGCGGCAGTGATCCTGCTGCTGCTGGTGCTGGTGCTGGTCATCTGGAAAGTGATTAAGGAAGTGCTGCTGCGGCCGCTGAAGCAGGTTGAGGAGCATATTCAGCACATTGCCGAAGGCGAGCTGACCCGCACGCTGACGGTGGAAGGCCGCAGCGAAATAGCCAGGCTGGCCGCCCATCTTTCCGCCATGCAGCAGGCGCTGACCGTTACCGTCAGCCACGTGCGGGAAAGCTCTGACGCCATCTACACCGGCGCGAGCGAAATTTCGATGGGCAACAACGATCTCTCCGCCCGTACCGAGCAGCAGGCCGCCTCGCTGGAGCAGACCGCAGCCAGCATGGAAGAGCTGACCGCCACGGTGAAGCTGAACGCAGAAAACGCGCGTCAGGCCTCACAGCTGGCGTCGAGCGCGTCGCAAACCGCAATCAAAGGCGGCAAGGTGGTGGACGGCGTGGTGCAAACCATGAGCGATATCGCCGGCAGCTCGAAGAAAATCGCCGATATCATCAGCGTGATTGACGGCATCGCTTTCCAGACCAATATCCTGGCGCTTAACGCCGCCGTGGAAGCTGCCCGCGCGGGCGAACAGGGCCGTGGCTTTGCCGTGGTCGCGGGCGAAGTGCGCAATCTGGCCCAGCGCAGCGCCCAGGCGGCGAAAGAGATCAAGACGCTGATTGAAGCATCCGTCAGCCGCGTCGACGCCGGTTCGCTTCAGGTCACCACCGCCGGAGAAACCATGCACGATATCGTCGATGCCGTGGGACGCGTCACCGCCATTATGGCAGAGATCGCTTCCGCCTCTGACGAACAGAGTCGCGGCATCGATCAAATTGGCCAGGCGGTCACGGAGATGGATCGGGTCACGCAGCAGAACGCTTCGCTGGTACAGCAATCGGCCGCCGCCGCCGCGTCGCTGGAGGACCAGGCGACCCGTCTGGCTCAGGCCGTTGCCGTGTTTCAGACCGGCCACGCGCGCGCGCCAGCCGCAAAACCTGCCGAAAAAGCCCTGAAAAAAACGCAGCCGGCAGCCGGTGAAGGAAACTGGGAAACGTTTTAAGCGAGCGTCGCCGACGGCTTACCGGCCGTTCTGATTGTGTTACTTATGTGGCCGCACCGGATGCTGATAGCGTGTCGGCCATATTTTCTCGGGAGCGATGTCCAGCGCTTCAGCAATCAGCCGCTCGCCTTTCGGCCACGGACGGCGCAGCGCGTTAGCCAGCGTCGAGGACGCCAGTCCCGCCTGCCGTGAAAGCGCGGATAAGTTTGTGCCTCTTTTTTTTAACGCAGCGATAATGTCTGCGGTATGCCAGTCCTTTAGCTCCATTATGCATCCCTTTTATGAGTTAAACCGTTGTCCGCGGCTGAGCCGCCCGTCATATCATTTATCTGCTTCACGTCGTTATCGGCCGTTGACGATGTCCAGCCACGTCGGCAGGGCGCCAGACAGCAGCGATAACGCACGCAACCGCCACTATTATATTTTTGCAAAAAGCGGCGTTTATTCTTTCCCTGTTATACAGCTAAAAAGCGCGTTTTTAAATATTTATTCCGCCAAAAAAACGAATTTAACCAATAGAAAACCCTTTCAAATCATTAAGTAAACAAGTAATTCGTATAGCTTATGCATACTCTTAAAAGGACGCCTTTTTTAAAACGAATAGCTAACAAGAATAATTATCAAAACCATTACAGCAGGCCCCAACATGAGAAAGGATGATAATAATTATCACTCCTTATTTTTCGCCGCAGATAAATATAAAATATATTTTTCTGCGGTTTTTATTTCTCTGCTTCCCGTGCATAATGCGGCAAATAATTATTTTGCCTGTTAATATCTGGAGCCGCTATGCTGACTGCCGAAATGACCGCTCGCCTGAACGATCAGTTAAACCTGGAATTCTTTTCCGCCAACCTCTATTTGCAGATGAGCGCCTGGTGCGCCGACAAAGGGTTTGAGGGGGCCGCCGCCTTTCTGCGCGAGCACTCCCGCGAAGAGATGCAGCATATGCAGCGCCTGTTCAACTACCTGAGCGATACCGGCGCCATGCCGGTGCTGGGCAGCATCGCCGCGCCGCCGGTGACCTTTGACTCGCTGAACAACGTGCTGGAACAGGCCTACGAGCACGAGCAGCTGATTACCGCAAAAATCAACGAGCTGGCGCATGCGGCAATGACGTCGCAGGATTACTCTACCTTTAACTTCCTGCAGTGGTACGTGGCCGAACAGCATGAAGAAGAGAAGCTGTTCAAATCCGTGCTGGATAAGCTGGCACTGGTCGGCACCAGCGGTAAAGGGCTGTTCTTTGTTGATAAAGATCTGATGCAGATGAGCACCTCAGGCGAGCAGGCCTGAGTAAAAGGGGCGAAGCGTTCGCCCCTGAGGATGTTGACAAAACCGTGCCCGGTCAGCAGGGCGCAGTCAAGCTGGTGACTGGCGGCAAAAACCGGCTGCTTTTCTGCTACAGCGCCAGCCGGTAGAACTTTGTGTCCACCTTCATCACGGGGAAAGCGGCCGGTAGCGCGGCTTGCGCCACTTCGCTAAAGCCGTGCTTCTCGTAAAAACGATGCGCCGCCAGAAATTTCGCGGTGGTGCCCAGCCAGACGTCACGGAGCTGCCGCTCGCGAGCGTGCGCGAGCAGCGTTTGCAGCAGGCTATTGGCCACGCCGTGCTCCCTGCCTCGCCAGTCTTCCGCCACAAACATTTTCCGCAGCGCGGCCTGCTGCTCGCCGATATCCTTCAGGCCGATACAGCCAACAACCCGATCGTCGACCGTCGCCAGCCAGAAATCGCCCGCACCCTGCTGATAAAAGGTCGGGATATCGCTGAGATCCGGCTGCTGCTCTGCCGAAATCGCAATACCGAACTCGTGATTCTGGATCGGCAGGATCAGATCTTTTACCCCCGCCTGGTAGCGAGGATGGTAGCGCTGCACGATAAATCGCGTCGTCATGGCGAAGATCCTTACTCAGCCAGCCTGTTGCGCGACGTTTTGCAGACAGGTGGCGAAGACGCCTTCACTGATGCTCTGCGCCACTTCCTGTTCATCATGGCCCGCCTCAACCTTGAAATCCGCCCACCATTCCGCCAGCGTGGTGCCGTCGTTTTTCGGCGTCAGCTTCACCACCGCCACGTAATCCGTGACCGGCATGATGCCGTCCAGAATCGCGTAGTGCAGCTCCCAATTGGCTTTATCCAGCTTTACAAGGCGCTCGCGCACTATGCCATCGGGCAGCGTCAGCTTTCTGACCACGCCGACCTTGCTTTCGGTAGCGCCATCTTCCAGCTCGCTGGAGGAGATAGCCGGATGGATTTTCGGCAGGCCGTTAAAATCGGCAATCAGCGGCCAGATTTGTTCTGGCGTGGCGGTAATGATGCGGCTGGTATAGGACGAGTGCGACATAGTAGAAACCTCTTAGCGTAAAAATTTAACTTTAGCATGTTGCTGCTCTTTCCCGTTGACCGTCAGAGCTAAGCCAGCACCAGCGCCTGGCTCTGCTGGCGAAACAGCCTGGCCAGCTGCGCGCCCATCGGCGTCAGCGCGGTATCTTTACGTCGGATCAGGCAGAAGGTCGCCCTGGGCATTTTTTCCCGCAGCTTTAGCGCCACCAGCCGATGGCCGACCAGCGGATCGGTAAAAAAATCCTGCGACAGGATGCTGACGAAATCGCTCTGGGCCAGCAGGCTGGCGCAGGCCATAAAAGTTTCGCAGGTGATGGTGATAGCGGGTAACGGGCCGCTGTCGGCGAAGAGATCCTGCAACAGCTGATAGTAGCTGCCGTTGGGCGAAGGCATGGTCCAGCTACAGTGGCGCAGCGCTTCCAACGAGGTGGCGTTCGCCAGCGGATGGCCTTTGCGTACCACCACGCAGTAGTCGCGCTCCATCAGCGTTTCGTAGCTCAGCTCGTTGTCCTGATGGCCGGGAGACCAGGTATTGATGGTGAAATCCAGTTCGCCCTGACGCAGCTCCGGCAGCAAGGTCACCAGCTGGCCCTCCAGGATGCGCACGCTGACTTCGGGAAAGAGGTGATGAAACTGAGTTATCACCTTTGGCATCAGCGTGCGGGCGATGCTGCCGCCCACGCCGATATTGACCGAGCCGCCCGCCTGGCCCAGCCGCTGCTGGACCTCTTCCTGCGCGACCCGCAGCTCCTCCAGGATCAGGCTGGCGTGACGAAAAAAATCTTTGCCTGTCGCCGTAAGCTGAACGCCCTGCCGCTGCCGGATAAACAGCGGCGCACCCAGCGCTTCTTCCAGTTCCTGCACCGATTTAGAGAGCGCGGGCTGCGAAAGCTTCGCCACCCGGCTTGCCGCCCGGATACTGCCCTGACGCGTCACTTCCACAAATGCACGAAGCTGGTGCAGCTTGATCGATGCGGGCATAAAACCTCCTTGTGGGTGATAACCGTTGTTTATCAGTCAAAAGATATTGTCATCTTCTGCGCGCCGAAACCACTGTGTAGAGTCGATAAACCAGCATTTTTTGTACTGCTATTAAAGGAACCAGAAATGGAGCAAGCCGTAACCGATTTTGTAAAAGAGATCTCTCCCCGCCTGCAACACTGGCGTCGCGATTTGCATAAGTTCGCCGAGTCCGGCTGGCTTGAATTCCGCACCGCCACGCTGGTGGCCGAAGAGCTGCACCGCCTGGGCTGGTCGCTACAGCTGGGCAAAGAGGTGATTAAAGCGGAGGCGCGCATGGGAGTGCCTGCTGCGGAGGTGCTGGCGCAGCAGGAGCAGCGGGCATTGGCCCAGGGCGCGCTGCCGCAGTGGCTGCCGCACTTTTCCGGCGGCTTTTGCGGCATCGTCGCGACGCTGGCGACCGGGCGTCCCGGCCCGGTGATGGCCTTTCGCGTTGATATGGACGCGCTGGACGTGGTGGAAATGCAGGCGCAGGCGCATCGCCCTTTCGCTGAAGGATTCGCTTCCTGCAACGAAGGCATGATGCACGCCTGCGGCCATGACGGTCATACCGCGATTGGGCTGGGCGTGGCGCAGGTGCTGAAGCAGTTTTCCTCGCGGCTGTGCGGCACCGTCAAACTGGTTTTCCAGCCGGCCGAAGAAGGCACGCGCGGCGCAAAATCGATGGTGGAAGCGGGCGTGCTGGATGACGTGGATTTTTTTACCGCCATTCATATCGGCACCGGCGTGCCGGCCGGAGAGCTGGTGTGCGGTAGCGATACCTTTCTGGCGACCACCAAAATGGATATCGCTTTTCGCGGCGTAGCCTCGCACGCGGGCGCGCGGCCGGAAGAAGGCAAAAACGCGCTGCTGGCGGCGGCGCAGGCCACGCTGGCGCTGCATAACCTGCCGCAGCACAGCGGCGGCAGCTCGCGTATTAACGTAGGCGTGCTGCAGGCGGGAACCGGGCGCAACGTCGTGGCCGATCGCGCGCTGCTGAAGGTGGAAACGCGCGGCGCCACCAACGACATCAATGATTTTATCTATCAGCAGGCGCTGCGAGTGGTGGCGGGCGCGGCGGCGATGTATGACGTGCAGCACGAGGTAAAGCTGATGGGCGCGGCGCGCAGCTGCCAGCCGACCCGGCCCTGGGTGAACTATATCCGCCAACAGGCCGCGCGCATTCCGGAGCTGACCTCGCTGGTCGACAGTCGGGGCCAGCCCGCCGGTTCTGAAGACGCCACCTATATGATGGAGCGGGTCAAGGCGCGCGGCGGCCAGGCTTCCTACATCATTTTCGGCACGCAGCTAAGCGCCGGTCATCACAATGAGAAATTCGACTTTGACGAGGCGGTGATGGCGACGGCGGTCAAAACGTTGGCCGCCCTCGCCTTTCATATCGACAGCTTTACCAACGAGTAACGACCGCGTATGGCGACAGCACCGCACCGCTTTCATCGCCAGGCGCACCAACGGCGTAACAAGCCGCGCGCGGAGACAGCACCGCACCGCTTTAATCGCCAGGTGCACTAATGACGTAACAAGCCGCGTGCGGAGATAGCACCGCACCGGCAGTAAGGCACGGTTTTTGCACGTGCTTTTGCAGCAAGGCGTCGCAGACGCTGCCCGAGGCTGGGCCCGATCCCAGCCCGACAATAAAAAAGCCAACACAACAGAGGGTAAAACATGAGTGATACAACCGCGCCGGGAAAAAGTCCCGGCAGAGTCTTCAGCTGGGTTGAGCGCATCGGCAACAAGGTGCCCAACCCGTTCTTACTGTTCGTTTATCTGATTATCGTGCTGATGGCGGCAACCGCCGTGCTGTCGTGGCTGAACGTTTCGGTGATCAATCCCGCCAACGGCGAGGTCATTCGTGTTAAAAACCTGCTGAGCGTGGCGGGTTTGCAATGGATCCTGCCGGGGATCATTAAAAATTTCAGCGGATTTACACCGCTGGGATCGATCCTGGCGCTGATGATCGGCGCGGGCCTGGCGGAAAAAGTGGGGCTGCTTCAGGCGCTGATGCATAAGATGGCGTCATTTGTCAGCGCCCGCTACGCCAGCTATATGGTGCTGTTTATCGCCTTTTTCAGCCATATCTCATCCGATGCCGCGCTGGTGGTGATGCCGCCGCTGGGGGCGCTGATGTTTATCGCCGTGGGCCGTCATCCGGTCGCCGGGCTGATGGCGGCTATTGCGGGCGTCGGTTCCGGTTTTACCGCCAATTTGCTGATCGTGACTACCGACGTGCTGCTTTCCGGCATCAGTACCGAGGCGGCGAAGGCGGTCAGCGATACCGTGCACGTCAGCGTGCTGGATAACTGGTTTTTTATGGCCAGCTCGGTGGTGGCTTTAACCCTGGCGGGCGGTCTGCTGACTGACAAGTTTATCGAGCCGCGCCTGCCCGCCTGGCGCGGCGAATCGCAGGACGGACTGGCGAAGCTGACGCCGCTGCAAAATCGCGGTCTGCGCATCAGCGGCATCGCTTCGCTGGTGTTTATCGCGCTGGTGGCGCTGCTGGTGGTGCCGGAAGGTGCACCGCTGCGTCATCCGCAGACGGGCAGCGTGATCCCCTCGCCTTTTATTCAGGGCATCGTGCCGCTGATTATCCTGTTCTTTTTTGTGGCCGGGATAGCCTACGGCGTGGCGACCAGGCAGATCCAGCGACCCAACGACATCCCGCAGCTGTTGATTGAGCCGATGAAAAGCATGGCCGGTTTTATCGTGATGGTCTTTCCGCTGGCGCAGTTTGTAGCCTTTTTTAACTGGAGCAACATGGGCAAGTTTATGGCCGTGGGGCTGACCGATCTGCTTGAAAAAGCAGAGATGACCGGCGCGCCCGCCTTTATCGGCCTGATGTTCCTCTCTGCGCTGCTCTGCATGTTTATCGCCAGCGGTTCGGCAATCTGGTCGATTCTGGCGCCTATTTTCGTGCCGATGTTTATGCTGCTGGGCTTTCATCCCGCTTTTGCGCAGATGATTTTCCGTATTGCGGATTCGGCCGTGCTGCCGCTGGCGCCGATGTCGCCTTTTCTGCCGCTGTTTTTGGGCTTTTTGCAGCGCTACCGCAAGGATGCGCAGCTGGGCACCTATTACGTCCTGATTGCGCCCTACCCGCTGCTGTTTTTTTGCGTCTGGCTCCTGCTGCTGCTGGCATGGTACGCGCTCGGCCTGCCTATCGGTCCCGGCGTATGGCCGACAATGCCGACCTGATCCCAATGGAACAACGGGCATAAAGTTGATGTGAATCAACGGACAAGATGGAAATATCGGCCGCCGGACGCGCTATCGTTTATAGTCTGAGCGCCTGAAGGAACCCATGCAGGGAAATGCCGAAACCGGCTACAAGGAGAGGAAATGAAGCCAAAAATCAGTGTGCTGGCTCTGAGTCTTGCAATTATCACGCTGCTCGCGGGCTGCGATCGGCAAGAGACGCGGCCGGTGAAATTTATCAATCCTGACAAAGTTATGCAGGATTCAGGGCTGGCGGAGCAGCTGAAAACGCGGCTGCAGACGGTCGATCAACAGCTCCGACAGGGTCTGAAGATGGCGCAGGAAAACGGCGCCAGGCTGCCGGAGGAGAAACGACGCAGCGCGCTGCTGGCCGATCGGCAGCTGCTGGATCTGGAGTGGCAGCATGAGCAGCGCCGGGCTAACGGCGTCGCGCTGAAAGCGATAGCGGAGGCGGCCGGAAAGTACCGCGAGCAGCACCAGCTGCTGGCGATCCTGCCTGCGCAGGCCGCACTGGCCTTTGCGCCGGAAGCGGATATCAGCGAAGCGCTGGCGAAAGAGCTGAAAGGGAAAACCCTCGATTTCGGCGCGCTGCCAAAAATCGGCGTTAAAAGCGAGGAGCCAACGGCGGCAGAAGCCAGTACGCAAAAATAGCGCCGTATTACAGAGGAACCGGGGCGATGGCCGCCCCTTTTTTATCCTTTATGCATATCAGCCGCCGCTGACAGATCCAGCCGCTGCCAGAAGTTCTGCTCCGGCGTGGTGCCGGAAAGCGGATAGCCTGCGGCGATAGCGGTCGCCACCATCCTTTGCCGACGCTGCTGCGCGCTCAGCTGCGGCAGCGCCGCTTCCAGCAGCACCTCAGCGCCTTCCGGCACCACAACCGCTTCCTGCTTCACTTTCTCCTGCGGCAGATCCCAGGTCATGGCAAAACGTGCAAACTGCTGCATCTGCGGCGCGGCGTAAGGATCGGCCGCGCCAGCCGGTTTCGCGCACTCGGCGAGCGAGGTGCCGCACTCTTTCTCCAGCGCGTCGCGCAGCTGCTGC
This sequence comes from Erwinia sp. STN24, assembly GCF_041320675.1. Lineage (NCBI taxonomy): Bacteria > Pseudomonadati > Pseudomonadota > Gammaproteobacteria > Enterobacterales > Erwiniaceae > Erwinia > Erwinia sp. STN24. The sequence goes on along the minus strand of NZ_JBGGPM010000003.1, from coordinate 111,888 downwards.
TTCGCTTCAGCAAACAGCGGGCGATACTTTGCATCATTGAGATAGTGCGCCACGTTACGCTGCGCCACCATACGGGAGCCAATCAGATCGATCGGATAGTGCACGCCCAGCACCATGCGCGAATAGCCGTAGCGCGCGGCGCGATCCATCAGTGGTACAAAGCGTTCCGGCACCATTTCGCCCAGCAGCAGCGCATCGGTCCATGCCGTATTGGTGTGGCCGCTGGGGAAAGATCCTTCGCTCGCCTGATAGGGCTGGTTATCTTTCACCACTGCCGTATCCGGCACCGCATGGATAGTGTTGCCCGGCATCAGGAAAGGACGTGGATAGTTAAAGTGCGCTTTGGCCGCGCCGGTGCTGACTTCGCTGGCCTTGATCAGCGCCGCCGCCTTACCCATCTCGCCTTTGGTGTAGGCGTTCAGAAAGGCCTGACCCAGCTTCGGCCCCAGCGCGTCGGCCAGAAAAAACAGATGGTTTTGCCCTTCCGCATCAATAATCGCCTGGCGACGCTGGCCGTCGGTCGCGTCGAGGTTAACCTGCGCCACGCGCTGCATGCTGGCGTCCAGCTCGCTTTTCGGCAGCGTGGTGAAAGCGCTCAGCAGCGCGATGCCCGCCTGCTGGTTGGCTTTTTTAGCAAAGTCGTAGCCGCTCGCCTTCAACCAGCCGCGATCCGCCAGCTTATCGCTCTGCGCGGTTTTCTCCAGCTGCGCGCGCGTCAGCTTAGCGGCATCGCCCTGCAACGCGCCGATCAGATCTTGCTGGATTTGAGCGTCAAAGGCCGCGAACCGGGCATCGCTGCTGGCTGGCGTGGTGGTTTCAACAATCCTCTGGATGCTATCGAAGTCAACGGGCGTGGTTTTTGCCTGAGCAGCCTGCGCCAGCAGCAGCGCGCTGGCCAGCACAGAATAACGAAAGCGCATAAAAGTTCCTTAATTTAAGTCGGTTAGCTTTATCGGCTTTTATGCTGGAAGAGGTTGATGACAGGAAAGTGACAACTTATATTTTGAAACGAATTGGCACAGCGATCGGGCCGCCTCCCTGCGGCCTGCCGGGTTCTTTAGCCGCCGACCACCGGCTTTTTGCTTTTATCCAGCGCCTGCATAAAAGCGTCGTCGAGATGCAGATGCTGGCGTACCAGCTGCGGCGGCGTCGAGGCCAGCCACTGATTCAGCGAGATATCCGCGTAGTAGCTGCTTTTAAACAGCTCCAGAAAACGCAGCGGCTTGTCGCCGGTGTTTTCCACATAGTGGCCCATCGCAAAAGGCACGTAGCCGACATCGCCCGCGCGAAAATCGAAGGTGCGCGCCTGGCCCGAAGAAGCAAACACGCCCATCCGTCCTTCGCCTTCCAGGTAGTATTGCCACTCGTCGGTATTGGGATGCCAGTGTAGCTCGCGCATCGCGCCCGGCTGCAGCTCCACCAGCGCCGCCGCGATGGTTTTTGACACCTTAAAAAGGGAAGAATCGGTAATCCGCACCGTGCCGCCCTTTAGCGTGATGGGCTGCTGCGCCAGCATCCGGTGACTGAAAGCGGTGGTGGAACGGGTCGCGCCCGCAATGGCGTCCTTTTGCAGATCGCCCGGCGGTGTGGCGGCGAAGATATACTCATCGGCCGGTGAAGGAAGCTTGCTGAAGGTTTCCACCGGCACGCCAAAGTTTTTCGCCAGCACTTCCGGCGGCACGTGCTTAAACCAGTCGCTGAGCAGAAAAGTGCTGTCTTCGTCAAAGCCGCCGTTATCAAACGCCAGCAGGAACTCGCAGCCGTCCGGGCCAAGCCCTTGTATCGAGTGCGGCACGCCGGAGGGGAAATACCAGAGATCGCCCACGCCGACGTCGTCCACAAACCAGTGGCCGTCGACGTCCAGCGCGGTGATGCGTGCCTTGCCGTACAGCATATAGGCCCATTCGCCCTCTTTATGCCAGTGCAGCTCGCGGATGCCGCCGCTGTTAAGGCGCATATTAACGCCGGCAATGCTTTTGGAAACGCCCAGCTCGCGCTCGGTGATTTGCCGCGTCCAGCCGCCGCTACCTTTACGCACGTGCGAATCGCTATAGGAAAAACGCAGGTTGGGCAGCGTGCCACTGTCGGTAGCGGGCGGATTGACGATATCGGGATTTTCTCCCTGACGCAGCGGATCGTGCGGGCCGGGATCGCTGCCGCCCATCTGGCCGGTCCAGGGTTGCGCGGCCACGGTGCGATCATGAGCATGAACGGAGCCAGCCGCCAACGCAACGGTGCTGCCGGCGGCAAAGGTCATAAAGCTGCGACGAGTAATAGGATTCATGTCTGCTTCCTTGTGTCGAAGGGTTAAGGCGCGCCGCGCTGCATAGCGGACGCGAACTTAAGCTTAACTACACAAAAATCAACAGAACCTAACCGGGGAAAAGCTTAAAAACGCTGAAATGTAAGCAATAACACATCAAATAATTTTGTTGATAGTTCAGATAAATTTATAAAATTTGGTCTACGCGACAACATAATCATGACGTTACAGCTTTGTTAAACGTTTTTGCCAGCAGCAATGTCCGCCCTGACCGTTTCGTCATCAATTATTTTTATTAAGAGGGAGGAGAAGAGCGCAACACCTGGTTACGTGGTTACGCAGAACGAAAAATATCGCGGCGGCATTATCACGCTGCGGACACGACCGCACGGGCCTGTGGCGCAGCCTTTACCGCTGTTTGCCGGATGATCAGTACCGCTCATCCTGTCGCGCAGCCTTTGTCGCTGTTTACCGGGTAGTCAGTGCCATTTATCCTGATGCGCAGCCTTTATCGCTGCTTACCGGGCGGTAAGAGCTGGTCATCCTGCCCCGGGCGCGATCGTTCAGCCGCCGGCCTGCAACCGCTTCGCCAGCGTTAACGCCAACTCGTAGCCGCCCTGCTCCAGGGAAAGCGCTTCGCCTTCGCTGAAAGCCTGCCGGGTCAGGCCGGTCAGCACCGCGCCGGGCGGCACCTCAATCGCCAGCCGGACGTCGCGCTCGTTGGCCGCTATCATCGCCTCATGCCAGCGTACCGTGCGCGACATATTATACGCGAGGTCATCCGCTATCTGCGCCGGCTGCCAGAGCACGCGGCCGCTGCTGCTGCTCAGCCAGGCGCGACGCGGGCGAACAATCGTTACCGCTTTAAACGCCTCCGCCAGCTTTGCCGCCGGTTCCGCCAGCAGCGCGCAGTGTGAAGGCACGCTGACCGCCAGCCGGTGCGTTTTCTGCGCGCCTGCGGCTTTCGCCCTTTCCGCCGTCGCCTGCATCGCCGCCTCGCTGCCCGCAATCACCAGCTGCCGTTCCGCGTTGATATTGGCCAGCCAGCTCTCTTCTCCCAGCAGCGGCTCCAGCTCGCTCTGGGTCAGGCCGATAATCGCGGTCAGGCCGTAGCCTGCCGGATAAGCCTGCTCCATCAGCTGCCCACGCAGCGCCACCAGCCGTAACGCGTCGTCGAAGGCCAGCGCGCCCGCGACTACCGCCGCAGGATAGGCGCCAATGGATAAACCGCTGGTCATCGCAAACGCCAGGCCCTGTCGCTCCAGCTCCCGCGCGTGCGCCACGCCCGCAATCAGCAGGCACAGCTGTACCGCGCGCGTATGCCGTAGCGCCTCTGCCGAATCCAGCGCCGAGGCATCTTCATTCAGCGCTTCGCTGGCCTCTCTCAGGATTGCCTCGCCCTGAGGCAAATTTTGCAGCATGCCGGGCCGCTGCGGCCCCTGTCCGGGAAAGGTCAGTAAGATTTTCATCGCGGCGTCTCCCATGGCGCGGCGGTCAGGAAAGGGCCGCCATCGGTTTTCAACAGCACTTTGCCGTCGCGCAGCCACTCCGCCAGCGCAAAACCGCCCAGCCTGGTTTCCAGCTGCGTATCGGCACGGCAAGGCAGGCTGGCGCAAAGGCTTTGCCAGCGCTGCAACGCCGATGCGGCGGGCGGCTCAGGCGCGCGGATCAGTAAATCCAGATCGCTGCCCGCGTGCATTACGGCTTCGCCGGTCGCCAGCGCATAGCCCAGGCTGCCGGTGACGCCCCATGCCCACGGCCAGTCTCTCTGCGCAAGCCGCAGCGCCGCCTGAACGGGCGGCAAAGTATGAAAAGGGGTGTGCGGCAGCCGATCGATAAGCGCTTCCGGCGACAGCACGCGCACCACAGCCGCAGCGTCAACCCAGCCCGCCGCGCGCTGATGACGGGCCGGGCCGCGTACGCCGACGGGAATACGTCCCTGCGCATCCCTGTCGCGTCGCACCACCAGCGGCAAAGCCGGCTGCCAGTGGGCGACCCATTCAGGCAAATCGCCCTGCAATGCTTCACGATCGCTCAGCCAGAGCAGATCGTGCGGCCGAACATCCATCTCTACATTCCTGCGGTTAATGAAATAAACAGCGGCAGCGTCACTATGCTCAGCACGGAGGTGATCAGCAGAGTGGCTTCCGCATCCGGCGACTCCACGCCGAAGCGATTGCCGAACACCACGCCGAAGAAACCCGCCGCCAGCGCGATCATCAGGATCGAGGTGATCGCCAGCGGGCCGTGCAGCCCCAGCGCCAGCACAATGCCCCAGGCGATAAAGGGCTGAATAAGCAGTTTAGTCACGCTGGCGACGATCACCGCCTGATTGATCCTGATCTGACGTGCGGAGAGGATCAGCCCGGTCAGAAACAGCGCCGTCGCGGTAGCGGCCAGTCCCAGCGGCCGGATGGTAGAGAGCAGCAGCTCCGGCATATGAAAGCCAAAGGCGGAAAGCACCACGCCCAGCAGCGGACACCAGACGATAGGCTTAATCACGGATCGCCACATCAGTATTGGCAGCATCGCGGCGCTGGAGTGCTGCGTGCCCTCGGTTTTCGCTTTTTCACGCTCGAGGATAAGCAGGCAAAACGGCGTCATCAGCACCGAGCCGCAGGCTATCGACACGGCGACCGACAGCGAGGTTTCGGGCGTCGAGCCGAGCACGCTGCCGAGGATCGGCAACCCCAGCGCGGCGTAGTTGGGCAGCGCGACGGTCAGCGTCAGCACGGCGGCATCCTGCGGCGCTTTGTGAAACACGCGGGTGCAGAGAAAATAGATGGCGGCGTAGGCTATCCACATCGCCAGCACCAGCACCACTACCAGCGGCGCCTGCCCGACGATACCTGCCCAGGGCGTTTGCACCGTGGCGGTAAACAGCGCCGCCGGCAGGGCGAAGTCCATGACGAAAACGTTCAGCAGGGCAACGTTGTGGTTATCGACCTTCTTTGCCTTACCGGCGTAAAAACCCAACAGCATAATGACGAAAATTGGAGCCAGAGCATGAACGATCACGTAAGTCATAACTTGCGCCTCGCAGGCTGAACGCGTCAGGGCAGGATTGCCCGCTGTCTTGCTGGATTACCAGGCCGCGCGCATTTTTTCGCGCACCAGCGCGGAGCTGCGGCGGTTTTCGCCCTTAAGGCGATGAAGAGCGGGATCTTTACGCGCCGAGCTGACCGCCTGCTCCAGCGATGCGCGCACCAGCTGAACATCGTCATCTTCAGGCGCATCCGGCGAGGCGATATCCAGCAGCTCTTCCAGCAGGCCCAGCGTCTGGTAGTTGCCGATGTCATAAGCCATTGGCGCAATGGTCTGTGCCAGCTGTTCCAGCGCCTCGATGCTGCGCAAGGTGATGCGCGCCGCCGCCGCTTTGCCCATTGCGTGCACCATCACGCCCGGATCGTTAAAGGCAATCAGCCGGTTCGCCTGATAGCCGTGCGCCAGAAACGCGCCGGACATCGCTTTACCGACGATCAGCCCGATCACCGGGTGTCCGGCCAGCCTCGCTTTGGCATAGGCGCCTACCGCCGCCGCCAGCGCCTGGTGGATGCCGAACGCCTCTTCGCGACGGCCATAGGCCTGGCTTGGCACGTCAATCACCGCCACAATCGCCCGCTTCTGCGCTTTATCCGCATCCGCCACGATCGCTTCATCGATGACTTTGGCCAGCGTCCAGCCTTCCAGCAGGCCGACCTCGCCTTTAGCGGCGCGCGGAAAGTGGTTTTGCTCGTCCGGCACCACCGCAATATAACGCGCGGTTTCTTCGCCCAGCGCCGCATCGGCCGCCTGCACCGAAGGGCAAAGCCCGCCCAGCCTTTCAGCCCCGTTGGTTAACAGGCTGAGCCATTTTTCACCACGACTGACGCTCATCCGCGATCCTCCCTTGCATAGACTTCGTTAACCTGCTGCGCATCGGCCTGTCGCTCGGTGTTCATTTCGCTCAGGCGCGGCAGATAGTAGCTGTACTCGTCCGAACGATGCTGTGCGGGCACGCCGCGCGCGATCGCTTCGTTCATCGCTTTTTTCACCGCATTGGCGCCGTCGGGCACCAGCACGTCGGCCAGCCCGCTGCGATAGCGCGCTTCGCCGCCGGTCATGCTCCAGATAAAAGGCCGGTCGCGGGAATCGTATTCCGCAATACCCGCCTCCTGTTCGATAACCTGCGGGCCGTTGAGGCCGAGCCTCGCTTCACGGGTGACGATCAGCGAGCTGCACAGCCCGGCGGCAATAGACATCCCGCCAAAGCAGCCGACCGTACCAGCGATGATGCCGATCACCGGCGTATAGCGACGCAGATCGACGATAGCGGCGTGGATATCCGCAATGGCCGCCAGGCCGAGGTTGGCTTCCTGAAGGCGCACGCCGCCGGTTTCCAGGCAAAGCACCGCCCGCGTCGGGATACCTTTGCGGTTATCTTCGGCAGCCAGCTCCAGCGCCGTCGCCATTTTCGCGCCGGAAACTTCGCCCATGCTGCCGCCCTGAAACGATCCTTCAATGGCGACGACCACCGCTGGCTGACCGTCGATGGTGCCTTTCATCACCACCATGCCGTCATCGGCCTGCGGCACGATGCCCTGCGCAGGCAGCCAGGGCGACATAATGCCGTCAAAAGGATCGAGCAGCTCGCGTCCGCTGCCTTCGTCCAGCAGCAGCCGTGCGCGCTGGCGGGCCTTAAGTTCGATAAAGCTGCTGTCATCACGCATCTGCGGCCTCCTCAAAAACCTGCTCAATACGAATACGCGCCACGCCAGGCGTCGCACCGAAATCGTGAATGGTCATCTCGCCCGCCGGCAGCCCGGAAAACGCGCTCAGGCGATCGAAAAGCGCCCGCCAGCGTGTTCCGCTGTTGTCGACGGAGGTGGTCAGGTTGACCGTCAGCTGCTGGCCCGCTCCGGCCACAAACAGCACTTCCATATCGCCCGAGCCCACCACGCCCGCCAGCGCTTTACCGCTGAGCTGTCGCGTGGCCGACAGGGTAAACGTGATCTGTTCCATAAAATCCTCTCAGAAAGTGGTGTCGCCCAGCCTGTCTACAAACAGCGTGGCGGCAAGTAAATCGGCGGCGCCGCCGGGCGAGGCGTTCAGCGACAGCATGTGTGCGTCCAGCCTGGCCAGCGCGCGCTGCCCGTGCGACGTTTGCGCCCCTCCGGCATCCAGCACGGCGCGCGCGCCGTTCTGCATCGCCACCAGCCCGTAAAGCCCGGCGCGGGAAAGTACGCAGGTATCGCTGAGCGAACTCATGATCGCCATCAGCGCGTTCAGCTGTGCCTGCGCTTCCGTCGCCCCGTCGTGCCTGCTGTGCCTTAGCTGCGGCAGCCCAAGTTGCATAATGTGGGGAAAGCCCTGCTGCGCCTCTTCGCGCGCGCCGGGCACCTGATAACGGCGCGTCGCGCGCAGCCCTTTGCTGAACAGTTTCGGCGCCTCGTCATCCGGTAGCTGTGCCAGACTGGCCGCCGCCTGCGCGACCTGACGCTCGCTGCCCTCACCTGCCAGCATGGCGCTGGCGCTGACCAGCAGGCCGGTTGCCCAGAGCGCGCCGCGATGGGTGTTGACGCCGCGCGTCGCCTGCATCATCTGCCGTTCGCCTTCACGCCCCAGCCTGCCTACCTGCTGCCGCAGCGCGATATCCGCCGGACGCTGCCAGCAGTGCAGCGCCAGAGCATAAAACGCGGGCGTAAGGCTGCGCGCCGAAACCTCCATCAGCGCCAGCGTCAGATCCCGATGCGCGCCGCTGCCTCTGCCATCGACCAGGCCGGGCTTGGGCGTCAGCCGGGCTTCGTCGATCAGGCAGCGCGTAGCCAGCTCCGCCAGCCGCGCGGCCTGCCGCTCAATATCGCTCAGCGAACATGAAGAAGGTTTCATTACCAGCTCCGGAACTTAGCCGGCGGCTGATAAAGCCCGTCCGACCACTCGACCAGCTCCGCCACGCTGCCCGCCGCCAGCAGCGAACGGGTGGCTTCGGTACGGCGAATGCCTAAATCTTCCGGGAAGGCGACTTTGCCCTCGCGGCGTAGATCGGCCACTCTTTTCGCGTCCACGCCCAGGCCGATATCGGTAATGCCCGCCACCGCCGCCACCATTGCGCGGCGCTCCTCCAGCGATTTGGCGCGATAGAGATAGGCGATGCCCTCTTCGGTCAACACGTGGGTGACGTCATCGCCGTAAATCATCACCGGCGCCAGCGGCATCCCTGAGGCTTTCGCCACGTCGACCGCATCCAGCTTTTCAACAAAGGTCGGCTTGCCGCCGCCCTGGAAGGTTTCCACCATCTGCACTACCAGCTTGCGGCCGCGCGCCAGCGGATCCGGCTCGTCAATCATCGCCAGCCAGGCAGGCGTGGCGTGGCGACGGCCGTGCGGATCGTGGCCCATATTCGGCGCGCCGCCGAAGCCGGAAAGGCGGCTGCGCGTCACGGTCGAGGAGTTAGCCAGGCCGTCGACCTGGAGCGTGGAGCCGATAAACATATCGACCGCGTACTGCCCCGCCAGCTGGCAAAACGCGCGGTTGGATCGCATTGAGCCGTCGGCGCCGGTAAAGAAAACGTCGGGACGCGCCGCGACATAGTTTTCCATGCCCAGCTCGCCGCCAAAGCAGTGCACGCTTTCAACCCAGCCGCTCTCTATTGCCGGGATCAGCGTGGGATGCGGGTTCAGCGTCCAGTGGCGGCAGATTTTGCCTTTCAGCCCCAGCTTTTCGCCATAGGTCGGCAGCAGCAGCTCGATGGCGGCGGTGTTAAACCCGATGCCGTGGTTCAGCGACTGCACCTGATGCTCGGCATAGATCCCCTTGATCGCCAGCATTGCCATCAGGATATGCTCCTGTTTGATCAGGCGCGGATCGCGGGTAAACAGCGGTTCGATAAAGAAGGGTTTGTCGGCGACGACGACATAATCGATCCAGGATCCCGGAATATCGACGCGCGGCAGATCGCACTCGTCATCGACCAGTTCGTTGACCTGAGCGATAACGATGCCGTCGTGAAAAGCGGCGGCCTCCACCAGCGCGGGCGTGTCTTCCGTACTCGGCCCGGTGTAGAGATTGCCCTTGCGATCGGCTTTATAACCGGCAATCAGCGCCACGTTAGGTGCGAGATCGACATAAAGCCGCGCATAGAGTTCGACATAGGTATGGATGGCGCCGATTTCCAGCTGGCCATCTTCCAGCAGCTGAGAAATACGCAGGCTTTGCGGCCCGGAGAAAGAGAAATCCAGCTTGCGCGCGATCCCCTTTTCAAACAGATCCAGATGCTCGCTGCGTCCGACGCTGGGCATGATCATATGCAGATCGTGCACGATCTCCGGATTAACTTCGGCCAGGCTACGTGACAAAAAGTCCGCCTGTTTCTGGTTGTTACCTTCCAGTACCACGCGATCGCCCGGCGCGATCAGCCTCTGTAGCAAATCGACCAGATCGTCGGTCGGCAGCACTTTGCCGTTGATACCGAGCTGCTCGATGCGGCGTTTTTTTTCACTTCGACGTGTATCCCATACGCGGTTGGACGTTTGTCCCGGCAGCATGTAAACCTCCGTAACGCAGTAGGCGGGGGATCGGCTTATGCAGACGACAGCGCCGATCCGGCGGATGAATTTGAAGGTAGCCGCCGGTGAAAGATTGCGCAAACCGATGAAAAAACAATTGGGTAACCAGCGATGACAAAATATTTTTTTTCACAGCTTACCGCTGGCCCTGCCGGGCGTGGCCCTGTTTTAGCGGCAGAACCTGTAGCGCCGGGCCAGTGCTGTGCTGTGGATGCGGCCCGCTTCGGCAAAGAGACGCGTACGCCAGTACCCGTCTAAAAAAGAGACATTATTAAAAAAATATTTGGCAAAGCGCGCCTGACGGGGCAGACGCGCTGAGAAGAAGGGAATGGATCAGTTCTGTAAAGGATGCCAGATTTCAGTCACCGCACCTTCACCGCCGGTGAGGGGATCGTGCTGCGGTACAGGTACGCGCTTAATAGCCAGTAGCGAGGCTTCCACATCTTCCAGATCGCTGCGTCGCGTCACCGGCTCCATGCCCTGTGGATAGGCGCCGACGGCAAAAAAATCTTCGCTGGCCGCCAGCTGCTGATGGCCAACGCCTGCCGGGATCAGGATCGCATCGCCCGCGTGAACAGTGACCGCCCTGCCCGTTTCGCCGCCGAAAAGGATTTGCGCCCAGCCTGCGCCGATACCCAGCAGCTCATGGGTGTTGGGATGATAGTGGGTATAGGAATAAATCGGATAGCGCCAGCGCGGCGTCCAGCGATGGCTGGCGAACGTTTCTTCAAACCAGGCCGCCACATCTTCCACCTCACCTGGCACCGCGCGCGGATAGATAATCAGCGGCAGCGGATTGTTCGGCACGCCGCTGGCTGGCTGAAAGGTCATATATTGCGGATTGTTCGACATACCCGCAGAAAAGGTGCCGGCTGCAAAAGACATCATCGCAAGCAGGTTACCAGCATGGGTTAGCATAAGATGCCTCCTGTAATTTCGGTGTTAATTAATTGTGGCACCTGGCGGCAAAGATGCAATCATTACGATCGATTTTTGATCACATAACTTCTTAATTTTTCTCCACTTAACTCAAATTATTCGCCTGCCTGCCTCGGAGGCAAAATGTAAGGCCATTTTGCATTCCGAAAATAGCCCACGCGCCTGCCAAAAAAAACGATTTAGTAAAAACAGGCTGGTTTTAAAAAGAAGAAAATAAAATTAAACGGCGGCTTAATCACTTAATAAACATAAGGGATTGATCAACGGAAAAATGGGAAAACCGCGCTAATGCCCCTGGCTAACCAGGAGGGTGGTTCATGGTTGCTCGCTATCTGATTCATCACGGGCTGGTTGATCCGGATTCAGCATCGCTGCTGCATTGTGAAACGGCCGAGCAGCGAAAGCTGGGCAATATCGGTTAAAGCGGCCGATGACTCTGGCATACTGTCCTGCTGCCGGAAACGCACGCGCCGGTGACGGCCACTGCTGCTGTGCGCTCCCGCAAAGAGAAGCGGAAACCCACCGCAGAAGCCACCGATTGCCCGCCTCTGGCGCTCGCCGTGCCTGATGCAGAACATAATGCTGCTTACCCTGATTGCCTGGCTCGGTTTATAGCTGCCCGAAGCGGGCGCCTGTTCACGGCCGCCCGCCGCCTGTTATGAAAAAGCTTCCCTACGCGCAGCCCGATGGCTGGCGGCAAAAAGCGCGCTCAAGCTTTCTTTATCCAGTTCAGGCGAAACCGCCGTCAGCAGCAGGAGCAGGCTAAGGGCACGCCGGCAAAGGTCGGCAAAATTATTCTCCCAGTCGGTAACGAGATGACCGGGAAAAAAGTTATGGCAGAGTTCATAAAACAGAAAATTGCCGAGGATTTTTCGCCGCGCGCTGCTCGCTTTTTGCAGGCCGCGCCACGTCTGCCGTAGCGTCTCTTCACCCTTTTTCCGCATCGCTTTCAGCTTGTGCAGCCTGGCGTCGCTATCCACCAGTAACCATATCGGCAGCGCCTCCAGACGTTGCCCGGCGACCGGCGGAAAGCCGTGTTCATCCTGCTGCAGGCAAAAATCCTGCACCAGCCGCTGGCGGCCGGCGGGCTGTAACCACGTCTCCAGCAGCGCGGCCCGCCGCTCCGGGTCAAGCGGGCCAGACTGGCGAATAAAACCGTACAGCGCATAGAGCAACAGCACAGGCTCAGTCCGGAAAGCGGCAAACAGCCGCAGGCAGTGCTGATTCATCTGTAAACGCTCTGCGGAGAGTTCGGGTAAATGTTCGGCCAGGTCTTCGCTGACGCTCAGAGTACAGGACGCCGTCAGGCTCAGGATTTCCGCCGCCGCCCGGTTGCAGCTGATATCCGCGCTGTGGCGCACGTGGTTATTCCAGCGAAACTGCAGCAGCGGCGACGCGCCGTCGCAGCCAGAGCAGCCGCAAAGATGAATGTTTTGCCGCAGGCGCAGAACGTAATCGGGCGTCCAGACGCTGGCCGTCACGCCTTCCGTTAATAATGATCGTGCGCTATCCGTACCATTTTCTTTTCTGCTATGGATGCTGGCAAAATTATTTTTCATCGTTGTCACGCCGCCCCGGCTTGGATTGAGCAAAATAATTAACAAAAAAACAATATTTCCCTATTTTCATCCTGGCAACCCTTACCTGATTTAACTTGTTATCTGTTTATTTGAAGGCAGCTTAATATTTAAAAACAGAATTAACCTGGTGCTTCATCCGTTATTAAGAGAGTACAAACATATAACAAGCCAGCGGCCATAACAAATCGGCACGTCACGCATTTTAATTGCGGAAACCTGTAATTAAATTAAACAAAAGCGTATTAGCACCTGGCGCGGACAGATTTCTGTCGTCCGCCTTTTTCAAGGCGCTACTCGCTTTTTTCATTATATTTCTTGCGCTTTCAGGCAATTTATTTCCCCTGGTGATAATAGATCCCGTTATCGATTAACTTATTTATGCCGAAAAAAAAGAGGTATATAAATTGAAAGAGGCTGTTGTTCCGACTGCGGCGGCGATCCCGTCAGCATTTCACCCCGCGCGCTCCGCCTGCGGCAGTCGGCGGCCGTTCTGACGCGTTCTGGTAACAAGAACGTTAATTTTGTTATATGGGCAACTGTTATAGCTTTATTCGCATTAACTGTGTCTGCCCTTCTTGCGCCAGGTGTGGTCTACTGATGCCTGTACCAAGAGGAGGTTCAGAGTGGAAGACGTTAAACAGATCCTGCTGCGCGAAATCGACACCCTTAATCGTGAAGAACAGCGCGATAACCGACCGCGTTTCAGCTTCAATTTTCTGAAAAGTCATCCCGGCTTATGGGCGTCGATGTATGTCTGCTACGCCCTGACCGTGGCGCTGATTTTTACCACGGAGTTTCTGGGCTGGCCTGCGTTCTGGGGCGCCACTTTTTTCGTGCTGCTGATGAGCGGCCTGATGCTGCTGGATGTCAATCCGCGCTACCGCTTTGAGGATATCGATACGCTCGATCTGCGCGTGTGCTATAACGGCGAATGGTATTATGTGCGTACCCTGTCCGACAAGGCGATCCAGGATATCCTTGCCAGCAGTCAGGTGCCGGACAACGTTAAGCAAGGCATTCAAAAGCTGCTACAGCTGAAAGGCGAAGTCGATTTTTACGACGTTTATCATCTGACCTGGGGCCAAAAACGCGCCTCTGCCGTCTGATATGTCAGGGCCAGCGCTGGCCCTGAAGCATTTCCGCAATCAACCTGCCCAGCGTCGCTACCGCCGCCTCCCGCGAGTCATTCCATTCCCAGGCCGTATTAAAACGAAAATAGTTGGCATACTGCTCGCTGGTAGAAAACATTTTACCGGGCGCGATACTGATTTTCTCGCGCAGCGCCCGATAGTACAGCTCGGTGGTGTTAACCGCTTCCGGCAGCTCGATCCATAAAAAGTAGCCGCCCTGGGAGTCGTTGATTTTGGCGCTGGCGGGCAGATGCCGCCGCAGCGACTGCCGCGCCAGGCTTTTGCGCTGCTCCAGCCGCTGGCGCAGCCGGCGTAAATGCACGTCGTAGCTGCGGCTGCCCAGGTAGTCGACCAGCGCCAGCTGCATCGGCGCGCTGGTTGAGATAGTGCTCATTAATTGCAGTCGCTGGATGCGCTGCGCGTGTCTGCCCGCCGCCACCCAGCCCACGCGAAACCCCGCCACCAGATTTTTAGAAAAAGAAGAGCAGTGCAGCACGCTGTCCTGTTTCTCAAACGCCTTTGCCGGCAGCGGTTTTTCGCTGCCGAACCAGAGTTCGCTATACACATCGTCCTCGATCAGCGTCACCTGATGCGCCTCCAGCAGCGCCACCAGCTCCTGCTTTTTCTCGCGGCTTAGCGTGCAGCCTAGCGGGTTCTGCTGATTCGACATCATCCAGCACGCTTTAACCGGCAGCTTCGCCAGCGTGGCGGCCAGCTCCGTCAGATCGATGCCGTGCTGCGGATGCGAGGCGATAGCGACAGCCTTAAGCTGAAGCCGCTCGATAGCCTGTAGCGCGCCGTAAAAACAGGGGTTTTCCACCACCACCCAGTCGCCGGGCGCGGTGACCGCCTGAAGGCTCAGGTTCAACGCCTCCATCGCGCCGTTGGTGATCACGATCTCTTCTGGCGAAACCTGTATGCCCTGTAACGCATAGCGCTTGGATAGCGTTTTGCGCAGCGCCTCGTTGCCCGGCGGCAGGTTGTTTAAGGCGTCCGCCGGTTTTAACGAGTGCGAAACGGCGGAAAGCGAGCGCATCAGCTGGCGCTGCGGAAAGAGTTCAGGATCGGGAAAAGCGGAGCCGAAAGGCATGATGTCCGGGTCGCGACACGCCTGCAGCACCTCAAAAATAAAGTCGTTGATATCGACCGATTCCGTGAGCTGCACCTTCTGGTGGCTGGCGGGCTGGCTGAGAAATTCCGCCCGTGGCGCTACGTAGTAGCCGGACTGCGGCCGGGAGACGATCCAGCCCTGGCTCTCCAGCACCTGATAGGCGTGCATAACGGTCATCAGGCTCATCCCGCTCTGCGCCACCTGCTCGCGCAGCGAGGGGAGTTTTTCGCCCGGCAGCCAGATCTCACTGGCGATCTGCTGCTGGATTTGGTCGATTAACTGCAGATATTTTGCCAAAACTGTTACAGGCCCGTGCTCAGGAATGAGCAACTATTATAGTTAGCCGGGCCGCGATTAAACAGCTTTTGACACCGGGATCTTCTCCTCCGCCGCTTTTTTCTGTTCCGGCGTGCGGTTGGACTCGTGGTTGCCCGCATACAGCTTCAGGTGCGGCACCTGCTCAGGGGGAACCGGTTTGCCCAGCAAATAGCCCTGTAGCGAGTTGCAGCCCAGGCCGGTGAGAAAGGCCTGCTGCTCTTCCGTCTCTACGCCTTCCGCCACCACTTTCAGATTCAGCGTCTGCGCCAGCGCCACGATAGCGGTAACGATAGTGGCGTCTTCGCTCTGCGTATGCAGCTCGTTAACGAAGGCGCGATCGATTTTCAGCTCGCTGGCGGGCAGACGTTTCAGATAAAGCAGGCTGGAATAGCCGGTACCGAAATCGTCAATCGAGGCTTTCACGCCCAGTTCGGTCAGCTCGGTTAAAATACGCACGCTTTCGTCGGGATCGCGCATGGCGGTAGTCTCGGTCACTTCCAGCGTCAGCAGCTCTGGCGAAATCTGATGTTTCTTCAGCGCGGCGACCACCGTTTCCACCAGTCCGGCCTGCTCAAACTGGAGCGACGACAGGTTGACCGCTATCGACCATTGCGTATTGCCCATTCGATGCCAGACGCTCAGCTGGCGACAGGCTTCGTTAATCACCCAGTTGCCGATGCTGACGATCAGCCCGGTTTTTTCCGCCAGCGGCAGAAAAATGTCGGGCGACAGCAGCCCGCGCTGCGGATGCTGCCAGCGGATTAGCGCTTCAAACCCGACGATAGGGCCCTGCGGCGCGCAGAATTTCGGCTGGTAGAACAGGCGCAGCTCGTCGTGCTCCTGCGCCAGCCAGAGATCGTTGATCAGCTGTAGCTGGTTTTGCGCGATGGTGTTCATCGACGGCTGGAAGAAGTTATAGCCGTTACGGCCGTTGTTTTTGGTGTGGTACATAGCGGCATCGGCGTTGAACATCAGTTCCCGCTCGTCGTTGCCGTCGCCCGGATAGACCGCAATACCGATGCTCAGCGACACCACCAGCTCGTAACGCGAAATCAAAAACGGCTCGTCGATAGCCTTGACCAGCATATCGGCCACGGCGGCGGCATCGTTCGGCTCGCTGATTTCCACCAGCAGCACAAACTCGTCGCCGCCCAGCCGCGCCAGCGTATGGTGCCCGATCAGTAAATTTTTCATCCGCTCGGTGACCGCGACCAGCAGGTTATCGCCAACGTGGTGACCAAACGCGTCGTTAACGGCCTTAAAACCGTCCAGATCCATAAACATCAGCGCGAAAGCGGTCTCTTCCCGCACGGCCTTGCTCAGCGCCTGATCGAGGCGATCTTCCAGCAGAATACGGTTAGGCAGGCGGGTTAAGTTGTCGTGCAGCGCCAGCTGGGCCAGCTCGCGGTTGGCTTCCGCCAGCGAAGAAGCCAGTACCGACGTTCTGGCCTGCAGGCGCGCGTCGAGCGTGGAAACCACCAGCGTAATACCCAAAATAGAGAGCGTCACCACCACGACCAGCATCGCCAGCCAACTGCTGTTCACGCCCATCTGCGTGGCGTGGCTGCCCATCGGGAAGCTGGCCGCCGCCATGCCGCTGTAGTGCATCCCGGCGATGGCGGCGCCCATAATCAGCGCCGCGCCGGCGCGCAGCAGCGCTAAATGCCCTTCGCCCTGACGTAGCTTAAACGCCAGCCACAGCGCGGCCGTTGAGGCGCCCAGCGCGATCGCTATCGACACCGCAATCCAGCGCCAGTCCCAGACGATACCCGGTTCAAACATCAGCGCGGCCATGCCGATATAGTGCATCGCTACCACGCCGGTGGCCATCGCCAGCGCGCCGACCATCAGACGGGCAAAGACCAGTTCACCGTAGCAGACAATCCACAGCGCAAAAATCGAGGCGACTACGGCTACAAACATGGAAATCAGCGTGAGCAGCGGATCGTAGCTCATCACCATCGCCAGGTTCATCGCCAGCATGCCGATAAAATGCATAGACCAGATGCCGATGCCCATCGCAAAGCCACCGCCAACCAGCCAGACGCGGGCCGCTTTCCCCGTAGAGGTTGCCACCCTGCCCGCCATATCCAGCGCGGTATAGGATGCCAGGAAGGCAACAAAGATGGAGACGATAACCAGTAGCTGGTCGTAAGAGCTCATAAGCATATGCAAATCTCTGAAGCAAAAGCCAGATTACTGGCACCGGGTAAGGGAATAATAAAGCTGATAAATCGATTTCAACAATTACGGTATCGGCTAAAGAGTAGTCAACTTTACCCCTGGTGGCATAAAGCGGCCATGCCCGGCTGCGGACTCGGGCTTAACCCATCTATCTCCTTATAATTAAACGGGTTTATTATCTGTTTTTTTTGCTTAACGACCTTAGCATCCGCTCTTTTTTTTGCCCAGCAAAACCCAGGGCCAGCGCTGATTATTTTTTGTCAGGCGTCTTTTTTCATGCTACAGCAAGCAGGTCTGCTTTTGTTTCAACTCATTAACAAAATTTTGCGTTTCGCTTAGCTCAGCGTTCAAGGCTGTTCTATAGTTTTAAACATAACAGAAATTGGTCAATCTGGCTTTTATCGTGGATAGCGACCAACACAGGTCTTTCCGGCTCTGCGTTTTACCTGCATCGCGGCCATTTTTTACGCTTTTACACCGGGCGAAAAAGCACTTCCATTGGTCTGATCGGTAAGGAATGATTATGAAAATGAAGCTTTTTTTGCTGGGCTGCGGCTTGGGTCTCGGCGTGGCCTCTTCCGGCTTTGCCGCCACCACGACGGGAACTATCAACGCCACGCTGGTCCTGACCACGGGTTGCCTGGTCAATGGCCAGACCGCCACCACCGGTGTTAACTTCGGTACCTTAGACTTTGGTAGCAGCGCCGCGACCTTTGATACCCTGAACGCCACCTTAGTTGGCGCGCTGGGCAACGGCATCTTTGTGCGCTGCACCACTGGTCAAACCTATAACGTGCAGCTCACCAGCAGCAACGCCGCGCCCGCTACCGTGTTTGGCGAAGTAACCGCGCAGCCTCGCTATCTGGTGCTGGGCAGCAACGCCACGCAGGGCATTGCCTATACGCTCTATAACTCCACTTCCTATACCACGCCCATCGCTAACAACACTAACCTGACCAGCACGGGCACCACGGATCCGACCAATGGCGACAACTACCCGATTTACGGTCGTATTACCGGCGGCGGTTTTAACGCAGCGATCCCGGCAGGTACCTATACCGATACGATTAACGTTGCCGTGAACTACTGATTGACGGCGGCAGGGAGCACGTCGTGTCGGGGCAGGAAAGAACATCGGCGGGCTGGCTTAGCCCGCTTTGTGTCGTGGTTTGCTGTATCAGCTTTCCGGCCGGAGCGCTGCCGACGCAGACTTTTCAGGTGACGGCGTCGGTAGTGAACGGCTGCGTGATTTCCGGCACCAATACCGGCGTGTTCGGCACGCTGAACTTCGGCACCCGCCCCGGCGTCGGTTCGGCTTCTGCCAGCGCCAGCTTTGTTCAAAGCTCCACGATTACGCTGGCCTGTACGCCGGGCACTGCGCTAAGCATGAGCATTAACGGCGGCAGTAATTATTCCAGCACGCGTAATCTTAAAATTGCTAATAACACCGATTTAGTGGCCTATGCGCTTTACACCAGCGCCACCGCCAGTGCGGCAAGTGCGATCCCGGTCAATCAGAACGTGGCGCTGACCTACAGTAACGCCAATAACATCACGCTGCCGATATACGGTCGGCTGCAGATGAGCGGCGTTCGGCGGGCCGGGACTTACAGCGACACGCTGACGGTGACGCTGAGTTGGTAAACAGGGAGAAAGTATTTCATGAAGACGCTACGTATTTTCACACTGCTGGCCGGACTGACGGTTAGCTCACTGCTGCCCGCGTGGGCAGGAAATTCGGTGCTGATCTGGCCCATCGATCCGAAAATCCACAGCGGCGATAAAGCCACCGAGCTGTGGCTGGAGAATCGCGGCGCAGCGACCACGCTGATGCAGGTCAGGGTTTTCACCTGGCAGCAGCAGGACGGACACGAACAGTATCAGACGCAGCAAACGGTGGTCGCCAGCCCGCCGCTGGTAAGGATAGAGCCGGGCCAGAAGCAGCTGGTCAGGCTGATTAACCAGACCCCGCCGCCCAAAGGCGAGGAGCGGGCTTACCGGGTGCTGCTGGATGAGATCCCCACGCCGCAGCAGCCTGGCGAAAATCAGGCGGGCCTTAATTTCCAGATGCGCTATTCCGTGCCGCTGTTTACCTATGGCGAAGGCCTTTCAGCCGACACGGCCCGCCCCGACCTTAGCTGGCGCCTCGTTAATCAGAACGGTAAGTCAGCGCTGCTTATTACCAATAACGGCAGCGGCCACGCGCGGCTAAGCAACGTTTCGCTGGGCGGCCGGACGCTGTCAAACAGCCTGTTCGGCTACGTGCTGGCGCGATCGAGCAATACGTTTCCGCTTAATTTCCCGGCGTCTGACCGCTCGCAGCTCAGCGCGGAACTGGATAATAACCAGACCTGGCGCAGCGGCAGCTCTGCGCGCTAGCCGATGAACGGGCGCCGCTGCTCCCTGGCCCTCTGCCTGTTAAGCTACCTGCTCTCTTCAGCCGGTCGCGCGGAAACCTATTCCACTTTGCCGCCGCCGCCGTCGCCAAACGCGCCGGGCGCCAGCCAGCAATATATGCTGGGGCTGGTGATCAACGAGCAGGACAACGGCCAGGTCGTGCCGGTGGAGTTCCGTGATAACCATTATTATCTGCGCGCGGGCGATTTGCAGCGGGCCGGCATCCCTTCAGCGCTGATCACCTCGTCGATGATGGATGTTTCCGCCATGCCGCAGGTAAAAGCCGACTACGACCAGGCCCGCCAGCGCCTCTTGCTGACGGTGCCGCCCGGCTGGCTGCCGCGCCAGAAACTGAATAACGAGGAGCGGAACGGCCCGCGCTTTCCTGGCAGAACCTCTACCGGCGCGCTGTTTAACTACGATCTCTACACCAGCCGTACCTCTGCCAGCGGCAGCCGCCTTTCCGCCTTTAACGAGTTTCGCCTGTTTGGCACGCTGGGGCAGTTTTCCAGCAACGGCGTCTGGCAGCAGCAGCTTTCCGGCCAGACGGCAGGCTCGCAGAACGAGGGCTATCTGCGCTATGACACTTACTGGAGCAATCAGGATGAAACCCGTTCGCTGAGCTGGCGCGTGGGCGATCTGATCACCGATTCACTGGCGTGGAGCAGCAGCGTGCGGCTGGGCGGTATTCAGATCGCGCGCGACTTCTCCGTGCGCCCGGATCTGGTGACCTATCCGCTGCCCTCTTTCTCCGGCCAGGCGGCGGTACCTTCCACGGTCGATCTCTTCGTCAACGGCTATAAGAACAGCAGCAATGACGTACAGCCCGGCCCCTGGTCGATGACCAATATGCCGTTTGTTAACGGCGCGGGCGAAGCGGTAGTGGTAACGACCGACGCCGCAGGCCGACGCGTCTCCACCACCATGCCCTTTTACGTCTCCAGCAGCCTGCTGAAGCCCGGCCTCTCTGACTTCTCTTTTTCCGCCGGGGCGCTGCGCAATAATTACGGCATCAAAAGCTTTGACTATGGCTCCGCCGCCGCCAGCGGCTCCTGGCGCTACGGCCTGACCGACTGGCTGACGCTGGAAAGCCATGCCGAAGGTGCGGACGCGCTGGCGCTGGGCGGCGCGGGCGGCCAGGTCAGGCTGGGGTCGCTCGGCGTGGTCAATGCGGCGCTGGCGCAAAGCCAGATGAGCGGCGAACATGGCAATCAATACAGCTGGGGCTATCAGTACAGCAACAGCCGCTTTAACATCGGCACGCAGCATATTATCCGCTCGGCGGGCTTCAGCAACCTGGCGCTGTACGGCGATCGCAACAGCGGCCTGGCGGGCACGGAATACACCCTTAGCCGCCGCAGCGCCCAGTACAGCGCCAGCGTCTCGCTCGATCGCTTCGGCAGCCTTGGCGCGGCCTTTATCGACATCGTCAGCGGCAGCGGCGACCGCACCCAGCTGTGGAACCTTTCCTGGAGCAAAAATATTTGGGGCAACAGCAGCCTTTACGTTTCCGCCAGCCGCGACCAGCGACAGGGCGACTGGACGGGCACCATTTCGCTGGTGATCCCGTTCAGCGAGCGCGGCAACGCCAGCCTGAGTCTGGATCGCGACCAGCAGGGCACCACTTCGCAGCGCGTAACGGTTTCGCGCTCCATGCCCACCGACGGCGGGCTGGCTTACGACGCCTCCTGGGCCAACCAGAGCAGCGGCGGCGACTATAAGCAGGCCAGCCTGAGCTGGCGCAACCAGAAGATTGAGACTTCAGCGGGCTTCTACGGCGATGGCGATTACACCACCGAATGGGCCGACGTGAGCGGCTCGCTGGTGCTGATGGACGGCAGCTACTTCGCTGCCAATGAGGTTAACGATGCCTTTGTGGTGGTGAAAACCGACTATCCCAATATCAACGTGCGCTACGAAAACCAGCTGATGGGCAAAACGGACGCCGGCGGTCATCTGCTGGTGCCGGGCATCAGCTCCTATTATCCGGCCAAATATGATATCGACACGCTGGATCTGCCGGCCGATATGACCACCTCCAGCGTCGAGCAGCGTTTTGCCGTCAAGCGCAACAGCGGCTATCTGCTGCATTTCCCGATTGAACCGCTGCGCGCGGCCAGCGTGATCCTGCACGACCAGAACGGCGAACCGCTGCCCGTTTCCACCCAAATTATTCGCGCGGGCGCCGCGACGACCTATGTCGGCTGGGACGGTATCGTCTGGATGGAAAACCTGGCTGCCGTTAACCCTTTCCGCGCGGAAACGCCGGACGGACGCCATTGCGAAGCGAAGCTCGACGTGCCGGGCGGTCGCCCGACGTCGCTACAAACTTACGGGCCGCTGACCTGCGCCCTTTCCGCTGCCTCAGGAACCTCACCATGACTTTGCCAATAAGATCGATCTTTCACCTGGCGCTGTTTTCGCTGCTGATGCTCTGCTCGCTATCCGGCTGGGCGGCCTGCACGCTGCCGACCTCTACGGCTACCTTTGGCAGCGTCAGCTCTTTTACGGTAAACACCACGGTGAGCAACACCACCGCCACCGTTAACGTCAACTGCGGTTCGGGCAGCGTGCTGTCGCTGCTGTCCAGCGATTACATCCGGTTTCAGCTGGCCAGCGCCACCTACACCAGCAGCACGCGCGGCGCGCTGAAAACCTCCAGCGCCGGGACGGATCTTATTCCGCTGCGCGTATGCAGCGACACGGCCTGCGCCACCGAGATGCTGATCGGCGGCACTACGGTCAACTTCAGCCAGGCGCAGCTGCTTAATTTGCTGGGAACAGGCGGCGGACAGAACTTCGCTATCCCGCTTTATCTGAGGACGCTGACCGGCCAGGTGGTGGCCGCCGGTACCTACACGGTGACGCTGAATATTCTGGTCAGCTATAACATCTGTACCGGCATTGGCGCGCTGGGCGCCTGTTTGTTGGGCAGTCAGCAGACCGGTTCCGGCACGGTGCCCATCACCACCACGCTGGTGGTCACCAACGACTGCACCACTATTACCGCGCCTAACGTCAGCTTTGGCAGCGCGCCGCTGGTCGGCAGTTTTAACGCGGTTTCGCAGTCCATTAATGTGATCTGCACTAAAGGCAGCACCTACACGGTTGGCCTGAGCAACGGCGGCTATGCGGTCGGCGCGCAGCGCTATATGGCCAGCGGCAACAACCGGCTCGCCTATGAAATTTATAAAAATGCCACGACCTCGCGCTGGGGGCCGACAGGTACGGAGCGCGTCGCCAGCTCGGCGGCCAACAGCATTACCACCGACGGCCTGACCCGCACTTTTAATTATACGGCGCGCATACTGACTTCGCAGACCACGCCGCCTGCGGGCAACTACAGCGACAGCGTGGTGGTGGATCTCTCTTTTTAGGGCACGGTTTGCCCCCGGATAGTGCATTGTTAATTATTTGTTACCAATACGTATACATCCGGCGCCTTAACGGTGATGCCTGTCACATTAATGTCCGCGCGGGCGCGATAAAAGATAAGAAAAACTGAAAGGACAGGCTATGACATCTTTTTCTTCTTCGGCGAAAAAGCCGCAGGGCAGCGCCCGCACCATCTTCAATGTGACCAGCGGCAACTTCCTGGAAATGTACGACTTTATGGTGTTTGGTTACTACGCCACGGCGATTGCCAAAACCTTTTTTCCGGGTGACGATCCTTTCGCCTCACTAATGTTAACGCTGATGACGTTCGGCGCAGGTTTCCTGATGAGGCCACTGGGCGCGATTATCCTCGGCTCTTATATTGACCATCACGGACGGCGTAAAGGGCTGCTGCTGACGCTGGGCCTGATGGCGATCGGCACCTTAACCATTGCTATCGTGCCGGGCTACAACACGCTGGGCGCGGCGGCGCCAATCCTGATCCTGCTGGGCCGTCTGTTGCAGGGCTTCTCGGCGGGCGTGGAGCTGGGCGGCGTTTCGGTCTATCTCAGCGAGATCGCGCCGAAAAACCGCAAGGGCTTTTTTGTCAGCTGGCAGTCCGGCAGCCAGCAGGTCGCCGTGATTTTCGCCGCGCTGCTGGGCCTGGGGCTGAACCATCTGCTGGCGAAAGATCAGGTGACCGACTGGGGCTGGCGTATTCCCTTTTTCATCGGCTGCCTGATTGTGCCTTTCCTGTTCTGGGTCAGGAGAATGCTGGAAGAGACCGAAGCCTTCAGCCAGCGTAAGGTGCACCCTTCCATGCGTCAGATCGTGCGCGGCGTCGCCAGCAACTGGGCGCTGGTGCTGGCAGGGATGCTGATGGTGGTCACCACCACCGTGATGTTTTATATGATCACCGCGTTTACCCCGACCTTTGGGAAAACGGTGCTGATGATGAGCGATAAGCAGAGCTTTTTGGTGACGCTGTGCGTTGGCCTGTCAAACCTGATCTGGCTGCCGATTATGGGCGCCGTCTCCGATCGCTACGGCCGTCGTCCGCTGCTGATCCTGTTTACCGTACTGATGATCGCCACCGCCTGGCCGGTGCTGCACTGGCTGGTCGGCTCGCCAACCTTCTCTCATCTGCTGGAGGCCGAGCTGTGGCTGTCGTTTCTCTACGCCAGCTATAACGGCGCGATGGTGGTCTATCTGGCGGAAGTGATGCCCGCAGAGGTGCGCGCGACCGGCTTTTCGCTGGCCTACAGCCTGGCGACGGCGCTGTTCGGCGGTTTTACGCCAGCGATGTCCAGCTATCTGATCCACGCCACCGGCGACAAGGCGATGCCCGGCGTCTGGCTGACCTTCGCTGCCGTTTGCGGCCTGCTCGGCACGCTGCTGATCAAACGCCTGGTACAGCAGTATCAAACCCGCCAGACCAGCGAGCCTGTGGCGCAAATGTAGCGCCGCAGGCGCGGCCGTGGCGCAAGGCTGCGGCCGCCTGCCTCAAATTTTAAGCAAAAAAAATCCGCAACGATCGTTACGGATTTTTTATTTTCTGATGCCGATTATTTCGCGACGGTTTCCATGCCCATCAGGCCAATCTTCAGATAGCCCGCCTGACGCAGCTTGTCCATCACGCCCATCAGCGTTTCGTAATCCACCGATTTATCCGCCTGGAAGAAGATAGTGGCGTCTTTATTGCCCTGCGTCTGGCTTTCCAGCGCCGACAGCAGCGTTTCCTGCGTCACCGCCTCATTGCCGATAAACAGCTGTTTATCCGCTTTGATTGAGAGCCAGACCGGTTTTTCCGGGCGCGGCTGAGGCTTGCTGGTAGAGGCTGGCAGATTGACGCGAACGTCAACGGTAGCCAGCGGCGCAGCGACCATAAAGATAATCAGCAGCACCAGCATCACGTCGATAAACGGCGTAACGTTGATTTCATGCATTTCGCCGTTGCTATCGAGATCTTCATTTAATCGCATGGCCATGACGCTTACCCTACCCGCAGCTTCTGCGTTGGATGCTGCGGCGCGCTGGCGGCCAGATCCAGATCGCGGCTTTGCAGCAGCATAATCTGCGCGGCGACGTCGCCCAGCGAGGCTTTATAGCTGGCGATCGTACGGGCAAAGACGTTATAGATCACTACGGCCGGAATCGCAGCGAACAGGCCGACAGCCGTGGCCAGCAGCGCTTCTGCGATGCCGGGCGCAACTACCGCCAGGTTCGTGGTCTGCGTCTGGGCGATACCGATAAAGCTGTTCATGATGCCCCAAACGGTGCCGAACAGGCCGACAAACGGCGCGATAGCACCGATAGTAGCCAGAAAACCATTGCCGCGACCGGCGTGGCGGCTGAAGAAGGCGACGCGGCGCTCCAGACGGAACGAGGTACGCTCTTTAATGCCGTCGTTGTCGGCGGACTGCTGCGACAGCTCCAGTTCGTTTTCGGCTTCTTTCAACAGCTGCGTGGTCAGGCTGTTAGCGTTAAACGTGGCGCTGATATCGCTCGCTTCCTGCAGGGAACGAACGCCCGCCAGCGCCTGCTGCTCGCGCTTCAGGCGGCGTTTCGCCGAGCTGAGCTCCGCGCTCTTGCTGAAGAAGATAGCCCAGGTAACGACCGAAGCCAGCAGCAGACCGATCATTACCACTTTTACCACGATGTCCGCATGGTGATACATGCCCCAGACGGAGAGGTCCGTCTGCATCAAATCATTCGTCACGCTGTCTCTCCAACGTCAGTTACCGATAGCGAAAATACAGGTCGGATCATACCAAATCGAACCCGAATTGATAGTAGTTATCATTACTATTTACCCTTAACGCAATACTTTTTACACTTTTCCCGCCATCTCCTTTTTATCGCCAGGGTTTTTCCTGAAACTTTGTCACGTAGCGGGATGACGAATTTCGCCCCGCCGCCAGCCGTGTTAACGTTAAGCGAGATCCTTAAACCGAGCAGACCGATGACCAGTAAACATATTGAAACGGCGTTAATCAGCGCCGGCCGCCGCAAACGCTATACCCAGGGTTCCGTTAACAGCGTTATTCAGCGCGCCTCCTCGCTGGTTTTCGACAGCGTGGCCGAGAAGAAACGCGCCACGGCCGGGCGAGCGGAAGGCGAACTGTTTTATGGTCGTCGCGGCACCCTGACCCATTTCTCGCTGCAGGAAGCCATGACCGAGCTGGAGGGCGGCGCGGGCTGCGTGCTTTATCCCTGCGGTGCGGCGGCGGTCGCCAATGCCATTCTCGCTTTTGTTTCCGCCGGGGATAACGTGCTGATGGCCGGTTCCGTCTATGAACCGACCCAGGATTTCTGTAGCAAAATCCTCAGTAAAATGAACGTGACCACCACCTGGTTCAGCCATACCGCCGGCGCGGAAATCGGCGACCTGGTGAAGCCGGAAACGCGGGTCGTTTTTCTGGAATCGCCGGCTTCCATTACGATGGAAGTGCAGGACATTCCAGCCATCGTGGCGGCCGTGCGGGCCAAAGCGCCGGAAGCGGTCATTATGATCGATAACACCTGGGCGGCGGGCATTCTGTTCCGCGCGCTGGATTTTGGTATCGATATTTCCATTCAGGCCGGGACTAAATATCTGATTGGTCATTCCGACGCGATGATCGGCACCGCCGTCGCCAACGAACGCTGCTGGGCGCAGCTGCGTGAAAACTCTTACCTGATGGGGCAAATGGTGGACGCGGACACCGCCTATATGGCCAGCCGTGGCCTGCGCACGCTGGCGGTACGTCTGCGCCAGCACGAAGAAAGCGGGCTGCGGGTCGCGCGCTGGCTGGCGGAGCGCCCGGAAGTGGCCGTGGTTAACCATCCGGCGCTGCCGCAGTGCAAGGGCCACGAGTTCTGGCGGCGGGATTTTACCGGCAGCAGCGGCCTGTTCTCCTTTGTACTGAAGGCGCGGCTGAGCGATCGGCAGCTGGCGGATTTTCTCGACCACTTTGAACATTTCAGCATGGCCTACTCCTGGGGCGGTTTTGAATCGCTTATTCTGGCAAACCAGCCCGACGAGCTGGCCACCATCCGTCCGGCTGGCGGCGTTGACTTCAGCGGCACGCTGATCCGGCTGCATATAGGGCTGGAAAACGTTGACGATTTGCTGGCGGATTTGGCCGCCGGTTTCGCGCGCGTCGCGGGATCGTCAAAAAATTAAACAAAAAGGCAACAGCTCTGGCCTGTACCACGTTGTGACAGGCCATTTACGAGTACACTAGTGCTATTGATGCGGTAAACAGGATAAAAAATGGCGGTACTCCATGAGATTGTGCAGGCGCTTTGGCATCAGGATTTTGCTGCCCTCGCCAATCCCGATGTAATCTGGATCGTTTACGGAATTATGTTTCTCACGCTGCTGCTGGAAAATGGTTTGCTGCCCGCCGCCTTTCTGCCCGGCGACAGTTTACTGCTGCTGGCTGGCGCGATGATCGCCAAGGGCGTGATGGGCTTTATTCCTACCGTTGCCATCCTGACGCTGGCGGCCAGCCTGGGCTGCTGGCTGAGCTACCTGCAGGGCCGCTGGCTGGGCAATACCCGCCTGGTCAAAGGCTGGCTGATGCACCTGCCTGCGCAGTATCACCAGCGCGCCTGGAGCCTGTTTCACCGGCACGGGCTGATGGCGCTGCTGATTGGCCGCTTTCTGGCCTTCGTGCGGACGCTGCTGCCGACCATGGCGGGCATTTCCGGCCTGACGCAGACGCGCTTCCAGTTTTTTAACTGGCTCAGCGGCCTGCTGTGGGTCGGCATCCTGGTCTCGCTGGGTTATGCGATAAGCCAGGTGCCCTTTATCAAGCGCCATGAGGATCAGGTGATGTCCATTCTGATGATCCTGCCGCTGGCGCTGCTTTGCATCGGCCTGATTGGCAGCCTCGCGCTGTTCTTTAAGCGGAAAAAAGTCGCTTAGCGCACCCCGCCTTCCGAGGGTCGCCCGGCGGCCCTCTTATTCCATCTGACGCATTCTGCCGATCTCTTCCCCCGGCGTGACGCCAAAATAGCGCTTAAACTCGCGGGAAAACTGCGAGGCACTTTCATAGCCGACCCGCATCGCCGCCGCGCTGGCCTTCAGGCCTTCATGCAGCATCAGCATTCGCGCCTGATGCAGTCGATAGCTTTTCAGATACTGCAACGGCGAGGTGCTGGTGACGGCTTTAAAGTTGTGATGAAAGGCGGAGACGCTCATATTCACCTCAGCCGCCAGCCGCTCCACGCTCAGGTTGTCGGTATAGTGATGCTCGATGCGCCGCAGCGCCCGCGCTATCTGGCTGAACTGCGTGTGCCGACTGACCAGCGCCATAAGCGCGCCGCCGCACGGCCCCAGCAGCACGTGATAGAGAATTTCCCGCACGATTTGCGGGCCAAGCACGCGCGCGTCGCGCGGATCCGCCATCGCATCCAGCAGACGTTCCGCCGCACAAAGCATCGGCTCGGTCAGCGGCGACGAGTGAATGCCGCGCGTCTGCGGCTGCGGCTGAAAGCTGTCGTCATCGCCGATATCAATCAGCAGATCCTGAAGCTTAACCGGATCGACATTCAGCAACATGCCCGCCAGCGGCGCTTCCGGCGTGGCGAACGTCTCGCACTCTACCGCCAGCGGCACGGTCAGCATCAGGTATTCCGTGGCGTCGTAATGGAAAACGTGGTTGCCCAGATAGCCGGTTTTTCTGCCCTGAAACAGGATCACGATACCGGAGGAATAGAGCACCGGCGTGCGCCCGCTGGGCTGGCTGGCGTGGAAAAGCCGGATATCGGGCAGCAGCGTCTGCACATCCGGTTTTGCGTCGATCAGTTGCACGACCTGGCGGGCAAGCCGGGCGCACAGCATAGTGCGATCCATGATGTTCACCTGAAAAAAAGCAGAGCTGGCATAATGCCGAAGCCTGGCGTAATCGTCCAGCCTCCTGGAGAAACAGGCAAGAAGAAAGCAGAAACGGGCAGGATATATACCGGGACTGGCCGCTACGCTGGCTATCGGCTCAATAATCCGAATTGCGCAAAGGGTTAATAATTTCAACTAAACTAAGACCAGCAGTCTTAACCAGACTTAGCGTTACTTGCCGGCGCAGAGGCGTCGGCCCCCCTGGCTGCAAAGGAGAGAACAATGGCAGAGCAACCCGTAATCAAGCTTCACGATGGCAATATGATGCCCCAGCTCGGCCTGGGCGTCTGGCAGGCAAGCATTGACGAAGCGCGTCAGGCTGCGCTGAAAGCGCTCGATGTGGGCTATCGCTCGATCGATACCGCCGCCATCTATAAAAACGAAGAGGGCATCGGTCAGGCGCTACAGGAAACGTCGGTCGCGCGCGACGATATCTTCGTGACCACCAAGCTGTGGAATGACGATCAGCTGAACGCGCCGCAGGCGCTGGAAACCAGCCTGAAGAAATTGCAGCTGGAAAGCGTCGATCTCTATCTGATGCACTGGCCTTGCCCGGCGAAGGACAACTACGTTGACGCCTGGAAAGCGATGATCGAGCTGCAAAAACAGGGGCTGACTAAAAGCATCGGCGTCTGTAACTTCCAGGAAGCGCACCTGAAACGGCTGATAGATGAAACGGGCGTGCGTCCGGTGATCAACCAGATCGAGCTGCACCCTATGCTGCAACAGCGCACGCTGCACGCCTGGAACGCCATGCATCAGATCCAGACCGAATCCTGGAGCCCGCTGGCGCAGGGTGGTAAAGGCGTGTTCGATCAGGCCGTGATCAAAACGCTGGCGAAAAAATATGGCAAGACGCCTGCGCAGATTGTTATTCGCTGGCATCTGGACAGCGGCCTGGTGGTGATCCCGAAATCGGTCACGCCTTCCCGCATTGAAGAAAACTTTAAAGTGTTCGATTTCCGCCTGGAAAAACCGGAAATCAGTGAAATCGCCTCGCTGGATGCCGGCAACCGTCTTGGCCCCAACCCTGACGAGCTGAACTAAGCGCCCGGCCGCCCGTTGACAGAAAACAGACGGGCGGCCGCCTTTTTGACGCGCGACCTGCCTTTATCATGCATTAAGAAACAAGAACTGTTTACGTAATGCCCTGTTAATTTAAACCTCAGATAAACCACCTTCATTATTGTTTCTGAATAATGTTAATATAATTATTAAGCACCGGCAGCGGCAAAGACTTTACCCTCCTCTGAAAAGCGAACAAATACAGCAAGGTAAATTTAATTTGCTAATAAATGTTTGCGCCAAATTTAAAAAATAATGCATTGGTCATATTTATAATAGGTTTAGCTAATCAAACCGGTATTTCTTATTATTAATAACCGAATTATATTGCGCACAAAATCAGTATACTGAAACCGAAAATATTTCTGATTAATTTACTGAAGAAATTTAATGAAAAAGATTATTTCGGCTGCCCTGCTGTTACTGATGACGGGTTCCGCTTTTGCCGCACAGATCGTGCCGCGTAACGAACTGGATAATTACGTTAAAAAAGAACGCGTATCCATTTCTAACGTGATGGGTGGAAAATCAAAAGCGCTTGAGGCACTGCGCACGGAAGTGGATAAAAAAGGCGGCGAATATATGTATATTACCTCGCTGGATCGTCCTGGCAATTCCAGCCACTGGCGCGGTACGGCTATCGTACTGGAAAAGAAATAATCGTTCCTCAGCCCTCCCTGCCTTAATTCGCCCCGCTTTCTTTGGTTCCCGTCGGGCGCGCCGACTGACTTGATCCTTGCAAAACCTCGCTGGCTGGCCGCTCTGGTCAACCAGCGCTTTACGCTACGGCGCCGGCTGTACCTGCAGCTGGCCCGCCGTTCCGCGATCGGCCATTTCCAGCGTCTGGCTATAGTAGACAAACGGGAAGTGGTCGGAAGAGGACTGCGTAAAGGAGACAAACAGCTCCACGCTGCCGTCAACCCAGACGGTATCCTTCCAGCCGCGATCTTCCGCCATCGGCTGTGCGCCGTTGACGTTCTTAATCAAAAACATCACGCCCTGAATATGAAACGCCTGCGGCAGGTCGGCATGAATAATCCAGCGTTCAAAGCTGCCCTGCTGCGCCTGGACGTCGATGCGGCCCAAATCCCACAGCGCGCCGTTGATGCCCGGCTCCGAGTCGCCCAGACGGAATTCGCGCGTACGGCTGACGCCGCCTTCGATGACCTGATCGGCCAGCAGACGCATCGGCAGCGTGTCGGTCACCAGCGGCAGCAGGCCGGTCGGACGCAGCGTCAGCACCAGCGTAGAGGTCAGAATACTCGACGGCTCGAACAGCCCGCGCAGCCTGTCGACAATGCCTGCCGCCTGACCCGCCGTGATCGACACCTCGTCGCCCTGGCTCATATCCACCAGGATTTCCCGGCGCTCGCCCGGCGCCAGAGAAAGCTGCTGCACCGCCACGGGCGCGGGCAAAAATCCCTGATCGCTGGCGATAACGTTAAAAGGCCGCTTGTCGCTCATGGCTAGCTGGTAGCGACGCGAGTTTGAAGCGTTGAGCAACCGCAGGCGTACCCAGCCGCGAGAGACTTCCACATAGGGATTCTGCGTGCCGTTCACCAGCAGGGTATCGCCCACAAAACCGCCGTTGGCTGGCGGGCTGTAGTCTGGCGAACCGAAGTTATCGATACGCTTGTCCTGAATAATCAGCGGAAAATCATCCACGCCGTAGTGGTTCGGCAGCGGCAGCGTTTTGCTGACCTCGTCTTCTACCAGCCACATACCCGCCAGGCCGTTATAGACGTGCTCCGCCATATGACCAGGCGTGTTGGCGTGATACCAGCAGGTCGCGGCGGCCTGACGCACCGGGATCACCGGCGCCCAGTCGACGCCAGGCGACATCATGCGCGCCGCGCCGCCGGCGAGCGCGCCCGGCACCTGAAGCCCGCCAACGGTCATCGCCACCGCTTCGTTCAGCCGGTTGCTGTAGATAAGCTTGACGTCATCGCCGCTCCAGACCCTGACCGTCGGCCCCAGGTAGAGCCCGTTAAAGCCCCACACCTGCGCCTTGCTGCCGCTGGTAAACGACCAGTGGCTGCGTTGCAGCGTCAAAAAGATAGGCTGTCCACGGCGGGATTCGATAAGCGGCGGCACCGGCAAAGGATTACCCGGCCCTGCGGCGTGTACGCGTGCAGGCAGCGCACTGGCGCACAGCGCTATGCCCGATGCCTGAATAAACTGACGTCGACTGAAGGACATAAAAACTCCGTAACCCAAAATGCGGCCCGGCGGGCCGCTATCCATTTTTTATGATTGTTTGCCGTGTGCCGACCGCGAGGCGATCGGTTTACTTTTCGCCTGCGGCTTCCCGCGCGGCGACTTCCGCGTTGAGTTCAGCCAGCTTCTCCATCATCAGCTCGCGGCAATGGGTCGCCAGCTTGCGCACGGATTGGTCGGCGAAGGCGGCGGTATCGATCGGCGGCAGCATCTCAATGATCACCAGACCGTTATGCAGCCGGTTCAGCTTGATTTTATCGTGCGTATTGCTGACCACGATAGGAATAATAGGTACGCCTGCGGCCATAGCGGCGTGAAACGCGCCGGTTTTAAACGGCAACAGCCCGCGTCCACGGCTGCGCGTCCCTTCCGGGAACATCCAGAAGGAGATCTTCTTCTTTTTAAACTGGTCGATCAGCTGGTTAATGGTGCCGTGCGCTTTGTTGCGGTTGTCACGGTCGATCAACAGGTTGCCGGTCAGCCAGTAAAGCAGGCCAAAGAACGGCACCCACAGCAGCGTTTTTTTGCCTACCGTCACCGTGGTTGGCTGTACGACTTTTGCCGCCGTGATCATATCGTAGTTGTTCTGATGGTTGGCGATGTAGATCGCATTAGGATAGTTTTCCGCCCCTGCCGGCTTGCGGATTTCCACCTTCAGACCAAACAGCGGCGACAGGCGACCGAACAGATGGCCAAACGTCGCCACGTGGCGGGGATTACGGGGACTGAACAAACACCAGATGCAGCCGAAAATGCACACCAGGATTGAATAAACGATCGTCACGACGATCCGAAAAATTGACAGCATCACATCCTCATTATTGCCGGGCCGGAGACGCCTTAAGGCAGGCGCTCCGGCATTACGCCTTATCGGGCGCGCCGGGTGAAGTATATCCTGAAATCAGCAGGCTATGCTGCTTTTCACCGCGCGGCGCGGCCCGGATCACTCTTCGCTTTCACTGGCCTCAGGCCGTGCAGGCCCGTCCACCTCTACCCGATCGATACGCTGCAGGCCACGCGGCAGCAGCGTGCCGCGACGGCCGCGCTCGGCACGGAACTTCTGCAGGTCTTCCGGTCGCAGCGTCAGCTTGCGTTTGCCGACGTGCAGCGTGATGGCGGTTTGCGGCGTCAGCAGCAGCAGCCAGGCCAGCTTGTCGTCGCCCGCCGCCGCTTCCGCCGCCGGGATTGAGACAATCTTGTTGCCCTTGCCTTTGGACAGCTGCGGCAGATCGGCCACCGGGAACATCAGCATCCTGCCTGCGGCGGTGATCGCCAGCAGCAGGTCGTCCTCGTGATGGATCGCCTGCGGCGTCATCACTTTGGCATTCTGCGGTAGCGTCAGCAGCGCTTTACCGGCACGGTTGCGCGACACCAGATCGCTGAAGGTGCAGACGAAGCCGTAGCCCGCATCCGACGCCAGCAGCAGCTTCTGATCGTCCGCCTCCATCAGTACCTGCTCCACCACCGCGCCCGGCGGCGGCGTCAGCTTGCCGGTCAACGGCTCGCCCTGCCCGCGCGCGGAAGGCAGCGTCACCGGATCGAGCGTATAGCTACGACCGGTGGAGTCGATAAAGGCCACCGGCTGGTTGCTCTTGCCGCGCGCCGCCGCGCGATAGCTGTCGCCCGCCTTATAGCTCAGGCCGCCCGGATCGATATCGTGTCCCTTGGCGCTGCGCACCCAGCCCATCTGCGACAGCACAATAGTCACCGGCTCGGACGGCACCAGCTCGTTTTCGCTGATCGCTTTGGCCTCTTCGCGCTCGCGCAGCGGCGAACGACGATCGTCGCCATAGGCTTCGCTGTCGGCCTGTAGCTCTTTTTTCAGCAGCGTATTCATTTTACGTTCTGAAGCCAGAATGCCCTGTAAACGGTCGCGCTCTTTGCCCAGCTCGTCCTGCTCGCCGCGGATCTTCATCTCTTCCAGTTTGGCAAGATGACGCAGCTTCAGTTCCAGGATCGCTTCCGCCTGGGTTTCGCTGATGCCGAAGCGCGAAACCAGCACCTGCTTCGGCTCGTCTTCGCTGCGGATAATGTGGATCACCTCATCGATATTGAGGAAGGCGACCAGCAGGCCTTCCAGAATATGCAGGCGCTTCAGCACTTTTTCCAGCCGGAAATTCAGGCGGCGACGCACGGTGTCGCGGCGATAAACCAGCCATTCGCTGATGATTTCAAGCAGGTTTTTTACCGCCGGACGGTTATCCAGCCCGATCATATTCAGGTTGATGCGATAGCTTTTTTCCAAATCGGTGGTGGCGAACAGATGGTTCATTACCTGTTCCATATCCACCCGGTTGGAGCGCGGCACAATCACCAGACGCGTCGGGCTTTCGTGATCGGACTCATCGCGCAAGTCTTCCACCATCGGCAGCTTTTTATTGCGCATCTGCGCGGCTATCTGCTCCAGCACGCGCGCGCCGGAAACCTGGTGCGGCAGCGCGGTAATAACCACGTCGCCCTCTTCTTTCTTCCACACCGCGCGCATACGCACGGAGCCACGGCCGTTCTGATAGATTTTGCGGATCTCGGCGCGCGGCGTGATGATTTCCGCTTCGGTCGGATAGTCCGGCCCCTGCACGATATCCAGCAGCTCATCGAGCGTGGTTTTCGGCGCATCGATTAGCTTGATGGCCGCGTTGGCGACTTCGCGCAGGTTGTGCGGCGGAATATCCGTCGCCATCCCCACCGCAATCCCCGTGGTGCCGTTAAGCAGGATATTCGGCAGGCGCGCGGGCAGCATTGCCGGCTCCTGCATGGTGCCGTCAAAGTTCGGCACGTAATCCACGGTGCCCTGGCCCAGCTCGCCTAACAGCAGCTCGGCATATTTTGACAGGCGTGACTCGGTGTAACGCATCGCCGCAAAGGATTTCGGATCGTCCGGCGCGCCCCAGTTTCCCTGACCGTCCACCAGCGGATAGCGGTAAGAGAAAGGCTGCGCCATCAGCACCATCGCCTCATAACAGGCGCTGTCGCCGTGCGGATGATATTTACCCAGCACGTCGCCCACGGTACGGGCCGATTTTTTAAACTTGGCGCTGTTGTTCAGGCCCAGCTCCGACATCGCGTAGACGATACGGCGCTGCACCGGCTTCAGGCCATCGCCGATATACGGAAGCGCACGATCCATGATGACGTACATGGAATAGTTGAGATAGGCCTCTTCCGTAAACTTATGCAGAGCGCGACGCTCTGCCCCATCCTGAGTCAAATCGCTCATTACTTTTTGTTCCTCACATCATGGCGTCACGGGCACGCCACATCGGGGCCGTTTGGCGGGAATAGTACCTTATCCGGGCCGCTTCTGTCACAGATAACCGTGACGGCATACGCTTTCCTGCGTGGCGTGATTATTGCTCACAGCGCAAAAGTATTGTGATCAAAAACTCATTTTTAACCCCTGCCTTCGCGCGTACACTGAGGCCAGTTTTGAATACTGGAGAAGAAGATGCGCATTTTTATTATTGACGCCGGAAAAACCTTTGCCCATTCCAAAGGCGAGCTGAACCATACGCTGACCGACGTGGCCGCGACTTACCTGCGCGAAGCCGGTCATCAGGTTGACGTTACCGTGGTGGACAACGGCTACGTGGTGGCCGACGAGATCCAAAAATATCTGGCCGCCGACACGGTTATCTATCAGATGCCGGGCTGGTGGATGGGCGAACCGTGGATCCTGAAAAAATATATCGATGAGGTCTTTACCGAAGGCCACGGCACCCTGTACGCCAGCGACGGCCGCACGCGCTCCGACGCCTCGAAGAAGTATGGTTCCGGCGGGCTGGTTCAGGGTAAAAAATATATGCTTTCCCTGACGTGGAACGCGCCGCTGGAAGCCTTTACCGATCCCGACCAGTTCTTTGAAGGCGTGGGCGTGGACGGGCTTTACCTGCACTTCCACAAGGCGAATCAGTTCCTGGGAATGGAAGCGCTGCCGACCTTTATCTGCAACGATGTGATCAAGCAGCCGGATGTCCCACGCGATATCGAGCGTTATCGGACACATCTGGGCCAGATCTTTGCTTAACTGTTAAGACCGTTCTCTTAAAAGGAAAGACCATGCTCACCGTGATTGCTGAAATTTGTGTCAGGCCCGGCCGCCGCCGTGCGGTCATGCAGGCGATTGAACAAGTAATCCCGACGGTGTTAGAGGAAGAAGGCTGCGGCAGCTACCGGATGCTGGTGGATCACCAGGCGCAGGTGCCGTGGAAACAGAACTCGCCCGACTCGGTGTTTATGGTCGAGCAGTGGGATTCCTTACGGCATCTGGAACGGCATCAGCAGGCCGCGCATATGGAGCAGCACCGCGGCCGCATTAAAGATGACGTGCTGGACGTGAGGATTTTCGTGCTGGAACCGGCGTAAAGAGTAAGAAGGGACGAACCGGGTTCGTCCCTTGAGGTTGCTGACAAACTCATCCACTGTCATCAAGTCGCGTGCGGGTCGGTGGAAAGCAGCAGAGGCAGATCGGAACACGGACACGCCGTAAACCCATCCGTGGGGGCTCGTTTCGCTGTAAAAAAATTCAGTCCGCACGAACCCGCTGGCTTTGTCAGCAGTCTGAAGGGACGAACCGGGTTCGCCCCCTTTTTTTGTGGCTTGCCGTCATAGCGATAGCCGCGCCGTCCGCTCTATTATCGATACCGTTCGGGGGCTGCCCGGCAAGGTCACGCCGGTGGCGATGCTTCCAGCTGCTCGCTGCTCCACTGCAGGAAATGGCTTACGCGGGGAAAGCGGGCAAAGCCGCGCGGCCAAACCAGATGATGCGCGTTCACCGGCAGGCTGCATTCGTCGCCAAACACCCTGACCAGCGTGCCGCTACGCAAATATTCTGCCGCCAGCAGCTCGCTTTCAAACACCACACCGTGCCCCAGCCTTGCCGCCTCCAGGCTCATATAAGAACGATCGAAGCGAAACAGCCAGTCTTTGGTCGGCTGCGCTAATTGCATCGCGGCAAACCACTGCGGCCACTGAATTAAAGGCGACTCGGAAAGGATTAGCGCATGATTAATTAATTCCGCCGGCGTCGCGACCGGATGCTTTATCAAATAATCGGGCGATGCTAATACCGACATTTTTTCATGGCGGATGGTTTTAACTTCCAGTGATTTCCAGTCGGGAAAGCCGTGGCGCACCGCAATATCAATATTGTCACGGCTGAAAGATAAATTTTCGTAGGAACAGGAAAGCGTGACCTGTATTGCAGGATAGCGCTCGCGGAATTTATGCAGGCGCGGCAGCAGCCAGAGCAAACCAAAACTGGGCGCGCAGTGAATGCGCAGCGCGCTGCGCGCTTTCTCATTACCGAGACGGGTGCTGGCCTGGGTCAGCCCCAGCAGCAACGGGCTGATTTCTTTCAGATAGTTTTCACCGGCCAGCGTTAACGTCATGCCTTTGGGCGAGCGGTTGAACAGCAGGCAGCCCAGCTCTTTTTCCAGTTTTGCCAGCTGATGGCTGGCAGCAGAGGCGGTAATATTCACTTCTTCCGCCGCACGCGCCACATTGCCGTAATGCGCAACTTCTTCAAAAATCCTGAGCGATTTTATCGAAGGGCAAAAATCTGCGTGTTTTTCCATGCGGCTCCTTAAATGAATTTTGTGACAGATGCCCGCTTTTTTCCGCGAGAAATGTTAACTGCATCAAATCCATCTTTCTATTCAGCATCGAATGAATTTTTTTGCATTGCCAGTTTAGCCGTAATTTCCAATTCTGAATGTGACCCTGCCGGTAGCGATACCGAACCACTAAAAAAGATTATTACGGAGTGGATTATGTTGCTGAAAAATAAAGTTGCGATTATTACGGGCGCCGCCTCTCAACGCGGGATTGGCCGTGCCACCGCCGCCTGTTTCGCCCGTCACGGCGCGCAGGTGGTGATTCTGGATCTGGATGAAAACGCGGCGCGACATGCGGCTGAAGAGCTGGGTGCCGGTCATCTGGGCCTGGCGGCCAACGTCACCGATCCCGCTGCGGTGCGCCAGGCCGTTTCCCGCGTGGTCAGCGAGTTTGGCCGCATCGACGTGCTGGTAAATAACGCAGGCATTACGCAGCCGGTAAAAACGCTGGAAATCAGCATCGAAGACTATAACCGTATCCTGGACGTCAATCTGCGCGGCACGCTGCTGATGTCACAGGCGGTGATCCCAACCATGCAGCAGCAAGGCGGCGGCAGTATTGTTTGCCTCTCTTCCGTTTCCGCCCAGCGCGGCGGCGGCATTTTCGGCGGCCCGCACTACAGCGCGGCGAAAGC
The DNA here is from genome assembly GCF_041320675.1 of Erwinia sp. STN24. Taxonomy (NCBI): domain Bacteria; kingdom Pseudomonadati; phylum Pseudomonadota; class Gammaproteobacteria; order Enterobacterales; family Erwiniaceae; genus Erwinia; species Erwinia sp. STN24. Next base: position 73,634 of record NZ_JBGGPM010000003.1, on the reverse strand, counting down.
GGGCGTGCTGGGCTTAACCAAAGCGATGGCGCGCGAGTTTGGCCCGGACCAGATCCGCGTCAACGCGCTGACGCCGGGCCTGATCCAGACCGATATTACCGGCGGCCTGCTGCAGGAAGAGCGGCGTCACGCCATTATCGACGGCATCCCGCTTGGCCGCCTGGGCGCGGCAGACGACGTGGCTAACGCCGCGTTGTTCCTTGCCAGCGATCTCGCCAGCTACCTGACCGGCATCACGCTGGACGTTAACGGCGGCATGTTGATCCACTGATCGGCTCCTTCCAGCAGGCTTCTTTCACTCCGGGAGTGAAGAGTATGACAACGCTTAATCTCAGCGCGACGACCGTCGCGCGCGATGCGACCTATCGCAAAATCGCCTGGCGGCTGATGCCGTTTTTAATGCTTTGCTATCTTTGCGCCTATCTCGACCGGGTTAACGTCGGCTTCGCCAAGCTGCAAATGATGGACGATCTGGCCCTGAGCGAAACGGTGTACGGCCTGGGGGCGGGTATTTTCTTTATCGGCTACTTCTTTTTTGAAGTGCCCAGCAATCTCATCCTGCATCGCGTCGGCGCACGCCGCTGGATTGCCCGCATCATGATTACCTGGGGGCTGATTTCCGGCCTGTTCGCCTTTGTGGAAACGGCCTGGCAGTTTTATCTGCTGCGCTTTTTTCTCGGCGTGGCCGAAGCCGGTCTGGCGCCCGGCCTGCTGCTTTATCTCACCTACTGGTTCCCCTCGCATCGCCGCGCCCGCATGACGGTGCTGTGGTTTGTGGCGATCCCGCTTTCCGGCATGATCGGCGGCCCGCTTTCCGGCTGGATTATGGAAGCCTTCGCCGGTTTTCACGGCTGGGCAGGCTGGCAGTGGATGTTCGTACTGGAAGCGATTCCGACCATGCTGATGGGCTTTGTGGTGCTGATGGTGCTCAAGGATCGCGTTGAGCAGGCGCCCTGGCTGGACGAGAGCGAAAAGCGCATGGTGCGTGCCGATTTGGATGAGGATAATCAGCAAAAAGCGCATCACGGCACGGTGAAAGCTTTTGTGGCCGACAGGCGGCTGTGGCTGCTGGCGCTGATCTACTTTTGCGTGGTGATGGGCCAGTATGCGCTGACCTTCTGGCTGCCGACGCTGGTCAGAAACTCCGGCATCCGCGAGCCGCTGCATATTGGCCTGCTGACCAGCCTGCCCTATCTCTGCGCCATCGTTTTTATGCTGATGGCGGGCCGCAGCGGCGACCGGCATCGCGAGCGGCGCTGGCATCTGATCGTGCCCATGGCGATCGGCGTGGTCGGGCTGACGCTGGCGACGTCGCTGGGTCACAGCGTACCGGCCTCGCTGTTTTTCCTCTGCGTGGCCGCCGCCGGCATCCTTTCCGCCTCTTCCCTGTTCTGGATGCTGCCGACCAACCTGCTCGGCGGCGTCTCGGCGGCGGCAGGCATTGCCGCGGTGAACTGTATCGCGAATCTGGCGGGCTTCTTTTCACCGTGGCTGATCGGTTCTATCACCACCGCCACCGGTTCGCCCGCTTCGGGCATCTACTTTATTGCTGCTGTTTTGCTGCTCGGCGCGCTCTGCGTGCTGCGTATTCGCGCAGCAGACGTTAACCGTTAATCAGGAGATAAGATGAACAGCGTTTCTGCCACACTTACGCTCAAACAGCGCGCAAACAATATCCGTCGTCATGCGCTGTTAATGGGACAGGTTCAGGGTCAGGGCTATATCGGCCAGGCGTTAGGCGCTGCCGATTTGCTGGCCGTCAGCTATTTTCACGCGCTCAATTTTCGTCCTGAGGAGCCGGAATGGGAAGCGCGCGACCGTTTTTACCTTTCTATCGGCCACTACGCTATTGCGCTGTACGCCGCGCTGCTGGAAGCGGGCGTGCTGCCCGAGGCCGAGCGCGAAACCTATGGCAGCGACGAGAGCCGCCTGCCGATGTCCGGCATGGCCGCTTATACGCCCGGTATGGAGATCACCGGCGGCTCGCTTGGGCACGGCTTAGGCATTGCGGTTGGCGCGTGCCTGGGGCTGAAAAGCAAAGGCTCCGCTTCCTTTGTTTATAACCTGCTTTCCGACGGCGAGCTGAATGAAGGCTCGACCTGGGAAGCGGCGATGTCGGCCTCGCACTGGCGGCTGGATAACCTGATCGCCCTGATCGACGTCAACAATCAACAGGCCGACGGCCACAGTTCGGAAATTCTGGCGTTCGAGCCGATTGTCGATCGCTGGCGGGCCTTTGGCTGGCACGTGCAGCGCGTGGACGGCAACGATATCGCCGCGCTGACCGCCGCCTTTGACGCCGCGCGCGCCTGGGCTGAACCGCAGCCGCGCGTAATTATCTGCGATACCAAAATGGGTAAAGGCGTGCCTTTCCTGGAAACGCGCGAAAAAACGCACTTTATCCGCGTGGATGCCGACGAATGGGACAAAGCCCTCACCGCGCTTGAGCAAGGGGAATAACATGACTACCGCAACAAAGAAACGCCTGACCACGTCCGCTATGATCGCCTCCATCGCCGCAGAAGGTCAGCCCGTGCAGTCGGCCCCTTTCGGCCATGCGCTGGTAGAGCTGGCGCGCCAGCGCACCGATATCGTTGGCTTAACGGCCGATCTGAGCAAATACACCGATCTGCATCTGTTTGCCGAAGCCTTCCCGGAACGCTTTTTTCAGATGGGCATGGCGGAGCAGCTGTTGATGAGCGCCGCAGCGGGCATGGCGCGGGAAGGCTTTACGCCTTTTGTCACCACCTATGCGGTGTTTGCCTCGCGCCGCGCCTACGATTTTATCTGTATGGCGATAGCGGAAGAGAACCTGAACGTCAAAATCGCCTGCGCGCTGCCTGGCCTGACCACCGGCTACGGGCCGAGCCATCAGGCGACCGAGGATTTGGCTATTTTTCGCGGGATGCCGAATCTGACCATTATCGATCCCTGCGACGCGCTGGAAATCAGCCAGGCGGTGCCCGCCATAGCCGAGCATAGCGGCCCGGTCTATATGCGCCTGCTGCGCGGCAAAGTGCCGCTGGTGCTGGATAAATATGGCTATCAGTATCGCCACGGCAAGGCGCAACGGCTGCGCAGCGGCAAACATGCGGTGATTATCAGCAGCGGGCTGATGACCATGCGCGCGCTGGAAGCCGCAGAAGCGCTGGAGAAAAGAGGCATCGAGGTTGGCGTGGTGCATTCGCCGATGATCAAGCCGCTGGACGAGGCCACCATCCTGCGCGAGGCGGGCGAAGCGGTGAACGAGAACCGGCTGGTGATCACGGCGGAAAACCACTCCATTACCGGCGGGCTGGGCGAAGCGATAGCGGCGACGCTGATGCGGCACGGCGTGACGCCGCAATTCAGACAGATTGCCCTGCCGGACGCTTTTCTGGCGGCGGGCGCGCTGCCGACGCTGCACGATCGCTACGGTATTTCGACGGCGGCGATGGTTACGCAGATTACAAGCTGGCTGGAAGGGTAACGGAAAGCCCCGAAGCGTTGCGCTTCGGGGCCGAGTTCAGGCAGGATTAAACCTCGATTTCCGCCATATGGCCTTTTTCCTGCAGCCAGTTGCGGCGATCTTCCGAGCGTTTCTTCGCCAGCAGCATATCCATCACCGCCAGCGTCTGTTCCACGTCGTCGTCGTCAATGGTCAGCTGCACCAGGCGACGGGTATTGGGATCCAGCGTGGTTTCACGCAGCTGTAGCGGGTTCATCTCGCCCAGGCCTTTAAAGCGCTGCACGCCCGGCTTGCCCTTTTTACGCTTCAGCTGATCCAGAATGCCCGCTTTCTCTTCCTCATCCAGCGCGTAGTAAACCTCTTTACCCAAATCGATGCGGTAAAGCGGCGGCATCGCCACGTAGACGTGCCCGTTTTTCACCAGCGTGCGGAAGTGCTTCACGAAAAGCGCACAAAGCAGCGTAGCGATATGCAGACCGTCGGAGTCCGCATCGGCCAGGATACAGACTTTGCCGTAGCGCAGCTGGCTCATATCTTCGCTGTCGGGATCGATACCGATAGCGACGGAAATATCATGTACTTCCTGCGATGCCAGCACCTCGTCCGAAGAGACTTCCCAGGTATTGAGGATCTTGCCTTTCAGCGGCATGATCGCCTGGTATTCACGATCGCGCGCCTGCTTGGCCGATCCGCCTGCGGAGTCCCCTTCCACCAGGAAGAGTTCCGTGCGGTTCAGATCCTGCGCGCTACAGTCCGCCAGCTTGCCGGGCAGCGCCGGGCCGCTGGTGAGCTTTTTACGCACCACCTTTTTCGCCGCACGCATCCGGCGCTGGGCGCTGGAAATCGCCAGCTCGGCCAGCATTTCCGCCGCCTGCACGTTCTGGTTCAGCCACAGGCTGAAGGCATCTTTCACCACGCCAGAGACGAAGGCCGCGCACTGGCGGGAAGAGAGCCGCTCTTTGGTCTGACCGGCAAACTGCGGATCCTGCATTTTCACCGACAGCACGTAGGCGCAGCGATCCCAGATATCTTCCGCCGACAGCTTCACGCCGCGCGGCAGAATATTGCGGTATTCGCAGAACTCGCGCATCGCATCCAGCAGGCCCTGACGCAGGCCGTTGACGTGCGTGCCGCCCTGCATGGTCGGGATCAGGTTGACGTAGCTTTCCGTCAGCAGCTCGCCGCCTTCCGGCAGCCACAGCAGCGCCCAGTCCACCGCTTCGATATCGCCGGCAAAAGAGCCGACAAAAGGTTTTTCCGGCAGCGTCGGCAGGCCGTTAACCGCTTCCGCCAGATAGTCCGTCAGGCCGTCGGCGTAGCACCAACTTTGCTCGGTATTGTTCACTTTGTCTTTAAAGACGATTTCCACGCCCGGACAAAGCACCGCTTTCGCCTTCAGCAGATGGCTGAGGCGCGATACCGAAAAGCGCGGGCTGTCGAAGAACGACGGGTCCGGCCAGAAGCGTACGCGCGTACCGGTGTTGCGTTTGCCGACCGTGCCGGTGACGTGCAGATCCTGCACTTTGTCGCCGTTTTCAAACGCCATTTCATACACTTCGGCATTACGGCGCACGGTGACTTCCACGCGCGTCGACAGCGCGTTTACCACCGAGATGCCCACGCCGTGCAGGCCGCCGGAAAACTGGTAGTTCTTGTTAGAAAATTTGCCGCCCGCATGCAGGCGACAGAAGATCAGTTCAACGGCCGGTACGCCTTCTTCGGGATGGATATCGACCGGCATACCGCGACCGTCGTCAATCACTTCCAGCGACTGATCGGCGTGCAGGATCACTTCGACGCGTTTGGCATGGCCCGCCAGCGCTTCATCCACGCTGTTGTCGATCACTTCCTGACCTAAATGGTTAGGACGCGACGTATCGGTATACATGCCCGGACGGCGGCGAACGGGTTCAAGGCCGCTGAGTACCTCAATGGAATCAGCGTTATAGCTGGACTGAGTCATTGTATCAATCTTGATGGCTGTAAATGAGTGAGCCCCACGTCCCGCTTCAGGCAGCGAGGCCTAAAAAGTCCAGGATCGGGGAGAAATGGCGTTCGAATCCGATAAAAGCATGATTTCCGCCCTCTTCAACCGTCTGACGGCAGGCGCTGTAGTAGCCTACAGCCTGGCGGTAATCGAGCACTTCATCGCCCGTTTGCTGCAGCAGCCAGAGCAAATCCGGCGACTCTAACGGGTCAATCTGCATCACTTTCAGATCGTAAATGTGGCGTGACTCTAACACATATTGCTGCCCGGTGTACGGGTTCTGATTCAGACCCAAATAATCCACCAACAGCTCAAAAGGCCGCACCGCAGGATTGACCACCACCGCTGGCAGCATGAAGCATTGCGAGAGCCACGTCGCATAGTAGCCGCCCAGCGACGAGCCGACGATCCCCACGGCTTCGCCCGATAATCCCATGATCAGGCTTTCCAGCATCAGCGCCGCGTCCGCCGGGTAAGGCGGCAGCTGCGGCACAATAACCTGGATTTCCGGATGCCGCGTGGCCAGCCACTGCCGGAACTGCGTCGCTTTAGCCGACTGCGGCGAGCTGTTGAAACCGTGCAGGTAGATCAGCGTGGCCATCTCAGTATCCTTCGGAGTCGGGATCGGGGCTGAAGGCGCGCGTCGTCAGGCGCTCAACGCGGGTTTCCACCCGGCCATCCGCATACAGATCCAGCCAGCGCCAGCCCGGCGCTTCGGAATCGATAGTAAAGTTGGTGCAGTGCGGTCGGAACTGCACGCAGGTCGACGGCGTCGCCAGCAGGCGGCGTCCGTTCCAGTTCAAATCCAGATCCTGATGAATATGCCCGCAGAGCAGCGTCGACGCCAGTGGATAGCGCTGCAGCACGGCCTCCAGCATATGCGAATTGCGCAGGCTGTGCTGATCGAGCCAGGTGCAGCCCGACGGCAGCGGATGGTGATGCAGCAGCACCAGCGTATGGCGCTCCGGCGCCTTCGCCAGCACTTTGTCCAGCCATTCCAGCTGATAGTCGCTCAGCTCGCCGTGCGGCACGCCGAAAACCTGGCTGTCCAGCAACACGATCTGCCACTCCTCGCCCAGCAGTACATGCTTTTCGTCAGCGATTTTCGCTTCGGCCAGCGTATTGAACATCGCAGGCTGAAAATCGTGGTTGCCCGGCAGCCAGACGCACGGCGCGGGCAGACGCGCGATGCCCTCAGCGAAATGCTGATAGGCTTCCACGCTGTGATCCTGCGCCAGATCGCCGGTCGCGACGATCAGATCGAACGGCCCTTCACAGGCGGAAATCGCCTGCAGCACCGCATCGAAACTGGCCCAGGTGTTCACGCCCAGCAGCGTTTCATGTTTACCGGCGAAAAGATGGGTGTCCGTTATCTGTAATACCCTTGCCCGACCATTCGCCACAGGAAGTTTTAACAGGCTATCCAATCACAATCCTTAGGGTTAATGCCGTCGCGGCAGAGGCTCACCACACCGGAACGGCCATTGCGCCATGCGCTAAACAGTAGCGCAGCCAGTCTGCAAGAAACTGGTTTATCTGATGCTTTTCGTCACGCTGATGCAGCTTTTTATTCGGATAATCATAGCGCGCTTTGAAGCGATAGATCTGCTGTGTCGAACACACTTCCGCCACCATTGCGTCATGGTAGAGCCGCACGGACATGGCGGGCAGGCTCCAGTAACTGACGGCGGGCGCGGTCTGTTTGATTTCCACCAGCGTAGTGTAACGCGTCGATTCCTGGATAGTCACCGTATAACTTGCATCGTTGACCTGCCAGGTGACTGACTCGCCCGCCCGATCTTCTTTCGGCAGCAGCCGACGCAGCTGCGCGAAATTGGTTTCGCACAGCCGCATCATTTCAGGGAAATCAGGCACGTAGCGCTTTATCATTCGTTTTTCCACTCGTCTCTTAGTTTTTTATGATGCAGCTCCAGCCATTGCAAAGCGATGACGGAGGCCGCGTTGTCTATTTTCCCCTCTTCCACCCAGCGGTAAGCCTGTTCGCGGCTGACCACATGCACAAGAATATCCTCATTCTCTTCCTCCAGACCGTGGTTTCCCTGCGCCACGCTGGCATCCACTTCGCCTACCAGAATCTCCAGCCGCTCGCTGGTGCCGCCGGGGCTGGCTAAGTAGCTAAGCACCGGCTTCACGCGGGCGGGTTTGATCCCGGCTTCTTCTACCGCTTCGCGCCGGACAACGTCTTCCGGCGTTTCGCCCGGCTCTATAATACCGGCCACCAATTCTAACAGCCAGGGCGTCGGGCTGCTGTCAAAAGCGGGAATGCGGATTTGTTCAATCAATACCACCCGATCGCTCACCGGATCGTAAGGCAGCAGGACGGCGGCATGGCCGCGCTCAAAAACCTCTCTGGTGACTTCTTTACTCATACCGCCGTTAAACAGCCGATGGCGAAAGCGATAACGAGTGAGTGAAAAAAAACCTTTATAACACGGCTCACGTGCAATAATTTCTACATCGTTTTTTGTGAAAGTCACCGGGTATTTTTTGTCGCTGCTCACGGTTTACGCTCCTGTAAGGGTGGTGGCGAAAGCGGGAAAAGAGTGCTGAAATCCGCCCAGAGTGTAGTTCTTAATGATTAAATTGAGTAAATTGTGGCAACATGGCACTTTCAGCCAACTTATCTCTTTCATTTACTCTGGTAGAATCGGCGATAATTTTTTTGGCTTACGACAGCGCTACCATAGCAATATTGCTGCATAACAAGGAATGCAAATGAAGAAACTGCTCCCTTTACTTATCGGCCTGGGCCTGGGCGGCTTCAGCGTCGCCAGCCAGGCGGAAAACCTGTTGCAGATCTACCAGCAGGCCCGGTTGTCTAACCCCGATCTTCGCAGTTCTGCAGCCGATCGCGATGCCGCGTTTGAGAAAATCAACGAAGCGCGCAGCCCTTTACTGCCTCAGTTAGGTTTGGGTGCGGATTATACCTACAGCAACGGCTATCGCGACAGCAGCGGTCTGCACAGCACCACGACCAGCGGCACACTGCAGCTGACGCAAACCATTTTCGATATGTCGAAATGGCGCGCGCTGACGCTGCAGGAAAAAACGGCAGGCGTACAGGATGTTACCTACCAGGTCGCACAGCAGAATCTGATCCTCAACACCGCTACCGCTTATTTTAACGTATTAAACGCCATCGACACGCTTTCTTATACCGAAGCGCAGAAACAGTCGATCTACCGTCAGCTGGATCAAACCACGCAGCGTTTCAACGTCGGCCTGGTGGCGATTACGGATGTGCAAAACGCGCGTGCGCAGTACGACAGCGTGCTGGCCAACGAAGTGACGGCCCGCAACAATCTGGATAATAATCTGGAAACGCTGCGTCAGGTCACGGGCAACTACTATCTGAGCCTGGCTTCGCTGAACGTCGACAGCTTCCAGACGGAAAAACCGCAGCCGGTCAACGCGCTGCTGAAGGAAGCCGAAAGCCGCAACCTTAGCCTGCTTTCCGCTCGTCTGAACCAGGATCTGGCGCGTGAGCAGATCCGCCTGTCGGAAACCGGCCATATGCCAACGCTGGATCTGACTGCGCAAAGCGGCCTGTCGAACAACAAATATGGCGGCAGCCGCGCCAACAGCGCAGCCTATCAGGACAGCATCAGCGGCAACAACCAGGTGGGCCTGAGCTTCACGCTGCCGTTGTATAGCGGCGGCTCGGTCACCTCGCAGGTGAAACAGTCGCAGTACGCTTTTGTTTCCGCCAGCGAGCAGCTCGAAAGCGCACACCGTACCGCGGTACAGACCGTGCGTTCATCCTTTAACAACGTGAATGCGTCCATCAGCAGCATCAATGCTTACAAGCAGGCCGTGGTTTCGGCGCAAAGCTCACTGGATGCAATGGAAGCGGGTTATCAGGTAGGTACGCGCACCATCGTTGACGTGCTGGATGCGACCACCACATTATATAACGCCAAGCAGCAGCTTTCCAACGCGCGCTACAGCTACATGATCAACGAGCTGAATATTAAATCGGCTCTGGGTACGCTGAACGAGCAGGATCTGCAGATGCTGAACAGCCGCCTGGGTAAAGAAGTCCCAACTTCACCAGAAGCGGTAGCGCCGGAAAACACCCAGCAGGATGCAGCGGCAAACGGCGCGCAAACGGCGGCCTCGCCTGCCGTGCAGCGTGCTGCGGCACCGGCGGCGGCTCAGGCTTCCGCGCCAGCCAGCGGTAATCCGTTCCGCCATTAAGCATTTTGGGGCAGCCTGGCTGCCCCTTTTACTTTCAAACGTATAGCTAAGTAAAGATCCCCTTCACATTGCCGCTCGTTGCTTCAATTTCCACCGCCGTTCCCCTATTCTAAGCATTACCTTTGGGCTCAGGACAGAATGTCATGAAACGGACAAAAAAAATTAATCATGCCTCCTTTCGCAAAAGCTGGAGCGCACGCCACCTCACTCCGGTAGCGCTGGCGGTAACCGCCGTATTTATGCTGGCCGGTTGCGAACAATCGGACGAAACCGTCTCGCTTTATCAAAATGCGGACGACTGCTCCAGCGCCAATCCTGGCAAAAGCGAACAGTGCACCACGGCCTACAACAACGCCAAAAAAGAGGCGGAAAAAACCGCGCCGAAATACGCGACTCGTGAAGACTGCGTGGCGGAGTTCGGCGAAGGCCAGTGCCAGCAGGCGCCCGCGCAGGCCGGCGTCGGCACCACCAACGCCGAATCCCAGCAGAGCGGCAGCTTCTGGATGCCGCTGATGGCCGGTTATATGATGGGTCGCCTGATGGGCGGGGGCGCAGGCTTTGCCCAGCAGCCGCTGTTTACCTCGCGCTCGCCAAACAGCCCGGCCAGAGGCCAGTTTGTTGACGCCAGCGGAAAAAGCTTTGGCACCGCGACGCCGGGCCGCACCATGACCGTGCCGAAAACCGCGCTGGCGCCGAAACCGGCCACCACCAGCACCGTGACGCGCGGCGGCTTTGGCGAAAGCGTGGCGAAGCAGTCCACTATGCAGCGCAGCAGCGCAACGTCCGGCTCCAGCCGGTCTTTCGGAGGTTAAGCGTGCAGCGTCTGGCGATTGCAGAACGTCCCAACTGGCGTGAAAAAGCCACCGAATATGGCTTTCGCTTCCACACCATGCACGGCGAGCCTTACTGGTGCGAGGACGCTTATTATCAGTTTACGCTGGCACAAATCGAGAAGCTGGAGGCGGTAACCGGCGAGCTGCATCAGATGTGCCTGCAGGTGGTGGACAAAGTGGTCAACAGCGAGGAGCTGCTGGCGAAATTCCGCATCCCGAAACATACCTGGGATTTTGTTCGCACCTCGTGGAAGACCAGCCAGCCTTCGCTCTACTCCCGGCTGGATCTGGCCTGGGATGGGCAGACGGATGCCAAACTGCTGGAAAACAACGCCGACACGCCGACCTCCTTGTACGAAGCCGCTTTCTTTCAGTGGATCTGGCTGGAAGATCAGCTTAGCGCTGGCAATCTGCCGGCCGGTAGCGATCAGTTCAACAGCCTGCAGGAGAAGCTGATCGACCGCTTTGCGGCGCTGCATCAGCAGCACGGCTTTAGCTGGCTGCACTTTGCCTGCTGCCGCGATACGGATGAAGATCGCGGCACCGTGCAGTATCTTCAGGATTGCGCGACGGAGGCAGGGCTGCCAAGCGAGTTCCTCTATATCGACGAAATCGGCCTGGGCGAAAAAGGCCAGTTTACCGACGTGCATGACCAGGTAATCGGCAACCTTTTCAAGCTTTATCCCTGGGAGTTCATGCTGCGCGAGACGTTTTCCACCAAGCTGGCCGATGCCGGCGTGCGCTGGCTGGAGCCGGCGTGGAAAAGCATTATTTCCAATAAGGCGCTGCTGCCGATGCTGTGGAAAATGTTTCCCAATCATCCTAATCTGCTGCCCGCTTATTTTGCAGAAGATAACGTGCCGGCGATGGATAAATATGTGGTCAAACCGCTGTTTTCACGCGAAGGCGCTAACATCCGCATCGTGGAAAACGGCAAAGAGATTGCCCGCGTGGACGGCCCTTATGGCGAAGAAGGCATGATCGTGCAGCAGTTCCATCCGCTGCCGAAGTTTGGCGACAGCTATACGCTGATCGGCAGCTGGCTGATTGACGATCGGCCAGCCGGTATTGGCCTGCGCGAAGATCGTGACCTGATCACCCAGGATCTCTCCCGATTCTACCCGCATACCTTTATCGAATAGGTTCTGGCGGATCTTATCCTACCCGTACCGAAAGCATACTGATTGCTGCCATTTCCAGCCCGTCTGCGGGCACGGAAATGGTTTCGCCCGGCTCCCGCGCGCCCAGAACGTAAAGCAGCGGCAGATAATGCTCCGGCGTTGGGTTAGCAAGCGCCGCGCCCTCATGCTGCATAAAATTAACCAGTGGATGATCTTCCACTGGCCCTTCCCACGCCAGATGCTCACGCACGTAGTGATTAAATGAGACAGCCCAGCCGTGCGGTTTCGCACTGTCGTCCCGGCTTGCCATCCGCAGGTTATGCACCACGTTGCCGCTGGCGACAATCATATAGCCGCGTTCGCGCAGCGCGGTCAACCTGCGGCCCAGCGCAAAGTGGTAAGCGGCGGGTTTGGTGCCGTCCACGCTAAGCTGCACCACCGGGATATCGGCCTGCGGATACATTTTTATCAGCACGCCCCAGGCGCCGTGATCCAGCCCCCACGCCTGATCCTGCACTACTTCAACCGGCGCAAGCGCGTCCGCTATTTCTTTCGCCAGCGCAGGCGAACCGGGCGCAGGGTAACGCGTATCAAACAGCGCCTGCGGGAAACCGCCAAAATCGTGGATGGTGCGCGGCTTTTCCATCGCGGTCACCGCCGTTCCGCGCGTATACCAATGGGCGGAGACAGCAATAATTCCCTTCGGACGCGGCAAGTTCTGCCCCAGCTCGCGCCAGCTTTGCGTATAGGCATTTTCTTCCAGCACGTTCATCGGGCTGCCGTGGCCCAGAAAAAGCGCGGGCATCAGTGATTTCATAACTCTCTCCGGACATTAAAGCGATAACGAATACGTTACGCTCTTTTTAGCGCCGGGAAAGCCGGATAAGCATGATGAAGATCGTCAGGAATTTTGATGGATCGGAAATGACATTTCCTGACGTTACGCGTACTTTTTCTCTGCTAATGTATAGCAAAGGCTATACTTTTTCGGGAACAGGAGAGACGTTTGTGTCCATACCTTTACTGCTGACTCTGCTGGCCGGCGGCGCCACTTTTATCGGGGCCTTCCTGGGCGTTATCGGCCAAAAGCCGTCGGCGCGAGCGCTGGCTTTTGCGCTGGGCTTTGCCGCCGGTATTATGCTGTTGATTTCGCTGATGGAGATGCTGCCCGCCGCGCTGAAGGCGGAGGGAATGTCGCCGCTGTTGGGCTATGGCATGTTTATCGTTGGCCTGCTCGGTTATTTTGCGCTGGACAAGCTGTTGCCGCACCACCATCCCCAGGATCTGATGGGCGGTAAATCGCCGCAGAATCTACGTCGTACCGCGCTGCTGCTGACGCTTGGCATCAGCCTGCACAATTTCCCGGAAGGTATCGCAACCTTTGTGACCGCCAGCAGCGATCTGGAGCTGGGGATGGGCATTGCGCTGGCGGTAGCCATTCATAATATTCCCGAAGGGCTGGCCGTCGCCGGGCCGATGTACGCCGCAACAGGATCGAAAAAGAAGGCGCTGTTCTGGGCAGGGATTTCCGGCATGGCGGAGATCGCCGGCGGCCTTATAGCTTTCATGCTGATGGGGCCATGGCTGTCACCGCTGGTAATGGGCGCGGTTATGGCCGCCGTCGCCGGGATCATGGTGGCGCTGTCCGTTGACGAACTGATGCCGCTGGCGCGCGATATCGCGCCGGATGTGAATCCCAGCTATGGCGTACTCTGCGGTATGACGGTAATGGGGCTGAGCCTGACGCTGTTGGAAAGCGCCGGCCTGAGCTAAAGATGAACGGTGAGGCAAATTTTGCCTCACATGGAAACCAGCGCCCATTGGGCCAGTTATGCCAAAAGCAGTCGCTATCGGGCCAGGCGGGCGCTGTCAGGCCAGTGGAACGGAGAAGCGGATGCGCAAAAAACCGCAGCGCGAAAACTCTCGCGCCGCGCGCCTGCACGACGTTAGCTATGCGTACAGAAGCGCGGCAATGCGCTTAGCTTGCCTGACGCGTTTCACGGCTGCGGCGGTAAGCGACCAGATCTTCAATGGTCACCACCGGCATCGCGTGCTGTTTCGCAAAGGCGATGGCTTCAGGCGCATGGGCCATCGTGCCGTCGTCGTTGGTCAGCTCGCACAGTACGCCTGCAGGTTTGAAACCGGCCAGCGTCACTAAATCAATAGAGGCTTCGGTATGGCCGCCGCGCGTCAGCACGCCGCCTTCACGAGCGCGGAGAGGAAACACGTGGCCCGGGCGGTGCAGATCGCTTGGTTTAGCATTATCGGCCACGGCCGCACGAATGGTGGTGATGCGATCCGCAGCGGAAACACCGGTGGTCACGCCTTTCGCCGCCTCAATGGTAACGGTAAAGCCGGTGCCAAAAGAGCTGGTGTTGTTCTCTACCATCATCGGCAGTTCCAGCTGGCGGAGACGTTCTTCGTTCAGGCACAGGCAGACAATGCCGCTGCCGTGACGAATGGTCAGCGCCATTTGTTCGACGGTCATGGTTTCTGCGGCGAAAATCATATCGCCTTCGTTTTCACGATCTTCATCATCCAGCACCATGACGCCACGGCCATTGCGCAGCGCGTCGATAGCGCGTTCCACACGCTGTTCAGGCGTGCCAAATTCAGAAAGAAGCGTCTGATTCATGGTAAATAATCCTTTGTGTAATATGGGTTACCAGAACCAGGGCGAGCTTAGGAGTGTCTTGCAGCGACAAAAAATAACGGCGTGGCGGGCGTAGACCCGACAGGATACGTTACTCTCTCCCATCCGGACTTTAACCGTCGGCCCCGGAATTACACCGGATCTGCTGACCTTCAGACCAGGAAGATCTGAAGCGCTCGCGGGCTTTCAGCCGTAGCCGATTTACCGCCGGTGGGGAATTTCGCCCCGCCCTGAGAATAAGCCTGATTACTATAGCGCCGAAAAAAAAGCAGGGCAACGAACAAAATAAGCAAATCGTTAGCCATTTTGCCGCTTTCACGTTTTTGGGTTTAACCTTTGTGGTTATGGCATTACACTTAACGAAACTTTGCCGCTATCAGGAAGCCGCCATGATTGACCCGAAAAAAATTGAACAACTTGCTCGTCAGGTTCATGACTCTATGCCAAAAGGGATCCGTGAGTTTGGCGATGATGTCGAAAAGAAAATCCGCCAGACCCTGCAGTCACAGCTGACCCGTCTGGACCTGGTTAACCGCGAAGAATTTGACGTGCAGACGCAGGTGCTGCTGCGTACCCGTGAAAAGCTGGCCGCGCTGGAAGCCCGTATCGCCGAGCTGGAAAGCCGTGGCGTGGATGCGCCGAAAGCGGATATGCCGAAAGAAGTGCTGAAAACGGAAGATATGCAGTAACGCCGAAGGCGAAACCGTTTAAAAAAGGCGCCGTGTTCAACCGGCGCCTTTTGTCGTTTAAGGGCGGGCCTTTTTTGCCCGCGTCCTCATCAGCTTTTCGCCTGAATGGCCTTGATGATATTGCTGGTGGAGATCCCATCTTCAAAGTTCAGCACGCGCACTTCGCCGCCGTTTGCCCACACCTCTTTGCTGCCCGCAATCTCTTCCGGCTTGTAATCGCCGCCTTTTACCAGCAGATCAGGCAGGATATCGGCAATAACCCGCTGCGGCGTATCTTCTTCAAAGGCCACCACCCAGTCGACCGCTTCCAGCGCGCCCAGCACGATCATCCGGTTTTCCAGCGGATTGACCGGACGACTCTCGCCTTTCAGCCGTTTAGTGGATGCATCGCTGTTGACCGCGACGATCAGGCGATCGCCCAGCTTGCGCGCGTTGGCCAGATAGGAGACGTGGCCGGCATGAAGAATATCGAAGCAGCCGTTGGTCATCACCACTTTCTCGCCGCGACGACGCGCCAGCGCCACCGCCTCTTTCAGCTGCGCCTCGCTCATCACGCCGAAACCGGCCTCGGGCCGTGCGCGAATGGCGTTTTCCAGCTCGACTGGCGAAACCGTTGATGTTCCCAGCTTGCCCACCACCACGCCTGCGGCGGCGTTAGCCAGGAAGCAGCTCTCTTCCAGTGTATTGCCTGCGGCCAGCGCGGCGGCCAGTACGCCGATCACCGTATCGCCCGCGCCGGTCACGTCATAGACTTCCTGCGCCTGGGTTGGCAGATGCACCGGCTCTTTGCCCGGCTGCAACAGCGTCATGCCGTTTTCAGAACGCGTCACCAGCAGCGCCGACAGCTCGAACTGCTGCATCAGCGCCATGCCGCGCTCGACAATCTCCGCTTCGTCTTTGCACTTGCCGACGACGGCTTCAAATTCGGAAAGGTTTGGCGTCAGGATGGTCGCACCGCGATAGCGCTCGAAATCGGTCCCTTTCGGATCGACCAGCACCGGTACCTTCGCCTCGCGGGCGATGGCAATAATGCTTTCCACGCTGTCCAGCGCGCCTTTGGCGTAATCGGAAAGCACCAGCGCGCCTGCGGACGGCAGCGCCTCGCGGATCCGCTGATGCAGCGGCTCAACGTCGATCCCCCCAAAACCTTCTTCAAAATCCAGACGGATCAGCTGCTGGTTGCGCGACAGCACGCGCAGCTTGGTGATGGTAGGATGCGTGGCGACGGTAACAAAATCACACTGCACGTTAACGCCGGTGAGCGCGTCGTTCAGCGCGCGCGCCGCATCATCCACGCCAGTCAGGCCGACCAGACGGGAACTGGCGCCGAGCGAAGCGATATTCATCGCCACGTTGGCCGCCCCGCCGGGACGCTCCTCCACGTTGTCCACCTTAACCACCGGCACCGGCGCTTCAGGGGAAATACGGCTGGTTGGGCCATACCAGTAGCGATCCAGCATCACGTCGCCAACAACCAGAACACCCGCACGGTTAAAATCGGGCAGCGTCATTTTCATTCCAGATACTCCAGGCTGCAGTCAGTCAAAAAATAGTGCGCGCGATGATAGCACATGCCGTCAATTGCGCCCATTGCGCCACGATCACGCCTCCAGCCAGCGCTGCCAGCTGGCGTTGACCACGGATTGCTCCGCGCTGAACGCCTCCGGCGCAAGCTGGCCCGGTAAAGCCTGGAGCGCCAGCCTGTGCAGCTCGTTACGCAGCGTAACGTAAGCGTGGGTCAGCGAATGCGCCTCTTCCTCGCTCATTCTGTCGTGGCGCGCCAACAGCGCCAGGATGCGTACGTTATCCGACCAGCTCGTCAGCTCTGGCTCCGTCGCGGCATAGCGTAAGACCAGATATTGCGTAATGAATTCAATATCGGTAATGCCGCCGCGATCCGCTTTGATATCCCAACGCCCTTTTTGTCGGTTGCCCAGATGCGCGCGCATCTTCTCGCGCATTTCCCGGACTTCCGTTTTCAGCTTTTCCGGCTCGCGCGGTAAACACAGAATGCCCCGGCGGATCCCGGTAAAGCGCTGGCTTAACGCCGCGTCGCCAAAAACGATGCGCGCCCGTACCAGCGCCTGATGTTCCCAGGTCCAGGCTTCATGACGCTGATAATCATCAAAAGCCGCGAAGGTGCTGACCAGCATGCCCGCCGCGCCGGAAGGACGCAGCCTGGCGTCCACCTCGTATAAAATGCCGGACGACGTGCGGGTGCTGAACAGGTGCATGATGCGCTGCGCAAGCCGCAGATAAAACTGGCGGCCATCAATGCTGCGCTCGCCGTCCGTCACCGCTTCTGCCGGACAGTCGTGCAGGAACACCAGGTCAAGATCCGAACTGTAGCCCAGCTCCCAGCCGCCCAGCTTGCCGTAGCCGATGACCGCGAAGCCGCGCGCCTGCGGCTCGTTAAGGTGCGAAGGCCGCCCGTAGCGCTGCACCATCATCTGCCAGGCCTGCTGCACCACCTGCTCCACAATGGCCTCCGCCAGCCAGGTAAGATGATCGCTGACCTTCATAACCGGCAGCGTGCCCGCAATATCGGCCGCGGCAATGCGCAAATGCTGCGCCTGCTTGAACTGACGCAGCGCTTCCAGCTGCTGCTCTTCGTCCTCTTCCGGGATGCGCAACAGATACTGCCGCAGCTCGTCGCGATAGGCATCCGTGGCCGTGGGCTGGTAAAGCGTGGCGGGATCCAGCAGCTCGTCCAGCAGCAGCGGATAACGCGCCAGCTGATCGGCCACCATCGGCGAGGCCGCACAGAGCCGGATCAGATGCTTAAGCGCGCCCGGATATTCCGTCAGCAGCTCCAGGTAGGTAGTGCGCGTCACTATGCCCAGCAGCAGCGGCGTCAGACGACCGAGCGTGACGTCGGCATCTTCACGCGGGCAAACCTCGGCCAGCAGGCCCGGCATCAGCAGATCCAGCGCCTGGCGTCCGCGCGGGCCAATGGTACGTTTATCCACGTCCTGGCGAAAATCGCCGATCGCGCGCAGCAGCCGCTGCTGCGCTTCGGCGGTAAGATGAGGCACCAGCGCCGCCAGCTCCGGTTCCTCCAGGCGATCCTGCCACAGGATGCCATAGTCGTCCGTGTCTTTGCTGTCGCCCGCCTCCGGCGCGTCATCGCCGATTAGCTCGTCGAAAATAGCGCGTACGGCGGCCATATGCTGTTCCAGCTGGCCGTACATCTCCGCCCAGCCCGTGGTGCCCATCGCCCACGCCAGCCGCGCACGATTAAGATCGTCCGAGGGCAGCGTTTGCGTCTGTTCGTCATTGATGCTTTGCAGCAGATTCTCCAGGCGGCGTAAAAACAGATACGCTTCCTGTAGCCGTAGCGCCTGCTCTGCGGGCAGCAGATGCAGATCGCTGATGGCCTGAAGCGTGGGTAAAAAGGCCCGCAGCTGTAGCGAGCGCTCACGTCCGCCACGGATCAGCTGAAAAACCTGCACGATAAATTCCGTTTCGCGGATGCCGCCCGCGCCCAGCTTGATATTGTCTTTCAGCCCGCGCCGACGCACTTCCCTGGCAATCATGCTTTTCATATTGCGCAGCGACTGGATCACGCTGAAATCGATATAGCGGCGATAGACAAAGGGCCGCAGCATCTGCTCCAGCTCCTGGCTCCAGCGATCGTCCGCGCCGCCCATCAGCCGCGCTTTCACCATCGCGTAGCGCTCCCAGTCGCGTCCCTGCTCCTGATAGTAATCCTCCAGCGCGGCAAAGCTCAGCACCAGCGGGCCGCTGTCGCCAAAAGGACGCAGGCGCATATCTACCCGATAAACGAAGCCGTCGATGGTCGGCTGATCGAGCACTTTGATCAGCCGCTGGCCCAGACGAGTAAAAAACTGCGCGTTATCCAGCTCGCGGCGCCCGCCCTGGGTGACGC
Source organism: Erwinia sp. STN24 (assembly GCF_041320675.1). NCBI lineage: Bacteria > Pseudomonadati > Pseudomonadota > Gammaproteobacteria > Enterobacterales > Erwiniaceae > Erwinia > Erwinia sp. STN24. Next base: position 54,796 of record NZ_JBGGPM010000003.1, on the reverse strand, counting down.
CGTTTTCCGGCCAGGTAAAGATTAAATCGATATCCGAAGAGAAGTTCAGCTCGCCACCGCCGAGCTTGCCCATCCCCAGGATCAGCAGCGGCTGCGGCTCGCCCTGCGCGTTAACCGGCGTGCCCAGCTCGCGGCAGCAGGCCTGCCACAGCCAGTCGCGCGCCGCCACGATCAGCGTTTCCGCCAGCACGCTCAGCTGCCGTAACGTTGCCTGCGTGCTGCTGAGCGACAGCGCCTGCATCCAGGCGATACGCGTCAGCATATGGCGACGAAACAGGCGTAGCTCGCGCATAAGCGCGGCTTCGTCCGCGACCTGCGCCATTTCTTCCGCCAGCCAGTCGGCATAATGTCGCCACTCTTCCGGCTCCGGCGCCCTTTGCTGCAGTTCCTGCTGCCATTCAGGATAGCGCGTCAGGTTTTCGCTGATGAAATCGCTGAAGGCCATAGCGGCACGCAGCGCGGGATCGTCAGCGGTAACCGGTAGCGCGGCAAGCAGCGGCGGCAGAGGCGGTAAAGTTAAAGGCGACATAGGTAACTCCCTGTGAGGGCGGTCGAAATCAGGCGCCGCCGTTTTTCCAGAAAACCGACTGCTTCAGCGCCTGATGGCGATACGACTCCAGCCAGGCTTCCTGATGCGTTTTAATCGCGTGGGCCAGCTGTTCCCATGCGCCCAGCCAGGCCGCCACGGCTGTTTCGTCATAGGCGCCGGCCAGCAGACGCGCGGCGAGCAGTTGACGCTGCAAACGGGTCAGCTTGTCCTGATATTCATTGGTCTGACGCACGTGGGCAAACGTCTCTTTCAGGTCGGCAGAGACGCGGCCCAGCATGATGTCGCAGAAGCGCTTGAAGGAGCCTTGCAGCTTGCTGTCGGTTTTGCTGTCGATAAACGGACGCCAGCCTTCGCTTGCTATCCAGTTAGTAAGCGCCAACTGGGTTTGTAGCCAGAGCGGCGTAAAGCAGAGCGACGGCTGCGGCTTTTGCTCCGCCAGCGCCTCTTCCAGCTCGTTCAGCTTTTGGCGCAGTTCGCTGCTGGCCTTACGCGGCACCAGCGTGCCGAACAGAGCAAAAGCCTGACGCAGCGTTTCCAGTGCTTCGTTAATGCCACGCAGCGCAGACGGGGTGCCGCGTAGCCACAGCTCTTCATGATACTGCCACTGACTTAGCGCCAGCGTAAAAGCGCCCAGCATCCCCTCTTCAACCGTGGCTTTCGGCTTCACTTTCAGGATCGGCAACGGGCGCAGCTCGCGCTGGCTCTGACGCTGCGCCAGGCCGTAACCGCGCGCGGCTTTGCTCAGGCTGCCCAAACGCAGTCCGCCCATGTCCGCCAGTTCAGCCGCAAAAGCCATCAGGTCGGCACGCTCGCCGGTTTTCAGCTCCAGCTCGATTTCGTTCAGCGGCTCGCTTAGCTCGCCCGCCTGCACTTCGCCGTAGTCAAAAGCCACTTCAATCTCGCTGTTCAGGTAAGTAACCACCCACTTTTCCCGTACGAAGTGGGTGCTGAACAGCGGCTGCAGCTGCGCCTGTAACGCCGCTACATCACAGTCCTGCGGCCAGATTTCCGCCGGCAGCTGCGCGATGGCCAGCTCGGGCTTTTCCAACGCTATATTGTATTCCGGGCGCTGATGCAGACCGCCGACGGTTTTCCCCGCCGTTTTCAGCGTCATTTCATAGCTGTCGCCAAAGCCGCGAATACGCAGCCCCATATCCCAGCGGCGCAGCTGGCGATCCGGCGTTTCAAAATAGATGTTGGTCAGTTTCTGCGGCGCGCTGTGCACGTTTGGCCAGGCAGCGAGACGAGCCGGCAGCTTTTCGGCGCCTTCAGGCGTGGTAATGAACTTTAATTCAATTTCTATGGTCATATTTTCTTAATCAGATTAGCGGCACGGTCAACAAAGGCCAGATTATACCTTGCGGCCTCGGCTTTTATGCAGTGCGAAGTCGAAAACCGCGGGTAACGGGCAAGCCAGAGATGACGAAAAGAGTAATGCACAATCGCCCTGGTTGTCCCGCTTTTCCTGGCGCTTTGCGCGTCAGGTCGAGTCCAGGATAGTTCTCATTCAGCTTTATGCGAGCCATCTCCAGACTGTGCCATTACTTTTTTTCCGCACTCACAAAAAAGATACCGAATGAAAAAAACGCATTTACTTGGCCTCACTTTACTGACTTTCAGCGTTGCCGCCTCGCTTCATGCCGAAGAGAAGCGCTATATTTCAGACGAACTTTCCACCTGGGTACGCAGCGGCCCCAGCGACAGCTACCGCCTGACGGGCACGCTGAACGCGGGGGAAGAAGTAGCGCTGGTACAGACCAACAATGATACGCATTATGCCCAGATCCGGGATGCTAACGGCCGGACGTCATGGATCCCGCTGGCGCAGCTGAGTCAGCAGCCAAGCCTACGCACTCGCGTTCCACAGCTGGAACAGCAGGTAAAGGATTTGACCGATAAGCTGGCCAATATCGACGGCAGCTGGAATCAGCGCACGGCGGAAATGCAGAAGAAAGTCGCGGGCAGTGATGACGTGATCAACGGCCTGAAAGCGGAAAATCAGAAACTGAAAAACGAGCTAATCGTGGCGCAGAAAAAAGTCAGCGCCGCTAACGTGCAGCTTGATGACAAGCAGCGCACCATCATTATGCAGTGGTTTATGTATGGCGGCGGCGTAGCCGGTGTCGGTCTCCTGCTGGGCCTGCTTTTGCCGCATATGATCCCCAGCCGCAAGAAAAAAGATCGCTGGATGAGCTGACGCTTTTTCGGGCATCTTTCGGTGCCCTTCTCCTCTTTTTGTCCACCGGCCAGGCGCTTCACAACGGTAGGAGAGCTTCTACACTTCACGTATGATGCCAGAAAAATTTAGTTCGGGAGCCTGTAGTGAAGAGTTATCTTGTCGGTGGCGCGGTACGCGATGCCCTGTTAAATTTGCCGGTCAAAGACAAAGATTGGGTGGTGGTAGGCGCTTCGCCTGCCGAGATGCTGGCGCTCGGCTTTCAGCAGGTCGGCCGTGATTTTCCCGTGTTCCTGCATCCTGACACGCAGCAGGAATACGCGCTGGCGCGCACCGAGCGCAAAAACGGCAGCGGCTATACCGGTTTTGTCTGCTATGCCGCGCCAGACGTGACGCTGGAGCAGGATTTGCAGCGCCGCGATCTGACTATTAACGCCATCGCTCAGGATGACGAGGGCCGCTATTACGATCCCTACAATGGCCGTGCCGATATCGAACAGCGTCAGCTACGCCATGTTTCCGCCGCCTTTAACGAAGATCCGCTGCGCGTGCTGCGCGTGGCGCGCTTTGCCGCGCGTTTTGCTCACCTTGGTTTCGTGATTGCCGGGGAAACGCTGGCGTTGATGCGCTCGATGGCGGAAAGCGGCGAACTGAGCGCGCTGACGCCCGAGCGCGTCTGGAAAGAGACCGAAAAGGCGCTGGAAACCCGCACGCCTCAGGTCTATTTTCAGGTGCTGCGCGACTGCGGCGCCCTCGCCGTGCTTTTTCCCGAGCTGGACAATCTTTACGGCGTGCCGGCACCGGCCAAATGGCATCCGGAAATCGATACCGGCGTGCATACGCTGATGACGCTGGCGATTGCCGCTGAGCTGAGCGATGAAGTAGACGTGCGTTTCGCCACGCTGTTTCATGACGTCGGCAAAGCGCTGACGCCGCCGGAAAAATGGCCGAGCCATCATGGTCACGGCCCGGCGGGCGTGCCGCTGGTGGAGCAGCTTTGCCAGCGCCTACGCGTGCCGAACGCCATTCGCGATCTGGCGCTGCTGGTGACGGAATTTCACGATTTAGTGCATACCGTCGAGCGGCAAAGTCCGGAAACGCTGGTCGCCCTCTTCGATCGCATTGACGCCTGGCGCAAGCCCCATCGCGTGGAGCAAATTGCGCTGACCAGCGAAGCGGACGCGCGCGGCCGCACCGGATTTGAGAACAATGCTTACCCGCAGGGCGACTATCTGCGCAAGGCGTTTGAGATTGTGCAGAACGTGTCGACCAAAGACGTGGTCGCGGCGGGTTACAAAGGCGTGGAGGTCAGGGAAGAGCTAACGCGAAGGCGTATTGCCGCACTGGCAGCCTGGCGGGCAGAGCCGCTTTAAAAAGAAGCCGGACAAACGTCCGGCTTTTTTTGACTAGACGAAAATCATGTAGACCGCAGCGGCCACAATAAAGCGGTAGATAGCGAAAGGAACGAAGGAGATACGCTGGATCAGCTTCAGGAAGACCTTGATAGCAATCAGCGCCACCACGAAGGCCGTGAGGAAACCTACGGCGAACATCGGCATATCGGCCATCGTCAGGAAGCCCAGGCTCTTATACAGATCCAGCACCGTCGCGCCCATCATCATCGGCACAGCCAGAAGGAATGAGAACTCGGAGGCCGCATAACGACTCACGCCCATCAGCATGCCGCCGGAAATGGTCGCGCCGGAGCGAGAAAAGCCCGGCCACAGCGCCAGACACTGGAAACAGCCAATCATAAAGGCCTGACGGTAAGTCATATCGTCAATCCCTACGGCTTTAGGCTGTTTGGGTTTGAGATATTCCGCCGCCAGCAGCAGAACGCCGCCGACAACCAGCGCGTACATCACGTTAATGGGATTGAAAAGCGTTTTAATTTTATCGTGAAAAATCAGGCCAATCACCACGGCCGGCACCATACCCAGCAGGATGTGGATCAGCGTCAGATGCCCTTTGCCTGTGCCTTCGTGCGGCACTTTGCCAAAGTGGATGCCAATCAGGCCAAACAGACGACGCCAGAACATCACTACCACCGCCAGGATCGATCCCAGCTGAATAACTACTTCAAACGTATCGGCTTTATCACCTTCAAAGCCCAACAGATGACCGACAATGATCATGTGCCCGGTGGAAGAGACGGGGAGAAACTCCGTTAACCCCTCAACAATCCCAAGGATTGCTGCCACCCATAGCTGATGAATATCTGCCATCAAATCTACCCCTATCCGTATCAAAGCCATTAAAAAGGCGGTCGCTGTACGCCACCGCCAAAATTGTGCCCGCAGAAAGGCGGGCCAATCCTCAGACAGCCCATAATGTGGTTTGGTTTCATCGTGATGGCAATCACATTGCGCTTATTTCGGAATAGTCCCTCGTTCGATGATTACGCCAACCTGAAGCGCCTGCGCTACCGCGCCCGGCTTGCTCAGTTTGATCCGCACCCACGGCGACCCGAAACGCGTCAGCAGCAGGGTGGCAACCTCTTCTGCCACGCGCTCGACCAGCGCGAAGCGGCCGCCTGCGACATGGTTAATAATCGCTTCGGAAACGTCCGCATAGCTCAGGCAGTCGTTGACGTCGTCGCTGGCCGCCGCGACGCGGTTATCCCAGGCCATTTCGACATCGAACACCAGCTTCTGCGAAATCGTCTGTTCCCAGTCGTAAACGCCAATAGTCGTGATAACCGACAGCTGTTCAATAAATACAATATCCATGATGCGAGTCTCTGTTTTTGCGGTTGCCGGATACCACTTCCGACGGATTATGCGTATTATCCACGGATGACGAGAACAAAACGACCCCCTGAAGACGGAACGGTGTTATGAGCATATTCGCGCCCGGTATGATTATTTTCGCGTATCTGTGCGGTTCTATTTCCAGCGCAATCCTGGTATGCCGACTGTTCAGATTACCCGACCCGCGACAGAATGGATCCGGCAATCCCGGTGCCACTAACGTGTTGCGTCTCGGCGGTAAAGCGCCTGCGCTGCTCGTCCTGCTGTTTGATATCCTGAAAGGTATGCTGCCGGTCTGGCTGGCTTATCATTTCGGGCTCTCGCCCTTCTGGCTTGGCCTGATCGCTATCGCGGCCTGTCTGGGTCATATCTATCCGATCTTTTTCCAGTTTAAAGGCGGTAAAGGCGTGGCGACGGCGTTTGGCGCCATCGCGCCGATCGGCTGGGATCTCACCGGCCTGATGACCGGCACCTGGCTGCTGACCGTTCTGTTGAGCGGCTATTCGTCGTTAGGCGCCATTATCAGCGCGCTGATCGCGCCGTTTTACGTCTGGTGGTTTAAACCGCAGCTGACTTTTCCGGTAGCGATGCTTTCCTGTCTGGTGTTGTTGCGCCATCACGACAATATCCAGCGCCTTTGGCGCGGCCAGGAAACTAAAATCTGGAAGAAAAAGCGCAAATAAATTCATTTAAGACCCTGTTAATTCTAAAAAAACAGGTTTGCGGCCTTCGCGTTAATCCAATAAAATCGTTAACCCGCACATAAGATGCGGGTTTATTTTTTATTACAAGGAAACGTGATGAAAGAATTAACACAGCATGAAGTGATGCAGGTCAGCGGCGCTGGCTATATTCAGGAAGCGCTGAGCAGCATAGGTAGCTATGTCGGCAACGGCCTGTACGGTCTGGTCGCTAATACAGGCGTGGAGCTGCCGCTAATCGGTAAGGTCAGCATAGGCTCTTTCTATCCCGATTTGGGCAAAGATATCGGTTCAACGTTGGGTAGTCAGGCTGGCGGTATGATCGAAAGCCTTATCGCCGGTATTCCGCTGATCGGCGGCTGGCTGAATGGCCTGCTGGGCAACTAGTCTCTAACAGACCGCGCCATTGCCATGAGCAATGGCGCTTTTATCTCAGCGGCTTTCCAGCGGTGAAAGCTCCGACAGCGGCCAGCGCGGACGGACGCTAACGCTCAGATCGCTGCTTGTTCCGCCCTTAAGTCTGACCATCCCCGCATAGGCGATCATCGCGCCGTTATCGGTGCAGAACTCCGGCCTGGCGTAAAACACCTCTCCGCCCCGCGCTCGCATCACGTCGGCCATTCTTGCCCGCAGCGTACGGTTAGCGCTGACGCCGCCTGCAATCACCAGCCGCGTAAAGCCGGTTTGCTCCAGCGCGCGTTTGCATTTGATGATCAGCGTATCGACAACGGCATCTTCAAAGGCACGAGCCACGTCCGCGCGCGTCTGATCGTCACCGGCGTTTTCACGAATGGTATTCGCTGCGAATGTTTTCAAACCGGAAAAGCTGAAATCCAGCCCAGGCCTGTCGGTCATAGGACGCGGAAAGATAAAGCGCTTTTCCACGCCCTGCTGCGCCATTTTCGACAGCATCGGCCCGCCCGGATAGTCCAGACCCAGCAGCTTGGCCGTTTTATCGAAGGCTTCGCCGGCCGCATCATCCACGGATTCGCCAAGCAGCTGGTATTCACCGATGCCGGTGACGCTAATCAGCTGCGTATGACCGCCGGAAACCAGCAGCGCGACAAAGGGAAACGCAGGCGGATTGTCTTCCAGCATCGGCGCCAGCAAATGCCCTTCCATGTGGTGTACCGGCACCGCCGGCACGTTCCAGGCAAAAGCCAGCGAACGACCGATGGTGGCCCCGACCAGCAGCGCGCCAACAAGGCCAGGCCCTGCGGTATAGGCTACGGCATCTATATCTTGCGCCTGCAGGCCCGCCTCTTTTAGGGCAGCCTGAATTAAAGGCACGGTTTTACGCACGTGATCGCGCGAAGCCAGTTCCGGCACCACGCCGCCGTAGTCGGCGTGCAGTTTGACCTGGCTGTAAAGTTGGTTAGCGAGCAATCCGGCATTATCGTCGTAAATCGCGATACCGGTTTCATCGCAGGAAGTTTCTATTCCGAGCACACGCATGGCATTTACCTCATTCTTGCGGCGCGCAGTGTAACATGAAGCCGCTTCGCGCTGCGGCAAATTTCCGCGTTATCCACCGATCGCCATGATCGATAAGAGGAAAATTTCATCGCCTCGCCTCTTCGAGTGCGGTATAATCCTTGCCCTGAAAAAACCGGCAGCCGCACAGGCGCATCTGTTGGTGAGACATTATGCTATGGTGCTTTACAACGCAGCCTGTGTTGGAGTAAAATTCCGCACCATTTTGAAACAAGCTGGCACTGACGTCAGCAACAAAACCGAATTTATCGAGGTGAGAGTTACATGCCGGTAATTAAAGTACGTGAAAACGAGCCATTTGACGTAGCACTGCGTCGCTTCAAGCGTTCTTGCGAGAAAGCAGGCGTTCTGGCTGAAGTTCGTCGTCGTGAGTTTTATGAAAAACCTACTACCGAACGTAAGCGCGCTAAAGCTTCTGCTGTGAAACGCCACGCGAAGAAACTGGCTCGCGAAAACGCACGCCGCACTCGTCTGTACTAATTATTGAGGGCTTGCCCTCAGGCTTCACAGACCAGTAGTAGTATACAAGGCCGTGCTTTCCGAAAGGAATGCGCGGCTTGTTCTCGTTTATGAGCTGATAGGCCTATGGCTGGACGAATTCCACGCGTATTTATCAATGACTTGCTGGCTCGCACGGACATCGTGGATCTTATCGATGCGCGCGTAAAGCTAAAGAAGCAGGGCAAGAACTATCACGCGTGCTGTCCCTTTCATAACGAAAAGACGCCCTCTTTTACCGTCAACGGTGAAAAACAGTTTTACCACTGCTTCGGCTGCGGCGCGCACGGCAACGCGATCGATTTCTTAATGAATTACGATCGGCTGGAGTTCGTCGAAAGCATTGAAGAACTGGCAACGCTTTACGGCCTCGAAGTGCCGTATGAGAGCGGTTCCGGCCCCAGTCAGTTAGAGCGTCATCAGCGCCAGAGTCTTTATCAGCTGATGGGCAGCCTGAATGATTTCTACCAGCAGTCGCTTACGCAGAACCAGGCGGCTGGCGCGCGCGATTATCTTACCAAACGCGGTCTTAGCGACGATGTTATCCGGCATTTTTCGATTGGCTTTGCGCCTGCGGGTTGGGATAACGCGCTAAAACGTTTTGGTCGCAGCCAGGAAGACCGCCAGTCTCTGAGCGATGCCGGTATGCTGGTCACCAACGATCAGGGACGCAGCTACGATCGTTTTCGTGAACGCATTATGTTTCCTATCCACGATAAGCGTGGACGTGTTATCGGGTTTGGCGGCCGCGTTGTCGGCGATGCACTCCCTAAATACCTTAACTCGCCGGAAACCGAAATATTCCATAAAGGCCGCCAGCTGTACGGCCTGTATGAAGCGCAAAAGAAACATCCAGAACCCGCTAAGCTTCTGGTGGTGGAAGGCTACATGGACGTGGTGGCGCTGGCGCAGTTCGGCATTGATTATGCCGTTGCATCGCTCGGCACTTCCACTACGCCCGAGCATATCCAACTGCTTTTTCGCACGACCGATACGGTAATTTGCTGCTACGACGGCGACAGAGCGGGTCGGGAAGCAGCATGGCGTGCGCTGGAAACCGCATTGCCTTACATGAATGACGGACGTCAGCTACGCTTTATGTTTCTGCCGGACGGCGAAGATCCCGATACGCTGGTGCGGAAAGAGGGAAAAGACGCGTTCGAGGCGCGGATGGAGCAGGCGATGCCGCTCTCCGCTTTCCTGTTCGATACGCTGATGCCGCAGGTCGATCTGAGTACGCCTGATGGCCGTACGCAGCTGACCGCGCTGGCGTTGCCCTTAATTAGTCAGGTTACCGGCGAAACGTTACGTATTTATTTACTTCAGGTACTGGGCGACAAGTTAGGGATCCCTGATCATGTGCAACTGGAAAAACTGCTGACGAAACAGCACGAAAGTGCAAAACAGTCCCAGCAGCCCCAGCTAAAACGCACAACCATGCGTATACTGATTGGATTGCTGATCCAGAATCCGGCGCTGGCGACGATGGTCCCTTCGTTGGAAGGGCTGAATAATTCGGAGCTTCCCGGGTTCCCGCTATTCGTAGAGTTAGTGAGTACTTGCGTAGCGCATCCTGGCCTGACGACGGGCCAGTTACTGGAACTTTATCGCGGCACAAAATTTAGCCAAAGCCTTGAAACGCTGGCAACATGGAACCACATGATAGTTGAGGATGAAGTGGAAACCATGTTCAAGGACTCGCTGGCCAGCATGTATGATGCGGCGCTGGAGCGCAGGCTGGAAGAGTTAATTGCGCGCGACCGCACGCACGGCCTGAATGCCGAAGAGCGTCGTGAATTTTGGACGCTCAGCCAGGCCCTGAAAAAACAGTAACAAACGAATTAACAGCGGCGATGGAAACATGATGAAGCGCATATCGTCGCAGCCGGTTTAAACGCTATCAGCAATAGACCGGCAGGAAAAAAGCTTCTGTCAGCATATCCGCGGCTTAAGTGCCGACTATCCGCCAGGTTGAGCCTGGCAGCCGCCACGATGGGCAGCGGCAATAAACCAACGCCCTCACTGTTATTGTTGGCTGCTTAAACTTAGCCGACCAACACCAATCTAATTTAACAGAAGTGTGGATACCGTCTTATGGAGCAAAACCCGCAGTCACAGCTGAAGCTGCTTGTCACCCGTGGTAAGGAGCAAGGCTATCTGACCTATGCCGAGGTCAATGACCATCTGCCGGAAGATATCGTCGACTCCGATCAGATCGAAGACATCATCCAGATGATCAACGACATGGGCATACAGGTTGTGGAAGAAGCGCCTGATGCCGACGATCTGATGCTGAATGAAAACAGCAGCGATACGGACGAAGATGCTGCCGAAGCGGCTGCTCAGGTACTCTCCAGCGTTGAATCTGAAATCGGGCGGACTACCGATCCGGTCCGTATGTACATGCGCGAAATGGGCACCGTCGAACTGCTGACGCGCGAAGGCGAAATCGACATCGCCAAGCGTATCGAAGACGGCATCAACCAGGTGCAGTGTTCCGTTGCCGAATACCCGGAGGCTATCACCTACCTGCTGGAGCAGTACGATCGCGTCGAGGCTGGCGAAGCTCGTCTTTCCGATATGATCACCGGCTTTGTCGATCCGAACGCGGCAGAAGAGATTGCGCCTACGGCAACGCATGTAGGTTCTGAACTCTCTGAAGAAGAGCGCGACGACGACGAAGACGAAGACGAAGAGTCCGACGACGACACCGCTGACGATGACAACAGCATCGACCCGGAACTGGCGCGTGAGAAATTCACCGAGCTGCGCACGCAGTACGAGAAAACGCGTACGGTGATCAAGGCCAAAGGCCGCAGCCATGCCGACGCCGTCAGCGAGATCCAAAACCTGTCCGACGTCTTTAAACAGTTCCGCCTGGTGCCGAAGCAGTTTGACTACCTGGTGAACAACATGCGTACCATGATGGATCGCGTCCGTACTCAGGAACGCCTCATCATGAAACTGTGTGTTGAAATCTGTAAGATGCCGAAAAAGAACTTCATCACGCTGTTCACCGGCAATGAAACCAGCGAAACCTGGTTCAACGCCGCGCTGGCAATGAACAAACCGTGGTCCGAGAAGCTCAAGGACGTGTCGGAAGACGTTCAGCGCAGCCTGATGAAGCTGGCGCAGATTGAAGAAGAGACCGGCCTGACGATTGAACAGGTAAAAGATATCAACCGCCGGATGTCCATCGGCGAAGCGAAAGCGCGTCGTGCGAAAAAAGAGATGGTTGAGGCTAACCTGCGTCTGGTTATCTCTATTGCTAAAAAGTACACCAACCGCGGCCTGCAGTTCCTGGATTTGATCCAGGAAGGCAACATCGGCCTGATGAAGGCCGTAGATAAGTTTGAATATCGCCGTGGCTATAAGTTTTCGACCTATGCTACCTGGTGGATCCGTCAGGCTATCACCCGCTCTATCGCTGACCAGGCGCGCACCATCCGTATCCCGGTGCATATGATTGAGACTATCAACAAGCTCAACCGTATCTCCCGCCAGATGCTGCAGGAAATGGGCCGCGAACCTACGCCGGAAGAGCTGGCCGAGCGGATGCTGATGCCGGAAGATAAAATCCGCAAGGTGCTGAAGATCGCCAAAGAGCCAATCTCCATGGAGACGCCGATCGGTGATGATGAAGATTCGCATCTGGGCGATTTTATCGAAGACACTACGCTGGAGCTGCCGCTGGACTCCGCCACCTCCGAGAGCCTGCGTTCAGCGACTCACGACGTGCTGGCCGGCCTGACGGCGCGTGAAGCGAAAGTGCTGCGTATGCGTTTTGGTATCGATATGAACACCGACCATACGCTGGAAGAAGTCGGCAAGCAGTTTGACGTTACCCGTGAGCGTATTCGTCAGATTGAAGCCAAGGCGCTGCGTAAGCTGCGTCATCCAAGCCGCTCCGAAGTACTGCGCAGCTTCCTGGACGATTAATCCAGCCTGTGTGACAAGAAGCCCCGGCCCAGGACGGGGCTTTTTTCTATCTGAAGAAGGGTGCTCAAGGATCCTCCCAACAATGCGCCGGCAGACGTCCTGTCCACCGGCGATTTGCCCTACCCTGCGGTGTTGCAGGCTAAGCTGGCCACAACCTCTGTACCTCCCTGCTTAACGTGCAGCTCGCAGAGCGAGCCGCGCGTGATCCAGATAACGGCTATTACCGTTACACAAACCACTATTAAACAGAGCGCGAACAATTTTTGCGCCATCCCAGGCCTCCTTTTCCATTGCTTTACAGCGGGTAAAAGGCTACCTTTACATTGTGGGATGTAGAAAGTAGCCTCACTTTGACTGACGTCGGGTGGGGCTTTTCTCTTTCCGTCCCGGCTGCCCGGAACAAAAAGATCCTGAGCACCCGTCGCGCAGTGTAGCGCGCTTTATCTCCCTCCGCTGGCGCAATTTACTAAACCTGATACTGGATCTGATTTTCCTGCAACAAGCGTGAAAACGGCAGGGCCTAAGGCCGTCTACCGTGGTGATCGTACCAGGGAATATGTAGCGGATTGAATGAAGGCGTTTTTAAGGTGCCTTAAGAAGGGTGCTCAAGGATCCTCCCAACAATGCGCCGGCAGACGTCCTGTCCGCCGGCGGTTTGCCCTACCCTGCGGCGTTGCAGGCTAAGCTGGCCACAACCTCTGTACCTCCCTGCTTAACGTGCAGCTCGCAGAGCGAGCCGCGGGTGATCCAGATAACGGCTATCACCGTTACACAGACCACTATTAAACAGAGCGCGAACAATTTTTGCGCCATCCCAGGCCTCCTTTTCCATTGCTTTACAGCGGGTAAAAGGCTACCTTTACACTGTTGGATGTAGAAAGTAGCCTCACTTTGACTGACGTCGGGTGGGGCTTTTCTCTTTCTGTCCCGGCTGCCCGGAACAAAAAGATCCTGAGCACCCGTCGCGCAGTGTAACGCCCTTCCTCTCCCCGCGCTGATGCAATTTACTAAAGCTGACGCTGGCTCTGATTTTCCTGCAACGCCGATGTAAATCGTCTCAACGAGCAGCTAAAGCCATTACCAATTCTTTATAGGCCGCCACCAGCTCCTCTTGCGAAGCACGGTTCAGCCCGCTGGGATTGGGTAGCACCCAGACTTCCGTTTCACCCAGCTTATGCGGCTGCCTGCCCCATGCCACCTTACCGACACCGAAAGCCTGCTTATAGGCCTGCTTGCCTAATACCGCCAGCGCCTCGGGCTGATAGCGCATGATCTTATCGACTAACAGTTTGCCGCCTTCGCGTAGCTCCGTAGCAGAAAGCTCCGTAGCCTCACGGGTGGGCCTTTCCACCAGCATGGTGATACCGCAGCGCGTGGTCAGCAGCAGCTTTTCCTCTTCCGGCTTTAGCTGACGCTCGGTGAAACCCGCCTGCCAGATGGTTTTCCAGAAACGGTTTCCGGGATGCGCAAAATGAAACCCGGTATGCGCAGAAGATTTTCCCGGGTTAATGCCGCAAAAAATCACGCTAAGGTCGGGCGCAAGAATATCGTTGATGCCATGCATCTCGGCTTCCATACGTTTTCTCCTGTCGTTCAGGGAAGAGTAAAATAGCTCAGCGCTTCACAGCCTCTTCCTGCTGACAAAGCGGCAATCACTTTCAGGGCGGCCGCCCTGCGTGTCTTCATCTTCGTGATCAATAGCTTTAAAGGTAGCTTACGGCCTCATCGCGCTTTTGCTTTGGCGCTCGAAAGCGTCGCGCAGCCAGTGTACGAATCCGCTTACGGCCCGTGGGACCTGAGCAGCCCAGGGACGGACGACGTAAAGATGTTCGGCAAAAGCGCCCGGCGTTCGCCACTGCGGCAAAACCTCGACCAGTCTTCCGTCGGCAAGGGCACCCTGCGCGCTGAAATCAGGCAGCAGCGCGATGCCCAATCCTTCCAGCGCGGCATCCCTTATCGATTCGCTATTATTGGTCGCGAAGGGGCCGCTGACATTAACCACGACTTTTTCGCTGCTGTTTTCCCGGCAAAAAGTCCACTGCGGCGTTTCCGTGCCGCGCGGATAGTAGAGGCACTGATGTTCGCTTAGCGCCTGCGGCGTTTGCGGCTGGCCGTACTGGCGCAGATAAACCGGTGATGCCACAACCAGCGCGCGCGTGGCGCATAGCGGTAGCGCTACATGCGTATCGGGCAGCGTATCGCTGTGGCGAATGGCAAGATCGAACCCTTCACTGGCCAGAGAAACCAGCCGATCGGACACTTCCAGCTGTACACGAACCTGGGGATGTTCTTTCAGGAAAGCGGTGATATGCGGCACCAGCTGCTGCCGGGCAAAAGCGACCGGCGCGGTTACGCGGATCAATCCCCGCAGCGGCCCGGCCGAATCGCGCACACTGAAAAAACTCTGTTCTATCTGAGCGAAAGGCGCACGCAGCTCCTCAACCAGTTTTTCGCCCGCGCTGGTCAGCCGCAGGGTACGGGTGGTTCTGGTTACCAATGGCACGCCCGCCTGCTGCTCCAGCTCTTTGATTTTCTGGCTCATGGCGGCCTTGCTGACTTCCAGCCTTTCGGCCGCGCGGGTAAAGCTGCCCTGCTCAGCCAGCACGGTCAGCCAGTGAAGATGTAGCCATAACGCATCGGTTTTTATAGCCATCGTCATTGTTCACTATAATAAATAATCATTTCAACTATAGCGCTTTTTCCCGCGCGCTAATGTCCCTAAAGTAACTTCTGCCGCTCAGGTGCCATTACACTATATTTTAAGGGGAAAACCATGCCATTACTGCAATTTGACGTCATTCAGGGTCGCTCGGAATCGGAACTGAAAACGCTGCTGGATGCCGCGCACCGCGCCGTGCTGGCCGCTTTTAAAGTACCGGCGCGCGATCGCTACCAGATTGTTCACGAAAACAAGCCTTATCAGATGGTGTTTGAGGATACCGGCCTGGGGCTGACGCGCACCGATAACCTGGTGATGGTACGGGTGTTTACCAGTCCACGCAGCGATGAGCAGAAGCAATTTTTTATGGCGGAACTGTGTCGTGAACTACAAGAAAGCTGCGGTATTTCACCGGCCGACGTGATGATCAGCTTTATCACTAACAGCAAGGGCGACTGGAGCTTCGGTAACGGCGTGGCGCAGTATATGACAGGCGAGCTTTGAGGCGTGGGCCGTGAAACAATCCCCGGCCGAAGCCGGGGAAAGCGAGCATCAGAAGTCGTAACGCAGACGCACCAGGTTCATATCGCCCAGGTTATCGCTGCTTGAGGTGAAGACGTGTTCATAATCCACGCGGAAACCGTAGTCGAGCTGGAAGGTGATCCCCACGCCGTTATCGATACGCTGATAGTCGCGATCGTTAACGTATTCCAGACGGTCGCCCATCACATACGGCATAAAGGTTTTCAGGCCGTAGTTGCCAACCGGGATGGTGTAGCCCGCCAGGTACTCAATACCCCACGCATCGCCAGCAAAGTAGTTATCCACGCCTTTTTTCTTGCTCAGCAGATAGTTCTGGTAATAGCCGCCGCCAAGCGAGAAGGTCCAGCTGTCTGGCTTCCAGCTAAGGGAAGTCCCGTAAATGTTCTGGTTCCAGGTTTTATCGTCGCCGGTGCCCGGATTACGCATATCAGCACGGGTATAGTTCCACGCCGCGCCCCAGGTCAGCTCTTTGCTCAGATGGTAATCCACGCCCAGCGAGCCGCCGCCCTGACGCTTGTAGCGCAGGCCATCACCCGGCAAATATTCGTTATCGGCAAACAGATAAGAAGCCAGCACGTCCGCATTACCGAAGGTGTTTTTATACTTCAGCATTTTGCGTGAACGGTAAGAACCGTCGTAGTCGCCGTTGATGCCGTTGCCCGGCGCCTGCGCCAGCATGTCGTAGTCCCAGATATCGGTTTTCGCGCCGACCACATCGTAATACACGCTGTTCTGCTGACCGAAGGTCAGTTTACCCCAGGTCTTGCTCTGGAAACCGGTGTAAAGCATACGGCGGCTGGTGTCATGCGCTTTGGCCGCATAATGGTTGTCCCAGTCGAACAGCGCCGGAATATTTACGCCCAGCTCGTAATACCCCACCCAGCTGACATCGTCAAACAGGTAGTAATCGGCCAGGAAACGGAAACGAGTGCCGCCATCAAAGCCGTTACGCTTATAGGCATTTTTACCGTCGTCGCCGGTCAGGTTATTGAACTGGGGACGGATACTGCCGCCAACGGTGAAATTCAGACGGCTCAGCGGATCGCCCGCCTGCGGATCCTGTTTGATCAACGTTACTTCAGCGTTTGCGGCAAAAGACGCTCCGCCCATCACCAGCGCCAGGCCGACAGCCTGACTTAACACGCGCATTTTTGTTAACATTATGTAGCCCTGTAAAGCATTGCTAAAAAAAGAGAGAACGAAAAAGCAAAAAAACGTCACATAAAGCCGATTTTGCGCGCGATTATAGGGATTAAGCGCGGCAGTACAGCGGATAAAAAAGGCTTTTGTAAAATCTCTTATCTATTTTTGTTTTAAAATTGCTAAAAGCCCCTGCCAATAAACGCCCGAGGCGACACGTTTCTCCTTCCCTGTCCACGTTGTGCCCCTGTTTCCCGATAACGCTGGAGAGCCTGACCAGGTTTTCGGCAGCGAAGGCCTTAATCTTTAATTAATTTATTTTTCGCTCTGACGATTTGCCAGCGTCCCTGAGCCTCGTTAAACGCGAAGTTAAACAGAACCTCAACGAAAGTTTATCCCCGTGACGGCGGTCATTTTTCTCGTCTGGCCGCTTATTGCCAGCCTTAACCGGCTGCGTTAAATTGGAAGATTCGCTACAAATTGGTGATGAATACCGGCAGGGACTGCCTTTTTCGGGGAATATAAAAAATAATGGGATCTGAATCACTTTCACTGCTTCTTTTTATCGCCTCGGCCGCGCTGTACAGCTGGAAAGCTGGAAAAAACAGGCTGGGCTTTTCCGCGATTGTTTTACTTCTGGGCATTTATATCGTGCTGAATGCTTCGCTGCTTGCCAGCAACTACTTTACGGGCGAAGGCATTAATGACGCGGTTATCTATACCCTCACCAACAGCCTGAGCGGCGCGGGCATCGGTAAATATTTGCTGCCGGCCGCAGGCATGGTGCTGGCGCTGCTGGTACTGTTTGCCCTGCTTGCCTGGATCTTACGACGCGGCCGAAAGCGTGGCGGCAGCAAGCTTTGCGGCCTGTTGGCGATTGTGCTGGCGCTGGCCTCGATCAAAACCACGCCCGCTTATCAGCAGGTGGCCGATCTGCTGAAATCGCAGCTGGGCAAAGGCGACTCCGATTTTTACGCGCACTATAAGGTGCCCGGCACGCAGATACGCGGCGATAAACCGAATCTGGTTTATATCTATGCCGAGAGCCTGGAACGCACCTACTTTGACGAAGCAGCCTTTCCCCATCTTGCGCCGGAACTTAACGCCGTCAAAGCGGGTTCGCTGGATTTCAGCAACACCCAGCAGCTGCCCGGCACCGAATATACGATTGCGGGAATGGTCGCCTCGCAGTGCGGTATCCCGCTGTTCGCGCCTTTCGACGGCAACGCCTCCAGCTCGCTTTCAACTTTCTATCCGCAGAATGTCTGCCTGGGCGACATTCTGAAAGCGGCGGGTTATCAAAACTACTTCTACCAGGGCGCCAGCCTGAGCTTTGCCGGTAAAGATCTGTTCCTCTCCTCGCACGGGTTCGACCATCTGTATGGATTTAACGAACTGAAAAGCGTGGTGAAAGATCCGAGCTACCGTAACGACTGGGGCTGGTATGACGATACGGTGCTGGATAGCGTTTACGATAAATATGTCGAGCTGGCGCAGCAGGGTCAGCCTTTCTCGCTGTTTGCTCTGACGGTGGATACGCACCACCCTGACGGTTTTATTTCGCGCAGCTGCCAGCGCAACAGCTATCTGTGGGAAGGCAAACAAAACAAATCTTTCGCCGCTGTCGCCTGCAGCCAGCAGCATATTGCGCATCTGATAGAGCGGATCCGCGCCACGCCGTGGTTTAAAAATACGATTATCGTGGTCAGCTCTGATCATCTGGCAATGAACAATACCGCCTGGAAATTCCTTAACCAGCACGACCGCAGCAATCTCTTCTTTATGCTGCGTGGCGATAACGACGACGGTAAAGTCATTGCGGTTAAGCGCAGCACGCTGGACAACGGCGCGACGGTGCTGGACGCGCTGGGCGGCGATAACTTTATCGGCCTGGGGCGCAGCAGCCTCTCGTCCTCTTCTCTTGCCGCGACTTACCTGAATATCAAAGAGAAGATCAACGAGTGGAAGCCGGACGTGATTAAACTGTGGAATTTTCCGAAGGCGATTGCCGATTATAAAACGGACACGGTGAATAACACCTTCAGCTTTGCCGGCGTGCATTTCAAACTGCCGCTGCTGCTCTCCGTTAAACCGGGCAAAATTGAGCCGAAGTTCGACGTCTATCTGGCGCCGCCGTTAAAACAGCAGCTGGCTAATTTTGCGCCGGATGAGAAGTTCGTCTGGATCGATAGCTGCTTTAAAATGGGCGACGTCTGGGATGAGAAACTGGCGCTTAACAGGCAGCTGTGCATTGCCGACGGCACGCTGAATTCACCGCCAACTATCCGCGAGATCAACCCCGGCGTGACTCAGGGCCGCGTGGGCTTCCGCCAGATTGGTGATCAAAGCGAGGAACGCTATCAGCAAACCGTGACCCGGCTGCGCATTGCCGATGAGGATTTACGCTATGCCTCCGACACGTTGCTGTTTGCCTTACCCGGCCTGCCCAAACAGGTGCAGAAGATCACCGGCCTTTCCTATATCGAACCCTGGGGCGGACGCTGGTCAGATGCCGGACTGCTGCCTGAAGTCACCCTTACCTGGCTGGAGCCGCTGCCGGAAACCTTCGATCTGCTGCTGACGGCCCGCGCGTTTGGCGCCAACAGCCAGTGGCCTTTCGTTGTGAAAATTGGCGATAGCGAGCAGACGTTCCGCCTGAGCCATAGCGACAGTACGGTCAGCATTCGCCTGTCCAACCCGACACGGGAACGCACGCTGGTTATCAGAGCGCCGGTGCCGGAAACCACTGCCGAAGGCGCGGTGGCCGGTTTCACCGCCCGTCAGCTTGGCATCGGACTGGTTAGTCTAAAAGTCGTGCCTGTTCAGTAAATTGTCCTCTCCCCGGCCGCCCTGGCCGGGGAAGTCCGCCGCATTTTTTCTTTTCCGTCCATACCTTATGCGCGATTTCGCTCACAATGCCATCAAGTTTTCACGCCTGCTGCCGATTTAATGCCCCTGTAATGCTAAAGGTTTCCTCAGTGACTCTTTTTTAAACAGCAAGGAACAATCCGGATGATTTCTGTAAAAAACTTGAAAGTCGGCGTGCGCCTCGGCGCGGCGTTTGCCCTGGTAATACTGTTATTAATCGTGGTCAGCGTAACGGCTGTTGTAAAAATCGGCAGCATTAACGGCGCGGTGGATCGCATTGTTAACGATCGCTATATCAAGGTGAGGCTGGCTTTTGACGCGCGCGACGGGGTTAACGATCAGATTAAATATCTGCGCGGGATGGTTATTGAGACTTCGCATCCGGAGAAAAACCAGAAGCGTTACGGCCAGCTGGACAGCGTGACGCAGCAAACCAACCAGACGATAGACAAGATTGCCAAACTGCAAACAACCGAAGTCGGCATCAAGAAAATCCAGGCAGTAAAAGAGGCGGCGCAGCAGTTTGAAGCGGCCAAAAGCGAACTGCTTACTTTAATACGCGCAGGTAATCAGGATGTTGCCGCCGACTATGCTCTGATGAAAATGACGCCTGCCCAAACCGCCTATCTGGATATCGTAAAGCGTTTTGCCGACTCACAGTCCGGACAGCTGCAGGCGGAAGGCGCTAACGCCGTTGCCGATGGCGCTACCGCAATCCGCATTACGCTGATTTTCTCCACGCTGGCGGCGTTGCTGGCGGTCGTGCTGGGCTATTTCCTGACCCGCTCTATCGTTGCCCCGCTGCGCGAAGCAGTACGTATTGCTGAAAACGTGGCGGCGGGCGATCTGCGTACGCAGATCCGTGTAAATTCAACTGATGAAACCGGTCAGCTGATGCAGGCGTTGAAAACCATGAATGAAAACCTGCTGCGTATCGTGACCGAAGTTCGCTCCGGCACCGAGCTAATCGCTACCGCCTCCGGCGAAATTTCACTGGGCAATATGGATCTTTCTTCCCGTACCGAGCAGCAGGCCAGCTCGCTGGAGGAGACCGCCTCCGCAATGGAGCAGATGACCTCTACCGTGAAGCAAAACGCCGACAATGCTCGTCAGGCTAACGAGCTGGCCGCGCTGGCCTCGAAAGTAGCCGTGCAGAGCGGCTCGGCGGTGAATCAGGTCGTCAGCACCATGGAAATGATCAACACCTCGTCGAAGAAAATTGTCGACATTATCAGCGTGATTGACGGCATCGCCTTCCAGACCAATATCCTGGCGCTTAACGCCGCCGTGGAAGCCGCCCGCGCGGGCGAGCAGGGTCGCGGCTTCGCCGTTGTCGCCTCAGAAGTCCGCAACCTGGCGCAGCGTTCGGCCTCCGCCGCTAAAGAAATTGCGCAGCTGATCCAGGATTCCGTGAATAAAGTGGACGAAGGCGGCAAGCAGGTTGCCAAAGCGGGCACCACGATGGAAGAAGTGCTGGCCAGCGTGAAAAGCGTGACGGAAATCATGGGCGAAATCTCTATCGCCAGCCACGAGCAGAGCACTGGCATCGATGAGATCAATATGGCGATTACCCAGATGGATCAGGTTACGCAGCAGAACGCCTCGCTGGTGAATGAATCCGCCGCCGCCGCGCAATCGCTGCAGGAACAGGCTGAACAGCTTTCCCGCGCCATCGGCATCTTCAAAGTAAGCCACAACGCGGCCTGACGGCTAACGGCGGCCCGTAAAAAAGAGGGCCGCCGCTCTTTTTTCCTCTCCAGGAAAAAGATTAGTATAAGGGCACTTTTCCGCTCCCGATGGATATACGCACGTTGAAACCACTCCACCTGCTGGCGCTCTGCGTCCTTTTTCCGCTCGGCGCGCTGGCCGCAAGAACCTCTCCCGATCCTTTACTGGCCTCGCAGATTGTCGATCGCTACGCGCAGAATATCTTCTATAACACCAAAGCGACCGGCATGGCGATGGTGGCGATTGACGCCAACCAGCGCGTCTTTACCAGTCTTGGCTCGGTGCGTCCCGGCAGCAGCGTCAGGCCGCAGAAAACGTCCGTTATCCGTATTGCTTCGCTGACCAAGCTGATGACCAGCGAGCTGCTGGTTAAGCTCGCGGAGAAAGGCGTGGTGCGACTTGACGATCCGCTAAGCAAATATGCGCCGCCGGGCAGCGCGGTACCGGCCTATGCAGGCCAGACGATCCGCCTGATTAATCTGGCTACGCATACCAGCGGTTTGCCCCGCGAGCAGCCCGGCGGCAAGCCGAACCGGCCTGTTTTCGTCTGGCCAACCGCCAGCCAGCGCTGGAACTGGCTGAAACATGCGCAGCTGAAAGCCGCGCCGGGCACCCGCGCCGCCTATTCCAATCTGGCTTTCGATCTGCTGGGCGATGCGCTGGCTCGCGCCGCAGGCACCTCCTATCCGGCGTTGCTACAGCGTGAAATTACGCGCCCTTTAGGCATGAAGGATACGACTTTTACCCCCTCGCCCGAGCAGTGTTCGCGTCTGATGATCGCGGAAAAAGGCGCCAGCCCCTGCACCAATACGCTGGCCGCTATCGGCAGCGGCGGCGTCTATTCGACGCCTGACGATATGGGACGCTGGATGCAGCAATTCCTGTCTTCCGATCTGCAGGCGCGTTCGCCTCAGGCCGATCGCATTCAGACCATGATTTATCAGCGAGGCCAGCTGACCAACGTCGAGGGAATGGACGTGCCGGGCAAAGCCTCCGCGCTGGGTATGGGCTGGGTTTATATGGCGCCGCAGGGCGGCCGCCCGGGCATTATCCAGAAAACCGGCGGCGGCGGCGGCTTTATTACCTATATGGCGATGGTGCCGCGCTATAGCGTCGGCGTGTTTATCGTGGTGACGCGCTCGCCGCAGACCCGCTTCACGCCAATGAGCGATGGGGTGAACAACCTGCTGACGGAGCTTATCGGCAACACGCCGGACAGTGCACAGCTTGCCGCGTCCATTATGGAGAGCGAGTAGCTGTCGACGGCGATGGTCTTGCTGGGTTATCGCCGCCCTGCCGCATAAGCGTATTGAAAACGGGGCAGTGGTATTCGTCTGAGCGGGGAAACCCGCTTTTTTCCACCGACATTTCCTGAGCGCCCCGGCGTTTGTTAAGCTGGGCTTTAAAGTTCATTTATCAGGAGCCAGCGTGCAGGAAAAAACAGAACCGGCAGGGAAAAAACCGCGCGAACCTCGTACACCGCGACAGCCGCGCACGCCCAGAGAAACGCTGGAACCGCGTGAACCAAGAGAGCCACGGGAACCGCGAACGCCGCGAGAACCGCGTAAACCCCGAGAACCGCGCGCACCACGGCAGTCACGCTTGCCAGAAGAACGGCACACGTCAGGAGAGTCGCATACGCCAGGAGGCACTAGCGTACTATGGGAGCGGTGCCCATCAGCAGAGGCTTGCACGCCAAAAGAGTCTCGTGCACTACAGGGGCTGTGCGAATCAGAAGAGCCTCGCATGCCAGAAAAGACCTGTACACCGCGAGAACCTCGCCCATCAGAAGAACCGCACGAGCCCCGTCAGACCAAAGCTGACGCCACGCCTTGCTCTGAAAAAAGCGGATGGACCGGCGCAAAAAAGCGGATTACGTCAGGCATAAATAAAATCAGGCAGAGAATATCGTCGCGGCTGGGCTTATAAGACATCGGCCGCCAGGACGCCTTTTCCTTTATTTCGGCCGGGCTGCCGAGCGTTCAGCCCAACGATGCTATTCAACGCGAATGTAATGGCCAGCCGCAGAAACGTTATGACCAAACCCGCAGTCACCGTTAACCTGAGTCGTTAAATCCATTGGGGTAAAGAGCAGCGTGACATCACAGTTGCCCCAGTCACCTTCCTCACGTTGTTGCAGTACGCCTCTGCCGTTCTGGATGGTGGCCTTTCCTTCAAGGCTGCCGATATTCGGGCCGTAATACATCGCCATCAGCCCTGGCGAGACGCCATCAAAGTTAATTTTGTAGTGGTCCTGTTCTGCCGAGATGCTGTAGCTATTCCACATCCCTTTTCCTGCGTATTCCCAGTATTCACCAGCGGGCGAAGCAGGCTGCGGTAAGGCAGCAAGTTTCTCTTTTATTAACCCCAGATTATATTGCGATTTGGCGTCTTTCTCATCAATCAGCAGCCAGGCTTTTGCCTTACGATAGTCTCCCTGACGTATCCAGGTGAGCGCCACATTATTATAAGCTACCGCAATAGCGCTATCTGGAAGCTGGCAACTTTCACTCCAGGCTACCTGTTCTGTATAGCTGTAGCGTGCCTTTTCATACTGCTTTGCTTTATAAGCTTTATCGCCTGCTGCGGCATAGTTCTTAATTTTCATACAGTCGATTTCAGGGTGATCCGCATCGGCAAAGGCCATCATTGGGGAAACCATCAAAACTCCGGCCGTGATTGCACGTAACATAGCTCTACCTTATAAAATTAACGGACCCGCAGCTTAACAAACCCTGCCGTAAAGATAAGCCCTGATAGTCATTACTCCATCCTGAAGACTCGCCGTGACCTGATCTTAATCAATACTCGTCCGGGCATTCCTCCGCATATTTCCAGCCAGTGATAATAACGTTTGTGATTTTAAAAAATTTGAAACGAGTGGAGAAGATGATGCTACAAAGAATGATTCTGAACGAGACCTCCTGGTTCGGTCCCGGCGCTATCTCGCAAATCGTCCATGAAGTCAGCCAGCGCAGCCTTAAAAAAGCGCTGCTGGTTACGGATAAAACACTGCTTAAAGCGGGCGTAATTGAAAAGGTCACCGCGCTGCTGGATCGGCATCATCTTCCTTACGTCATTTATGACGAGGTGGTGCCGAACCCGACTATCGCCGTCGTTACCCAAGGCGTGGCGGCATTTAAAGCCGCACAGGCGGACTATCTGATCGCCATCGGCGGCGGCTCGCCGCAGGATACGGCAAAAGCTATCGGCATCATTATCAACAACCCTGAATTCGCCGATGTTCGCAGTCTGGAAGGCTTTGCCAAAACCAAAAATCCCTGCGTACCGATTATCGCCATTCCGACCACGGCAGGCACGGCGGCGGAAGTCACCATTAACTACGTGATTACGGATGAGGAAAATCGCCGTAAATTTGTCTGCATCGATCCGCACGACATTCCGGTCGTCGCTATTATCGATGCGGACATGATGGCGAGTATGCCGCCTTCGCTCAAGGCCGCCACGGGGATCGATGCGCTGACCCACGCTATCGAAGGCTTCACCACTAAGGGCGCCTGGGAGCTGACCGACGCGCTGCATCTGAAGGCGATTCAGATTATCAACCGTTCGCTGCGCGCTTCCGTAGCTGGCGACAAACAGGGCGTAGAGGATATGGCGCTGGGCCAGTACGTGGCAGGCATGGGCTTTTCCAACGTCGGGCTGGGCCTGGTGCACGGTATGGCTCACCCGTTGGGCGCGTTCTACAACGTGCCGCACGGCGTCGCCAACGCCATTATCCTGCCGCACGTTATGGCGTGGAACGCCGATTTCACCGGCGAGAAGTACCGTGATATCGCCCGTGCGATGGGCGTCACCAGGGTGTGCAGCATGAGTCTGGGCGAGGCAAGAGAAGCCGCTGTGGAAGCCGTCCGACAGCTTTCTGTCGACGTCGGCATTCCTGCCCGCCTGCGCGATGTGGGCATGAAAGAAGAAGATATTCCGGCGCTGGCGCAGGCCGCCCTGGACGATGTTTGCACCGGCGGCAATCCACGAGAAGCAACGCTGGACGATATCGCCAGCCTCTACCGCAAAATCTATTGATCGCACGCTATGCAGGCCGCTGCGCCTGCATGTTGCGCAGGCAGTGAAGCCGCCTGCCGGAACGCTGCTGAATGATTGATGCCGCAATCGGCCAGGCACAAGATAGCTGATGGCGGCGTCATGGCTTGATACATGACAAAAAAGAGTAAGCAGATGCGGTGTGCCCCTTGCTGCTTTGCTAACGAACGGCTCGTTCAGGGATGGTTACAGTGAAATACGCCTCAATACCTTTTAACCAGAATCACAATGGCTGGCTGCGCGAGACGCCTGCAAGCCGTCCTGCGCTGCGCGGCGACTGCGAAGCGGACTGGGCGATCGTCGGCGCAGGCTTTGCCGGTCTGGCTTTCGCTCGTCGGCTGGCCAGTCACAATCCGAACCTGAAAATTGTGGTGGTTGATGCCGCCAGCGCGGCGGAAAGCTCTTCAGCCAGAAACTCCGGCTTTGCGATCGGCCTGCCGCATAATATTGGCAGCTCGACGGCGGAGCTGAAAAAGGCGCAGGATTATCGATCCTTATTACAGGCCGGGATCGACGAATTAAAAACGATCATGACGGATCGAGGGATCGATTGCGAATGGGAGAAGGTCGGGAAGTATCACTGCCAGGCCGATGCACGCAGCGAAAGCGTGTTGCAGGAGTATCGCGATAACCTTGAGCTGATGGACGAGGCTTATGAGGTGCTTGACCGCGAGACGCTGTCGCAAAAGCTGGGCACGCATTTTTATCACAAGGGCATCTATACGCCGGGCGCGGTGCTGCTCAACCCGGCAAGCCTGGCGATCGGGCTGGCCGCAACGCTGCCGGAAAACGTCACTCTTTATGATATGACGCCGGTGATGGCCATTCACTACGGCAAAATAAATCGCCTTGTCACGCCTTTCGGCACGCTTTGTGCGCCGAAAGTGATGCTGGCAACCGCAGCCCTTTCCCGCGAACTGGCACCGGGCATCAGCAAGCAGGCGGCCATGGCGACTTTCGCCAGCCTGACCGCGCCGCTAACCGATGAACAGCGCCAGCGGCTGCCGATCATGAAGAGCTGGGGCCTGACGCCGGTTAACGCCATCGCGGGCGCCACGCTGCGCTACACCGCCGATCGCCGCATTTTAATTCGTCAACACGTGGTGCCGGCCCTGCACGGCCGCGTAACTGCTACGCAAACTTATGCCGCCACGCGGCTGCACAGAGCCACGTTCAACAAAATTTTCCCCCAGCTCACGGACGTCAGCCTGGCCCACAGCTGGTCGGGCACCATCAGAGTAACCCGCAACGGCGCGCCGGTCTGGGGCGCGCTGAGCGGCGCTGTTTACACCGCCAGCGGCTGCAACGGGGCGGGGATCTCTAAGCAGACTATCGCGGGATCGCTGCTGGCGGATTATGCGCTAGGCTATGATAATCCGCTGACGGCCACGATGCTGGCGCTGGGCGAAGCAAATTACCTGCCGCCCTCCCCGCTGCTGGATGCGGCCATTGCTGGCTCGCTGCTGAAAGAGCGCTGGCTGGGGAGAAAGGAAGCGTAAGGCGGGCACCGCCGCGAATCGCTTTATTTACTCAGCCATTAGCGGCGGCGTAAGGTTTTAGGTAGTAATGCCTTTGAATAGCAAGCCGGACAGCTCTGACTGTAGCTACAGGCAATTTTGCAGCGTAAATATCAGACAGACATATACGCTGCAGACTAAAAAAATTAAAACCGGGCTTTATTATTCCGTCGGCCTCTCCGCTCAGCCAAATCTCGTCATCTCTGCCAGCACACTGTAATTATCTTCTACCGGCAGCAGCTTTTGCTATTTATCAAACATCGGCCAGGGTCAGGAAGCGCCAAAAAGGAGACGATCGCCGATCTGAATATCGCCGCACGACCAAAGCAGGCTCAGGCAGCGCGGCGGCATTCCATCTGTATAAAAAATATTTGTCAGCTGTGAAGCCGTGCACTATTAAAGCGTATTGCTTACGTTACATTACCCTGATATCGACTTGCATAAGGTATTTAGCATGGAAGCTGAATATAAGATCGCGGATTTTCTGGATACGCACAGGCTGCAAAAGCTACAGGACAACTTCAGCCAGACAATGAGGATTGCGCTGGTAGTGGTGGACGCCACTGGTCTCCCCGTCACCAGGCCAAGCGGCTTTTCTGACTTTTGCGCCCGCTACCGCCAAAACCCGGACCAGGCGGAACGCTGCCACGCCTGCGACAATGCCGGCGGTCGGGCGGCCATGCAGGCGCGGAAACCGGTCATCTACCGCTGCTGCTGCGGCATGGTTGAGTTTGCCGTACCTGTGGTTATTAACGAGCATTATCTGGGCGCTTTTATTGCGGGTCAGGCCAGAGTTGAAGCGGAAAAGGCAAAAACGATCCCCTGCATTCTGCCCAATCGCCCGCGTCGAAAAATCACCCCCTCTCTGAAGCGCTTTCATCAGGCAATACCGATTACCCCCTATCGCCGCTTTGAGCTACTGGCTGAAACCCTGCTGCATATGGCTTCCTGCCTGGTGGAACAGGCCTGGGCCACCACCATACAGCGCGAACTGCATAAAAAAGAACGGCAGCTGACCCGTGAATTGCGCAGGCGAGTGGAAACGGAAAAACTGCTGCACGAGGCAGAATTTAAAGCGCTGAGCTACCAGCTTAATCCGCATTTTTTATTTAACGTGCTGAATACCATTGGCCGGCTCGCCTTTCTGGAAGAAGCGCCGCGGACGGAAGCCATGGTGCATGATTTCTCCGATATGATGCGCTATCTGCTACGCAAAAATAATCATGCCGTTATCACGCTTGAACAAGAGATCCATTACGTCAACAGCTATATGGCAGTGCAGAAAGTCAGAATGCCGGACCGTTTCACTTATCTTTGCGCTATTCCGGAAAAATATTATGGCGTCGCCTGCCCTTTTTTAACGCTGCAACCGCTGGCGGAAAATTTCTTTAATTACGTTGTTGAGCCGCGGGAAATGCCTGCCGTACTGCATATTCGTGCAACCGACGATGGTCGCGATCTTATTATTGAGGTCAGCGATAACGGCGATGGCATCGCACAACAGACGATAACCCAAATTTTAAGCGGGCCGCAGGACAATAAGCAGGGAATAGGCATAAGGAATATTATGCAGCGCCTGCAGCTGCTGTTTGGCGACGCTTATGGGCTGGAGATCTTTAGCGCCCACCGTCCCATGATGGGCACCACCATCAAACTTCGTTTTCCTCTTCAGCCTCAGTCGTAAAACAGGAGCCGGTTATGTCCACCGTGGTGATAGTTGAAGATGAACCGATGGAAGCGGAAAGCCTGCGCCGCATTGTAGCGGCCAGTCAGCAAGGCGTGCTGATTTATGACGCTCCGACCGGTAGAAAAGCTATGCAGCTGATTGATGAACTGCCGCATATCGACCTGATTTTTGTCGACCTGACCATTCCCCGCCCCGACGGCAGGCAGGTTATTCAGTATCTACGCACCAAAAGCAGCGCTACCCGCGTTATCGTCACCAGCGCCAGCGACGACTTTGATCTTCTCCGCAGTATGCTGCCTTTGCAGATTGAAGATTATTTGCTGAAACCGATAAAAAAGCAGGCCATCATTGATAAGGTTAACGGTAGCCTGAACGCTGATGCGCACGGAACCGCCCATGGCGAAGCGCTGAAGCGGCGGCTTCAGACGCTTATTGCCCGGTGTGACTATCCGCAATGGCATGACCTGCTGTTGGACGTGCACAGACGCGCCTTTTTTGGGGACAACCAGGCAAGCCGCGAGCTGGTTCTGCTGCTGGAACTGATATGTCGGCAGGCGTCATTAAGGCCGCCGATGCGGGAAAAGATCGGCATGCTGGCGCTACAGGTCGGGCAGGACGGTGTGAGCAAGGCGCGCTACCGGCGTCTGGTTCTGCTGCTGTTGCAGGCAAGCCGGGAAATATTTGATGCAGCCCTGAAAACAAGCACGCAGTCCTTTGTCGCCCGAGCAAAATTTCATATTGAACGAGGCATAACGGAAAACGTTACGCTGGATGGTATTGCCGCCAAATCTTTTATCAGCGCCTGCTACCTGAGCCGAAAATTTAAAAAAGAGACGGGCACAGGTTTTTCCGCTTACGTTACCCATCGCAAAATGCAGTTTGCCTGCGCCCTGTTACAGTTCAGCGATCTGAATATTCATACCGTTGCACTGGAGCTTGGCTGGCAGGATGCCAACTATTTCTGCCGCATTTTTAAAAAGGAAACGGGCATGGCGCCGTCAGACTACTGTCGTCAGATGACGGCGACCGGAAACAATAAAGACCAGACAAAAAAGTCTCTGTAACGGGCAAAATAGTTTCCCTGGCTCCGTCAGGGAGGCCGGTAAAATAGCGGGATAACATTAAGGAGAACGCTATGCCCGGAAAAAGCCTTGGGCTGATTGAAACCGTGGGGCTGGCCGCCGCGGTGGAAGCCGCCGATGCGGCCCTGAAATCGGCCAACGTGACGCTGGCAGGCTGCGAGCAGACCAAAGGAAACGGTCTGATACTGGTGAGATTAACGGGAGAGGTGTCGGCGGTGAATGCTGCCGTCGAAGCAGGCGCGGTGGCAGCCAGCCGCATGGGCAAGCTTTACGCCCGTCGGGTCATAGCCAGAGCGGCAGAGGGCATTGAGGCGATGACGCAAATTACCTGTAAATCGGTAGCCCCAACGCGGCCTGCTTTGCCTGCCGACACAGGCGCGAAGACTGCTTTGCATGACGACGTAACGACAGAAGTTGTTGTGCCTGACGATATATCAATACAGTCGGTTTTACCTGACGACGTAACGACAGAAGTTGCTGTGCCTGACGATACATCAATGCCTGTTTTACCTGGCAACGTAACGGCAAAAACTGTTGTGCCTGACGTCACCTTAACGCAGCCGGTTTCTCCTGGTGATGCACCAGTACAACCCAGGTCCGAAGCAGAGACAGATCCGGTCAATAACGGAGCGGATATCAACGCCAACGAGCCGTCTTCCGATGCGATATCTCCTGTTCAGGATGCTGTAACTAAAGGTAATAAGTCGGCACGTCGTTCCGGTCAACGCAAAAAATAGGCGGTGGTGGCGCCGCGCTTTTCCTTATCACCAGCCTACCGTGCGTCTTTCCTTTACCGCAGCCGATCTCGTATCTTTACCACCAGCCAAACCGTATACCTTTCCTTTACCGCGGTCGCTGCCGTGTCTTTATCACCAGCCAAACCGTATACCTTTCCTTTACCGCAGTCGATCCCGTCTCTTTATCACCAGCTTTCCTTTACCCCAATTGACCCTGTGTTTTACCTCCGGCCAACCGTGTCATCTCCTTTACCCCGATTGCCCCTCTGCTTTGATCACCGGCGACCACGCGCCCTGGCCGTCGGCCAACGCTGTCCGTTTGTTGCGATCGCCCAATCACCATCGCTAGCCGCCGGTATGGCAGGTAAATCCCAGCCCTTCCACTACCGCTTTCAGCGGCCCGATGTCGACTTTAACGGCGCTTTCCCGCAGCGGATAGTTGCGGCCCAGCAGAGCATATTTGTTTTCGCCAAAATTATGGTAGGGCAGCAAATGGATCTCGGTGACGTTCATCATCAGTCGGGCGAATTCCGCGATGCGCCGAACCTCTTCGGGGCTGTCGTTAACGCCGGGGATCACCGGCACACGCACCACCGTTTTGGTAATAAAAGAGATGCGCAGCAGATTTTCCAGAATACGTCGGTTATCCACGCCGGTATTTTCCCGGTGCACCGTCGGATGAATAGCTTTGATATCCGTCAGCGCCAGATCGACCCACGGAAATACCTCATCAATCACCTCTTTACTGGTTAAACCGGTGGTTTCTATTGCGGTATGCCAGCCCTTCGCCTTGCAGGCTTTCAGCAATTCGCGAGCGAACTCAGGCTGCGCCAGCGGCTCGCCGCCCGAGAGCGTGATGCCGCCGCCGGATCGTCGGAACAAATTTTCCTCTTTCTGTAGCTCGCGCATTACCTGGCCGACCGTCATGCGCTTTCCTTTCATCTCCAGCGCGCCGGTCGGACAAACCTGCGTACAGTCGCCGCACTGCGTGCAGCGCGTGCGATCCACAAAGAAAGGATTGTCCGGCGACAGCGCCTGCGTGGGACACACGCTCAGGCACTTCCCGCAGCGGATGCAGTCACGGTTTTTAAAAAGCAGCTCTGGCCCGGGGCGCTGCGACTCTGGGTTGCAGCACCATTTACAGGCCAGCGGGCAGCCTTTAAAAAACGGGATAGTGCGAATGCCCGGCCCGTCATGCAGCGAATAGCGCTGAATATTAAACAGCACGCCTTCCGTTTCGTAGTCGACTTTCATCCTGTGTCCTGCTGGCTGGCAACCACGCCGGCCGCATCAAAAGTGCTGTTCGGTACGGCTGATAATGTCGTCCTGAACCTCTTTGGCCAGCACCACAAACTGCGCGCTGTAGCCCGCCACGCGCACCACCAGATCCTGATGCTGCTGCGGATCTTTTTGCGCACGCAGCAGCGTGTCGCGATCCACCACGTTGAACTGCACGTGCATCCCTTTTTTATCAAAATAGTTGCGTACCAGGCTGCCGAAGTTGCGCAGCCCTTTCTCCCCCGCCAGCGCGGAAGGCAAAAACTTCTGATTGTAGAGGGTGCCGTTAGAGGCGATAAAGTGATCCAGCTTGGCTACCGAGCTGGCGGCGGCGGTCGGCCCTGAGCCGTCTTTGCCCTGCCGTGGCGACACGCCGTCTGCCAGCGGCGCTTTTGCCAGGCGACCGTCGGGCAGCGCGCCCACGTCCTTGCCAAACAGCACGTTGGCCGAGACGGGATAGATACCGGCCTGAAACTGACCACCGCGCGGATTGCGGTATTTTTCCACTTCGCGACAGTAGATCAGCGCGCAGCGCCGGGCCACCAGGTCTACCTCGTCAATATCATTGCCGAAGCAGGGCGTATTTTCCAGAATGCGGCGGATCTCAGCGAAACGCTGGCTGCCTTGCGGGGCCGCCGTGGAGGAGAGCCGACGATAAACTTCTTCTTTGATCGCCGCCGCGTCCAGCGATCCGTCCCGATCGATAATTTGCTGTACCATGGCGCAGAGGTCGTTTTCGCTCAGCGATGCCTGAGGCGAGCTGTCGGCTGCGTGACCAAAATTGCTTTCCAGCGCGCTTTTCAGTTCAGCAAGCGTCAGCTTGCCCTCTTCAAACACCTGCTTCTGGATGGCGTAAACGGAGTCGCCGGTATCGGCCACGCCAAACGCCTGCGGGCCGGTAAAGTTATAGATAGCGCCGCCTTCCTGCAAGGATTTGCCCCGCCCGATACAGTCATCCACCAGCGCAGAGAGAAACGGCAGCGGGCAACGTTCGCCGTGCGCAAGGTCGACGCTGTTGCAGGCCTCTACCAGCTGATGGACGAAATGCGTCATCTGCTGCTGAAAAGCCTGGTAAAAGTCGTCCATGCCGCGCCAGCTGGTCATCTCGCCGGTTATCGGTCCCAGCTGCTTGCCGCCTGCCCGTCCGTTGTTCAGCGTGATTTCCAGCACCTTAGCAACGTTAAAGAAGGCCGCGTCGTGCCAGCCTTCGGTACGGTGCGGCGCCTGCGGCTCCACGCAGCCGATAATGCAGTAATCTCTGGCATCCTGCAGCGAAACGCCGCGATTCTGCAGCGCCGGGATAATCACCTCGTCGTTATAAATGGCCGGAACGCCCAGCCCCAGACGCACCACCTCGCAGGCGCGGAATAAAAACTCGTCGGGCGTACCCTGCCAGACGCGAATGGAGAAAGAAGGCTGCGGCAGGCGAACGTGCGCGGTTGCCTCCATGCACATATAGCTCAGCGGATTCGTAGCGTCGCGCCCCTCTTCCGTCTGGCCGCCAACGCAAAGATTCTGGAACACGGCATAGCCGGCGAAAGCCTGCGCGGAGACTTCGTCGCGGGTTTTATTGATGTCGTTAAGCTTGATCCAGCAGCAGTCCACCAGCTCCTGAGCAAACTCCGGCGTAATGCTGCTGTCCGCCGCCAGATAAGGATACATATACTGATCGAAGCGGCCTGGCGAAATCGAGTGGCCGCTGGATTCAATCTGCAACATGCTCTGAATAAACCAGAAGGTCTGACAGGCCTGCCAGAAAGTGGTCGCGCCCTGCTCCGGCACCCGTCGGCAATTTTGCGCAATCTGCTCCAGCTCGCGTTTGCGCTGTGGATTGTTTTCCGCCTGCGCCAGCCGCGCCGCTTCCTGCGCATAGCGATGGGCAAAAGCGATAGCGGCCTGATAGCTGATAATCACCGCCTGATAAAACTGCTCTTTTTTCAGGTAGTCGGGGCGGCTGCGATCCAGCTTCGCCAGCGCTTCGTTTACCTCTGCGATAATGCCGCGAAAACCGATCTTTAACACCTTGCCGTAATCCACGCTGACGTGGCCTACGCCGCCATAAAAATAGTTGCCGACGGTAAAGACGCCGCCCGCCATGCTCTCTTTGGTGGCGTCAGACATATAGGACGCGGCCAGCGAGCTGGTGGTTTTGCCCGGCCAGTATTTAAAGGCTTCGCTCAGCGCCTGCGCAGTTTCCTTTTCGATAATAAAGGGATCGGCCAGACGGTGCTCCATCGTTTCGAACTCTTTTTCCACCCATTCAAAGGAAAATTCCGGGCAGATTTCGGTAGAGCGCGGATGGATGGTGACTGCGCCGACAATCAGCTCATCCGCGCGGATGGTGATCGGCAGCTCGTGAAAGATTTTTTCAATAACTCTGGCGCGCCGCATGATGGCGGGCAGATGCTCATACTGCTGATAAGCCAGCGTCGCCAGCGTGGCGCGCTCCGATTCCACGTACGGCTTCACCTGCAGGAGCGTGTTTTTAAGCCTGAGGATACGATCGGTCGGACTGGAAAAGCCTTTTTCCAACATAGTGATAACTCCCGAAAAAGCGTTTTGTTTATGGCCCTGGGGCTTAAGCGCCGAGGTGCTGTTCAATCAGCCGCATCGCCTCCGCCACCGCCGCGACCTCGCCGAAGATCGCCAGCGAAGTGATATGCTGAGGGCAGCTGCCGAAAATTTCCGAAACCATGACGTCGGCGCCTTTACTGGCCAGGTCGGCACAGAAATAGAGATCGGGCACCGGCAGCATTAACAGCGCGACGGCGTCCACACGTAGCAGATCCAGCCGCGTCCTGAATTCCGACGGCATCCGGCGCCTGAGCATCGCCAGCGTTTCCGGCGTGGGGGCGTTGATAATGCGCGTTTTCATCAGCGGATATTCAGCGCCTCGACCATGACGCAGCGGCGCCTTCTGGCGAAGGTGCGCGCCGAGGTCAGTCCTTCGCCCGTTGGCCCGGCGATAGTAAAGGTGGTGTGGCCTTCGCCGCCGACGCCCAGCCCGGCGTAAGACGGCCCGTTTTTCACAAAGATGGTGGTTTGGATCTGCCGCGCCATGCGGGTCAGCTTCTCTACGTTGGTAGAGTGCATCACCGCCGTATGACGGTTGCCCTGCTCCACGCAAACGGCCAGCTCGATGGCTTCGTCAACGTTATCCACGCGCACCAGCGGCAGCACCGGCATCATTAATTCATGCACGACAAAAGGATGCGTCGCTTCGGTTTCAATCAGGATGACTCTGGTTTCCGCCGGCGCATCAATGCCCAGCTGTTGCAGGATATAGCGCGCGTCTTTGCCGACAAACGCCGTATTCGGGCCGCTGCCTTTGTCGTTCAGCACCAGCGTTTGCAGCTGCTGAATAAGCTTTTTGTCGCTCAGCAGGTAAGCGCCGCTTTTCTTCATGCAGTGGATCAGATAATCCGCCGCCTGGCTGACTACAATCACCTCTTTTTCCGCCGTGCACGGCAGGTTGTTGTCAAAGCTACAGCCGTTGATGATATCGCGGGCGGCCTGTTCGATATCGGCCGTTTCATCCACGACGGCAGGCGGATTGCCCGCGCCTGCGCCAACGGCTTTTTTACCGGAGGACATCACCGTTTTCACAATGGCCGGGCCGCCGGTCGCCACCAGCATAGCGATGCGCGGATCCTTAATCAGCGCGTTGGTATTTTCTACAGAGGGCTGCGCAACCGTCACTACCAGATTATCCGGCGCGCCCAGCGCGGCGAGCTTGTTATTGATAAGCGCCACCGTATACAGCGACACCTTGCGGGAACGAGGATGCGGACTGAAGACCACCGCATTGCCGGCGGCCAGCATACTGATGCTGTTATTGATTAGCGTCTCGGTCGGATTGGTAGTCGGCGTGATAGCGCCGATAACGCCATAGGCCGAATATTCCGTCAGCGTCAGGCCGCCATCGCCGCTTTGCGCGCAGGTCGGCAGGTCTTCCGGGCCGGGCGTTTTCAGCGCGGCAAGGCGGTTTTTAATCACCTTATCCGCCACGTTGCCCATGCCGGTTTCTTCAACCGCCATGCGGGAGAGCGTTTGCAGCACCTCCTCCTGTAAAAACGCCTCGCGGATGCCGTTGATAAAGGTCGTGCGATCCTGCATAGAGCAATGGCGATACTGCACCTGGGCCAGCACGGCCGCGCCGATCGCCTCGTCCATCGTGGCGAAAACGCCTGCTTCCTCCGTCTCCGTGACGGCGGATCTTTTCGCGTCTTCCGGGTTTGCGCTGCTCTGCGCCAGCGCCCGGGCGACCATGGCCGCCAGCGCCGGATTTTCGGCATCGGCAGCGGGCGTGGTGCGGGTAAATTTGCTCAGGACGTTTTCCACCGCCTGAGCGATCTCGCTGTCATTCATGCTTCCCTTCCTTACCGCGCGATCAGATATAGGGTGTGGTAGTTGAGTGGATGGGCGCCGGATCGAGCGTGGCCAACAGCTGTAATCCCACTTCGCGCGCGGCCGTGACCGCCTGGCGCACCGCGCCGGAATCGCCAGCGAAAGTAAAGATCGCCTCGTTGCTGAAGCTGGTGCCTTTGGCCGGGCTGGCGTAGCCAACAGGTTCAATAACCGCCGCCTTGGCCGCCACGTCGGCGATAACGATGCCTATCGCCGCTGGCGAAGCGCAGGTCATACCGAACGCTTTGCCAACCGGCGCGCCGAAGGCTTTATTCAGCGCGTGGCTGGCGCGGGCGGTGTACTGAAATTCCAGATGCCCGGCCGGCGAGCCGTAAACGTCGCCCATCGTCCGTTCGATTTCACCCAGCGTGACCTCCACCGCCCGACGCACATCCGAGACGTCTGCCGCGCCGAACAGGATCAGGCAGCCGTGTCCGCCGCCGCCTTCCGTATCACGCGCCAGCTCAATGGCGACGATCTCGCTGTTGGTGGCCTTAACGGCTTCATCCGCAGCGAAAATATGCGGGCCCGCGCCGGTTCTGGCGCCGATAATGCCCAGCGAGCGGAACCGGCCGTCGATAGCCATCACCTCATGAAGCTGGCTATCGACATTGGCGATCACCAGGCCGATGGTATGGCCGAGCGCGGTACCGACAAACTCGGTCAGGCCGCAGCCGCTGCGCTTCTCTGGCTGGCCGATAGCCCTGGAAATAATCTGTTCGACAAGATTGTCCTGCATGGCTTGTCCTCAGGCCGTTACTCCGTGGCCGTTTTTAATATTTTTTCTACTTCAACATGCGGGCGGGGGATCACGTGAACCGAGACCAGCTCGCCGACCTTGGCCGCCGCCACGGAACCGGCATCGGTTGCCGCTTTTACCGCGCCCACGTCGCCGCGTACCATCACCGTGACCAGCCCGGAACCGATTTTCTCGTAGCCGACCAGCGTCACATTGGCCGATTTCACCATGGTATCTGCCGCTTCAATGGCGGAAACCAGCCCCTTTGTTTCAACCATGCCCAGCGCTTCCTGCTGCATAATGACCTCGTTTGTTTGACTGATAAAAAGACGCGCCTCTGAGGCCACGCCCGATTGCGATGTTAAGGCGGACGCGAAAAAATATTTTGTCCGCCAGTAAGATTATTTTGCGCGTTATCGTTCGGGCGCGGCGGCAAGCCTGGCCGCATCCTGCGCAATCATTTTTTCTTCATTGGTGGGAATGACCATCACGGTCGGCGAATCGTCGGCGGAAATCGTGCCCGCGGCGCCGCCCGCTATCGCCTGATTCCTGTTACGATCCAGGCGGAAGCCGAAGATCTCCAGCCTGGCCAGAGTCAGCTCGCGCACCAGCGCCGAGTTTTCGCCAATGCCGCCGGTAAAGATCAGAGCGTCCAGCCGGTGCAGCGCGGCAAACTGGCCGCCCAGATGCCGCGCCAGCCGGTGCACCATAACGTCAATCGCCAGCGTCGCCCGCGCATCGCCTTTGGCGCGTGCTTCCTGCAAGGTGCGACAGTCGCTGGACAGCCCGGAAAGCCCCAGCAGGCCTGAACGGTTATTAGCCATCTCGCCCAGCGCCTCGATGGGCTGCCCGCTGCATGTCGCCAGGTAAGCCATCGCGCCAAAATCGACGTCGCCGCAGCGCGTGCCCATCACCAGCCCTTCCAGCGGCGTCATGCCCATTGTGGTATCCACGCTTTGCCCATTGCGTACCGCGCAGAGCGAAGATCCGTTGCCCAGATGGGCAATCACCAGGCCGTGATCCTGCGGATCGAGATCCAGCAGCCTGACCGCTTCGGCGGCGACAAAGCGGTGCGACGTGCCGTGAAAACCGTAGCGTCGGATCTTGTAGCGCTCGCGGTATTCCAGCGGCATGGCATAGGTAAAGGCTTCCGGCGGCAGCGTCTGGTGAAAAGCCGTGTCAAACACCGCCACCTGCGGCAGCGCGGGCAGCAAAGCCAGCGCGGTGTCGATGCCGATAAGGTTGGCGGGATTATGCAGGGGCGCCAGATCCGCCAGCTGGCGGATCTGGTCGATCACCGCGGGCGTGAGCAGCACCGAGCGTTGAAACTCGCTGCCGCCGTGCGCAACGCGATGCCCGATGGCGCACAGCGAGGAGAGCAGCGTTTTCTCTGCCAGCACGACAAACAGCGTTTGCAGCGCGCAATGGTGCGTTGGCTGCGCCAGAAGCCTGGTGGTT
The DNA here is from genome assembly GCF_041320675.1 of Erwinia sp. STN24. Classification (NCBI taxonomy): domain Bacteria; kingdom Pseudomonadati; phylum Pseudomonadota; class Gammaproteobacteria; order Enterobacterales; family Erwiniaceae; genus Erwinia; species Erwinia sp. STN24. Next base: position 16,783 of record NZ_JBGGPM010000003.1, on the reverse strand, counting down.
TTTCCCGCCTCATCCTTAAAGGTGATAGCGGCGTTATCCAACCCCAGCCTTTCCGCCAGCCCGGAAAGCAGCGGCGTTTCGCCCTCCAGCGGCAGCACAGAAAATTTCAGCGAAGAAGAGCCGCAGTTGATAACCAAAACCGTTGTTGTAGACATAATGACCTCTGAAATCCGTTTTAGGGTCGGGAAGGCGTAAGTAAAAAGTGCGCCTGACTGAAGCGGGCAAGCGACTCGCGGGCGATGGCGATATCCTGCGTGACGCTGCCGCCGCTGATGCCTATTCCACCCAGCAGCCGCGTCTGCGACCAGCAGGGTAAACCGCCGCCAAGACAGCAGATCCCCTGCTGCGGTAAGCCCTCCAGGCTCGCGCCCGGCCGTACCTGCTGCGCCAGCTCATGCGTCGCCATCCTCAGCGCCGCGGCGGTCCAGGCCTTTTCCGTCGCCAGGCGGTGGCTGACCAGCAGCGCATCATCCATGCTGAAAAACCAGCGCTGCTGTCCGGCCGTATCTACCAGGCTGAATACGATTGGCACTTCATATTCCTGCGCGACCTCACAGGCAATCGCCGCCAGCGCCGCTGCCGCAGAGAAGCTCAGCGAGTGATGCCGCGACGGATGCGAATTAATGGCCTGCTGGATCAGGCTGTCCAGACTCTCCCTTACCGACATAAGTGCGCTTCCTTTTGCTATCCATTGAGATCCAGCGCATCGACAATGCCAACCACTGCCGCATCGATCACCGAATGCTCGCCGTTACCCATGCGTGCCGAGCTTCCCGAGCTGACGATAACCGTTTCCCCATTTCCGGCCCCCACACAGTCAACCGCAACCTGGGCGCTGCCCGTCGGCTGATGATGCTCGTTCAGGCGGGCCACGATCAGCAGCTTGGCGCCGTTCAGCGAGGGATGCTTACTGGTCGATACCAGCGCGCCCGTGACTTTAGCCAGATACATAGTCAGTCCTTGTATAAAATGATGTGCCGCCGCCGTATCTCGTCCTGAGCGGCTGGCGTGATCAGTACGTTTCGGCCTGGCCGCAGCGCCGTGCCTGCGGGCTGCTGACGGATATCCGCCAGTGAAATAAGTTGCTTACCCTTGCTCTGTGTTGTTACACCGGGAAAAACGATCCCCCAGCTTTTCAGCGTGGCGATATAGCGATGCAGCTGCTCCCGCATCGCCTCCGGCAACGCCGCGTGGGTAAACTCGTCGCCCAGCGTGACAATGATTTTCCGGCCGTGGCACAGCGCATGAAAAGCCCAGGCGCTGGCAACGTTGTCGCTAAGGCATAACGCGATTTTCGCCAGGCTGTTGCCTGAGATCGCCGGGAGAAACAGCTCGCTGTACTCTTCTTCCGCCTGCGGCATTCGCGTGTCGTAAAGCAGTTCAGGCGCGAACCCTTCCCGCCAGCATTGAAATGCCCCGTAAACGGCAGACAGGCTGGCGCTGTGGGAAAGCGTGACCCGCAGGCCGTATCCGGCCTGGCTCAGCGCCTCCAGCGCAGCCAGCGTTTCCGGCAGGACGCGCGGATCCGTTCCCGTAATCACCACTCTGACCATGCCCTGCCTTTGCTGCACCAGCAGACGATCGATAATGCTATCGAGCCGGTTGGAAAGATCCGGCTGCACGATCACGCCACCTTCGGCCCGTTGCTTTTGATCTGCACCCGATCGCCATTACCCAGCCCAAGCGCGTTGGCCTCTTCCTGATCCAGGTGGATCTCCGCCAGCGCTTCTGCACTGACGCGCACCTTCACATGGCGCAATACGCCCGCACGCGGCCCCTGGGTTTCCACCGCTATTTCCGCGCCGTCCGTCAGCCCATGCCGCGCCGCTTCCTCAGGTGAAATATGAAGATGCCGCCATGCAACGATAACGCCCTCCGCTATCGCCACTTCGCCATGCGGCCCCACCAGCGTTACGCCAGGGGATCCCTGCAGCTCGCCGGACATTCTTACCGGCGCGCCGATGCCAAGGACAAAGCCGTCCGCCACTGAAATCTCAACCTGCGTGACATTACGCAGCGGCCCCAGCACCCGCACGCGCTGTAGCTCGCCTTTCGGCCCGCGCAGCGTGACGGTTTCCTGTGCGGCGAACTGACCGGGCTGCTTTAACGCTTTCATCCGGGTCAGCGACGAACCGTAGCCGAACAGCATGTCCATCTCTTTACGGCTCAGGTGCACGTGCCGGTTGGAGACGCCGACGGCAATAGTCAGCGGCTGGCTTTTTCGTCCTGCCGCCAGCTCCTGTAAAATCTGCTGCGTGATGCTTCTGGCCTGCCGTTGCGTATCCGTCTTCATCCTCTCTTCCTTGCTGTTTATTCGCCCGCCAGGCGCGACAGCAGGCGATCGATATCCTGCTCGCTGGCACGGCGTGGATTGGTTGCAGTACAGCCATCGGCCAGCGCCGCCTGGATCAGTTCGCCGCGCAAGGTGGCAAACCGGGCCAGATCCGCGCCCATCTCTTTTAGCGTTGCCGGAATGGCAAACTGCTGGTTAAGCGCACGCACGGCCTGCGCCAGACTGTCGGCAGCCATCAACCGCGCGCACTGCTGGTAGCGAGCCTGCGCCCCTTGTATTTCGCTATTAAATTCAACCACTAACGGCAGCAGCATGGCGTTGATCCTGCCATGCGCAAGATGCAGCCTGCCGCCGACTGCATGGGCCATGCCGTGAACCAGCCCCAGCCCCGCCGAGTTGAACGCCATGCCCGCCATGCAGGAAGCGTGATGCATATGCGCCCGCGCGCTGAGGTCGTGCGGTTCACGGTAAGCCTGGGGTAAATAGCGGGCGGTCAGCGCAATGGCTTTTTCCGCCAGCGCATCGCTGAAGTCGTTTGCTTCTGTGGAGACCAGCGCTTCAACCGCGTGGGTCAGCACGTCCATACCGGTATCCGCCGTGACGCTCGCGGGGACGCTGGCCACCAGCCGGGCGTCGAGAAGGGTGATATCCGGCAGCAGCGCAGCAGACACCAGCGGATATTTGCTGCCACTGTATGGGTCGGAAAAAACGGCGTAGGTTGTCGCCTCTGACCCGGAGCCGCTGGTCGTGGGAACGGCAATCAGCCTGATGTGATAAAGAGGATCGTACTCTTCAAGGGTGGCCTTAATGCCTTTGGCCGCATCCAACGCGGAACCGCCGCCAAGCGCGATAATCGTATCCGGCCTGAAGACTTTACATTTTTCCGCGCCTGCCTGTAGCAGCGCGGTAGTGGGATCGGCTTTGACCTCGCTATAGATGATGATCGAAGCCTGGGGCATCAAGGCGATCAGCTGATTTACTTTGCCGGATGAGAGCATAAATTCGTCGGTGACGATGGCGACTTTTTTCAGCCCAAGCTGACTCAGCGCTGCCAGCGCATTTTCACCATGGTAAATATTCGGGACAGAGAAAATCTTCGCCACGCCCTTATCCTTAACAAAACGTCCGCCATTTAAGGGCGACAGATTAGCAACGACGGCGGCTGAGCGGCTCTGGATTAGTTTGTCCGGATACGGGAAATTTTTGCGGAGAAGCGGAAGGAATTAAAAATAATCTTTACCTTTCCGCCTGCAAAGAAAACCCGGCTTCAGGCCGGGTATGCACGATATTGACAGTTTTTTAGTGAGTTCGCTTTCAGGGCTTCACGTCCGTTACCAGCGTGGGCAGATCCCAGGTGCCGCCCGCATGGATATAACGACACATGCCGGTCATGGCGTCGCGGCTTTTGCGGAAAGCCTGGCCATCCCACACCCAGCTTTTCAGGCTCATGCAGTCTGCGATACCCCGGCCTTTCTGCACATAGGTAATCACGCCTTTTTCATAATCCGAGCCGGAAATGGTCACCAGCACCGGCTTACCTTTTAGTTGGTTATCGATAACCCAGTAGCCATACCCTTCGTTATAAGCCGCGCGCCAGCAGAGCGCCGAAAGCAAAGCGTGGCCGTCATCCAGTGGCGTAAGGGTCAGCCCGTCGTTTTCCGGAATAGCATTTTCTGCCGGTGAAACCAGGCTGTCGCACATGTCATCGTCATTTTGATTGACCGTTGCAAGCAGTCGGGTTTTCAGCGCGGCGACTTCTGACGCGGTCAGCGAACGAGGTTCGCCGCTGCGGGTTTTTGCTGCGTGAATAACCGGCACGGGTACCGCCTGAGCTACGCTGCTTTCCGGCTTATCGCCCTTTTTGGTGAGCGCGCCAGGCGTGCCGATGCGGCCCTGCACGTCGTCAGCTTTCAGCAGCACGGCATAAGCGCCCTCGCCGGAAAGCAGAAAAGGCGTCGCGCCGCCTTTAAATTCCACTTTACCGCTGCCTTTGACGGCGTTGAGTAACGCTGCCGTCTGGCCAGCCGACAGCCGCCAGTTGTCGTCAGCCGCCACGAGATCGCCCGCGGATTTCCCGTCGATCCACAGCGTCAGCTTTTGTACCGGCGCGCTGTCTTCTGCGCTGTCGGCCAGCGTCACTTCGCCCGTCGGCACCGTTCCGGGGCCGGCGGTACGGGTAAGCAAGACGGAGCCGGACGGATCGTCTTCTTTGGCATAGCCCGCAACGCGGCAGGTCAGCGTATTGTCGCAGGCTACTTCCCAGTCTTTGTGTTCAAAGGTTACGCCGCTATGACTGGCCAGTGCCGACAGGGAGAGCGTCGCCAGCGCAAAAAACATCAGTTTACGATTCACTTTATTCCCTCACGTTTTATTTCTGATAGCAGCCCAGGTATCTCTCTGTTGCCCAGGGTGCGGGGAAACCAGCAGCCATCGTTGATGGTTGCCAGGCTTTGACGAAACGCTGCGCCATCCCAGATCCATTCTTCCTTAGACGCGCAGCTGCCGGCGCTGCTTCCCATAAAGACATTGGTAATCACGCCATCGTGCCAGGTTTGCGCGTCAGTGGTCACGGCAACAGGCTTCGCTTTTAGCTGGCTGTCGGTGACCCAGTAACCGTATCCCTGGTTATAGGCCGCGCCCCAGCACTGGGTGGAAAGTAGCGTGTGCGTATCATCCAGCGGCGTGGCAGTAATATCGCCGCTGATAATATTGCCGTTGACGTCCTTTTCCCCAACCGAGGTCAGATAATCGCACTGCTGCTCGCTGGTTAAGACGGCAAGCAGCTGCGGCCTGAGCGCTTCAGCCTCTTTTTTGGTTAATACAGAGGGTTGAGCGGGGCTGACTTTTACCGCCTGGATCACCGGCATAGCCACGGCCTTAGCGACGCCGCTTTCGGGCCTGTCGCCTTTTTTAACCCAGGCACCTTGCGTACCGATACGGCCCTGCACGTCATCCACTTTCAGCAGCGCCGCATAGGCGCCCTCGCCGGAAAGCTGAAAGCTTTCGCGATCGCTTTTGAACCCGACCGTGCCGCTGCCTTTAACGGCATCGATCAGCGCCAGCGTTTGCGCTTCTGACAACCACCAGCGGTTAGCCTTCTGCGTCGCTTCGCCCGCAGGCTGGCCGTTCAGCCACAGCGTCAGTTTTTTTACCGGCGCCTCGTTTTCCCTGTCTTCCGGCAGGATAATTTCGCCAGCGGTAGCCGTATGCTCGCCAGGTGCCCGCGTCAGCAGCACGCCGCCCACATTCTCCTGTACGCTATGGCCGCCGATACGGCAGGTTAAAGTGTTATCGCAGGCCACTGACCACGCCTTATGATAAAAGGATACGCCGCTTTCCTGGGCGATAACCGGGGCGGCAAAGATAGTCAGTGCGGTAAAAACCAATTTATAAAGATGATTCAAGCTGTCGCTCCATAATCCAATTTAGCGTATTGCAACAGTCGATACGCATACAGCGGCTTAATCCAGGCCAGACAAAATTATAACCCGGCATATCCCGGGCTTTTAATAGCAATCACTGTCCGCGACTAATTCCCCTCACCTGGAACATTAAAATAAAGCATAGATGCGCTGTTAAACCGCCGCCGGCCCCCCAATCCTGGTATCGAACAGACGATGTGTCTGAAAGTTCTGTTGAATAATGCTGTCACCCTGAGCTACTTATGCACAATGCCAGACCAGTAATAAGCTATACACTCAGCACGGTTTTCATCAGCAACGCATCCAGATCGCGGCAGTCCCGCCGCTCGCTATCCGGCAGATCTTCGCTGACACGGTTCTCGTCCAGCTGCTGGCGGATAAATGCATGGATGCGCTCCAGACGCTCGCCGTATTCCGCTTCGCCTGCGCGCTGCTTGCGCGCCAGCAGCTGTTCGATTTCGGCCAGCAGCAAGGGATCCGTCACCGTCCCTGCCAGCAGCTCTTCAAAACGCATCGGCGGCACGCCTTTTCCGGCCTCTATCCACTGCACCGCCAGCAGCGGACGCAATACGTAGAAGTACTTTTTCAGCCGCACGCTGTCGCCCTGCAGATAACCACGAAAGTTCTTTCTTGCCATGGAGAGATAGTGCCAGCGCGCCCGTAACGGCGAAAACCAGTCCGGTATCCTTTCCCGTAAATCGGCGACGATGGCCGCTTCCTGCTGATAGATCACCGGCGAATCCAGCCATTCAATCAGCGTTGGATTGGCTCGCTTCAACAGGCCCAACGCTTTTCGCCACTCCCAGCCGCAGACGTCCAGCGTATCGTCGATCGGCAGCTCGATAACGTCGCGCGGCGGATCGACACGCAGATACCACTCAGGTTGATGTACATAGAGAAAGCGCACGTCGTAATCGCTGTCCGGCGAGGCAAAACCCCAGCCGCGGCTGCCCGACTCGCAGGCATACAGCACTTTTACCGAGTGCTCTTCTTCTATCTGGCGCAGCACGCCCCGTACGCGCTCGCGCATTGCGCTATCCACACCATGCAATCCTGTTCTCATTTTTTTATCCTTTTACGCAAACAACCTGCGACAGCGTATGCACCACTTCCACCAGCGAAGACTGGGCGGCCATGACGGCATCAATATCTTTATAAGCCATCGGGATTTCGTCGATGACCTCTTTATCTTTTCGGCACTCCACGTGCGCCGTCGCGCGTCGCTGATCCTCCACGGTAAAGCGGGCTTTCGCCGCCGTGCGGCTCATGGTGCGCCCCGCGCCGTGGCTACAGGAGCAGAAGCTCTCTTCGTTACCCAGGCCGCGCACGATAAAGCTCTTCGCGCCCATCGAACCGGGAATAATGCCCATCTGCCCTTTTTGCGCCGAGACCGCGCCTTTGCGCGTCACCAGCACCGACTCGCCAAAGTGCGTTTCCCGCTCCACGTAGTTGTGGTGGCAGTTCACCGCTTCCAGATGCGTGGTAAAAGGCTTGCTGATAACGCGCGACATCGCCGCCAGCACCCGCTCCATCATGGCTTCGCGATTGTGACGAGCGTAATCCTGCGCCCAGCTCACCGCTTCCACGTAGTCGTTAAAATGCCTGCTGCCCTCTTCAAAATAAGCGAGGTTGCGATCCGGCAAATTGGCGATATGCCGCTGCATATCCTTTTGCGCCAGCGCGATAAACAGGTTGCCGATGGCGTTCCCTACGCCACGCGACCCGCTGTGCAGCATGACCCAGACCTGTTGGCTTTCGTCCAGGCAGACTTCAATAAAGTGGTTGCCGGTCCCCAACGTTCCCAGATGCTGATAGTTGTTGGTTTTGAACAGCGACGGATGCTTTTGCGTCAGCGTCTTAAAGCGCGGCGCCAGTTTGGCCCAGTGGCGATCCACCTCCTGCGGCGGCGTCTGCCAGGCGCCCTTATCGCGACCGGAACGGGTATTGGTGCGGCCGTGCGGCACCGCCTGTTCGATGGCGCTGCGCACGCCCGACAGATTGTCCGGCAGATCGCGGGCCATCAGCGAGGTGCGCACCGCAATCATGCCGCAGCCGATATCCACGCCGACCGCCGCCGGAATAATCGCGCCTTTGGTCGGGATCACGCTGCCGATGGTAGAGCCTTTGCCCAGATGCACGTCCGGCATCACCGCCAGATGGCGAAAGATAAACGGCATTTTCGCCGTGTTCAGCAGCTGCTCGCGCGCTTCCGGCTCAACCGGCACCCCGTTGGTCCACATTTTTATCGGCACGCCTTTCGCCTGCTGCAGAGTCTGATAGCTGTTTTTCATAATCGTTTTCCTCATTGCTGTGACCTGACTATTGCGAATGCCGTGCCAGAAGACCGCCACGCTGCATAATAAAATTTATCTTTTTGATTATTAATATAATTTATTATCACCTCGCACCTGCGCATTGCCATTAGCGACAGAGCAATTTATCGTAGCGGATAAGTTATTTATCCTGTGAGATAAGCATGAAAGCTAACGTAGTCATCGGCGTGCTGGGCACGGTGCTGGATAAACGCGGCAAGCGGGCAAACCGCTGGAGCAAGTGGCGGCCAACCGTCGCGCTCTGCCAGCAGGAAGGCTTACAGATCGACAGGCTGGAGCTGCTGCATCAGCCGCGTGATCTCAGTATGGCGCAGCAGGTGGCGGAAGATATCATTCAGGCCTCGCCCGCCACCCAGGTGGTGCTGCACAGCGTGAAGCTGGAAGATCCCTGGGACTTTGAAGAGGTCTACGGCAGTTTGCTGGATTTTGTCAGCCGCTATCCTTTTAATACCGACGCCGAAGAGTATCTGGTGCATATCACTACCGGCACGCACGTGGCGCAAATCTGCTGGTTTTTGCTGACCGAAGCCCGCTATCTGCCCGCGCGCATTTTGCAGACCTCGCCGGCCAGCAAGGGCTCGGAGACGCCAACCGCGCTCGGCCACTATTCCATTATCGATCTCGATCTGAACCGATACGCCACGCTGACCAGCCGCTTTCAGCGCGAGCAGCAGCACTCGACCTCGTTTTTAAAATCCGGCATCGAGACGCGCAATACCACCTTTAACAGCCTGATCGAGCAGATTGAACGCGTGGCGCTGCGCTCGGACGCCCCGATGCTGCTGACCGGCCCCACCGGCGCGGGCAAATCTTTTCTTGCGGAGCGCATCTATCAGCTGCGCCATGCCCGCCACCGGCTGGCCGGTAAATTCGTGGCGGTTAACTGCGCCACGCTGCGCGGCGACAACGCGATGTCCACGCTGTTCGGCCACGTTAAGGGCGCTTTTACCGGCGCACAGCAGGCGCGCGGCGGGCTGCTGCGGGAAGCCGACGGCGGCATGCTGTTTCTGGACGAGATAGCCGAGCTGGGGCTGGATGAGCAAGCGATGCTGCTGCGCGCCATCGAGGAGAAACGCTTCTTCCCGTACGGCTCTGATAAAGAGGTCAGCAGCGATTTCCAGCTGATTGCCGGCACGCACCGGGATATGCCGCAGTGGGTTGCCGAAGGCCGCTTTCGCGAAGATCTGTTTGCCCGCATCAATATGTGGACGTTTCAGCTGCCGGGCCTGGCCGAACGCCGCGAGGATATCGAACCCAACCTGGATTTTGAGCTGGAACGTTACGCCCGGGAACAGCAGACCCAGGTGCGCTTTGATAAAGAAGCGAGAAGCCATTTTCTGCGCTTCGCCTGCTCGACAGAAGCCAGCTGGCGAGGCAATTTCCGCGAGCTGGGCGCTGCCGTCACCCGGATGGCAACGCTGGCGGAACAGGGAAGGATTTCGCTGGAGCTGGCGGAAGAAGAGATCGCCCGACTGCGCGCCAGCTGGCGTACTACGGCATCAACAGCTGCCCTGCCTGAGCGCTCCGGGGCGCAGTACGATCTCTTTGACGAGTGCCAGCTACAGACGGTGCTGAGCGTCTGCCGCGCGACGGATTCGCTTTCCGAAGCGGGCCGACGCCTGTTTGCCATCTCCCGCCAGGGAAAGAAACAGCCTAACGACGCCGATCGCCTGCGTAAGTATCTGGCGCGGTTTGGGCTGAACTGGGAGGAGGTTAAAGGGTAACGCAGCCGACGACAGCCGTAACGCTTTTGCAGCCGGCCCCGATGCTGCGCGGCTGCAAAAGCGGGTAATGCGCTATTGTCCTTCGAAGCCGTAGTATTGCACCGGAAGCCGCTGGCCGTTCACTTCCAGGTCGCGCCACTGCTTAACTACAGTTTCAGGTATTTTATCCCGCAGGGCCTGCTCCAGCCTTGCCGATAGCGTCACGCTGCCAATCTGATCCCAGCCTGTGGCCTGGTGGGCATAGAGAGTAATGCTCTGCTGATTGCGGTTATAGAGCAGCACTTCCGGCGTGCCGTCGTTATTCACATCCTGCATCCACACCAGGCAGGAACCGGTATCCACCAGGCAGATGCCCGCCTCCTGCTCAATATATTGCGTCTGCATCTGCCACCAGCTTTCCGGCGGCGCTTCGCTGCCTGCTCGCAGCGGGATGCTGCGCTGAAGGTCGCTAACGGTTGGGTTAGCATTATTAGTGTCGCGTTCTGCCAGCAGCCGCACCAGCACGGCTTTTTGCCGGGCAGTCTCGTCGAGCCACTGCGGATAACGGCTTATCTTCTGTAACGCCTGTTTCCCCCGGCGTCCCGCATCACTGAATAAATAGAGATCCATGTCATCCACTTTTGCTTTGCCCTGCGCAAAACGCGCCAGCTGATTTTTCACGACAATGCGCCACGGATCGGCTACCGGCGTATGCAGTAAAAACCAGCCGCAGGCCGTCAGAGACAGCATCAGCGCGATAAAAATGTTCATGCTGCCCGCGCCCTGTGACCAGGCGCGGCGCTGGAACCCTGACAGCAGCAGCGAGCCAGCCACCGCCAGCAGTGCAATCATAGCGGCGTAGATCCGCTCCACCGTCCAGCCATACTCCGCGACGCGCAGCCACAGTGCCCAGACAGCCAGCCCGGCCAATAGCGGAGTCAGAGCCTGCGCAACCAGCACCACGCGCGCAATAACACGCTGCCAGCGCGACAGGTCAGGCGCGCTTTCGCCAGCGATGGCGCTGAACGCCAGCATCAGCAGCGTCATGGTCAATAACAGCGTGGTGGCTGAAAAAGCTTTGGGAATGATAGCCAGCCCGGTAAACGGCAAACAGGCCAGAAACAGCAGTAAGGCGACCGCGTGCAAAGGCAGCAGCACGCTTACAGCCCGCGTAACCAAATGCCTGTACAGACCGGCAGCGCCCGGCAGGCGTCGACAAAACACAATGCCCGCAGCGATGACCGCGCCGGTCGCTATCGGCGGGAAAAAACGGTTATCAAAGAAAAGCTGCTCAAAGAGCGTGATGCCGATGATGCTGAAGAGATTGCTCCACAGCATCAATACCAGCCAGAACAGCCCGGTCATTAAGCCAGTGACCGCCAGGGTAAAAGTGTTGCGCCACAGCGTTTCGGCGACTGCTCTGCTCCACTGTGACCCATCCTCTTCCTGCTGCGATTTAGTGCAGAAGGCGACCAGCATGGGCATAACCAGGCTGAGCATAACTATTACGGCGCAGATATTTTTAAAGTGAAATTCGCCCAGCGGCAGCGTGGGAAAATTCCAGCGATACCACCCCGTCATTAAGGCAATAACCGGCAATATCAGCAAGGCGCAGAGCCAGGGCCTGACGGCGCGGAGACGATAAAGCGTGAAGGCCAGAATGCTGGCCATCGCTAACGAGAGCGGCGGCAGATACAGAGAATAACGTTCGTGCAGGTTAAAACCATCCGGCAAAGCCCAGAGCAACCCGGCTATCATCCCGATAACGATAATGGCCCATTTAGTACGGTGAGGGAAAACTTCCTTTTGCAACATAGCTATTCCTTGCTGTTGGATTAGGTGAGAAGGAGAAAAACGGGTCATGATAAGACCTTTTTTTGTGAAAATCCCTGTGCCTGGCGGCGGTTATCCTGCACGCTGTCGTTTTCTTTCCGCTTTGATGCTGGCTTTTTCCTCACGGGCACGTGCCTTGAGGATTTTTCGCATACGAATAGCCAGCTTGATCAGACGCAGTTCGGTACTGACGGGTAAATTACGCTGACAAGCATTCGCCCATAGCATAATTAACAGCACTATGGTGATAACAATGATATTGATTAAGGCCTGGGCTTTATCATGTCTGAATAACAGGATAAGAAACAGCACAACATATACGACAGCGATATTCCTGAGTTTGGTGCTGTCTTCCGCCATCTGCGTAATGGCTTCCGGCAAATTTATGCCTGCTGTTAAATCCGGATGATAAATCTTTTTTATGAGCTGCACATTGCTCTTAAAGACAAAGTAATCCTTACGGGTAAAATTATTACTCAGTATTTTTTCTCGTATAGCCGTTTTATTCTCCATACGCCAATAATCCTCTAAACCGTTCTGAATTTCCATAGTTCACGGATCCGTGTGATAGCTGGTTAATGATAATGGCTGCGAAGAATTGACACCAGCGTGAATTTTATAATGTTTGGCATTACTTCTTACTATAAGCAACTCGCATAAATGAAATCGCTAACGGCCAAACAGATAAGCGAGTAACGCTTTATCCTGCGCTGTCCCTACCTTCCTCTTACGCTGGTTATCTCTTCAGCGTCGCCCAACACCTGGCGGCCATTATCCGGCGTAAATATTTTGTTATCGTGACCTCTGCTGACGATAAGCATTTCGCCTTAAGAAGGATCGAGCCGGCCATCGGACTTTACGGTTTACATTCATCGGCTTTTGTTATGTGATCCTGTTACGTGAATTTTTCGAGCTGTCTCGCAAAACAGGATCCTGTATGCGCTTTTACCAGGCCGATCCCCGCCTTGAAAACTACTGGCGCGGCGTTATTCTTTTTGGCAAAAACGTCGCCTCCTATAAATTCGCGCTCGCCCATGCGTTGTACGACCTGAAGCAGCAGGACAACGATCTGATTACGCTGGAAGCACTCGCCGTGCCCTTTGTGCGGCATTTATGCGCCCACCTGCGCCATGCGCCAAAGCAGATCACCAGCAAAAGTAGCGAATTTTTGGAGGCGTGCAGGCAGTTTAACGCAGGCGAGATCAACGAAGAACTGTTGATTGCCATTACCGTCAAGCGCGGCTTCGCTAACGTAATTGATGCTTTTCATAATGTGAATTACGCCGAGATCGACAAACGCTTTTTCCTGGATGAACGCCGAAGCCATAAAGGCATTCGGCTTACGGATAATTTTTATCAGCTGACGGAAAACGAACACTTTGCCAGCCTGGTAGAGGAAACGGATGCAAGATGGCGGCTGGTTGAAGAAGCCTGGGCCATGAACGTTTCACGCAACCTGATTGCAGTGGATTACGACGATAATGACAAGATGCTTTTCAGCCGCCAGAGCGGTCGCCGCGTCACCATTACCAGCTGCCGCAGCAGCCTGAATGGCTACCAGAAAGGCCTGTGCTTTTATTGCTTCCGGCCGATTGGCGTGGCCGGTGGCGAGGAGAACCTGGCTGATGTCGATCACTTTCTGCCGCTGATGCTCAGCGAACAAATCGGCAACCTCAACGGCGTCTGGAATCTGGTGCTGGCCTGCCAGACCTGTAATCGTGGCGCTCAGGGTAAGTTTGCGCGTATCCCTGCGATAACGCTATTGCAGCGCCTGCACGATCGTAACGAGTACTTTATTAACAGCCATCTGCCTTTACGAGAGACTTTAATTCGCCAGACCGGCAATACGCCGCAGCTGCGGCACAGCTTTCTGCAAAAAAACTGGAGTACGGCAAAATACGCCCTGCTCCACGAGTGGCAACCAGCGGCACAGGGAGGCAGTCTCTTTTGATAAACGAACACTATTACCGGCAGAACGCCCAACAGTTTTTTACCGATACGGTAAGTGTGGATATGTCTGCGCTTTACCAACCTTTTATTACCTGCCTGCGGTCAGGTGCGCGCATCCTTGATGCCGGCTGCGGTTCAGGCCGTGATGCCAAAGCCTTTAGCGAAATGGGTTTTACGGTCGAAGCCTTTGATGCATCGGCGGAGCTGGTTGCGCTGGCTCGTCAGCTCTCCGGCAAACCTGTGGAGCGGATGCGCTTTCAGGATGTTGCTGCGGTTGAAAAATATGATGGTATCTGGTGTTGCGCGTCGCTGCTGCATGTTTCCGAAGCTGAACTACCTGAAGTCATGACGAAGCTGGCGATAGCGCTGAAGCCTGGCGGCGTATGGTATCTCTCTTTTAAATATGGCCGCGGCGAACGGGAAAAGGATGGGCGCAGATTTACCGATCTGGATGCGGCTGGGTTACAGAAATTGGTAGATGAGGTTAATGAAGCTATTAGTGTAAGTTTGGCTAATAATAAGGCGGATATAAAAAGACAGGCAGGTTCTAAGAACAAAAAGGGAAGTGATTTCGTTCTTGAAACGAAAAAAATATGGCAGACCGGTGATTTACGTATCGGACGTGGCGATGAGGTATGGCTCAATGCAATTATCAGAAAAAAATTAACTTAGTAAGTTGATTCTGCTTATTCTGCTTTTCAGTCCAGCACCTGGCTGAATATTTTATCAGCGATGTGCTTGCCGATGCCGGAAAGTATGCGAAATATAACCTCTCTCTGTAAACAGCTTAAAAAATATAACAATCCATAAGCGATAATGAAAATGCTCTACAAATTACATTAATTATTAGAAGCTCGTTCCACTTTTAACTTTTCACCGCTAATAACTCAGGAAAGTAATCAGCGAAGAGATATAATAACAGGGTTATTTAGCGCAAACTGAATGTGCGGGAACACATTCAGCCTGCTGACCACAACAACTAACAGGACTAGTTATTATGGCTGAACAGGATTGTAATGCAGTTGCGGCTGCAAAAGAAGTGACGGAAACCACGCTGCGCCACTATACGGTGAGTTATGCGAGCACCTTTCCGGATTACGAGCGTATCCCCTTACTTGCCTTTAAGGGCAAATGGCTGGATGCGGCAGGGTTCGCAACCGGCACGCCGGTTGATGTACGGGTAATGCCGGGCTGCCTGGTAGTGACGGCTCGCGAGCCAGAACCGCAGGAACCGGAACTGATGCAGTCACTGCGCAAGGTGTGTAAGTTTTCTGCGAGGAAACAACGTCAGGTGCAGGAATTTATTGAGGTGATTTCGGGTAAGCCAATCCGTTAAGGTGCGAATTTCTTGTGCTGAATTATACCCAGCATCAGGCGGCTTTATGTTGAGTACGTTGATGCTGGTTGCTTACAAGATGTACAAATATTAAAATAGTCATCACCAGATCGGCGCACGTCCCGACTATTTGGATTTTATCAGATCGTCGGTTCAGGGTCTGGCTCCCTTAAAAAACTTTCATTTTAGGAAGTTGCTCAAAAACAATATTATTTTTGTTATCTGACTCAAGGATAAGAGGTCAAGGATGAGTAAACGTTCAGAAATTATAGATGGCAGGCGTGCTTCAACTGAAAGATATGGAATAGTTTATACCGAAGTACTTGGTTGGATTGACCTTGGCCATGCTCAAGGGACTGACATTAAATATTTATTGAGAAACATATCCAGAGGTGAGCTTTCGAAAAAAGAATATTATGATATTACCTATTCTCAAGGCATGACATCTCCCGGGAGCGTATTCAGAACAGGAAAGTTTACAACCTGGCGTATTAAACGTGGCCGCCCACATTGGGAACAAATCAGCATAGCGCTGGCAATGATGATGTCAGTGGCACGGGATTTTGAGGGTTTCCAGAATTCGTTTCCTAATAACATTATTACCGACAGCGGGTTTAGCGGTGAAGATTTGGTATCCGACCTGTTAGGTTTTTACCGGTCAACTTCAGTACCTGATGCATTTCAAATGTTGAGGCCGGTAAGTAAAGAGGAGGCCCTAAAACGCTGGGATTTTTATGGAAACATTGGGGCTTTCAAGGTTAAAAACTTTACTCCTCTTTTATTTCCAGACCCTGAACGGTTTCCCAACGCCCGGCCACGTAATGGTATTTTGCCGCCGTTTATGAAATCGGTCGTGCCCTATAATGATTTCTTGTCTGGCAACGTGATCCTACCTCCTCGTAACCGGACTTTTATGACAACAGGATCTAACGGGAGAATGGGGCTTTGAAAAGGATGGTGAAAGGAGCGTTGGCTGTTGCCATCGTCATTGCTGCAGCGTTCGCTTATGGATGGCCATATTTGCGAATGGAGTTAGCCACTAGCGCTTATTACACCGAGCAAGATGAAAAAGAATACGAGTACTACACTCCCGAACTCCTTAAAAATATGCCACGGATTTCAGATGCGTATTCCTTTGAGTTCGGCAACGTCAGCGGCCCGGAAGCCCATGTTTATACCATACGGTTTAATGGCGCAAGCGACCAAAGACAGGTTCAGGCTTATCTGACGGCTGCCGGATACAGGCAGCAGTCTGCCTGTGATGTTGAAGCCGAATGCTGGCGTTCGCCGGACACAAAAGATATCGTCACGCTGATTACGTACACCTCACCAGATAGCGTGGTGGTTCAGGTCTATCGTAGTCCTTATGGGGAGTAGATATCCGGGAAAATCACACTAGCTGGTGTGCTGGCTACCCTGAACTGTGTAGGCCAGCACATGCTTTTGAGGTTTACACTACCATAGCAACACCGGTTCCCTGCATCCGTACTACAGGTAGTAGTGGGATATTCCTACCCTTCCGGTTCGATTAAAACTCATATTTGACGCCACCTTCACGAGTCCGCCAAATCATCATAAGCACTTTTTTGTCGATGCAGTTTTGGGGAGGTTTTACATCACGAAAACACAGCCGATCTTCTTTTCCCTCTTCTTTGTAGCCATCTCCGAATGCATATACGGTTATCAGGAATGGCCCCACATTACCGGAAGGAATATGATATTTATCTCTAACCTTAACTTCATTGCGCAGCCACCATTCAATCTTTTCTGAGTCAGTGAAAGGCAGCTTTGTAGTGGCATAGTGAATTTGGCCACCTGAATAGAGGTGATATCATCGCCTCATAGTCAAAACAGGTGACATTATGACCGGACGTAACAGACGCAATTTTAGCCCAGAGTTTCGCCTCGAAGCT
>NZ_JBGGPM010000028.1:0-256 GCF_041320675.1 Erwinia sp. STN24 | reverse complement strand
AGCTTAACCTTCGGGAGGGCGCTTACCACTTTGTGATTCATGACTGGGGTGAAGTCGTAACAAGGTAACCGTAGGGGAACCTGCGGTTGGATCACCTCCTTACCTGAAGATACCTTCGTGCGCAGTGTCCACACAGATTGTCTGATAGAAAAGTAACGAGCAGAAAAAACCTCTACAGGCTTGTAGCTCAGGTGGTTAGAGCGCACCCCTGATAAGGGTGAGGTCGGTGGTTCAAGTCCACTCAGGCCTACCAAAT
>NZ_JBGGPM010000027.1:0-260 GCF_041320675.1 Erwinia sp. STN24 | reverse complement strand
CTGCAAGCATTTGAGAGACTCGAACATATCGTTAATTTCATTCTTATTACGGAGAATGAAAACGACATGTCGTTTCAATTTTCAGCTTGTTCCGGATTGTTAAAGAGCAAATATCTCAAACGTGACTGTGAAGTCAGTTTTGAGATACTTCGTGGAGACACCTTTCACCTGTCACCAAGCAAGTGGCGTCCCCTAGGGGATTCGAACCCCTGTTGCCGCCGTGAAAGGGCGGAGTCCTAACCGCTAGACGAAGGGGACAC
>NZ_JBGGPM010000026.1:0-260 GCF_041320675.1 Erwinia sp. STN24 | reverse complement strand
TCGCGGTTGAGTGGTAGTAGACGGTCTCTGCAGTAACTGTATGGGGCTATAGCTCAGCTGGGAGAGCGCCTGCCTTGCACGCAGGAGGTCAGCGGTTCGATCCCGCTTAGCTCCACCATGCAGTTTACTAAACTATCTCAAAACTGATTCCCGGCATAAAAAGCCGAGTCACGTTTGAGATATTTGCTCTTTAACAATCCGGAACAAGCTGAAAATTGAAACGACATGTCGTTTTCATTCTCCGTAATAAGAATGAAGTC
>NZ_JBGGPM010000025.1:0-273 GCF_041320675.1 Erwinia sp. STN24 | reverse complement strand
CTATATTACCGCGGGAAATTCGTTACGAAAACCTTTCCTTTTTCATTTCTCCCTGCCTGTCACTAATCCATGCTGCTACATTAAGGGGTTTATTTCGTAACGAAAACCATTTTCTTTAATATCTTTTGCAGCCGGTTGTTTATATTCATGATGCTATATTACCGCGGGAAATTCGTTACGAAAACCTTTCCTTTTTCATTTCTCCCTGCCTGTCACTAATCCATGCTGCTACATTAAGGGGTTTATTTCGTAACGAAAACCATTTTCTTTAAT
>NZ_JBGGPM010000024.1:0-273 GCF_041320675.1 Erwinia sp. STN24 | reverse complement strand
CCTTAGGGGTCGACTCACCCTGCCCCGATTAACGTTGGACAGGAACCCTTGGTCTTCCGGCGAGCGGGCTTTTCACCCGCTTTATCGTTACTTATGTCAGCATTCGCACTTCTGATACCTCCAGCAGCCCTCACAGGCCACCTTCGACGGCTTACAGAACGCTCCCCTACCCAACAACACATAGTGTCGCTGCCGCAGCTTCGGTGCATGGTTTAGCCCCGTTACATCTTCCGCGCAGGCCGACTCGACCAGTGAGCTATTACGCTTTCTTTA
>NZ_JBGGPM010000023.1:0-367 GCF_041320675.1 Erwinia sp. STN24 | reverse complement strand
CGAGCAGCAGCAGGCGCAGATCATCAGCGGCACCACCACCAACGTGCAGCAGGGCCAGACCGTTACCGTTACCCTGAACGGCCAAACCTACACCCCCACCGTTGACGGCAGCGGCGCGTGGAGCGTGGCCGTTCCGGCTGCGGCCGTGCAGGCGCTGGCGGCGGGCACCGCGACCATTACCGCCACCGTTACCGATGCGGCGGGCGCGGCGGCAACCACCACGCACGATTTCACCGTTAGCGCCCCGGCTACCGCTCCGGCCATCACCATCGCCGCCTTTGCGGGCGACGACGTGCTGGACAACGGCGAGCAGCAGCAGGCGCAGATCATCAGCGGCACCACCACCAACGTGCAGCAGGGCCAGACC
>NZ_JBGGPM010000022.1:0-379 GCF_041320675.1 Erwinia sp. STN24 | reverse complement strand
ACCACTTTGTGATTCATGACTGGGGTGAAGTCGTAACAAGGTAACCGTAGGGGAACCTGCGGTTGGATCACCTCCTTACCTGAAGATACCTTCGTGCGCAGTGCTCACACAGATTGTCTGATAGAAAAGTAATGAGCAAGGCGTTAACGCGTTGGGGGTAAAGCGACAAAAGAATCTGTCGCGCGATTTTCTTGAGAAAATCTTGCCTTTACGTGAAATAAGCGAATCGGTGATTCGCAAAGCAAATTTCACGTCCCCTTCGTCTAGCGGTTAGGACTCCGCCCTTTCACGGCGGCAACAGGGGTTCGAATCCCCTAGGGGACGCCACTTGCTTGGTGACAGGTGAAAGGTGTCTCCACGAAGTATCTCAAAACTGATT
>NZ_JBGGPM010000021.1:0-383 GCF_041320675.1 Erwinia sp. STN24 | reverse complement strand
ACCTTCAACATGGCGGCGACGCTCTACTCGATCACCAGCAACAGCAATTCGTCGAGCAGCAGCTACAGCATCGTCCAGACGCAGAGCGTGCCGGCGGTGACGCTCGACATCAGCCAGACCAACTCGATCGTCGAGGTCATGCAGTCGGGCAACCAGAACAGCGCGCTGCTGGCGGTGCCCAACCTTGCCACCACGCCTTCGGTGCTGGTGCCTTTCGCCAGCGGCACGATCCTGAACTTCACCGCGCCCAAGAACCCCGTGACCGTCACCGGCATTACCGTGACGGTGCAGCCGCCCGGGCCGGACCCGACCAAGCCGCCCCCCTCGGTAAGCGCGACGGTCGCCATGACCAGTTCGGTCTCGACGGTCGGAGACATGATCGC
>NZ_JBGGPM010000020.1:0-505 GCF_041320675.1 Erwinia sp. STN24 | reverse complement strand
ATTCATGACTGGGGTGAAGTCGTAACAAGGTAACCGTAGGGGAACCTGCGGTTGGATCACCTCCTTACCTGAAGATACCTTCGTGCGTAGTGCTCACACAGATTGTCTGATAGAAAAGTAACGAGCAATGCGTCTTTTGAGTAGGGTTCTGTGACAAGTAAATTTGTCGCACAGATTTGCCAGCAAATCTTCACCTTTACACAAAATAACCAGTCTGCGACTGGTTAAGCAATTTTTGTGTCCCCATCGTCTAGAGGCCCAGGACACTGCCCTTTCACGGCTGTAACAGGGGTTCGAATCCCCTTGGGGACGCCATATCTGATAATGAGTGAAAGACATTATCAACCGTATCTCAAAATTGATTCCGGCTTTAAGCCTGAGTCACGTTTGAGATATTTGCTCTTTAACAATCCGGAACAAGCTGAAAATTGAAACGACATGTCGTTTTCATTCTCCGTAATAAGAATGAAGTCAACGATATGTTCGAGTCTCTCAAATGCTTGCA
>NZ_JBGGPM010000002.1:0-508976 GCF_041320675.1 Erwinia sp. STN24 | reverse complement strand
AGCCACAGCCACAGCCACAGCCACAGCCACAGCCACAGCCACAGCCACAGCCACAGCCACAGCCACAGCCACAGCCACAGCCACAGCCACAGCCACAGCCACAGCCACAGCCACAGCCACAGCCACAGCCACATAATTTTTACTAAAGCCAGCTCACCTTGCGTCAGTTATAGTCTTTGCCAAAGCGAGGCCGTGTTATGCCAGTTATAGTCTTTGCCACGTCAGGGCCGGCCTCCTGGCCGTTATCCATAGAGCCAGAGAAATATCGTCCAGCCTGCAAAGGCCAGCGCAGGCCCAAAAGGGAAAGGCGCATTAAGCGGATGCCTGAACATCAGCCACGCGGCAAAAAGCGCGGCTGAGGTGATAAGCGTCGCCAGCAGCACGATCCAGGGCAGCCGCTCCAGGCCCGTCCAGGCGCCCAGCGCCGCCAGTAATTTGGCATCGCCCAGCCCCAGCCCCTCTTTGTTTCTCAGCAGCCAATAGCCGCGCGAGAGCAGCCAAAGCGTGCTGTAACCCGCCGCTGCGCCATAAACGGCCTGCTCCGGCGTCAGGCCCGGCAGCAATCCGATCGTGCTGGCAAGCAGTCCAAGCCAGAGCAGCGGCAGCGTCAGCATATCCGGCAGCAGAAACAGGCGATAATCCACGACTGCCAGTGCTAATAACGTCCAGCTTAGCAGCAGCGCCGGCAGCCACAGCCTCAGAGGCAGCTGCGCTATAACGATTGTTGTCACTGCCAGTAGCGCTGGCAGCATGAACATGTTTACCTGAAGGCTAAAGATGCGGCGCATATTTCTCTCCTCTTATCCGTGAGTCGGCAGACGTCGCCGTGCCTGTCTGCTTTGCTTAAGACGGGCTTCCCTGGAACGAAATTCTACGCTTTGTTTTTACTGCCGTACCGGCCTTCGGCCATTTTCATGCTGTTACATAGCTGATTTTCGTAACGGCTCGCAGTTTACAATCGGGCTTGCGATTGTGCCGCAACGCTGGAATAGTGGCGGCGTACTTCAGGCAATCCAGAGAACAGTTATGAAGCATTTGCAGGTGGCAGTAGGCATCATTCGTGACGGGCAGAAAAGAATATTTCTAACCCAGCGCTCCGCTAAATCCCATATGGCTAACCGATGGGAATTTCCCGGCGGGAAAATCGAAGCAGGCGAAACGCCGGAACAGGCGCTGAAGCGCGAGCTACAGGAAGAAACGGGCATCACTCCGCTGAGCGCATCGGCCTGCGGTATGGCCAGCCATACGGACAGCGAGCTACAGGTCACGCTGCATTTCTTTCTGGTAGAGGCCTGGCAGGGCGAACCGTGGGGACGTGAAGGGCAGCCGCAACGTTGGGTCGCGCAGCAGGCGCTGGTGGCGGAAGAATTTCCTCCCGCCAATGCAGAACTGATCGCTCGCCTGCAGGCCGGACTGATTTAGACGCGATCGTTGCCCGTAGGCTTGGGTGGATTCAGGCGATATCGCTCGCAGGCCGGGGCTGATTCAGGCGATATTGTTCGTCTTCAGAGCGGGTCAACGTAGACGATATTGCCTCGCTGCTGGCTGAAAAGGGCCATATTCAGCCAGCGGTCATCTTCCTGGTAGTAGGCTTTCAGTAGCGATCTTTCGGTTCTTCGCTCCATTCATCGCTGTCGGAAAGATCGCCCTCGCTGGGAATACGTTTCTCTTCGTTAGCCCATTCGCCCAAATCGATCAGCTGGCAGCGCTTGCTGCAGAAGGGCCGCCAGGGGCTCAGCTCATCCCAGATAACCTCTTTATCACAGGTTGGACAGTTTACAGTGATGACTTCATTCATTGATCATTACCTCAGCAGCAGGCAAGTTGAAAATCGAGGCGCGCCGGCACCTCGCCGTGCTCGCTGTCGAGCGGCAGAAAGCGGATAGCATAGCGGCTTTTATGGCCGGAAACCTGCGGATAAAGCGAGTCCTCCAGCATCAGCTGCAGGCGCAGCAGATCGGCGCCTTCCGCATTGTCCTGATAAAATCCGTTCAGGCTGGTCTGATGGCGAAAAGCGCCCGACTGGCGAATTAAGTCCAAAATCAGCGTCAGCGCGTCGCGGATAGGCGCCAGCGAGTTCATCCACAGCGCAACCTGACTGTCCCGTTTCTCCTGTTCTATATGCAGCCAGATATGCAGCGTAGGCAGGTCGAAACTGCAGCAGCCGCCGGGAATACTTAAGCGCTGACGCACCAGTCCGATCAACCGATCTTCCCGCATCATCTGTCCCATACGCGGAGCGGCCATCAGCGCAGTCGAACGCGTTTTCAGACTGTCGTGCAGCTTATGCACCAGATCCATATCCACGCCCGGCACTTCTGCCCAGGAGCGCAGCTTCTGCTGCTGCTTATCCAACTCTTTGACAATTTCGGTACGCAGTTCGCCGCGTTCAAATACATCCAGCAGCTCGGCCGCATTGCGGAAAAAAGTTAGCGCGCTGACTGAATCGACGATGGTGCGGCTGCTGTCCAGCTGATTCATCAAAAATTCAATGCGCAGCCAGGTCCGCATTTTTTCATTTAATGGGTACTCAAATAAAACCGTTGTGCTCATGCTTTAATCCTGATCTGTTGCTCCGGCAAGCTGGCGATAGCGCTGATCCAGCCGGGCAACTTTGGCGGCCACATCATCAGGTGTGCCGCCGTTATCGATAATGTCGTCGGCTACGGCAAGTCGCGCTTCACGCGTGGCCTGCGCAGCCAAAATATGTTCAGCCTGTTCACGGCTGATGTGGTCTCTGCTCATGGTACGCGCCAGCTGCGTTTCGCGATCGACATCCACAACCAGCACCCGATCGGCCAGCTGTTGCAGATTGTTTTCAACCAGCAAAGGAACGACCCACAGGCACCAGACGGAGCGGGTTAACGCCAGCTGGCGACGGGTCTCACTATGGATCAGCGGATGCAGAAGGGCGTTCAGCCAGGCTTTTTCCTGCGCGGAACTAAAAATCCGCTGACGCAGCGCGGCGCGATCTAACGAGCCGTCCGGGCGAATGACCGCCGCACCGAACCGCTCTTGTATCGCTTTCAGCGCGGGTTGACCGGGCTCCACGACCTGACGGGCAATAATATCGGCGTCAACGATATCCACGCCTCTGGCCGCGAAGGCGTTAGCGATAGTGGTTTTCCCGCTGCCGATACCACCGGTCAGCGCAACAGTATAGCTCATAGTCCCGATTCTCACGGCTCCGATGTGACCGCATCCGCTCAGGCCAGCATTGACGCGGCCGCTAAAAGTGGGGTGCAGATCACATAAGAGAATCACAGATAAATTCATGGGATTGTAGCCTAAATAAACCTGTTTTCGCAGTCTTGTCCGTGCGTTTTTAGCGCGTATGATAAGGCTACTGGAGCTGGCAGCAGCACCCAATCATCAGATTGCGCCATCAACCAGGAAGTGATTTATGCGTATTGAAGAAGATATTAAGCTAGGTTTTAAAGATGTCCTGATCCGCCCCAAGCGTTCCACGTTGAAGAGTCGTTCACAGGTTGACCTGAACCGTCAGTTCACCTTCAAACACTCCGGCGTCGCCTGGTCAGGCGTGCCGATCATTGCCGCCAATATGGATACTGTCGGCACCTTCAGCATGGCGGAAGCGCTGGCCTCATTCCAGGTCCTTACCGCCGTTCACAAGCATTATAGCGTGGCACAATGGCAGGCCTTTATCGATCGCGTACCTGAAAGCGTACTGCAATACGTGATGGTTTCTACCGGCACTTCCGATGCCGATTTCGTTAAAATGCAGCAGATCCTCGCGCTGTCGCCCGCGTTAAATTTCATTTGTATTGACGTTGCTAACGGCTACTCCGAACACTTTGTCGAGTTTTTACAGCGCGCTCGCGAGGCCTGCCCGGATAAAACTATCTGTGCGGGTAACGTAGTGACGGGCGAAATGGTGGAGGAGCTTATTCTTTCCGGTGCCGATATCGTAAAGGTGGGCATCGGCCCCGGATCCGTCTGTACTACAAGGGTGAAAACTGGCGTAGGCTATCCGCAGCTTTCCGCCGTAATTGAATGTGCGGATGCGGCTCATGGGCTGGGCGGTCAAATTGTCAGCGACGGCGGCTGTTCGGTACCGGGCGACGTGGCGAAAGCCTTCGGCGGCGGCGCCGATTTTGTGATGCTCGGCGGGATGCTGGCCGCGCATGATGAATGCGAAGGCACGCTGGTGGAAGAGGACGGCGAGCAGTTTATGCTGTTTTACGGCATGAGTTCTGAATCTGCGATGAACCGGCACGTTGGCGGCGTGGCGGGCTATCGGGCGGCAGAAGGCAAAACCGTTAAGCTTCCCGTTCGCGGCCCGGTAGACAACACGGCGCGAGACATTCTTGGCGGCCTGCGCTCTGCCTGTACCTACGTTGGCGCTGAGCGGCTGAAAGAGCTGACCAAGCGCACGACCTTTATCCGCGTGGCGGAGCAGGAAAACCGGGTGTTCAACCGTTAAAGTCGGCAACCGGCCTGCCGCTTGCGCTGAGCGGCAGGTTTTTACGCTGTCGCTTTCACACCCTGCCTGGCAGAACGGCATCACTTTGCCTGCCTTAAAGCGTCGCCTGTCCCAAAATGTTACCTGCTTCAAAACATTGCCTGCCTTAAAGCGTTGTCTGTCTTAATACGTCCTCTGTGTGAATATATCGCCTGGTCAAAACGGTCACTATCCCAAAGCATCGCCCAGGTTAAAGATGGGCAAGTACATCGCGACTACCAGCGTGCCGACCAGCACGCCGGTAACGATCATCATTAACGGTTCCAGCGCGGCGGCCAGATTATCCGCCAGCTCATGCGTGCTGGCCTCATGCCATTCCCCTAGCCGCAGCAGCAGGCTGTCCAGCGCGCCAGCCTCTTCGCCCACTTTTATCAGCTGGTAGCACAGCGGCGTGAAAAGCTCGTGCTGTGCCAGCGCCTGGTACAGCGGGTTACCGGCGGCGATATGCTGCTGCAGGGCGACTATCGCCTCCCGCCACAGCAGATGATCGAGCGTTTTCTCTACCGCCTGCAGCCCCTGCAACAGCGTCAGACCAGCCTGCTGCGTCAGCGTCAGGGTCAGAAAGATACGGCTGAGCTGGCCGCCGCGATAAAGCCTGCCGATAAGCGGCAGCTGTAACAGACATCGCTGCTCGTTACGCTGCCAGACGGGCAGGCGACGGCTCTGCCAGCGCCAGTAAGCGAGGCTGCCGAAGGCCAGCGGCAAAATAAGCATGCCATAACGCTGCAGCCCCTCGGACAGCGCGATTATGGCCGCGGTAAAAACCGGTAGCGGCGCTTTAAAGGAACGATAGATAGCTACAAACTCCGGCAAAACGAAAACCAGCATCCCGATGCTGACCAGCAGCGCGACGGCGACCACAAACAACGGGTAGCGCAGCGCTTTCATTACTTTCTTTTGCAGCTGTTGTTCTCTTTCCTGCTGACCGGCCAGCCGCAGACAGCATTCGTCCATTCTGCCGGTCAGTTCGCCAACCGCGATCAGGGCAGGGTAGAGCGGTGGGAAAACTACAGGCCAGTCGGCCAGCGCCTGTGAAAAGGGTATGCCTTCCGACACGCTTTGCTCTATCTGCGTGAGTAAAGCCTGCCAGCCGGGATCGGCATGGCCTTCAGCCGTCAGCCGCAGGCTGGCAGAAAGCGTCATGCCTGCCTGCAAAAGCGTAGCCAGCTCGCGGAAAAAGGTAATCTTGTGCTGCCATTTCCAGTCGCCGGCGTGATAGCGGCGTCCTTTGCTAACCTTTAGCGGCAGCAGGTCGAGCGCCATGAGCCGTTCCGTTGCTTCCTGGCGGCCACGGCAAAAACAGGCTCCCTGATGAAAAGCGCCTTCTTTGTCCATGGCCTGCCATTCCACTAACAGCGGATCAGTCATCGTCATTACCGACAATTCGATTCAGCTCTGCCAGCGTGGTTTCGCCTTTATTCACGCTATGTAGTCCTTCTACAAACAGCGAGTTTATATTTTGCTGCCGGGTAATTTTCAGCAGCGCCTCCTGAGCGCTGTCGGTCGCGATAGCATTTTGCAGCCGCGCATTAACGGGAAGCAGCTCGAACAGCGCCAGCCTGCCATAAAAGCCGGAATAGCAGCGTTCGCAGCCGACGGCGCGCCAGTTTTGCACCGTACCCGGCCAGAGATCCTGAGGGAAATGGGCCAGCGCTTCGGCGGGTTCGCGACAGTGCGGGCAGAGACGGCGTACCAGACGCTGGGCGATAACCAGCTTTAGCGCGGAGGCAAGCTGGTAGCCGGGAATGCCGATTTGCCTTAGCCGGGTCAGCGTTTCCGCCGTGGAGTTGGTATGCAAAGTCGACAGAACCAGATGGCCGGTCTGCGCCGCCTTGATGGCGATTTCCGCCGTTTCCGCATCGCGGATTTCGCCAATCATAATTACGTCGGGATCCTGACGCAGAAGAGCGCGTAGCACGCGGTTGAAATCAAGTCCGGTTTTAGGATGTACCTGGGTTTGATTAACGCCCGGCAGCGGGATTTCCACGGGATCTTCCACGCTGCACAGGTTGCGGCCCGGCGTGTTAAGCGAGCTCAGCCCGCTGTAAAGGGTAAAGGTTTTCCCGCTGCCGGTAGGGCCGGTAACCAGAATCAGCCCCTGCGGCCTCGCCAGCGCCTCGCGAAAGCAGCGCAGCGCCGCTGGCGACATGCCGAGATTCTCCAGCGACACGGACTGGGTGTCAGTTTGCAGCAGTCGGATAACCGCTTTTTCACCGCAGCGCGTGGGCAGCGTCGAGAGGCGAAAGGAAGTGGGTTTTCCCAACAGTGCCAGCGTGAACTGGCCATCCTGCGGGATCCGGCGTTCGGCGATATCCAGGTTAGCGACTATTTTCAGCCTTGCCAGCAGCGCCGCGGCGTTGTCGGCTGGCGAAGTCGGCACGTTTTGCAGCACGCCATCCACCCGAAAACGGATGCGTAACGCGTCGGCCTGAGGTTCGATGTGGATATCGGACGCGCGCTGCTGTATCGCCAGCGCCAACAGATTGTCGATACGCTGGATGGTGGTTTCGCTATGTGCCGCCGCAGGTTCCGATGCGGCCGGACGATCCTGTCGATACTGTTCCAGTCGCGCCGGTGGCCAGTACTCAATCTCAATCGCGCCCTGAGCGGTAAAACGCAGCGCCGCCATCATATCGGCCGAGGGCGGCGTCGCCATCGCGATGTGCAGCCGCTGCGGCGTAAGCGAAAGCACCACGGCGTGATGACGTTGACAAAGGGCCTCGACGGCCTGCAGAGAGGAAGACGCTGTCATTCCGCCACCTCGCTGTCATCGTCAAAGCGGAAGATATTTTCACAGGCTTCTTTCAGCCCCGTTTGCTGGGTGGCGCAGGTGCGCTGCCAGCCGATTTGGCCTTCGGCACCGTCCCACTGCGGTTTCATTGTTACCGTCAGGCCATTCAGGCTCTCCTGGCCCGTCAGCGTCAGCGCGCCGCCCTGCACGGCCACAGTGGCAACATAGCGCGACCCTTTCCCGGACGGCACGCCGTTGCTGCCTGCGCTACAGCTTTCCGCGCCGCCGTGCTCGATGGCGCACAGCTCCACGGCGGTTTTAAAAGGCATTGCCGTTTGCAGCATATCGGTCAGCGCGGCTTTTTGCAGATAGTTCTGGTAAGCCGGCAGGCCGATAGCGCTGAGAATGGCGATGATAGCGATAACTATCATTAGTTCGACCAGGGTAAATCCCTGCTGATTTTTCATGATGTTGACTTCCATGTGTTTAAGGAGTCAGCAACGTACCGCTGAAAAAAAACGCAGGCCAGCGGCAAAAAAACGTTTCCGAAGAAGGGCAGCAGGAATTCTTTCGCTATTACATCAGCACACAAAAAGGCGGGAAGACGGCTCGCAAAATTCAGTGATGGGAGCGAAAACGCCATCCGGAGACGGCGTTAAAATGACAGGTAAAATTAATGGGCGGTAGCGGGGCGAAAGCGCATGGAGAGATCCAACGCCCGCACGTGCTTGGTTAGCGCGCCGACCGAGATGTAATCCACGCCCGTTTCGGCGAAAGTCCGTAACGTCTCGTCGGTGACGTTGCCGGAAACCTCCAGCAGCGCGCGGCCGTTGGTCAGGCGCACCGCTTCCCGCATCTGCTCAACGCTGAAGTTATCCAGCATGATGATATCCGCCCCGGCCTCGATCGCCTGACTAAGCTCGTCCAGCGATTCAACCTCAACTTCCACCGGCACGTCCGGATGCAGCCAAAACGCCTTTTCCACGGCCTGGCGTACTGAACCGGTGGCGATAATATGGTTTTCCTTGATCAGGAAAGCGTCGGAAAGGCCCAGTCGGTGGTTAGCGCCGCCGCCGCACAGCACGGCATACTTCAGCGCGGTGCGCAGTCCCGGCAGCGTTTTTCTCGTATCCAGCAGCTGCGTTTTGGTGCCTTCAAGCATAGCCACATAGCGGCTGACCTCGGTCGCCACGCCGGATAACGTCTGGACAAAATTCAGCGCGGTGCGTTCCGCTGTCAGTATCAGCGAGGAAGGGCCGGTTACTTCAAACAGCGGCTGGTTGGCGACGATCGCGTCACCATCCTCCACGTGCCAAATCATCTGCGTCTTATTACCAAGCTGGATAAAAACTTCTTCGACCCAGCGTTTCCCGCAGAAAATACCCGGTTCACGGGTAATCACTACGGCATGAGAGCGGGCATCTTCTGGTAACAGGCTGGCGGTAATATCCCGGCTGGCGTCGATCTCGCCGCCCAGGTCTTCTCGCAGCGCCAGGGCGACGGCAGGAGGAATATCATCCTTAATACGTTCCAACAGCGCGGCACGGCGGCTGTCCGCATCGTAGCGACGGGTTGTCATGGTCAAACTCCAAAAGGGCGGATTGAAGAGAGAACCATGCTAGCTTTTTTACCTGCGGCTGGCGAGTCGGTTACTGCGCCAGGGCAGCCGATTTTTTGCCGCCTGACAGGGCAAAAAGCGACGAAACTTCCCCGAGCTGTTTCTGCGGCGGCGGGGCTTCCCGCGTCAGGGATTCATGTTACTCTGATGTTATCTATAGAAAAGGAGAGCAGGCCATGCAGTTGCAGTCAGGCTGGCTGACCGGCGTGAAGCGGGTGCCGTCGCCGCATTTTAATCAGCGCCCGCAAAACGAAACGCCCACGCTTCTGGTTATTCATAATATCAGCCTGCCGCCGGGCGAGTTCGGCGGCCCGTGGATCGATGCGCTATTTACCGGCCAGCTGGATGCCGGGGCCCATCCTTACTTTGCGGATATCGCGCATCTGCGGGTTTCCGCGCATTGCCTGATCCGTCGCGATGGCGAAATCATCCAGTACGTGCCTTTTGATTTACGCGCCTGGCACGCGGGCGTTTCCTGCTATCAGGGACGGGAGGCCTGCAATGATTTTTCTGTTGGCATTGAGCTGGAAGGCATCGATGTGCTGCCCTATACCGATGCGCAATACCAGGCTTTGCAGGCGGTGACCCGTTTACTGGCAAAGCACTATCCGCAAATAGTCGAAAATATTACCGGGCATAGTGATATCGCGCCGGAAAGAAAAACCGATCCCGGACCGGCGTTTGACTGGGAAAGATTTCGGAGCGGGCTGGAGCACGATCCCTCCGCTGTACAGCAGGAGTAACAGGCATGACGCTTTTTAGTTTGTTATTGGTTCTGGGTTGGGAACGCTTGTTTAAAATGGGCGAGCACTGGCAGTTGGATCACCATCTGGCCCGGTTGTTCCGTCGTCAGCGGCGCTTTTCGCTGCTGCGCACGCTGGCGATGACGCTGGCGGCGATGGCGGTGGTCGCACTCTGTTTACTGGCGCTGAAGGGCCTTTTTTTCGGCGTTTTACAGCTGCTGTTCTGGATTGCCGTTGGGCTGTTGTGCATCGGTGCGGGGTCGGTAAGGCTGCATTATCATGCCTATCTGAAAGCGGCCAGCCATAACGATACGGACGCGCACAGCGCCATGGCAGAAGAGCTGACGCTGATCCACGGCCTGCCGATGGAGTGTAACGAGCGCGAATATCTCTGCGAACTGCAAAATGCGCTGCTGTGGATTAACTACCGCTTTTATCTGGCACCGCTGTTCTGGTTTGTCGTGGGCGGCCCATGGGGACCGGTTCTGCTGGTGGGATATGCTTTTCTGCGCGCGTGGCAGAGCTGGCTGGCGCGTCGTTATACGCCACTGGAACGGTCGCAATCCGGCGTGGATGCTATTCTGCACTGCGTTGACTGGATCCCGGTAAGACTGGCGGGAGTTGCCTATGCCTTATTGGGACATGGCGAACGCGCGCTGCCGGCCTGGTTTGCTTCATTGGGCGACCGGCATACCTCGCAATATCAGGTGCTGACCCGACTGGCGCAGTTTTCGCTGGCGCGCGATCTGCATACGGACAAGGTGCAAACGCCGCGAATTGCCGTTGCGCTGGCCAAGAAAGTGTCGCTGGTGATCGTGGTAGTGGTGGCGCTGCTGACTATTTACGGCGCGCTGGTATAGCAGGAGTAATCCGGCCCGCAGGCCGGATTATTGGCTGTCAGGTTATTGCTCAGGCAGCCGCGCTGTCGTTGGTGCCAAACCCTCCCTCGATAAAACTACCCACGCTGCTGCCAATCCAGCTACCGATCCGTTTTCCAATATAGCCGGTTGCTTTGGATACCAAAGTGGAAATAACCGGGATAGTCGTCAGGTTGCCGATCGCAGCGCCAATAAACTCGCCTGCCCGGCATCAAATTAACGGCTTTGTTAATCCACGGCCGCCGGCGGTTCGCCAAAGACCGGCATGCCGTCGCTATCCCAGGTAAAGGTTTTAATGCAGGTGTGCCGGTTGGGATCGTAAAGCGGATCGCCTTCGATTTCCGTGTAGTCTCTCGCATGATAAACCAGTACGTCCTCACCCTGTTCCGTTACCGTAAAGCTGTTATGCCCCGGCCCGAACTGACGGTTTTCCCAACTGGTTTTAAAGACCGGCTGAGGGGATTTTTGCCAGTTTTCCGCTTTCATCGGATCGGCAGCAACGTCGATCCACAGCAGGCCCATACAGTAGTTTTCATCCGTCGCGCTGGCCGAATAGCTGACGAACAGGCGGTTGCCGTGACGAATAACCGCAGGCCCTTCGTTGACGCTGAAGCCCACGCATTCCCAGTCGAACTCAGGCCGACTCAGCATCACCGGCGCGCTTTTCAGCGACCACGGCGTTTCCAGTTCGGCCAGATAGAGATTGGAGTTGCCGGGGATCGCCGGATCTTTTTGCGCCCACAGATACCAGTTTCTGTCCTGATGCACGAAGTGGGTCGCGTCCAGCGCAAAACTGTCGATGGGCGTCATGACCTGACCGCATTCATGCCAGGCGCCGGTAAGCGGATCGTCGTCATGACAGGCGATAGCGAACATGCGGTGCTGGAACAGCCCATCTTTGATTTCTCTGGACGGCGCGGCGGCAAAATAGATGACCCAGACGTTATCAATAAGATGCAGTTCAGGCGCCCAAATCAGCTCGCTCATTTCGCCGCTGGCGTGTTTTTTCCAGACCACGACGGCTTCGGCTGCCGCCAGATCGGCTAAGGTCGCGGCGCGGCGC
This sequence comes from Erwinia sp. STN24, assembly GCF_041320675.1. Taxonomy (NCBI): domain Bacteria; kingdom Pseudomonadati; phylum Pseudomonadota; class Gammaproteobacteria; order Enterobacterales; family Erwiniaceae; genus Erwinia; species Erwinia sp. STN24. Next base: position 497,460 of record NZ_JBGGPM010000002.1, on the reverse strand, counting down.
AGCTCAAGCCGATCGTATTCAGGTACGGAGGCGATAAAATAGTAATGCTGCCGATGGCGCAGAATAAAGGGATCGGCGCGCTGTGCAATAAGGGGGACGGGCCAGTGACTGCTCATGCTCCTGTTCCTTCTGGTTTAACCGGCGCTTTGCCGTGATGATAATCGTTAAGTTCGCGGAAATTATGGCGACGCTGTTCCAAATCCAGCTGGATTTTTTGCATCGTTGGTCGGTCAACCTTCAGCAGCCTGACCACGCCAGCGGTAATCAGATAACCGACGCCCGGAATAATGGTAAACAGCAGCGTGATGCCGTTGACGGCCAGCGGCGACTGGGCTTTCGCGCCCGCGTCGTAGCCGTAAAAAGAGAGCAGGAAGCCAACCATCGCGCCCGCTACGGCCAGGCCAACCTTGAGGAAAAACAGATTGCCTGAAAAGCTGATGCCGGTAATGCGCTTGCCGGTTTTCCACTCGCCGTAATCGTCCACGTCCGCCATCAGCGACCAGTGCAGCGGCGAAGGGATCTGATGCAGAATATTCAGCAGGAAGTACATCACCACAATCAGTACCGTAGCGTGCGGATCCAGGAAATAGAAGCCGCAGGAGAACAGCGCCAGCACGATATTGGTCCAGAAGAAGACTTTCAGTTTGCACCAGCGATCGGTCAACACTTTGGCCAACGTGCTGCCCAGCATCATGCCTATTACGCCCAGGCTGATAAACAGCGTGGCGAAATGGGTCGTTTGCCCCATGACCCAGGTGACGTAGTACATGGTGGCCGCCATGCGGATAAAGCCGGGACAGACGTTACAAAAGGTCAGCAGCAGGATGCGCACCCACTGGTCGTTTTTCCACACGTCCCGTAAATCGGATTTCAGATCGCTGTTGCTCGGTACGGCAGGATGAATGCGTTCACGCACCGTGGCGAAGCAAAAAAGGAACATGCAGAGGCCGATAAAGGCCAGCACGCTCATCGCCATCTGGTAGCCGCGCGCTTTGTCGTCGCCGCCGAACCATTCCGCCATCGGCAGCAGGGAGAGCGACAGGATCAGCGTGGCGATGCCGACCATCACAAAGCGGTAAGACTGGCAGGAGACGCGTTCGCCGGGATCGTTGGTAATCACGCCGCCAAGCGAGCAGTAAGGAATATTGATAGCGGTATAGGTTAACGACATCAGAAAGTAGGTGGCAAACGCATAGATAACCTTATTGTCATAGCTCCAGTCCGGCGTGGTAAACATCAGCACGCTGAACAGCACATAGGGCAGGGAAATCCATAGCAGCCAGGGGCGAAAACGTCCCCAGCGGCTCTGCGTTCTGTCGGCCAGCGCGCCCATAATGGGGTCGGTAATCGCATCCAGCACGCGCACGGAAAGCAGCAGGACGCCGACCAGCGCGGGCGCAAGGCCAAAGACATCCGTATAAAAATAGTTAAGGAAAAGCATGATCGCGCCGCCGATCATATTGCAGCCCGCGTCTCCCATGCCATAGCCAATCTTCTCTTTTACCGAAAGCGCCGCGCTCTTCATGGATAATCTCTCCCACAGGATGAAGCAGAGATTATCACTGGCTTAATAGTATCTTGCGCTGGCGCAAAAGGTTGCAGAGATGGACAAAACGGCTGTAACCGGAAAAGTGTGAGTAAGCTGGCAATTCGCGCGGTGAGGGCCATAAAAGGTAAGGCAGGCTGGAGGATTAGCGCGCAGTAAAAAGGGCGCCGAAGCGCCCCGGGCCATCAGGCTTTTTGCAGCCGGTTTTTTACCGCGTAGCCAATGGCCAGCACGATAATCCACGGCGGAATAAGCCATACGGAAATCGCCATGCCCGGCGTCATCGCCATAATGACCAGAATGCCGATCATAAACAGCAGGCAAATCCAGTTGCCGGCGGGATAGAGCAGCGCCTTGAAGCGAGTCTGCACGCCTTCGCGCGCTTTCGCCTGGCGGAACTTCAGATGGGCGTAGCTGATCATCGCCCAGTTGATCACCAGCGCGGAGACCACCAGCGCCATAAACAGGCCCAGCGCCTCGCCCGGCATCAGATAGTTCACCAGCACGCAAATCGCCGTGGTAGCGGCTGAGAGCGCCAGCGCCACGTAAGGCACGCCGCGACGGTCAACCTTCAGCAGCGCCTTCGGGCCGTTGCCCTGACGGGCCAGGCCGTAAAGCATCCGGCTGTTGGAATAGACGCAGCTGTTATAAACGGAGAGCGCCGCCGTTAAAAACACCAGGTTCAGCACGTTCGCCGCCAGGCTTTCGCCCAGGTCGTGGAAAATCATCACAAACGGGCTGCTGTTGGCGGTAACTTTTGTCCAGGGATAAAGCGAAAGCAGCACGATAATCGAGCCGACATAAAAGATCAGGATACGCCAGATCACCTGGTTGGTGGCCTGCGGAATGCTTTTTTGCGGGTCATCCGCTTCGGCCGCCGTGATGCCTACCAGCTCCAGGCCGCCGAAAGAGAACATAATGATCGCCATCGCCATCACCAGTCCGCCCACGCCGTGCGGGAAAAAGCCGCCGATCGCCCAGATATTGCTGATCTTCGCATCCGGGCCGCCATGACCGCTGAACAGCAGCCAGCAGCCGAACACAATCATCGCCACCACGGCGACCACTTTCACAATCGCTAGCCAGAACTCCATTTCGCCAAAGATTTTTACGCTGGTCAGGTTGATAGCGTTAATCAGCACAAAGAAGATGGCGGCGGCGGCCCAGGAAGGAAACGCGGGCCACCAGACCTGAATATACTGCCCGACGGCGGTCAGTTCCGCCATCGCGACCAGGATATAGAGCACCCAGTAGTTCCAGCCGGAAGCGAAACCGGCAAAGTTGCCCCAGTATTTATAGGCAAAATGGCTGAAAGAACCGGCAACCGGCTCTTCCACGATCATTTCGCCCAGCTGGCGCATAATTAAAAAGGCGATAAAGCCGCCGATGGCGTAGCCCAGTAAGACGGACGGGCCCGCCATTTTAATGGTTTGTGCGATCCCCAGAAAAAGGCCGGTGCCGACGGCGCCGCCTAATGCAATTAGCTGAATATGGCGGTTTTTCAGGCCGCGCTTCAGCATATCGCCCTGCTGTTGTTCCATAGTGATCCTCTTGGTCTCGTTATTGTACTAAGGGCGAGCCTTTGTCATCATTTTATTACGATAGGTGTACTTAAATGTTTACATAAGAAACCCCGCAAAAGCGGGGCTGCCTCTACTTTCGCGATAAGAATAATGATAAGCGCCGGGTAATGCACTCGCTTTCTGTTTAAGCCGGGACGGCTGCAAAAAAAACAGGTTTCGGCAACGTTTGTTTTTGTCATAAAGGATGCCTGAAGACGAATCGATTTTACTTATGACGCCGTTAATCGGGCGCCATTAACTGCCTGGTCTCCTTCAGAAAAGTTAATTTTTTTAACATTCTTTCTGACGCGTTTAACCTGTTATAAGGCATTAATTCGCGCCCGTAAAACGAGACATGCGTCTGGTTTTGCGCCGTTGCCATATAGACATCAGGTGAATACTTTGTTACTTTACGGGCTCCTTTTTGCAATTGGTATGACCAATTTACTCGGGCAAACGGCACGAAGAAGGGATGATGGCCTACAGCAAAATCCGCCAACCAAAGCTATCCGATGCTATCGAGCAGCAGCTTGAGTCCTTGATTATGGAAGGGACGCTGCGTCCCGGTGAAAAGCTCCTCCCTGAACGCGAGCTGGCTAAACAGTTCGACGTCTCCCGTCCCTCTTTGCGTGAAGCTATCCAGCGTCTGGAAGCAAAAGGCCTGCTGCTGCGCCGTCAGGGCGGTGGCACTTTTGTAAAGACTAACCTCTGGCAAAGCCTGAGCGATCCGCTGGTGGAACTGCTGGCCGATCACCCTGAATCGCAGTTCGATCTGCTGGAAACGCGCCACGCGCTGGAAGGGATAGCGGCCTACTATGCGGCGCTACGAGGAACGGAAGAAGATCTGGCACGTATCCGGGATTGCCATCTGCAAATCCAGACCGCGCAGGAGAGCGGCGACCTTGATGCCGAAGCCAACGCGGTCATGCAGTATCAGATAGCTGTCACAGAGGCGGCGCATAATGTGGTGCTGCTGCATTTGCTACGCTCAATGGGGCCGATGCTGCAACAGAACGTCCGACAGAATTTTGAATTGCTCTACTCGCGCCGCGAAATGCTGGCGAAAGTGAGCGGTCACCGCGCCAGTATTTTCGAGGCGATTGTGGCGCGCGAACCCGAAAAGGCACGCGAGGCCTCACACCGCCATCTGGCGTTTATCGAGGAAATATTGCTGGACAGAAGCCGGGAACAGAGCCGAAGAGAGCGCTCCCTGCGCCGATTACAGCAGCGTAAGGATTAACGCGTAATCATAACGCGACAACCACGAAGGGCCTGTCTCTCTGTGTTTTGCACTGAGCCAGAGGACAGAGAGACAGGCTCCAGACAATTCAACGTATTAGACACAGATAAGGAATACCCCCATGTCAGAACGTTTACACAATGACGTGGATCCGATTGAAACTCGCGACTGGCTACAGGCGATCGAATCGGTCATCCGTGAAGAGGGCGTGGAGCGCGCGCAGTTCCTGATCGATCAGGTATTGAGCGAAGCACGCAAAGGCGGCGTAAAGGTAGCGGCGGGCACTGGGGCCGGCAGCTACATTAACTCTATCGCCGTTGAGGACGAACCTGACTATCCGGGTAATACCTCGCTGGAACGTCGTATCCGTTCCGCCATCCGCTGGAACGCCATCATGACCGTTCTGCGTGCATCGAAGAAAGATCTGGAGCTGGGCGGCCATATGTCTTCCTTCCAGTCCTCGGCGACCATTTATGAAGTGTGCTTTAACCACTTCTTCCGCGCGCGCAGCGAAAAAGACGGTGGCGACCTGGTGTACTTCCAGGGCCACATTTCGCCGGGCGTCTACGCGCGTGCTTTCCTGGAAGGCCGCCTGACCGAAGAGCAGATGAACAACTTCCGTCAGGAAGTGCACGGCAAAGGCCTCTCTTCTTATCCGCATCCAAAACTGATGCCGGATTTCTGGCAGTTCCCGACCGTTTCGATGGGTCTTGGCCCAATCGGCGCCATCTACCAGGCGAAATTCCTCAAGTATCTTGAGCACCGTGGCCTGAAAGATACCTCACAGCAGACCGTTTACGCCTTCCTGGGCGATGGCGAGATGGACGAGCCGGAATCCAAAGGCGCGATCACTATCGCCACCCGCGAGAAGCTGGACAACCTGGTGTTCATCATCAACTGTAACCTGCAGCGCCTGGACGGCCCGGTAACCGGCAACGGCAAAATCATCAACGAGCTGAGCGGCATCTTTGGCGGCGCAGGCTGGGAAGTGATCAAGGTTATCTGGGGCGGACGCTGGGACGAGCTGCTGCGCAAAGATACCAGCGGCAAGCTGATCCAGCTGATGAACGAAACCGTTGACGGCGACTATCAGACCTTTAAATCCCGCGATGGCGCCTACGTGCGCGAGCACTTCTTTGGTAAATATCCGGAGACCGCCGAGCTGGTCAAAGATATGACCGATGACGAGATTTGGGCGCTGAACCGTGGCGGCCACGATCCGAAGAAAATCTACGCGGCGCTGAAAAAAGCGCAGGACACCAAAGGCAAACCTGTGGTGATCCTGGCGCATACCATTAAAGGCTATGGTATGGGCGACACGGCAGAAGGCAAGAACATCGCTCACCAGGTGAAGAAAATGAACATGGATGGCGTACGCTACATCCGCGATCGTTTCAACGTGCCGGTAGAAGATGACAAAATCGAAAGCCTGCCGTACGTCACCTTCGACAAAGAGTCGGAAGAGTACAAATATCTGCATGGCCAGCGCGAGAAGCTGGGCGGCTATCTGCCGACGCGTCAGCCTAACTTCAGCGAGAAGCTGGAGATGCCTGCGCTGGAAGACTTCCGTCAGCTGCTGGATGAGCAGAACAAAGAGATTTCCACCACCATTGCCTTTGTGCGTGCCCTGAACGTGATGCTGAAGAACAAGTCGATCAAAGATCGTCTGGTGCCGATCATCGCCGACGAAGCGCGTACCTTTGGTATGGAAGGCCTGTTCCGTCAGATCGGCATCTACAGCCCGAACGGCCAGCAGTACACGCCGCAGGACCGTGAGCAGGTTGCCTACTACAAAGAAGATGAGAAAGGTCAGATCCTGCAGGAAGGCATCAACGAACTGGGCGCAGGCGCATCCTGGCTGGCGGCGGCAACGTCCTACAGCACCAACAACCTGCCGATGATCCCGTTCTACATCTACTACTCGATGTTTGGCTTCCAGCGTATCGGCGATCTGTGCTGGGCGGCGGGCGACCAGCAGGCGCGCGGCTTCCTGGTCGGCGGCACCTCCGGTCGTACCACGCTGAATGGCGAAGGCTTGCAGCATGAAGATGGTCACAGCCACATTCAGTCGCTGACTATCCCTAACTGCATCTCTTACGATCCGGCTTACGCTTACGAAGTCGCCGTTATCATGCATGACGGTCTGGTGCGTATGTACGGCGAAGCGCAGGAAAACATCTACTACTACATCACCACGCTGAACGAAAACTACCACATGCCGGCGATGCCGCAGGGCGCAGAAGAAGGTATCCGTAAAGGTATCTACAAGCTGGAAACGGTAGAAGGCAGCAAAGGTAAAGTCCAGCTGTTGGGTTCAGGCTCTATCCTGCGTCACGTTCGTGAAGCGGCACAGATCCTGGCGAAAGACTACGGCGTTGGCTCCGATGTTTACAGCGTGACCTCCTTCACCGAACTGGCTCGTGACGGTCAGGACTGCGAGCGCTGGAACATGCTGCACCCAACTGAAGCGCCTCGCGTGCCTTACGTTGCGCAGATCATGCACGACGCACCGGCCGTGGCTTCAACCGACTATATGAAACTGTTCGCCGAGCAGATCCGTACCTATATTCCAGCCAGCGACTATCGCGTGCTGGGCACGGATGGTTTCGGTCGTTCCGACAGCCGCGAAAATCTGCGTCACCACTTCGAAGTGGACGCGTCTTACGTGGTGGTTGCAGCGCTGGGCGAACTGGCTAAACGCGGCGAGATCGATAAGAAAGTGGTGGCGGAAGCCATCACCAAATTCAATATCGATGCCGATAAAGTCAACCCGCGTCTGGCATAAGAGGTAAAGAGTAATGGCTATCGAAATTAAAGTACCGGACATCGGTTCCGACGAAGTGGAAGTCACCGAGATCCTGGTCAAGGTCGGCGACAAAGTGGAAGCAGAGCAGTCGTTGATCGTCGTTGAAGGCGACAAAGCCTCAATGGAAGTGCCTTCGCCAGAAGCGGGCGTGGTCAAAGAAATTAAAATTTCTACCGGCGACAAAGTGGAAACCGGCTCGCTGATTATGATCTTTGAATCTGCCGACGCGGCTGCGCCAGCGCCAGCCAAAGCGGAAGCAAAAGAAGAGAAGAAAGAAGCGGCGCCGGCTGCCAAAGCGGAAAGCAAAGAGGTCAACGTGCCGGACATCGGTGGTGATGAAGTTGAAGTCACCGAGATCCTGGTCAAGGTTGGCGATAAAGTCGAAGCCGAGCAGTCGCTGATTACCGTCGAAGGCGACAAGGCCTCAATGGAAGTGCCTGCGCCGTTTGCCGGCACGGTAAAAGAGATCAAAATCGCGACCGGCGACAAAGTCAGCACCGGCTCGCTGATTATGATCTTCGAAGCGGAAGGCGCAGCACCGGCCGAAGCGCCGAAGCCAGCAATGAAAGAAGAAGCGGCAGCGGCGCCTGCGGCGACCAGCGGCGCGAAAGAAGTGCAGGTGCCGGACATCGGCGGCGACGAAGTTGAAGTCACCGAGGTGATGGTTAAGGTTGGCGACAAAGTCGAAGCCGAGCAGTCACTGATCACCGTCGAAGGCGACAAGGCCTCGATGGAAGTGCCTGCGCCGTTTGCCGGCACGGTAAAAGAGATCAAAATCGCGACCGGTGACAAAGTCAGCACCGGCTCGCTGATTATGATCTTTGAAGTGGAAGGCGCGGCGCCTGCTCCGGCAGCGAAACAGGAAGCGGCTCCGGCTCCGCAGGAAGCCAAAGCGGCGCCTGCTGCGGCACCGGCTCCAGCGAAAGCGGAAGCAAAAGGCGACTTCTCCGAGAACGACGCCTACGTCCACGCCACGCCGGTTATCCGTCGTCTGGCGCGCGAGTTCGGCGTTAACCTGGCGAAGGTAAAAGGTACGGGACGTAAAGGCCGTATTCTGAAAGAAGACGTGCAGGCGTACGTGAAAGACGCGGTGAAACGCGCCGAGACCGCGCCAGCGGCTGCCGCCAGCGGCGGTGGTCTGCCAGGCATGCTGCCGTGGCCGAAAGTGGACTTCAGCAAGTTCGGCGAAATCGAAGAAGTCGAGCTGGGCCGCATCCAGAAAATCTCTGGCGCGAACCTGAGCCGTAACTGGGTGATGATCCCGCACGTTACGCACTTCGACAAAACCGATATCACCGATCTGGAAGCGTTCCGTAAACAGCAGAACGCCGAAGCCGAGAAGCGCAAGCTGGACGTGAAATACACGCCGGTTGTGTTCATTATGAAAGCCGTTGCCGCCGCGCTGGAGCAGATGCCGCGCTTTAACAGCTCGCTTTCTGAAGACGCGCAGAAGCTGACGTTGAAAAAATATATCAACATCGGCGTGGCGGTCGATACGCCTAACGGCCTGGTGGTTCCGGTCTTTAAGGACGTGAATAAAAAAGGCATCACCGAGCTTTCCCGCGAGCTGATGGCAACCTCGAAAAAAGCGCGCGACGGCAAGCTGACGGCCAGCGACATGCAGGGCGGCTGCTTCACTATCTCCAGCCTTGGCGGTCTTGGCACCACGCACTTTGCGCCGATCGTCAACGCGCCGGAAGTAGCTATCCTGGGCGTCTCTAAATCCGCGATGGAGCCGGTCTGGAACGGTAAAGAGTTTGTGCCGCGTCTGATGATGCCAATCTCTCTTTCCTTCGACCACCGCGTTATCGACGGGGCTGACGGTGCCCGCTTTATCACCATCGTCGGCAATCTGTTAGCCGATATTCGCCGACTGGTGATGTAAAAGTACTCTGGCCGGCTTATGCCGGCCTTCTTATAGCCGACTCTCGCTGTTTTAGTCGACAAGTTGTGATGGTTTGGGGCAGGTTGTTTGCACTCTGTTAACAATTCTGTAAACTCTTGCCCTGAATACGAACCGGTGGATGGATATCCGCCAGTTAACTAAGAGGTCATGATGAGTACAGAAATTAAAACTCAGGTCGTGGTACTTGGGGCAGGTCCGGCAGGTTACTCTGCGGCATTTCGCGCTGCTGATTTAGGTCTGGAGACCGTGATTGTTGAGCGTTACAGTACCCTGGGCGGCGTTTGCCTGAACGTGGGCTGTATTCCTTCCAAAGCGCTGCTGCACGTGGCGAAAGTCATTGAAGAAGCCAAAGCGCTGGAAGAACACGGCGTGGTGTTCGGCAAGCCGCAAACCGACATCAACAAAATCCGTACCTGGAAAGAGAAGGTCATTAATCAGCTGACCGGCGGTCTGGCCGGTATGGCGAAAGGCCGTAAAGTGAAAGTGGTCACCGGCGAAGCTAAGTTCACCGGCGCGAACACTATGTTCGTTGACGGCGAAAACGGCGGCACCACTATCAACTTCGATAACGCGATTATCGCTGCCGGTTCTCGTCCTATTCAGCTGCCGTTTATTCCGCATGAAGATCCACGCGTGTGGGATTCCACTGCCGCGCTGGAGCTGAAAGAAGTGCCTGAGCGTATGCTGGTCATGGGCGGCGGCATCATCGGCCTGGAAATGGGTACCGTTTATCACGCGCTGGGTTCTCAGATTGACGTGGTTGAGATGTTCGATCAGGTGATCCCTGCGGCCGATAAAGACGTGGTGAAAGTCTTCACCAGGCGCATCGAGAAGCAGTTCAACCTGATGCTGGAAACCAAAGTGACCGCGGTAGAAGCCAAAGAAGATGGTATCTACGTCACGATGGAAGGCAAAAAAGCGCCTGCTGAACCACAGCGTTACGACGCGGTGCTGGTGGCGATTGGCCGCGTGCCGAACGGTAAAGGTCTGGATGCCGGTAAAGCGGGTGTGGAAGTGGACGATCGCGGCTTTATCCGCGTCGATAAGCAGATGCGTACCAACGTGCCGCACATTTTCGCTATCGGCGACATCGTTGGTCAGCCAATGCTGGCGCATAAAGGCGTGCACGAAGGCCACGTAGCGGCGGAAGTGATCTCCGGCAAGAAGCACTACTTCGATCCAAAAGTGATCCCATCTATCGCCTATACCGAGCCGGAAGTTGCCTGGGTTGGCCTGACCGAGAAAGAAGCAAAAGAGAAGGGCATCAGCTACGAGACGGCGACCTTCCCGTGGGCGGCATCAGGCCGTGCTATCGCTTCCGACTGCGCAGACGGCATGACCAAGCTGATTTTCGATAAAGAGACGCATCGCGTGATCGGCGGGGCCGTTGTCGGCACCAACGGCGGCGAGCTGCTGGGCGAAATCGGTCTGGCTATCGAAATGGGCTGCGACGCCGAAGATATCGCGCTGACTATCCATGCTCACCCGACGCTGCACGAGTCGGTAGGCCTGGCGGCGGAAATCTTCGAAGGCAGCATCACCGATCTGCCAAATGCGAAAGCGAAGAAGAAGTAAGCGCTAAAAGCATTCGAAGCGGCTCCGAAAGGGGCCGTTTTTTTATCTCATTTCCGCGTCATTTTTCTGATTAAACGCCTGCAAATACTCAATAAAACAGCGCAGCGCCATTCCTTTGATGAAAAATGCAAGACTTATAGTGTGCAGGGTTATCCGATTATAACTGCGTTTTTTGCCACGAAAGTGGGTAGCAGGCCGCGGATGAGTTTAAAGCAGGGCGCTGAAACCCTTTTTTTGAGGGGTATTTCAACGGACTGTTTTATAAGGAGATTAAGTAATGGGTGAAAAGAGGGTTTTTATCGGGTTTTGGTCAAAATTCTTTTAACATAAGTGCGTTATGTTGTGTCGCTAACTGTTCACTGCCGTACAGGCAGCTTAGAAATCAAGGAGACGGCTATGCCAGAAAAAGGACTTGTTCACTGCCGTACAGGCAGCTTAGAAATGACAGATCTATTGCAGCAGAGAAAAACCTGTGTTCACTGCCGTACAGGCAGCTTAGAAAGTCTACCACGCCGCTAACGGCATCAGCAGCACGTTCACTGCCGTACAGGCAGCTTAGAAATTAATTGCATCTTCACCGCAATAGAAAGAGCCGTTCACTGCCGCACAGGCAGCTTAGAAAAACAGTTCTGTACGCAGCCTGGCATGCTCCAAGTTCACTGCCGCACAGGCAGCTTAGAAAGATAGCAGTGCCTGGATTTCAGTAACCAGGCTGTTCACTGCCGCACAGGCAGCTTAGAAAGCTGGAATTCGATCTGGAGAGAGTGCGAACAGGTTCACTGCCGCACAGGCAGCTTAGAAACTGAGAACGAGGCGGCTACCGAAGAAAAACTAGTTCACTGCCGCACAGGCAGCTTAGAAAATTAAGCGGCGCGGCCATGTGTCTTTACCGAAAGTTCACTGCCGCACAGGCAGCTTAGAAATCAAGACAAGGCCATACCGGCCCGCTCAGTGGGTTCACTGCCGCACAGGCAGCTTAGAAAAACGAGGGTTTCAAAATGTTCAATTCAATCTCGTTCACTGCCGCACAGGCAGCTTAGAAAATACATTCGACCACGCGCCGCTGATTTGGATCGTTCACTGCCGCACAGACAGCTCAGAAATGTAGGCTCAAGGGGCCGCAGGCGTTCCCTTTATTATTCACTGCCGTATAGGCAGCTCGGCCGTCCCAATTAATATCCCGTCCTGCTATCCCTATAATGGCTAGTTAATCCACCGCCACGCTCGCAATACAAAAAGTGCGGATAACCAGGCAACACGGTGCAGTTGCCGTCCCCGCAAGCCGCTTAAAAGGCCTTTCCGGTCGAGTAATCCGTGCCTGATCCACTCTGTTAATGATGTTGCTTTTTTGTAAACAGATTAACACCGCATCAAAATCCTGCTATGCTGGCCCTCGCGAAACCGGGCACCTTACCCTACAGAAAAGAGCGCAAAGCATTTGCGATAAGCCTGAAGGCGCCCGGTCATTACACTGTGAGCGAGGAGAACGTCGTGCTAGAAGAATACCGTAAGCACGTTGCCGAGCGTGCTGCCGAAGGGATCGTTCCTAAACCATTAGATGCTTCCCAAATGGCCGCGCTGGTTGAACTGCTGAAAAACCCGCCAGCGGGTGAAGAAGAATTCCTGTCCGATCTGTTGATTAATCGAGTTCCGCCGGGCGTTGACGAAGCGGCCTATGTAAAAGCCGGATTCCTGGCTGCTGTCGCCAAAGGCGAAGCGACCTCTCCTCTGGTTACTCCTGAAAAAGCGATTGAACTGCTGGGCACCATGCAGGGCGGCTACAACATCCATCCGCTGATTGACGCGCTGGATGACGAAAAGCTGGCGCCGATTGCCGCTAAAGCCTTGTCCCACACGCTGCTGATGTTCGACAGCTTCTACGATGTAGAAGAGAAAGCCAAAGCCGGCAACCCACACGCAAAACAGATCCTGCAATCATGGGCGGATGCCGAATGGTATCTTTCCCGTCCGGAGCTGGCGGAAAAAATCACCGTCACCGTGTTTAAGGTCACCGGCGAAACCAATACCGACGATCTTTCTCCTGCACCTGATGCCTGGTCACGCCCGGATATCCCTCTGCACGCGCTGGCGATGTTGAAGAATGCCCGCGAAGGCATCGAGCCGGATCAGCCTGGTGCCGTTGGCCCGATCAAACAGATCGAGGCGCTTCAGGCCAAAGGCTTCCCGCTGGCTTATGTCGGCGACGTAGTCGGCACCGGTTCTTCCCGTAAATCCGCCACCAACTCGGTGCTGTGGTTTATGGGCGACGACATCCCTTACGTGCCGAACAAAAAAGGCGGCGGCGTGGTGCTGGGTAACAACATTGCGCCAATCTTCTTCAACACGATGGAAGATGCTGGCGCGCTGCCAATTGAAGTGGATGTGCAAAACCTGCATATGGGCGATGTTATCGACATCTATCCTTATAAAGGCGAAGTCCGTAACCACGAGACGGGCGAAGTGTTAGCTAACTTTGCGCTGAAAACTGACGTTCTACTCGATGAAGTTCGTGCGGGTGGTCGTATCCCGCTGATCATCGGTCGCGGTCTGACGACTAAAGCTCGTGAAGCGCTGGGCCTGCCGCAAAGCGACGTGTTCCGTCAGGCGAAAGACGTGGCGGCAAGCACGCGCGGCTACTCGCTGGCGCAGAAAATGGTTGGCCGCGCCTGTGGTACGGAAGGCGTGCGTCCGGGCGCATACTGTGAACCAAAAATGACTTCCGTGGGTTCGCAGGACACCACCGGCCCAATGACCCGTGACGAGCTGAAAGACCTGGCCTGCCTGGGCTTCTCTGCCGATCTGGTGATGCAGTCTTTCTGCCACACGGCAGCCTATCCTAAGCCGGTTGACGTCTCTACGCACCACACGCTGCCGGACTTTATTATGAACCGTGGCGGCGTATCGCTGCGTCCGGGCGACGGCATTATCCACAGCTGGCTGAACCGTATGCTGCTGCCGGATACCGTAGGAACAGGCGGCGATTCGCACACCCGTTTCCCAATCGGCATCTCTTTCCCGGCCGGTTCCGGGCTGGTGGCGTTTGCGGCGGCAACCGGCGTGATGCCTCTGGATATGCCAGAGTCCGTGCTGGTGCGCTTCAAGGGCAAAATGGAGCCGGGCATTACGCTGCGCGATTTGGTTCACGCCATTCCGCTGTATGCCATCAAGCAGGGCCTGCTGACCGTTGAGAAGAAGGGCAAGAAAAACATCTTCTCCGGCCGCATCCTGGAAATCGAAGGCCTGCCGGATCTGAAAGTCGAACAGGCGTTTGAGCTGTCCGATGCGTCCGCCGAGCGTTCTGCGGCTGGCTGTACGATCAAGCTGGGCAAAGATCCTATTATTGAATACCTCAACTCCAATATCGTGCTGCTGAAGTGGATGATTGCGGAAGGCTACGGCGATCGCCGCACGCTGGAACGTCGTATTCAGGGAATGGAAAAATGGCTGGCGGATCCGCAGCTGCTGGAAGGCGATGCGGATGCGGAATACGCGGCGGTTATCGAAATCGATCTGGCTGAAATCAAAGAGCCAATCCTGTGCGCGCCAAACGATCCGGATGATGCTCGTCTGCTGTCGGACGTGCAGGGCGAGAAGATTGACGAGGTCTTTATCGGTTCCTGTATGACCAACATCGGTCACTTCCGTGCCGCCGGTAAGCTGCTGGACAGTCATAAAGGCCAGCTGCCGACGCGCCTGTGGGTGGCTCCGCCAACCAAGATGGATGCGGCACAGCTGACGGAAGAGGGTTACTACAGCGTCTTTGGCAAGAGCGGCGCGCGTATCGAAATCCCTGGCTGTTCACTGTGCATGGGTAACCAGGCACGCGTGGCGGACGGTGCGACGGTGGTTTCCACCTCAACCCGTAACTTCCCGAACCGCTTGGGCACCGGCGCGAACGTTTATCTGGCTTCAGCAGAGCTGGCTGCGGTCGCTTCGCTGTTGGGCAAACTGCCAACGCCGGACGAATATCAGCAGTTTATGGCGCAGGTTGATAAGACGGCGGTGGATACCTATCGCTATCTGAACTTCGATCAGCTGAGCCAGTATACGGAGAAAGCCGACGGCGTGATTTTCCAGACTGCGGTTTAAATCCTCAATAAGCGTTATTCAGAGCCGAATAGCGCTTTCGCGGTAAATAAAAGTCCGGGGCTGTTTTCAGTCCCGGATTTTTTATGGGCGCAAATCAGAGGATCGTATGAAGGAATCAGGCAGGTTCTTTGAAACCCTTTTTAGGGTGGTTATTTAATCTATTGATTTTAAGTGGTTTTAATGAGGGGTTAAAAAAAAGGGTTTTTACCCGAGATGGGTCAATTTTCTCTGCAATACATGATGTTAAACTGAAAGCGTTACTGTTCACTGCCGCACAGGCAGCTTAGAAAAGAACTGCGCCCCATCATCAGTCCACATCTCAGTTCACTGCCGCACAGGCAGCTTAGAAATTTGAGGTTTTCCGGGAGCCAGACGGCTCATAGTTCACTGCCGCACAGGCAGCTTAGAAAACGTAGCGCCAGTCGTGCAGCGCGATGCCGCAGTTCACTGCCGCACAGGCAGCTTAGAAAATTTCGGTTACGCAGCTTTTAAAGCGCTCAGTGTTCACTGCCGTACAGGCAGTTTAAAATCAGGGAATGATACGCATCCGCCATTTTTATCCCTAAGCACCACTCTTACCCTCCTATGGCAAAAGTGAACGCCAGGAGACATTTCTGTGCCCCTTCAGATAAGCCGCTACCTTGCCGTCCATTTAAAAAGGAAAATAGTGTAGCGGCAAACGCTCAGGAAAAATAACGTCGGATAAAAGCGCAGTCCAACAAGAAAAGATAATATAGATGTGGGCTGAAAACTAAAGCTGACTTATGCCGACAAACCACGCATTGCCTGTTTATAAATTAGCGCATGATAAATCACTACGCAAAAAAAATGATACAGCGTCTCATTATTTTTCAGGAAGGGCAGGTAAGCGCATAACCTTCCTTTTAAAGACCAGTTCGGTTATTGTGGGAATGTCCCTATACTGATTTTAAAAACATCCTGTAACTATCTTCTGATATGTCGAGGCTCAATGAACATCCTGGCAAGAAATCTCATCATCTTTCTATGCTTCTTTTCTTATAAGGTTTTTGCTCAACCCGATATCTCTGAAGTTTTAATAAAGGGCGGTGATTATTAC
The DNA here is from genome assembly GCF_041320675.1 of Erwinia sp. STN24. NCBI lineage: Bacteria > Pseudomonadati > Pseudomonadota > Gammaproteobacteria > Enterobacterales > Erwiniaceae > Erwinia > Erwinia sp. STN24. The sequence continues at coordinate 481,658 of NZ_JBGGPM010000002.1, read as the reverse complement.
GTAGGCGACGTTTTTGGCAAACACGACTATGCACAGCATGCCAATGCAAAAATAAAAAGCTTTTACATCATGCAAACCGAGGTTAGCTACGCGCTTTATCAACAGATCTATGCGTGGGGGCAGAATAATAACTATTTGTTTAACCCCGGCTGCAATGGCGCTATTTATGAAGATTGTCGCGAGCCTGATTACGAACAGGGAAAGCATCCGGTAACTAATATCGAATGGGGCGATGCCGTTGTCTTTGCCAATGCGTTAAGCGTGTTACAGCATTTGCAGCCCGTCTATCTGACGAACAAAGGAGCTATTGTCTATAATGTTGAAGAGACTGACAACCTGCATGAGGACAGCCACGCAGACGGTTATCGCTTACCTGATATTAATGAATGGCAGGTAGCCGCGCGAGGCGGAGAAAAAGCAGTAGCCAAAGGTCGCTATGGCAATCGTTTTTCTGGCAGTGACAGAGCCGACAGCGTTGCCTGGTATCCACCGTTTAACAGTCAGCAATTTGGCACGGCCAAAGTAAGTTCGTTAAAACCAAATGATGCGGATATTTATGATATGAGCGGTAACGTCTATGAATGGATAAACGACAAAAGTGAGACGGCAGGCGTTGCCATGCACTATTTTTGCGGAGGAAGCTATATTGCCCATTCTGCTTCCCTGGCAAGCTGTGACTCGCATAGTGCAAAATTCGTCATGTCTGATATCGGTTTTCGCCTGGTCAGGAATGCCGTCAGTGAAAAATAAATTTTTACTGATGGGTCTGCTTTTTTCAGGATTCGCCAGCGCTCAGGCTGAATACGTTTCTTTACACAGCGGGCAGAACGTTATTGATATTAATGCCGATGGTCTGAAAGATATTTTGTTTATCGCGGATTATGACAATAACACGTCTCATCCCAGCCAGACGATGAATGTTTTTATAAAAAATAAGCAGGGTGGTTACAACAGCGTTCCCTGCCCGCAGGCCAGCGGTTTTACATGGGCCGATATCAGGCTTTCCGCCTCTGGCGTTAAAATATATGATTACAGATTGCTCGTTTACCACAACGGATATTCTGTAGTTAGCGCTGAAAAATTCGCTACTGATAATGATGGCAGCGACGTATTGAACTCAGGCCTGGTCAGGATAAATCGCTATGTTATAACGGAAGGGGAAAACGATCCGGGCGTCCCTGCGTTTCAATGGAGCCTGGCGGGAAGCTACATCACCAAAGAAAAATTCAACGACGTGGACGAAGCGCTTAAAAATATTAATATGGATGAGTTTAAATGAAAGCAATTATCATGCTGGCGGCAGCGTTATTTACTGTATCTTGTCATGCCAGTAACGCTGGCGTGAATGATAATAACTATAAAGCGGCGATACAGCAGGCATTAGATAACCAGCCGCCACTTTGTCTTGGCGAGAAAACCTGGCCAGCCGTTACAAATACGCAGGGCTATAGCTGGATAAATGCAAAAATGGAGGCGTTAAAAGAGGCCGGTCTGATTACTAAAAAAACTACAGGCGGAAAAATAGACTGGCGGCTGACCACATACGGCCAAAAAGCTTTCAACCAGTCCGGTGACTTTTGCTACGGTAATTTTAAGGTTAGTAAGATAACCGATCTCAATCATCATAACGATGGCACGGTGACCGTTGATTTTACCTACCAGATAACCGCTTTACCCGCATGGGCTAAAAACAAAGCCGTCAGAGTGGCCTATACCGATCTGGATAATGACGTTATGGGAATAGGCCATGCCAGATATGAAATCGTTTTCCGAAAAGAAAATTCAGGCAAGCTGGTGGTGCTTTCTCCACCTTCGCAGCTCGATCTACTTTACTGAAGCTAATTAATCCAATGTTTTTAGCCCTTTTCTGTATGCCGAACGGCCCGAAGTTTAGTGTATATGCATTATAGCGAGTTTATCTTACGTTCCCGGACAGAGCCGCCCGAGCGGTTGATCATACGTCTGCCGTTTTTGCGAGATCGTTGTTTCATTTCTTCTCTCTTTCCTTTTCTTTGGCCCTTATGCTGCGATAATAGAAAGGTTAACCCGTTCACAGGAGCGGGCCGGCGCAGGCGGCAGATTGAGGCCGCAGCCCGGTAAGGTCAGAGGAAAGCAGTATGGAATATGAATTTTTACGCGACGTTACCGGCACGGTAAAAGTACGCATGTCGATGGGGCATGAAGCTATCGGCCACTGGTTTAATGAAGAGGCAGCGGACAATTTAGCGCTGCTGGATGAGGTAGAGGCCGCCGTCGCCGAAGTGAAAGGCAGCGAGCGCCAGTGGCAGCGCGTGGGCCGCGAATATACGATCTGGCTGGATGAAGAAGAGGTGATCGTGCGCGCCAATCTGCTCAGTATTGAAGGCGACGAGATGGAAGAGGGCATGAGCTACTACGATGAAGAGAGCCTGTGCTTCTGCGGCGTCGAGGATTTTCTGGCGGTGATTGCCGCCTATCGCGGTTTTCTTCAGGGGCGTTGATCCGCCTTCTTTGACATTTTTTAATCAATCTGGATGCTTTTATCTGCGATCGTGATCGTTTTTATTCACTTTTGATTCATTAGAATCAAACGGGGGGATAACCTTAAAACGAGGCAGGATGCTGATGAAACTGAAAAGGATGATTGAGAAAATTCCCGGCGGCATGATGGTCGTGCCGCTGGTTGCCGGAACCACCCTCAATACCTTCGCGCCACAGCTGCTGGAAATCGGCGGCTTCACCACGGCCTTGTTTAAACAGGGCGCCGCGCCGCTTATTGGCGCTTTTTTAATCTGCATGGGGGCCGGCATCGGTTTCGGCGCGGCACCTCGCGCCATTCTTCAGGGCGGCAGCATTACGTTGGTTAAGCTGCTCGTCGCGGTGGCGCTTGGGTTTGCTGTCGATAAGTTCATGGGGGCGGAAGGCGTTTGGGGGCTGAGCAGCGTAGCGATTATTGCCGCGATGAGCAATGCCAACGGCGGTCTCTATGCGGCGCTGGTCGGGGAATTCGGCAGCGAAAGCGATATCGGCGCGATCCCGCTGATGACGTTGAGCGATGGTCCCTTTTTCACGCTGATTGCGTTGGGCGCGGCCGGTATGGCTTCCGTCCCGCTGATGGCGCTGGTTGCCGTGATCGTGCCGCTACTGGTCGGCATGATGCTGGGGAATCTTGATGCCGATATGCGGCAGTTTCTTACCGCTGGCGGGCCGCTGCTGATCCCCTTCTTCGCTTTTGCGCTGGGCACGGGGATCGATCTGGCGATTCTGATTGAAGGCGGCCTGGCTGGCGTCGCGTTGGGCCTGTTGACTACTTTTTTCGGCGGCTTTTTTAACGTTCGTATCGATCGCCTCGTTGGCGGAACGGGAATAGCAGGCGCCGCGGCCTCCAGTACGGCGGGGAACGCGGTCGCCACGCCGCTGGCGATTGCGCAAGCCGATCCTTCTCTTCTGCACGTGGCTTCCGCCGCTACGCCGTTAATTGCCGCTTCTGTGATCACCACGGCCATCCTTACCCCGTTATTTACCTCATGGATAGCCAGGCGCAACGTCCGGCAAAGCGTTGCCGCCCAAAAGGTCGAGCAATAGACAGGCTGAGGGATGCAGGGCAGGCGCACGTTTTGCCGTTAAGTTTTTGCGGCAGCAACGCAAATCCGGTGCGCCCGAGAATTATTGCAGCAGGCCGGATAAGATACGGGGATGATGTGCATCCCCATTAGGTTTACCGTTCGTAAGCGTCGTTTTTTTCCAGCGTGACGGCGGGGGCATCCACGCTAACCTGTTCAAAGCTCAGCTTATTCACGCCAGCGATTTTGCCGAACTCCTGCGCCTGCAAGGTAATATGGCTGAAGTGCAGCCGTTCGATCGGACGTTCCTCTGCGCCTTCGATAAAAAATGCGCGAGAGAAATGGTGCGGCGCGGTTAAGCGGCCGGTAACGTGAGAAATAGTGATATTTTCAACCCGCGTCAGGCCGTCTGTCCCTTCCACGCCTTCGCTGAGTTTGCGCCAGTGCGGAGGGCTATCCTCACCCACTTGCTGGCCGTAGCTGTACTGCGGAAACCAGTTAAGCTGCATCATAAAGGGATAGCTGACGTCTTCCAGCAGCAGATGGCGCACGGTAATATTCCTGATCCAGCCGCCGCGATTACGCGCAGATTTGATGCGAAAACCGACGCCGGTGCCAAAAAAGCGGTTATGTTCAATCAGCACATTTTCGATCCCGCCGGACGTTTCGCTGCCCAGCGTAATGCCGGAGCCTTTATGCAGTTCACAGTCGCGAATAACAATATCGCTCGTCGTTTTTGCCAGTCGCTGCGCTTCCGCGCCGCGTCCCGATTTGACGCAGATATTATCGTCATTGCAGGAAACCACGCATCGTTCCACGCGAACATGCTCGCACGAATCGATATCAATGCCGTCGGTACTGGGACCGGTCGCGTTACTCACCCGCAGATCCTGTAAAAAGACCCGATGCGAATAGCAAAGATGAATATTCCAGAAGCCGGATTCGCGTGAATGAAAACCGTTCAGCTCTACCGCTTCGCTCTGGTAAACCACCACGTTGCGCGGGCGCTCGCATTCGTAATCCACTACCCAGCGCAAGCCCTGCCGACTGTATTCTGCCAGCATGCCGCCGTTTTCATCCCCGCCCCAGAATTTATGCCACCAGACCGCGCCCTGGCCGTCAATCGTGCCCGCGCCCGTGATTTTCACCGCCTGACACCGGTTGATATTAACGATCCCCGCCGGCCAGAGCATATCAATACCGGCAACGCGGGTGGCGATTTTAGGGTAATCCTCCAGGCGCTGGCTGCCGAGCAAAACCGCGCCTTCGGCCAGTTCCAGCGTCATCTCGCTTTTTAAAAACAGCGAGCCGGTAAGATAGCGTCCGGCAGGGATAAGGACGCGGTCGCCCGCCGCCGCCTGGTTGATGGCGCTTTGTATCGCGCCGGTTGATAAGGTTGTTCCATCAGGTACCGCACCGAAATCCAGAATATTCAGGATCGCCATGTTTTTTCCTTTCCATGCTGAATAAAAAACAGGCAGGCACTATAGCATTTCTGACCGTTGCCATATTTCCTGAGATCAAAGGAGCTGCCGTTGGCGGCAGCTGCTTGCCCTTAAAACCTCGGCTACAGCGATCCGCCGCCGCAGATCACCAGCTCCTGGCCGGTGATAGCATCGGCGGCGGGGGAGAGCAGATAGCCGACCAGCGCGGCGACCTCTTCCGGCTGGATATAACGCCCGATCGGCGGCATTTTCGGCGGCGAACTTTCCCGTCCGGGCTGGCTTAACATCGGCGTCGCCGTTGCGCCCGGCGCGACAATATTGGCGGTAATGCCGCGCGATGCCAGCTCCGCCGCCCAGCTTCTTACCATGCCTTTCATCGCCGATTTGGTACTGACATACTGGCTGCGTCCCGCCGCGCCGGTTGAGGTGCGGCTGCCGATCAGTACAATGCGCCCGCCCGTGGGTAGCTGCGGCGCCAGCTGATTCGCCAACACCTCTGCTACCCGAATATGCAGTTGCCAGAGCTTTTTGCTTGTCTCCTCATCCAGATCGCCCAGCGGCGCGGCCTTCATCATGCCAGCGGCGTGAATAACCGCATCGACCGGCGGCAAGCTAACCAGCGCCCGCTTCAGCGCGGCGGTGTCAAACAGATCCACCGAAAGCGAGACGAAAGCGTCGCTGTCGCGCTTAACCAGCGTGCGGCTCAGCCCGGTTACGCGCCAGCCTTGTTCCAACAGCTTATCGGCGGTGGCGGCGCCAATGCCGGAGCTGACGCCCGTGATCAACGCGTGACGGCTCATGCGCGCGCCTCCAGCATCGCCAGCGGGATCTTAAATACCGCCTTGCGTACCGCTGCCGGTTCGCCGACCGCGCAAAGCGCCTGATGCGCTTCGCCAGGATAGAAAATCACGAAATCGCCGGGCTGCAAACGCACCGAATGCGGCAGCCAGGGGCGATCAACGATAAACAGATCTGGCTTGCGCTCTTCCGCCTGCTGGTGACGGGCATCGGCACAGGAAAAATGGACGATCTCTTCGCCCGCCAGCAGGATCTGAATATCCAGATACTGCCGGTGAAATTCGGTATGCCGCGTTGCCGCCGGTGCGGTGCGCGTCGGACTCAGCGTGCAGAACCAGCTTTCCCCTTCCGGCTGGATGCGGCCGTCATCCCGCGCCTGTAGCGCCGCCAGATGATGTTCCGGCCTGGCAAGCAGCGCGGTAAGCACGGGCGGCAGCGTTGCCATTTTCAGCGTCGACAGATTACCGGTAATCATGGGGCCTCCTTAGCCCAGGCCTCGTCCACGCAGACGTATTTAATCGCCTGGCGGAAATAGGTGTAGGCAATATGCAGTTCGCCATTGATGCCCTGTTTGATGCTGGGATAGGAGAACTCGCGGTTCAGCTTCTGCTGCGAGTTATTGGTCATGCAGTAACCGTCGCCTTCATCCAGGTTGCGTTGCCACGGCCAGCTGCGGCCGCCGTCGGCTGAAATCGCCAGCGTCATCGGCGCGCGCGGCGCCCCCCAGAACGCCGTTTTTCCGGCGTGCGTCGCGGGCGTAACGGCAGTATCGCCTTCCTCATCCTCAATTTCATCGTAGAGGGAAAGACGCCGCTCGCTGGCGCCCTCGGCGCTCATGGCGTTAAATACCAGCGCCAGATCGCCGTTGGTCAGCGTCGTGACCTGGATTGACGAGTTATTATTCGGCAGTTCCGTCGGTTGCGGCGCCGACCAGCTTTCGCCGTTATCAACGGAACGGCTGGCGTAAATATTATCCGCCCAGCGGCTGCGAAACAGCGCCAGCAGCGAGCCATCTTTCAGCAGGGTAATATTCATATGCACGCAGCCGGTGCTTTCCGGGACGGCCACGTCGCGCCAGGTTTTACCGCAGTCAGCGGAGATTTTCACCGCGCTGGTATCCTCGTTGCCGACCCATTTTTCGCCGGGCCGCGTGGTGCAGTAGAACACCGGCAGCAGCCAGTTGCCGTTGGCTAACACCACAATCGGCTGACGAATAAAGGTGCCGGGCTTGTCCAGCAGCGTGGCGATCGGCCCCCAGCTTTTGCCGAAATCCTGCGACTGACGAAAACGCACGATGGCGGTGTCCTGATTGCCGGATTTCTGCGCCGTCCACAGCAGCCACAGCACGTTGTCGGGCGCTAAAAACAGCACCGGATTTTGCTCGGAACGGCTGCTGTCGTCGGAAAGTTTCTGCGGTTCGCTCCAGCGCTCGCTGTTTTTCGCCAGCCGCGAGCACCAGATGGAGATATCGGCAATGCCTTCCTGAGTGCCGCCAAACCAGACGCAAAGCAGATCGCCATCCGGCAAAGGCAGCAGATTAGCCGCGTGATTTTGCGGGCAGGGCGAGGGCAGCATGGCGCTGCGCAGTCGCGAGGCGTTATCCGCGCGCTGCACAAGGCCGCTGCGTTCTACGGTCAGGGTTTCACTCATCTCAGGCTCCACTTTTTTGCATACGGTTGTCGGTTTTCTTCACGCTCTGACGGCTCGGGATCATATAGTCGATAGCCATAATCACCGCTGGCGTAATCAGCGCGATATACATGTTGTTGATGCCGAAAGGATCGCCCAGCACAAACCAGACGGAGGTCATTACGCAGGCGCCAATCAGCCCCCAGTTTGCGCCGCGCGCGCTTTTAAACATCGGCAGATAGAAGGCGATGATCGCCACCACGGAAATCGACAGGCGAATGGCGCGGGTAAAGAACGAAAGCTTAAGCACTTCCGGCACGAACAGCACAAAGACCAGCGGCGCAAAGCCGATTGCCAGCGACAGCCAGCGGGTCATTTTGAATTCGCGCTCCGGCGTGGGGTTGCGGTACGGCACATAGAAATCTTTTACAATCAGCGACGCGATAGCCAGCGCCACGGTGCCGACGCTGACGAAAATCGACGCGACCAGCGAGGTGGTGACGATGCCGGCCAGCCACGGGCTCATATCCTGCAAAAACACCGGCAGCGCATAGAGGCTGTTGATCTCGGGGTGCAGATATTTCGCCGCCACGCCGATCATGGCGATAGCGATACCGATAGGCAGGCAGAAGAAAAAGGCGACCCAGGTGGCGCGTCTGGCCGCCGCCGGGCTTTTAGTGGAAGAGATCGCCTGAATCACAAACTGGGTGCAGAAGATCGAACCGATGGTGCCAATCAGCCAGGCAACGATGGTGCTGGCGCCGACGTGGCCGTCCCACGTCCAGTAAAAAGACGGCATTTTCTCGACCATCGGCGTGATGCCGCCGGTCATTTTCAGCGCCACGCCAAGAATAATCAGGATGCCGACATATTTCAGCGCGCTGTGCAGCATGGTGACCCACGCCATGCCTTTCATGCCGCCAAAGGCGAAATAGAAGGTGCTGACGATAGCGGTAATAAAGGCCGCAACGGGCAGATTAACTTTTAATACGGTGGAAATAGCCGCCGCGCCGCTGACGTAATTCCCTACGTTCACCAGCAGCAGCGCATAAATCATAATAATAGAGATAATATTCTTGGTGGTGCTGCCGTACTTTTCCGCTATCGCGCCGGAAATAGTAATCTTGCCGGTATTATAGATACGCTTGACCAGCAGCAGCCCGAAAATAGGAAAGCCAATTGCCGCGCCGATGACCGACCAGGAAGCGGCAAAACCATCCTCAAAGGCGGCCTGCGCCGTGCCGATGGTGGATTTGGCGCCGATATATTCCGACATCAGCATAATACCCACGATAAAAGCGGGCATGGCGCGCGACCCTTCCATAAAGTCGCCGGAGCTTTTACTTCTTAAGCGGTAAGTCAGCCAGGTGGTAAATAAAATATAGGCGACCACCATACAGATAATAATCAACGTGCCTTCAGTAGAAAACGCTTTCATTGTGATGCCTCACTATGAGCAGACGCGGCGGCTTTGCGGCTCTTTTCACGCCTTTGTAGGGTTAAGCGCCGAAAGCGCTGGAGGTAGATCCCCGTACGGCCTGCATACTGCCGCACGGGCTGAAAATTATGTCCGACTCGCTACCGCCTGGGGCGACGAGGCGTGCTCTTCTTCGTTAATTGGTTCAACTTTACCCATCAAAAACAGGTAGTTAATGATGCCAATCATCACCAGCGCGGCGGAGAACACCAGCGCCCAGGTAAAAGATCCGGTCGCGGCGACGATAGCGCCGGTCACAATTGGCCCGATAGCGCCGCCCATATTGGAAACGGTGTTCTGCAAGCCGGCCACGATAGAGACGCTGTTTTTCGGCGCGACGTCGCCGGGCAGCGCCCAAACCTGCGAGGCGGCTACCGTGGTGCCGGACTTCGCCACGCAGAGCAGAAACACGGTCATAAACACGGAATCGGTAAAGGGCGCAAAGCCGATGCAGAGCGCCATCAGCAGGCCGACAGTCAGGAAAAGCTTGCGGGTGGCGGTCAGAGACAGCACCTTCTTATGCACCAGCCGATCGGAAGCCCAGCCTGCTGCCACTTCGATAATCATGCCGCACAGCAGCGGCAGGGCGGCGATCATCCCCATCTTGATAAAATCCATGCCTTTCTCTTTCACCAGATAAGTGGGCAGCCAGGTGATAAAGAAATAGGAGGTGTAGTTGATGGTGAAAAAACCGATGCACATGGCCCAGATGTTGCGGTAGCGCAGCAGCTTGTACCACTTCATCGGGCGAACGTTTTTATCGCCGTGCTTACGGGCCTGGCCGTCGCGGATCAGGCTGATTTCCTGAGCGCTGATAGCTTTGTGCTCTTCCGGGTTCTCCGCATAGATAAAATACCAGGCGATCACCCACAGCAGCCCGACCGCGCCGATAATCAGAAAGGTCAGGCGCCAGTCGAACAGATAGATCATCCAGACGATCAGCGGCATCGCCACGGCGCCGCCGAATTTAGAGGCGCTGTCGAACAGACCAGAGACGGTGGCGCGCTCTTTATCCGGGAACCAGCGCGCCGTAATGCCCGCATTGCTGGGATAGGCGGCCGCTTCGCCGACGCCTAACGCCAGGCGCAGCGCCAGTAGCGATTTAAAGCCGGTCGCCAGCCCCATCATGGAGGTAGCGATGGACCACCAGGCAACGGCCAGCCCCAGCCCTTTTTTCTGTCCGAAGCGGTCGGCAAACCAGCCCGCCGGGATCTGCAACAGCGAATAGGACCAGAAGAACGCCGCCATAATAAAGCCCATCAGTTCGGGGCTGAGCTTCAGCTCGTCGATCAGGTGCGGCGCGGCGGCCGACAGCACGGTGCGGTCGATATAGTTAATGGCGATAGCCAGCCACATCAGGCCAGCGATCCACCAGCGGATACGGGTTGGGTTTGCAGTTTTCATCGTCCTGGCTCGGTCAGAGGTTAGTGGCCGACTCGACGGTCGGCTTTTTAAGTCGGGACGGAAACGGCGTCCCGCGTTTGACTACAGGGCATTTACCGGCCGCTGCTGTTGTTTAACGCACTGAATAATTTGCTGAACGCAGCGCTCGCCGATGGCGCTGATAGCGCCGTCGGTATAGCCAGCAATATGCGAGGTGGGCATAAAATTAGGCAGTGAAAACAGCGGATGGCGCTCCAGCGGCTCGTGGTCGAATACGTCTGCGGCGGCACCAGCAATCAGGTTGTCGGCCAGCGCGTGGTACAGATCGTTTTCGTTCACCACGCCGCCGCGTGAGACGTTAATTAAAAAAGCGGACTGCTTCATGCTGCGGATGCGCGTGGCATCAAACAGGCTGTGCGTCTCTGCGGTCAGCGGCGTGTGCAGCGTAATAAAGTCGCTTTGTTCGGTCAGCTCATCCAGAGAGACGAACCGGATATTATGTTCGGCGGCAAATTTCTCGTCGGGATAGTAGTCAAAAGCCAGCACGCGCATATTAAAGCCGCTGGCGCGCAGCGCGACCTGCTTGCCGATATTGCCCAGGCCGACAATGCCCAGCGTTTTGCCATAGACGTCGGTGGCGAAAATACGCGGCCAGTTCCCGGCGCGCGTTTCCGTCACCGCCTGCGTCACCTGACGGGCAGCGTTGAGGATCAGCGCAAAGGCGAAGTCCGCCACGGCATGCTTGTTGGCGTCCGGCACGTTGGTAACGGTCACGCCGCGCGCCTTAGCCGCATCGAGATCGATGTTGTCCACGCCGACGCCGTGCTTGCAGACAATTTTCAGCTGCGGCGCCAGCGCCAGCAGCGCGTCGTCGACCTCGGTAAAGGCCACGATCATCGCCACCGTCTTGGCCAGATGCGGCATCAGCGCGTCCAGCGACGCGTCGGCGGGCAGCGTTATCAGCTCAAAGCCCTGCGCCTTCAGCGTGGCGATGGGCTGCGCGTCATATTTGGCAAACGAGGGCGAGGTACAGATCACTTTCATTTTGCTTGTCCTGGTCGAAGAGCGGGCGCGCCGCAAAATAAAGGGTCGACGAAGCGGGGCGCGGTCATTTTTGCCGCGTCGCCACGGTCGGGTTACCGGGTGTACTGATTAACAATCTGGCGAATACGCTGCTCTTCTTCGGCGCTGAAGCGCACGGCATAGCGGCTTTCGCCTACGTCATAGCCCATCAGCGCCACGGCTTTTTTCACCGCCGCTGGCGAGAAGGCGACGCTGTAAAGGTCGGTGCGCAGACCGGTCACGTTTTCCTGCGCGCGGCGCGACCCCTCGATATCGCCGTCGTTAAAACGCGCCCAGATGGCGTTGATCTCTTTCGGCGCGACGTTGGCCAGCCCGGAGATGCAGGCGGCGCAGCCGTCAACAAAGCCCTGATGGATCAGCGAGTCCGGGCCGTTCAGCACGCTGAAATTTTCCGTGCCCTGCGCCGCCTGCAAAAAGCCGCTCAGGCTCTCATAACTGCCCGCGCTGTCTTTGATGCCAACGATATTGGGATGCGCGGCCAGTTTGCGCACCGTCTGCGGCTGGAGCGTGTTGCCGGTGCGGGCCGGAATGTTATACAGAAAGACCGGCACCTCCAGCGCGTCGGCGACCGCCTCGTAATGGGCGATCAGCTCCTCCTGTTTTAGCGGCACGAAGTAAGGCGTGATAACCGAAACGGCATCCACGCCCAGTCTGGCGACCTGCTTGCCCAGGCGAATGGTTTCGCGGGTGGAGATTTCGCCCACGTGCGCCACCAGCGGCGCTTTGCCCGCGACTTCCTCCACGCAGGTGGCGGTGACCGCCAGCTTTTCCTGCTCGTTAAGCACAAAAAACTCGCCGTTGGTGCCGCCGCAAAAAATACCGTTGCCAGCGGCAAGCTGGCGCTGGATCTGCTGGCGCATCGCGTGCTCGCAGTAGTCGCCGTCAGCGGTAAAAGGGGTGACGATGGCGGTCAGTACGCCGGTGATTGTGTTCATCATGGCCTCATTATTCGGTTAGTGATTCAGGGTCGGAAACAGGGTCAGATAGACCTCGCGGACGTCGTCGGCGCTGACCGCACACGGCACGTTTTTCATCAGGCGCTGCACGTCCAGCGCGGCCTCGACCAGATAAGGCAGATGCTCAGCGTTGATGCCCAGCTCGTCCAGGCTGGCAGGCAGCTTCAGGCGCTTCACCAGCGCGGCGAAATAGTCAACCAGCGCCACGGACTTCGCTTCTTCGCTCAGCGAGGCGTCGGCGTCAGGCAGCAGGTCGTAAGCCTGGGCGAACTTACTGACCGCCGCAGGACGGACAAAACGCATACACGGTGCCAGCAAAATGGCGTTCGCCACGCCGTGCGGCAGGTGATATTTGCCTCCCAGCGGATAGGACATGGCGTGCACCAGGTGCGTACCGGCATGGGCGATGGCCGCGCCGCCGTAATACGATGCCCAGAGCATATCCAGACGCGCCGCCAGGTTATCCGGCTCCGCAATCGTCTTTTCCAGGCTGGCGAACAGCTTTTTCATGCCGATCAGCGCGTAGTTGTCGCTGACCGGATTGGCGACGGTGGCGGTGAAGCACTCAATCAGATGGCAAAGCGCATCGATGCCGGTGGAAGAGGCGATATGCGCGGGCATACTGGTGGTCAGTTCGGGCGCCAGCACCACGTAATCCGGCAGCATCACCGGCGAGATAATGCCGACCTTGGTTTCTTTCTCCGGGATAGCGAGGATCGCGTTTGGCGTGGCTTCGGAACCCGTGCCTGCGGTCGTTGGGATCAGCAGCGAGGCCGTGCGGCGCAGCGGTTTTTCACCGGCCAGCAGCGCTTCCAGCGAAGGCGCGTCCTCAACGCAGAGCACGGAAAGCAGTTTGGCGACGTCCAGCACGCTGCCGCCGCCGACGCCAGCCACCATATCCACCTTTTTCCCCGGCAGCGACGCCACTATCGCCGCCACGTCATGCTGGCTCGGCTCCGGCGGCACGCTGTCCACAATGCTCAGTGTCGCTCTGCTGCCAATCTGTTGGATCAGCGTTTGCACCGCCGGAATGCCGACAATGTTTTTATCCGTCACCAGCAGCACGTGCCGATGGTTTTGCAACAGATAGCCGATGTCGCTAAGCGCCTGGTAACCAGCAATCACGGTGCTGTTAATGGTCATAAGTCCTGTCCTGGCTGAGGGTGAATTGATTACATTTGGTCATTAACCTGCTCATTCGCGGCAGGCAGGAGGAATTTATAGGGCAAATTGATTTTGATTAATTTGACCGTGCTCACATATAATCAATTGTGATTGAATATAATCACTCCCAATGAAAACCGGCTTGTCGAACTTAGGGAGTGATGAAGATGCGCACAAAATGGAAGATGCCTGTGCTGGTGATTGCGGATGACTTTACCGGCGCGAACGATGCCGGGGTCGGGCTTGCCAACGTCGGCGCGCGGGTTCATGTGCTGTTTGATGCGGCCACACCCACCGTGGAACAGGCCGATGCCTGGGTCGTCAATACCGACAGCCGGGCGACCAGCGCGGAACAGGCCGCCCGGCGTACCGCTGCGGCAATAGCGGGCAGAAGGGATGTGGCCCGCGACGGCTGGCTGTTTAAAAAAATCGACTCGACGCTGCGCGGCAATCCCGGCGCGGAAATCGAAGCGGCTTTGCTGGCAGGCGATAAACGCGTGGCGCTGATAGCGCCAGCGGTGCCCGCGCTGGGCCGTACCACCGTAGAAGGCTGCTGCTATATCGATGGCCGCCTGCTGACGGAAACGGAATATGCCAGCGATCCTAAAACGCCGGTAAGCAGTGCCAGCATAGCGGCGCGCCTTGGCGAGCAAACCACGCTGCCGGTTGGCCTGATCCCGCTGTCGGCGCAGGCGGATCTGCGAGAGCGGATCGAAGCGGCTATTGCTGACGGCAAGCGGCTGATCGTGCTGGATGCGCAAACGGACGCCGATCTGCAACGCATCATGCAGGCGGCGGACGAGCTGGACGAGCGCCCTTTGCTGGTGGGTGCCGCCGGGCTGAGCGACGCGCTGGGCAGGCGGCTGACGAGGCTGGCGCCGGGCGGGACGGCAGGCTCGCGCGCTCCGGTAAAGGCCGGGCTGGCGGTTATAGGATCGATGAGTGAAGTCGCGCAGCGGCAGATAACGCAGCTGATGCAGCAAAAGGCAATCCGGCTGATCGATGTGGATATCAGTCAGCTTTTTAGCGGCGGCGCGCCGGGACAGCGCTGGCGACAGGCGGTGACGGAGGCGCTACAGCAGGGCCGACACTGCGTGATCCGCACCTGCCAGCAGGCGGAGCAGCGTCAGGCTATCGCCTCGCTGTGCGAACGGCTCGATCTCAGCCGCCAGCAGCTTGGCGAACAGATTTGCGCTTATCTGGCGGAACTGACCGCCGACGTGCTGCGCGACGTTACGCCTTCAGCGCTTTATCTCTCCGGCGGCGACGTGGCGATAGCGGTGGCGCGCGGGCTGGGCGCGCAGGGCTTTCAGATTTCAGGGCAGGTGGCGGGCTGCGTGCCTTACGGCCATCTGCTGCAAGGTAACGACAACCTGCTGGTGCTTACCAAGGCTGGCGGTTTTGGTGATGAAAACACCCTGGTAGAAGTTTTTCGTTTTATTGAGGAGAAGGCGAGTGAGTAAAATTATTGCGGTTACCATGGGCGATCCGGCGGGTATTGGCCCGGAAATAATCATCAAATCCCTGGCGGAGGGCGAGCTTTCCGGCGCGCCTGCGGTGGTAGTGGGCTGCGCCAGCACGCTGCGGCGGATTATGACGATGGGCATTACGCCGCAGGCGGAGCTGCGGATAGTTAACAGCGTGGCCGAAGCGCGCTTTGCGCCGGGCATTATTAACGTTATCGACGAGCCGCTGGCCGATCCTGATGCGTTAAAGCCCGGCGTGGTGCAGGTAGCCGCAGGCGATTTGGCCTACCGCTGCGTGAAGCGCGCAACCGAGCTGGCGCTGGCGGGCGAAGTGCAGGCTATCGCCACCGCGCCGCTGAATAAAGAAGCGCTGCATTCGGCGGGCCATCTCTATCCCGGCCATACCGAGCTGCTGGCGAAGCTGACCGACAGCAAAAACTACGCAATGGTGCTTTATACCGATCGCCTGAAGGTGATCCACGTCACCACGCATATCGCGCTGCGTAAGTTCCTGGATACGCTCAACCGCGAGCGGGTGGAGACGGTGATCGGCATGGCGGAAACCTTCCTCAGGCGCGTCGGCTATGATAAGCCGCGCATCGCGGTGGCGGGCGTTAATCCGCACGCGGGCGAAAACGGGCTGTTCGGCGACGAAGAGATCGCCATCGTCGGCCCGGCCATAGAAGCCATGAAAGCGCAGGGCGTCAACGCCTTCGGCCCGTGCCCGCCGGATACGGTGTTTTTGCAGTGCTATGAAGGCCAGTACGACATCGTGGTGGCGATGTACCACGATCAGGGGCATATTCCGCTTAAGCTGCTGGGCTTTTACGACGGCGTGAATATTACCGCTGGCCTGCCGTTTATCCGCACCTCGGCCGACCACGGCACGGCGTTTGATATTGCCTGGACAGGTAAAGCGAAGTCTGAGAGCATGGCGATTTCCATTCAGCTAGCGATGCAGCTTGCATAAGGACCTATGAAGGGACAAAGTCGCCTGGACCAGATCATGGACTATCTGAAAAGCCATAATCTGGTGACTGTCGATCAGCTGGTGGCGGCGATTTCCGCGTCGCCGGCTACGATCCGACGGGATCTGATCAAACTGGATCGGGAAGGGGTAATCAGCCGGACGCACGGCGGCGTTACCCTTAACCGCTTTATTCCCGCTCAGCCCACCACGCTGGAAAAGATGCAGCGTCATCTCACGGAAAAACAGGCTATCGCCCTGGCGGCGGCCAGCCTGGTGAAAGCCAACGACGCGGTGGTGCTGGATGCCGGCACCACCATGCTGGAACTGGCGCGTCAGCTGACGCATCTGCCGCTGCGGGTGATCACCGCCGACCTGCATATCGCGCTGTTTCTGTCGGAGTTCAGGCAGATTGAGGTGACGATTATCGGCGGGCGCATCGACGACTCCAGCCAGTCCTGCATTGGCGAGCACGGGCGCAGGCTGCTGCGGAATATCTACCCGGACGTCGCGTTTGTCAGCTGTAACTCGTGGAGCCTGGAGAAGGGCATTACCACGCCGACCGAAGAAAAAGCGGGGCTGAAAGAGGATTTGCTGATCAACGCGCGACGCAGGGTGCTGTTAGCGGACAGCAGCAAATATGGTTCCTGGTCGCTGTTCTGCGCCACGCCGCTGCAAAGCCTGACCGATATCATTACCGACGAGCTGCTGGGCGAGCAGGAAGTGAAGGCGCTGAGCGGGCAGCCGTTTACGCTGACGCTGGCGAAACCCTGAGCAAAACGGGCCGCCTACAGGCCGCCCATAGTAGAGACCAGCTTCTTACAGCGTTTTAAAGCCTACAGAAGGAATATTGCGGCCGTAGTAAATTTCCCGCATCTCTTTCCACAGCAGGTCGGTAATGCGCTTGTGCTCCTGCGGTGTCAGATCTTCCGGGCGGGTATTGAAAAGATAATGCTTTAAATCAAACTCTTTCAGCAGCATCTTGGTATGGAAGATGTTCTCCTGATAGACGTTGACGTCCATCATGTCGTACATCGACTTCATATCTTCCGACATAAAATTCTGAATCGAGTTGATCTCGTGATCGATAAAGTGCTTCACGCCGTTCACGTCGCGGGTAAAGCCGCGCACGCGATAGTCGATGGTGACGATATCCGATTCCAGCTGGTGGATCAGATAGTTCAGCGCTTTCAGTGGCGAAATCACGCCGCAGGTCGACACCTCAATATCCGCGCGGAAGGTGCAGAGTCCGCCTTCCGGGTGGCTCTCCGGATAGGTATGCACGCAGATATGGCTTTTATCCAGATGCGCGACCACCGAACCCGGCAGCGGGCCAGGATGCTCCGACTTATCGATATCTTTCGGATCGATCGGCTCTTCGCTCACCAGAATGGTGACGCTGGCGCCCTGTGGCTCATAGTCCTGGCGCGCAATATTCAGCACGTTAGCGCCGATAATCGAGCAGGTTTCGCTAAGGATCTCCGTCAGACGGTTGGCATTGTACTGCTCATCAATGTACGCAATGTAGCCGTCACGCTCCGCATCGGTATTCGCGTAACAGATATCGTAGATACAAAAACTCAGGCTTTTCGTCAGGTTGTTGAAGCCATGTAGTTTAAGCTTTTGCAATTTCGTTCACCCCCTTAAAATGCCCGGCTAGTCAGCCAGCGCATTCAACAGATATTGCGGCAGGGCAAAGCTGCCGGTGTGGATCGCCGGATTGTAATAGCGACAGGTCAGGCCGGCCTGCTGATAACGCGCCGCAAGCGTGGCCGTATCCAGCTGGCGCAGCGCCGGGTTGTCGCTTGCCCAGGCAAAGGTCATGATGCCGCCGTAATAGGTCGGTACGGCCGCCTGGTAAAAGCTGACGTCGCGGAAATAGTGGCTCAGCTTGCGATGGCTGTTGACCGCTTCGTCCTGCTGCAGGAAGCAGACGCCATTCTGCGCCACAAAAATGCCGTTTTCATTGAGGCAGCGCCGGCATCCTTCATAAAATTCCGAGGTAAACAGACTTTCGCCCGGTCCAATCGGATCGGTGCAGTCAGAAATAATGACGTCGAATTTTTCATTGCACTGGCGCACGAAATTGACGCCGTCATCGATTACCAGCCTGAAGCGCGGATCTTCATAAGCGCCCGCATTATGATTAGGCAGATACGCTTTGCAGAACGTCACCACGCCCGCGTCGATTTCCACCATCGTAATCTGTTCAATGTTTTGATGACGGCTGACTTCACGCAGCATCGCGCCGTCGCCGCCGCCGATAATCAGCACGCGCTTCGCCGCGCCGTGCGCCAGCAGCGGGACGTGGGTCATCATCTCGTGATAGATAAATTCATCGCGCTCGGTGGTTTGCACCACGCCGTCCAGCGCCATCACCCGACCCAGCTCGGCGTTTTCAAAGATAACCAGATCCTGATGTCCGGTTTGTTCGCGGTATAAAATTTTATCGACAGCAAAATACTGCCCAAAACCGGTATGAAGCGTTTCATACCACATCTCTTTTTCGGCCATGGTACGGCTCTCCTGGTTGTAGCAGCCACGAAAAATGGGCGCGATATGATAGCCAACTCTGACCGTGCTTGCACGGTCAAACTGGCGGCGGAAAACGGCGGGGGTTACTTCACGTAGGCAAGCAGGCTGAGCGAATTGCGGGCCAGTGATTTGCATTTGGTGTCGTTGGGCACGGCGATGCCGCTTAAATCGCGATAGCTGTCCGCGCCCAGCGATTTCATATTAAAGCTGCTGTAGTTGCTCAGATCCCAGCGGTTCTGCCGGGCGAAAAAGATCAGCGCGCGACGGATCTGTCCATCCGGAAGATCCTGATAGCCGCAGTCATTTTTCAGGTAAACAAAAACAGCGGTCAGATCCGCCAGATCTTCCGCTTCCGACTCGCTCAGCGCAAAACTTGTCGATGAGAAGCCAAACAGGCCCAGTAACAACAGAGCCTTGATGCTTTTCTTCATAACTGTACTCAAAGGGTGTCAATACTCTGACGTTAGCACAGTTACCGTCGGTCGACAGTCAATTTCAGCAGAGAAATGTCCGTAAAACGCAATTTTCCAGCAGGGCGCGGCGAAACTTGACCTTCCCTTGGGGGAAGGGTTTATGCTGCAGGCAATAAATAAGAGCCGGGTCGAGGAAGACTGATGCAACGTCGTGATTTTATAAAGCTGAGCACCGCGCTGGGCGCGGCCAGCGCACTACCCCTGTGGAGCCGATCGCTGATGGCCGCGCAGCCACGTCCCGCGCTGCCCATTCCGGCCTTATTAACGCCGGATGCGCGTGGCGAGATGACCGTAACGGCGCAGCAGGGCAGCACCCGCTGGCTGGATAAAGCGGTGCCGACCTGGGGCTATAACGGCAGCCTGCTCGGCCCGGCGATCCAGCTGGAGCGCGGCAAGCCGGTCACCATCAACCTGCGCAATCAGCTGCCGGAAGCCACCACGGTTCACTGGCACGGGCTGGAGCTGCCGGGCGGCGTAGACGGCGGCCCGCAGGCGCAGATTGCCCCCGGCGCCACGCGCACCGTCAGCTTTACCCCCGATCAGCCCGGCGCGACCTGCTGGTTCCATCCTCATCAGCATGGCCGTTCCGGCTATCAGGTCGCCCAGGGCCTGGCCGGTCTGGTTATCCTGAAAGACGACGCAACGGAGAAACTGCTGCTGCCGAAAATCTGGGGCATCGACGATATTCCGGTGATCCTCCAGGATAAAAAACTGTCGGCGGACGGCAGCAAAATTGACTACGAGCTGGACGTGATGAGCGCTGCCGTAGGCTGGTTTGGCAATACGATGCTGACCAACGGCGCGATTTATCCGCAACACGCCGTGCCGCGCGGCTGGCTGCGGCTGCGGCTGCTCAACGGCTGTAACGCCCGTTCGCTGAATATTGCCGCCAGCGATCGGCGCCCGCTTTATGTGATTGGCGGCGACGGCGGGCTGCTGAGCGAGCCGGTAAAAGTGACCGAGCTGTCGATGATGCCGGGCGAGCGCTTTGAGGTGCTGGTCGACACGCTGGACGGCAAGCCGTTTGATTTGCAGACGCTGCCGGTGCGGCAGATGGGCATGTCGCTGGCGCCGTTCAACCAGCCGCTGCCGCTGCTGAGCATTCAGCCGCTCCGGGTGATGGCCAGTGGATCGCTGCCGGACAAGCTGGTGGACGTGCCGCCGCTGCCCGCCCAGGCCGGCCTGAAAACTCGCTGGCTCCAGCTGTCGATGGATCCCGAGCTGGATCGTCGCGGCATGGTGGCATTGATGCAAAGATACGGCCACGCGGCGATGGCCGGTATGAGCGGCGATGCGCACGACGGCGAATCGATGCAGGACACGGGCGGAGATCACGCGGCAATGCCGGGAATGCAGGGCCACGCTATGGACGGCGGCGCAGACCACTCGATGGCGCATCAGCAGCCTGAGCAGTACGATTTTCATAACGGCAATAAGATCAACGGGGTCGCTTTCGATATGACCAAACCCGCTTTCGATGTAAAGCAGGGCGTGACGGAAAAGTGGACGATTTCCGGCGAGGGCGACGAGATGCTGCATCCATTCCATATTCACGGCACGCAGTTTCGTATTATCTCTGAAAACGGCAAGCCGCCAGCGCCGCACCGCAGCGGCTGGAAAGACACGGTTCGGGTGGAAGGCTGGCGCAGCGAAGTGCTGGTGCGCTTTGACCATCTGGCGGACAAAGAGCGGGCCTATATGGCGCACTGTCATCTGCTGGAGCATGAAGATACCGGCATGATGCTTGGCTTTACGGTCAGCGCGTAGCGGCTGACGGACGGCACCCTTTTTTTGGTGGCTTGCTTAAGTGATTGATTTTTAATGCACTGAATCACGTGGCTGAAAAAAGGGTTTTTACAGGGCTAAGGTCAATTTCGCTGAAAAAATATTGGGTTAAGCTAAAGAGGCAACTGTTCACTGCCGTACAGGCAGCTTAGAAAAAACATAATCCAACCCTTAAATTACTTTTCCAGTTCACTGCCGTACAGGCAGCTTAGAAAGTAGCGTGACCGTGGCAGACAGCCCTGCACGGGTTCACTGCCGTACAGGCAGCTTAGAAAAGCTACAGGGCCCGACCGGCGAAACGGAGCGCGTTCACTGCCGTACAGGCAGCTTAGAAAATTTGGAGTTTCCTGCTGCTTAGTTAGATATAGTTCACTGCCGTACAGGCAGCTTAGAAAAATAAATACTTTTTCATCGTGGCGACCTTTTAGTTCACTGCCGTACAGGCAGCTTAGAAACCCCACAGGCAGACGCAAATCAGGCCGATCACGTTCACTGCCGTACAGGCAGCTTAGAAAAAGCACCTTTTTGAACTCGTCTCTTCCGGCAAGTTCACTGCCGTACAGGCAGCTTAGAAATGCGGACACCAGGTGAATGTGTCGATTGCCATGTTCACTGCCGTACAGGCAGCTTAGAAATGGAAAAAACTCCGGCGCAATCTATTTCGCAGGTTCACTGCCGTACAGGCAGCTTAGAAAAGGTTCAGTTCGTCTGATGTATGACCGTCAACGTTCACTGCCGTACAGGCAGCTTAGAAATTTATAGTTGGCGATGGCGTCGCGCGCTGCAAGTTCACTGCCGTACAGGCAGCTTAGAAATGCAGCCATCGGGCAACGTCTTCAAACTGATCGTTCACTGCCGTACAGGCAGCTTAGAAAGACACACCCGCCAACGCGGCATTACCTACGTAGTTCACTGCCGTACAGGCAGCTTAGAAAGTATTACGTGCTGAACCGAAAAGACGAGCAGGGTTCACTGCCGTACAGGCAGCTTAGAAACGCCATTGCCCGGCGACCTTGCGCCGGACGGCGTTCACTGCCGTACAGGCAGCTTAGAAATTTATGCCTGGCGACGTTATTGAAGTGGCAGAGTTCACTGCCGTACAGGCAGCTTAGAAAGTAGTTACTATGTGGCTATCGGCCAATAATGTGTTCACTGCCGTACAGGCAGCTTAGAAACAAAAAAAACGCAGCGTTATTTAAACCGGATCTGTTCACTGCCGTACAGGCAGCTTAGAAACGCCGTGCCGGGATAACGACCAGTGAGATGAAGTTCACTGCCGTACAGGCAGCTTAGAAAAAGACGGTAAAGAAATCGCTGATGCAATATTTGTTCACTGCCGTACAGGCAGCTTAGAAAGTCGATCTCCGGCATTTCGCGAATATGCAGCAGTTCACTGCCGTACAGGCAGCTTAGAAACACACTTCGCTCGTTGCAGATTTGAGGAGGTACGTTCACTGCCGTACAGGCAGCTTAGAAATGTTACCCGCTCGAACACCAGGCCAACTTCCAGTTCACTGCCGTACAGGCAGCTTAGAAAAGTAAAAAGCAGGATGCAGGAGGTGTGGGGCGGTTCACTGCCGTACAGGCAGCTTAGAAAGAAATCGCGTAAGCCGCGCCCGCATCACCCTCGTTCACTGCCGTACAGGCAGCTTAGAAAAGTCCTCGCCAAGGGACAGGTCTGTTTCTTCTGTTCACTGCCGTACAGGCAGCTTAGAAATATTGAAAATTCCAAATGCCTGCTGGTGATCGGCGTTCACTGCCGTACAGGCAGCTTAGAAAATTTGAATAAGAAAAGCCCCACCGTTAAAAGGGTTCACTGCCGTACAGGCAGCTTAGAAACGAAGCTGAGAAGGATTATTGAAGATGGCTGCGTTCACTGCCGTACAGGCAGCTTAGAAAATTGTGGTGTTTCAGCAAGACTTGCCATGATTGTTCACTGCCGTACAGGCAGCTTAGAAAATCTTGCGGGCAGGGACCGGGCCTGTATGGCGCACTGTCATCTGCTGGAGCATGAAGATACCGGCATGATGCCTGGCTTTACGGTCAGCGTGTAGCGGTAAGGCGGAGGCCGTTGTTTTCACAGCATTGCCGATCGCGCGAGCCTTTCGGCCGCTGTCGGCAATGCCGCTCCCGTTTACGGCTGGGGAATATTTAGCGCATCATAATTTTTACGGCGATAGTTCAGCACCGAGAAGCCCCAGGCAGCGACGAAAATTGCCACGCAGAGGTAGCCAACGCTGCCCATATTACCGTTCAGATTGTTGACGATAGTCCATATCCCGCCGTGTAAATCGAGCTTATCCGCCAGTAATCCCAGCGCTTCCAGTCCGCCGATCAGCAAGGCAATCAGCACGCTGGTCGCCGTAATCATCATGTTGTAGTAGAGCTTGCGTACCGGCTGCTTAAACGCCCAGCCATAGGCGCCCACCATCATAAAATTGTCCAGGGAATCCACCAGCGCCATGCCGCTGGCGAACAGCGCCGGGAACACCAGAATGCTCCAGACCGACATTCCGCTGGAAGCGCCTGCCGCAGAGAGGCCCAGCAGGCCGATCTCCGTAGCCGTATCAAAGCCCAGACCGAACAAAAAACCCACCAGATACATCTGCCAGCTTTTATTAACCAGGGTAAAGGCGCGGCCAAACAGCCTGCTCATTACACCGCCCGGCAGGGGAGGCCGATCGCTGAAAGTTTTTCTCTGTTTCGCCTGCTGAAAACGGTGATAAACATCACGCAGGATCAGCGTATTCAGCAGCGCCATCAGCAACAAAAACAGCGCGGAAACCAGCGTGCCGATAACGCTGCCATAGTGATGCAACCAGCTGATTTCGCTGCCGGAGAGCAGAGCGGCGGCGGCAATCGCCACGCACGCCAACACCACGATACTGGAATGGCCGAGAGAGAAAAACGCGCCGACCGCCACAGGCCGCTGATTTTGCTGCATCAGTTTACGGGTGACGTTATCAATGGCGGCGATGTGGTCAGCGTCTACCGCATGGCGCAGGCCGTAACCATAGGCAAGCACGGCCGCCGCAATCAGCGTGGCATGGTGGCGGAAAAGCACCAGCGCCCAGCCCCAGGCCAGCAGATTGGCCATCAGCAGGGCGCTTAACAGCCAGAAAGCCCGGCGATGAGTACGAAAAAAAGCAGAGTTAGTCATAACAATCCCTGGTAACAGTATGAGGAGCCGCGTTGTGCAAGCGGGCGCAGGCAATAACGGCCTGGCCCAGCGCCAGCCCGCCGTCGCCAGCGGGAATATGCTGCGGCATCAGCACATGAAGAGGCGATAAATAGCGTTGTAAAAGCTGGCGCAGCAGGCGCGATTGCAGGACGCCGCCGCCAGCCGCGACGGTATCCAGACCCGTTTGTCCGGCATGATAATGGGCGAGGGCGGCAAATCCCCGCGCCAGCGCGTCATGGAAGGCAAACGCGCGCGCCGCAGGGGCTGCCTGCCAGTCCAGCCATTGCTGCCAGAACACCGCCAGGTCCAGCCGCGTGCCCGTTGCCGTATGGCGCAGCGGCAGCGTAACGGGATGCGCTATGTCTGCTGCCTGCCTGGCCAGAACCTCCAGGCGGCAGGCGGCTTCTCCTTCCCAACTAAGCACGGCAGGCGCGCAGCCGAGCACGGCGGCTATCGCGTCAAACAACCGGCCGCAGGAAGAAGCCAAAGGGGAGTTAACGCCAGCGGCCACCGCGCGCGCAAGCGGCTGCCAGGGCTTGCCCAGCAGCGCCTTAGACTCTGGCCGCTGCTGCCAGTCCGGGACAAAGGCCAGCCAGTGCGCCAACAGGTTGCGCCAGGGTTCCCGCGCGGCACGGTCGCCGCCCGGCAGCGCGACGGCGGGCAACCCTCCCAGATGCTGACAGCGGTGATAGTCTGCCAGCAGGCATTCACCGCCCCAGAGCGCGCCGTTTTCGCCGTAGCCCAGCCCGTCCAGCGCCAGGCCGATGACCGGGCCGTGCGCCAGCGGCCAGCGATGTTCCGCCAGGCAGGCGGCGATATGCGCATGATGATGAAGCACCTCCAGCACCGGCCGTTCGCTCTGCTGGCTGCCGACGTAAGCAGGATGCGCATCCTGCACGATCGTTGCGGGCGTGCAGTTATACAGCTGCTGAAAATGGATAACGGCCTGCTGCCGCTGGCACGCAATATCGCTGTTTGCCAGCGATCCGAAATGCGTGCTGAGCATAGCCCGATCGCCCTGTACCAGGCAGAAGGTGTTTTTCAGGTCGCCGCCCATCGCCAGCAGCGGCGAGCGGGCCGTCAGGCCGGGAGGAAGCGTGACGGCATCCGGCACATAGCCTCGGGCGCGGCGCAGTATTTCCAATCCCTGCGGCCCCAGACGAACCAGAGAGTCATCGGCGCGCTGGATGATATCGCGGTCGTGCAGCAGCCAGATATCGGCAATGCCAGCAAGCTGGCTCAGCGCCTCTTCGTTGGTCAGCGCCGGCGCGCGGTCGGCGCCGTTGCCGGAAGTCATCACCAGCGGCACCCGGCAGGCCTGCATCAGCAGATGGTGCAGCGGCGTAAACGGCAGCATCAACCCCGTTTCATCCAGCCCCGGCGCAACGGCTGCGCACAGCGGCGACGTCGCGTTTTTTTCCGTGAGCACAATGGGCGCGGCGGCAGACAGCATCAGCGCCTGCAACGCCCGATCGCGCCTGCCGCAGCGGGCCAGCCAGCTGATGTCCGGCAGCATCACCGCCAGCGGTTTGGCCGGTCGCCGTTTGCGCTGGCGCAGACGCATAACGGCCTGCTGCTGGGTAGCATCGCAGGCAAGATGAAAGCCGCCCAGCCCTTTGATCGCCACAATTTTGCCCGCAAGTAGCGCTGCTGTGGCATAGTCAATCGCGGCGCTTTCACGTGCCAGCGTGGTGCCATCCTGCCCGGTGGCAAAGAGCTGCGGCCCACAGTGCGGGCAGGCGACTGGCTGGGCATGAAAGCGGCGGTCGGCCGGATCCTGATACTCCCGGCGACAGGCGGGACAAAGGCGAAATGCCTCCATGCTGGTGCCTGACCGGTCATAGGGCATGGTGCGGATGAGCGTAAAGCGCGGGCCGCAGTGGGTACAGTTAGTAAAGGCATAGCCTGAACGACGGTTGCCCGCGTGCAGCACCTCCTCCAGACAATCGGGGCAGGTTGCCGCATCGGGGGCAACCTGGGTCATCATCCGGCCCTGACGGGTTTCCGCAATGGTAAAATCCTGCGGCGGAGACGGCCAGGCATAAGGCTGGACGCTGAGGCTGTCGATACGCGCCAGCGGCGGCGGCTCGTGCCGTAGCCGTTCGATAAAGAGCGGAATGGCGGCAGACTGAAGCAGGCGTATTTCCACGCCCGCGCTGTCGTTGCAGACTTCACCGCGTAGCCGTAACCGCCTGGCTAACTGCCAGACAAAAGGCCGAAAGCCGACGCCCTGCACTTTGCCGCTGACGCGCACGGACACTCCTGAATCGGACATAGTCAGCTCCTGAAGGACCGGGCTGCCCGGTCCTGGATCGGATTAGCCTGAACCCTTGCGGAAGGAATGCGGGATGTCATATCCACCTGGCTTCCCGTTCCGCACTGGCGCAGAACTTAAGCGGTTACGGCAATCGGGATCGCATCGTCCACGGCGCTGCGCAGGCGCGCTTTCATCTCGCTGTAGGTTTGACGCGCATAGTTCTCCGCCCACGACTGATCGGCAATCCGCTCCACCTTCACCGCGCAGTATTTGGTTTCCGGCGTTTTAGAAATGGGGTCAAGGTTCTCCTGAGTCAGCTCGTTGCAGGCGCCAATCCACCATTGATAGGTCATATAGACTGCGCCAACGTTAATACGCTCGTTGTGATTAGCGCGTGAAATGACTTTACCGCGGCGCGAGGCGACCCAAACCAGTTGCCCATCGCGTATGCCCAGCGCCTGCGCATCCTGCGGATTGATCTGCACAAAACCCGGCTCATCCGCCAGCGTTTGCAACGCGGAACAGTTGCCGGTCATCGAGCGGCAGGAGTAGTGGCCGACCTCGCGCACGGTACAGAGCACCAGCGGATAATCTGCGTCCGGCACCTCGGCCGGCGCGCGCCACGGCGCGGCAAAAAGCTGGCCTTTGCCGGTCGGGGTGGTGAAACGATTGTCCTGATAGAGATAAGGCGTACCGGGGCTGTCCAGCGTGGTGCAGGGCCACTGCACGTGTCCCAGCGTGCCCATTTTTTCATAGGTAGCGCCGTAGAACAGCGGACAGAGTTCGCGCATTTCATCCCAGATTTCTTGATTATCGTTGTAATGCATCGGATAGCCGAGTTCCGTTGCCAGCAGGCTGATAATTTCCCAGTCACGCTTAACGTTATCTTTGGGTTCGATAGCTTTTTCAAAGCGCTGAAAGCCGCGATCGGCACAGGAGAATACGCCGCCGTGTTCGCCCCAGGAGGTGGCGGGTAAAATGACGTCAGCCTGCTCGGCGGTTTTGGTCATAAAGATATCCTGCACCACCACAAAATCCAGCGCCTCAAACCCCTTGCGCACCAGGCTTAAATCGGCTTCGGTCTGCAGCGGATCTTCACCCATGATGTAGTAGGCTTTGACGTGTCCTTCCAGCGCCAGATGCGGGATCTCGGTAATGCGATGGCCGATTTCCGCGTCCATCCGCTCGGCGTCAATACCCCAGGCAGCGGCAAATTTTGCCCGGACCTGCGGATCGGTCACCGACTGATAGCCAGGGAACTCATTCGGCAGCACGCCCATATCGCAGGCGCCCTGCACGTTGTTTTGCCCGCGTACCGGGCCGACGCCGACGCCAGGCCGGCCCAGATTGCCGGTCAGCAGCGCCAGGCCAGCGAGGCCTTTCACCACGTCGACAGCCTGACCAAACTGCGTCACGCCCATTCCCCACATAATGGTCGCGGAGGGCGCAGCAGCAAAGGTACGCATAGCCTGACGGATTTGCTGAGCGGACACGCCGGTCTGTTCGGCAACCGCCTCCGGCGAATAGTCGGCCAGCTGGCGACGGTACTCGTCAAATCCTTCCGTATATTTCGCCACGTAGTCACGATCGTAGAGATCTTCTTCGATCAGCACGTAGGCAAAGGCGTTAACCAGCGCCATATTGCAGCCGTTTTTGATTTGCAGATGCTGGTCGGCGATACGGGCGGTTTCGATGCGGCGGGGATCGCAGACAATGATCTGCGCGCCTTTTTCTTTGGCTTTTATTACGCGGCGAGCCACGATAGGGTGGGAATCCGCACAGTTATAGCCGATCACCAGCAGGCATTTGGAATTTTCAATATCGTTGATGGAATTGCTCATCGCGCCATTGCCGAGCGTGGCCTGTAAACCGGCCACCGACGGGCCATGACAAACGCGGGCGCAGCAGTCGACATTATTGGTGCCGATCACCGCGCGGGCAAACTTCTGCATGACATAGTTGGTTTCGTTGCCGGTACCGCGAGAAGAGCCGGTATGCATAATCGCGCGCGGGCCGTGCTTCTCTTTGATTTCTTTCAGGCGCTTAGCGGTATAGCGGATAGCTTCATCCCAGCTGACTACTTCGAATTTCCCGCCCTTCTGACGGCGGATCATCGGCTGCGTCAGGCGCGGCGTCAGCAGTTTAGTGTCGTTGAGAAAATCCCAGCCATAGTAGCCTTTCAGGCACAGCTCACCCTGATTGGTTACGCCATCGGCGGCTTCGGCACGGAGAATTTTATTGTTTTCCACGACCAGGTTCAGCTTGCATCCGGCCCCACAGTAAGGACAGACGGTGGTGACTTTTTTCATCTTATTTTTCCTCTTTCCGGGGTTAAAACAGCAGGCCGGAAGTGCTGGCAAGCGCCGCACGGCGGCGTTTTTCTACGTTCATTTCCTTGAGCCGATCGCGGTCAACGGTCAGCAAGGCCTTGGTCGGACAGACTTCCTGACAGGCTGGGCCTTCT
This sequence comes from Erwinia sp. STN24, assembly GCF_041320675.1. Taxonomy (NCBI): domain Bacteria; kingdom Pseudomonadati; phylum Pseudomonadota; class Gammaproteobacteria; order Enterobacterales; family Erwiniaceae; genus Erwinia; species Erwinia sp. STN24. The sequence continues at coordinate 453,053 of NZ_JBGGPM010000002.1, read as the reverse complement.
GCACGGCCCTGACACAGATCGCATTTATGCGCTTCGGCTTTATCTGCGACGGCGGTCATCGCCGCCGCGTTCTGACGAAAAAGGGGTTTGACCACGACCTCCATCGCGCCATAAGGGCAGGCGACGACGCAGGTTTTGCAGCCAATGCAGTGCTCCTGCATTACCTGGATTGCGTCGCCGCTGCGCACGATTGCGCCGTTCGGACAGACGTTGGCGCAGGGGGCATCTTCACACTGGCGGCACAGCACCGGCGTACTGAGGTTGACGCTTTTGATCACATGCAAACGCGGCGTGAAGGTGGTGGTATTGAGCTGCGAGATATCCTGCGACAAGCTGTGAGCCATCACGCAGGCGATTTCACAGGTACGGCAGCCGATACATTTTTGGGGATCGGCAATGATGAACCGGTTCATCTGAATCTCCTGATTCCATTAAATAAGCGGCCGACGGATCCCGGCCTTATGGCGGAGGTAATGCATAAAGCGTTCCAGCCAGAGGGATTATTTTTCTTATTTATTTTCAATTGGTTAATAAGGATTCGTAGGGAGTGACTGTGGTCTGTCGGCCGTATCGTCATTTTCCCGACACTTATGTCATGTCGGCCGTGGGCGAAAAGGCGCGATGCCCAGGCCCGTCTCCAGCAGAGGAAGCCGCTGATAAAGCTCGTCAACCGCCCGCTCGACCGCTGGGCTAAGGGGATAGTAAAAAGCCACCACATCGGGCTGAATGCCGACAAAGGTAATCTGCGGAATAGCTTCCCGTAGCTGCTGAATTAAAAAGCTGAGCGGCAGCGTGTGGGTGGTCATCACGAACATTTCGGCGATATCGCTTTCGTCGATAAGGCGCATTTCGCCGGGAGCCAGCCCCATGTCGGTGGCGTCCACAATCACCAGGCGATCGGGCCGCTGCTCGCGCAGGTAGCCAATATCGTTTTCCGGCGCGGCTCCGCCATCCACCACCGTCCAGCCGGGCAAAGGGGCGGCGGCGCAAAGTTCGGCCAGGCGTGGCCCGGCGCCGTCGTCGCCCATCATGCTGTTGCCCACGCATAACAGCGCGTAGCGGGAAGAGGAATTAAGCATCGTATCTCCTGACCATCAGGTACATGGCGGGGTCGTTTTCAATTTGCTGGAGCAGGGCGATCAGGCGATCGCTCCACGCTTGCTGCTCTGCACTCATCCGCTCACGGGCGTCGCGCAGCGCCAGGGCCAGCAGATGGGTGTGACTGCTGTCGATAGTGATTTCGCCAAAGCGGCGCACGCCTGCCATTTTCCGCTGGGCTTCGCTGTTTTCCGCCAGGCAGGCAATCCATTGCAGATAGCCTTGAAGCGGGCAGGTGAGCTGCGGTTGCAGACAGTCGATAACGCCAACGTGGTGACCAATCGCCAGGCTGTAGTAAACCACCTCTTGGGCTTTCTTCGAGCTACGCTGCTGCGCGCATTTTTCATCGACGAATTTGCTGCCCAAAGCGTAAAACACCACTTTGTCGTGCAGGACGCGGGCCGACGGCTGATGCCGGGCGTAACGCTGTTGGTTAACCTCGGTGCTCACAGGCGAACCTCCCCGCGCAGAACCTGCTGATAAATTTGCTGTAAATGCCCCACGATCTCCGCCAGGCGGAGATCGCCCTGCTCATCCAGCCAGTCCGCCACGCGCTGTTCTACGGACTGCACGCCGGGCGCGGCCAGCGCCTGCATAAAGCGATCGGCAATCTGGCGACCATAGCGATAGCCGGCCATGCGTCGCGCTTCGCGATCCAGCAATACCCGCAGCGGCTGCGGCAGCGTAGGGTGCAGCAACGCCGCCGGTTCAGCCGCCTCAGGGTGCTGCTGACCTTTAATTTTTTGATCGAGCAGGCCAAGCGCCATGGCAAAACCATAAATAGTGGCGGCGGGCGTGGGCGGGCAGCCGGGAATATAAACATCCACCGGCACAATCTTGTCCGTGCCGCCCCAGACGCAATAAAGGTCGTGAAAAATGCCGCCGCTGTTGCCGCAGGCGCCATAAGAGATACAGATTTTCGGGTCTGGCGCCGCGTCCCAGGCCCGCAGCGCAGGCACGCGCATGGCGCGGGTGACGGCACCGGTAAACAGCAGAATATCGGCATGACGCGGGGAAGGAACTACCTTGATGCCAAAGCGTTCGGCGTCGAACAGCGGTGAAATGGCGGCAAAAATCTCTATTTCGCAGCCGTTGCAGCCGCCGCAGTCAACCCGATAAACGTAGGCGGAACGGCGAATGTTGTTCAACAGCGTGCTTTTCAGGCTGGCGATGCTCTCGTCGAGCGTAACGGGCACCGGCAACCCGTTTTCGTCGCGTGGCCCGTGCAGGATCTGGCTCATAGCTGTGCCTCGGGGGTCAGATGGCGGCCAATATCTATCCGGCTGGATGCGGGCAGCTGATGCTTTTTCTTGCAGGACGGACAGGTTTCATACTGCTCGCGACGTTCAGCAATCTGCCGTTCACTCAGCGCTGCGCTTTCCTGTAACAGAGAAAGCGCGAAGTCGATCTCTTTCTGCACGGCATAGGGATGGCCGCATTCCCGGCAGCGACAAACCGGGAAATCAGCGGTTTCAAACAGATCCTCTTTACGCCATACCGCCAGTTCAAATTCTTGCGACAGCCTGATGGCGGCCGTCGGGCAGACTTCCTCGCAGCGCGCGCAGAAAATACAGCGGCCCAAAAACAGCGACCAGCGGATCGCCTCGCCTTCTGCTGGCGGCGTCATGGTCAGCGCGTTGGACGGACAGGCATTGGCGCAGGCACCGCAGCCGATACACTGCTGCGCGTTGTACTGAGGTTTGCCGCGAAAGTTGGCCGCCATCTCCAGCGGTTTTGCCGGATAGGCCACCGTTGCGGTACCGGTTTTCAGCACTTTTTTAATCAGCTTTAACATGTTGTCCCTCCTTAAAGCGGCGAGTTTTTGCGTTCAATGCCGTAACGTTCGATCTCTTTGTAAGGCACGACGACGGTGGTTTTCTTACGTACGTCGACCACCGTCATCCTGTCGGTGCAGGAATAGCAGGGGTCAAGGCTGCCGATAATCAGCGGCGCGTCCGAAACGGTATTGCCCCGCAGCATGTAGCGCAGCGTTGGCCAGTTGGCGTAGGTCGCCGCGCGGCAGCGCCAGCGAAACAGCTTCTGGTTGTCGCCGGTCATGCTCCAGTGCACGTCATCGCCGCGCGGCGCTTCGGCAAAGCCCAGCGCGAAACGGTGGGGAATATAGGTAAAGCCTTCGCTCATCAGCGGCCCCTGCGGCAGATTTTGCAGGCCGAACTCGATCATATTCAGCGAGTTAAACACTTCGTGGATGCGCACCTTCAGGCGGGAATAGACGTCGTTGCCGGTTTCGCTGTGAAGCGTAAACGGCAGGCTGGCATAGCCGGCATAGGGATGATCCGCCCGCATATCGCGGCGGTGGCCGCTGCCGCGTATCATCGGGCCGACGTTACTGAAATCGCGCGCTATCTGCGGGTCTAACAGGCCGACGCCGACGCTGCGCTGTTCGGTATTCGGCGTACTGAGCAGAATATCCACCAGGTCGTTCAGCTCGCCGCGCATCCCTGCTGACAGCGCGATAGTCTGGATCATGTCCTCTTTCAGAATGTCGCGACGCAGGCCGCCAATCAGGTTCATCCCGTAGGTTTTACGGGCGCCGGTCAGGATTTCCGCCATTTTCATCGACTGCTCGCGCACGCGGAAAAACTGCATAAAGCCGGAATCGAAGCCGACGAAGTGGCAGGCCAGGCCCAGATTCAGCAGATGGCTGTGCAGACGTTCAACCTCCAGCAAAATGGAACGGATAGTCTGGGCGCGCGCCGGCACCACAATGCCCATGGCGTTTTCAACCGAGGTGGTATACGCCACGCTGTGGGTAAAGCCACAGATGCCGCAGACGCGATCGGAAAGAAAGGTGACTTCGTTGTAGCCCATGCGGGTTTCGGCCAGTTTTTCCATGCCGCGATGCACGTAAAACAGCCGGTAGTCGGCGTCAATAATGTCTTCGCCGTCGACGAAAAGGCGAAAGTGTCCGGGTTCGTCAGAAGTGACGTGAAGCGGGCCGATTGGCACAATCGTGCTCGCTTCCTTTGTTTCAGAGATAAAGGGATAGGTTTCGTTATCGGTCGTTGGGGCAGGCCGCTGGCGGTAATCCATCGCGTCTTTACGCAGCGGATACAAATCGTCTGGCCAGTCATCCGGCAGCACCAGGCGGCGTTCATCCGGCAGGCCGACCGGGCGCAGGCCATACATATCCCGCACTTCGCGCTCGCCCCAGACGGCCGCCGGGACGCGCGGCGTGACCGAAGGGAACTCCAGCGAGACGGGATCCACCTCGGCGCGCACGGTGATCCAGCACTTTACGCCTTGCTCCATTGACAGCACATAATACAGCGCGTAATTGCCGCACAGCGTGCGCTCATCATTGCCAAACAGCACGGAAAGCCAGCCGCCCTGCTGATAATAGAGCCACTCCACGACCTCCGGTAGCGCGTTCAGCCTGACGGTGACGGTGGCCTGCGTATCGGTCTGCCATTCGCTGTAGAGCAGCGCCGCAGGAAACTGTTTTTCCAGCGCCGCCAGATAGTGCAGGCCGACCGGATGTTGATTTAATGCCGTTGTGACTTCACTCATTATAAAACCTCTTCCCGCCGTGGCGGGACAAGAAAAATGTCAGCCCGCTATCAGCCAGGAAACCAGCGCCAGAAACGCCAGGCCGAATCCCGCCCAGGTGGTGCGGGAAGTGTTTAAAAAGCGCAAACGCGCCACGCTGTTTTCAATGAGCGCCACCAGCAGCACGGCAACCAGCAGTTTTGCCAGACAGAGCGCGGTGGCGATCAGCAGGCCGAACGGCGTTGGCTCCGCCGCCAGGCCAAAGGGGAGAAACAGGCCGAGAAACAGCTGAAGCACCACCAGCTGCTTCAGGCTGAGGCCGAGTTTCAGCACGCCCAGCGTCGCGCCGGAATATTCGGTCAACGGGCCTTCCTGCAGCTCCTGCTCGGCTTCGGCCATATCGAACGGCAGCTTGCCCATTTCGATATAGGTGGCGAAGGCGCAGGCCAGCCCGGCCAGCAGCAGGGTCAGCGAGGACGAAAGCGGCCAGTGCAGCACCTGCGCGCTAATGGCGCTAAGCGCGGTCGAACCGGCAACCAGCGCGGCTATCCACAGGCCCAGCAGCAGGATGGGTTCGACCAGCACGCCCAGCACGGCTTCCCGGCTGGCTCCGATGCCGGTAAAAGGGCTGCCGGTATCCAACCCGGCGATAACAAAGACAAAGCGCGCCAGGGCGAACAGATAAATAAGGGTGATGAGATCGCCTGCGCCAGCCGCTGGCGAAGCAAGCGTTACCACGGGCAGCGCGCTGGCAATGACCAGCAAGATGCCGGTGAGGAGCCAGGGCATAGTGCGAAAAGCCGGGCCAGAAGCCGCCGGCGCCACGCTCTGCCGCTGTAACAGTTTGGCGATATCGCGATACTCCTGGAGTACGCCAGGCCCCTGGCGATTATGCATACGGGCGCGCAGCACGCGGCTGATGCCGGTAAACAGCGGCGCGATGGCCAGCAGCCCTGCCGCCTGGATAAGCGCCAGCGGCCACAGCGAACCGGTAAGAACAAAGGGAAAAGTCATCGTCAGTTCCTCAGGCCAGCGCCGCGACCAGCAGCACGGCCAGTTCAATAAACGCCAGGCGGCGGCACAGCGCAGCCAGCCTGCCCTGATGCAGGGCCGTCGTCAGGGCGGCAGGCAGCAGACGCTGGCGCAGACGATACAGCGGCGCAAACATCACGCGCAGCGGCTGAGCGAAACCGGTGGCGGTTACCACCATCCCGGCGGAATGAGCGTAGCCACAGGCCCAGGCGTCGCCGCGTCGCCGGTTCGGCAGGCGGCTGCCGCGCAGCGCAACGGCAATAAGCCAGGGCAGCAGCGGCATCGCCAGCAGTAAAATCGCCACCATCGGAGCGGAAACCGCCGACGTAGCCGAGAAGACGGCGCCATGCTGCGTAACGACAGGCGCGGTCATATGCAGCACGTCGGCGGCAACGAGGGAAAACAGGGGAACGATCCAGGGAGACGCGACGCCAGACACCACGCACAGCAGCGCCGGGATAACCACGCTGAGCGTGACCGCCAGAGGAGCAGGGCTGGCCCCGGCGGTGCCGCCGCGTGGGCTGCCCAGAAAGGCAACGCCAAAAACTTTGGCGATACACATCAGCGCCAGCGCGCCAGTCAGCGCCAGCCCGACGGCAAGCAGCGGGCCGAGCAGGCGAGTCAGCCAGAACGGGCTGCTGCCAAGCTGGAAAAAAGACTGGTAAAGCAGCCATTCGCTGGCAAAGCCGTTTAGCGGCGGCAGAGCGGCCATCGCCATCAGCGCAATCAGCATTGCGCCCGCCGTCCACGGCATCAGACGCGCCAGCCCGCCGAGCCGCTCAATATCTTTCGTCCCGGTCTGCCTCTCTATTTCGCCCGCGCCTAAAAACAGCGTGGTTTTAAACAGGCCGTGGTTAAAGAGATGGAACAGACCGGCCAGCAGCGCCAGCGCTGCCAGCAGCGGCAAACGCAGCGTGACGCCAATCATCGCGCCGCCCACGCCCAGCAGAACGATCCCGACATTTTCCAGCGTGTGGTAAGCCAGCAGGCGGCGGATATCATGTTCCATTAGCGCGTAAAGCCCACCGATAAAGGCGGTTAGCATCGCCAGCAGGATGACCAGCACGCCCCACCACAGCGGCGGTGCGCCCAGTAGATCCAGCCCGACTTTGATTACCCCTAAAATGCCGACTTTCATTAACGCCGAAGAGAACAGCGCGGCGGCATGAGCGGGGGCGCTGGTGTGCGACTGCGGCACCCAGCCATGCAGAGGAATAATCCCGGCGTAAAGCCCGAAGCCGGTCAGCGACAGCAGAAAGGCCGTCGACCTGACGCCCGCAGAAAGCTCGCTGTGCCGCAGCACGTCAAAGTTCAGGCTGCCGCTGGTGTGATAAAGCAGGCCAAAAGCCAGCGCCAGGCAGAGCGTGCCAAGCCGCGCGGACAAAAACTGATTTAAGCCGGCGCGACGGCTTTTCACGTCGTCATTCTGCACAATCAGCAGTCCGGCGCAGAGCGCGGCCAGCTCCATCGACAGGATCAGTTGCACCGCGTTGACGGCCAGCACGGCTGTCGTCAGCGTCGCCATCAGCAAATGGCACAGCAGGCCAGCCCGCGCGCGAACAGGCCGACCGACGCTGCGCAGCCAGACCCAGGCGTACAGGTTGCAAAATAGCGCGGGCAGCCAAATAGCCAGCAGCAGCAGCGCGTTCAGCGGGCTGAAGCCTGCCTGAAAAGAGAACGGCGGCAGGGCGACGGTCAGCGCGTCACCGGGCAGGATTTGCATCGCCGCCGCTATCGTCGCCAGAGAAGCCACCAGGCCGCCGCTGCTAAAAACAGCCGCGCTGACACGGGCAGCCCCGGCGAGCAGCCAGCCGATGCCGCCGCTCAGCAGCAGGAGCAGCAGCGCAAACGTCAACAGCGGCGCGGGCGAAAAAAGGGAGGTCATGATGGGTTCTCCTTGCCAGAGATAAACAGATCGACAGGGAGCGAGCTGGCCGCATTCAGGCGCTTCCGTTGACTGGCGTGCAGGGACAAATCGACGGTAACCAGCTTGATGGCCTGGGTCGGACAGGTTCTGACGCAGGCGGGGCCATCCTCGCTAAAACTGCACAAATCACATTTCACGGCCACCGCCCGCACGCCCGGCACGCAATCAAGGAAAGGGCTGAGCGGACGCGGCGGCAGCGGGGCAGGCAAGGCTTTCGGCGTGTTGCAGTCGCGGGGCGTTGCTACCGGCGTGCTGCCGGAAAAAGTGATGGCGCCAAACGGGCAGGCGATGCCGCATAGCTTGCAGCTGACGCACAGATTCTCATTCAGCTGAACAGCGCGATCCCGCAAGGTAATAGCGTTAACCGGACAAACTTTGGCGCAGGGCGCATCCTCGCACTGGCGACACATCACCGGCGCGGAATCCTGAAGGTTGCGCATTACCTCCAGGCGCGGCGCGGACTGCAGACCATAACGCTGATGTTCCTGTGAGCAGCTGGCTACACAGGTATTACAACCGATACAGCGTCTGGCATCGGCTATCACATAATGATTCATGGCGGTCGGGCGGCTCATGAAATCTCCTTGGGATTTCGTCAAAAGTGACGAAATTGACGTTGAAAACAGAGTTTCGTCATTTATGTCGTCATTACTGCCCCTGTGCAGGCCATCAGATCTATTCCAGGGGATAATGGCTGGCCTGTTAAAAGGCTTTAATTAACTTTTCCAACTGCGGATGGATTGGGGTGCTGCTATGAATGGCGTCATAAATACACTGATAAATAGCGGCTATTTTATTCAGGTAGTGATCAAGCACGGCCTGCCTGTCGTGAATATCAACAGCGTTATCAATACGGCCGTCTTCGGTTAATGTCGCCCGGGAAAAGGCCTGAAAATCTTCCGGCTCGCCTGGCTGAGCCATATTAAGGCTGTAGACGATTTGCTGACTGTAAAAGTCAGCCTGCAAATGGATGCTAATAATAAAATGGTTAAATAAGACAAAATGGATGCCGCGCTCGTTGCTGCAGGTGAATTCATGATTAATGTTGTGACTGGAAAGGGCTACGGCCTGCGTCAGCGCGTTCTGATAGGTACGCCAGTGCGCTTTCAACTGGTTGTTTTTACTGGCGATATACTCAGCCTGGTCGGCCAGTTCGCTAAGGGAGCTCATAAGCATTACCACGGGTTAAGGTGAACAGGATGCCGTTTCGACATTGCTATTACGCCGACGAAACAGGATTGCTGAGAACCTATTGGCATAAAGTGTGCCAGGTCATGAAAATATTCTAAAACACTTTGTAGTTCATCAATTTAAAGGCGATTGGCGGTAATCTCTTTGCCCGATTATTTAGCGCTGTCGATGTCAAAGACATGTCATTTCGTCATATCTGACGGTCAGTTAAATACGCGTTTCTTTCCGGCTCTGGCCATATCGATAAGGCATAAACGCCGTGTCGAAAAAAGCTGGCATTGATATTGCAAATTACTCCTCAGCATCCGAGGAGAAAGGCAATGCACGAAATTACTTTGTGTCAAAACGCCGTAGAAATAATGCAGCAGTTTGCCCTGCGTCATCATGCCCGACGTATTACCTCCGTATGGTTGGAAGTCGGCGCGTTTTCCTGTGTCGAGCCCGAAGCGCTGCGCTTCTGTTTCGACCTGGCCTGTCGGCAAACGCTGGCGGAAGGCTGCGATCTGCATCTTGATACGCCAGCGGCGGTCAGCTGGTGTCACGACTGCCAGCGCGATATCACCTTATTGATGGCGGGCGTGCTGCTCTGCCCGGACTGTGGCGGACGTCGTCTGCGGGTGATTGCGGATGACGGCATGAAAATTAAACGTATCGAAATTGAATAGCGGGCCAGCGCCCGGGGAGAAAATTATGTGCAGTACCTGCGGCTGTGCCAGCGGCGAGCTTCGTATTGAAGGCGTGAGCGGCGACGCCTTGCATTCTCACGATGGCGGCGGCCATTGCCATCACCACGGCGGCCATGCTCACAGCCATCAGGAGCGCGCCCATGGGCTGCCTTATGCGCCGCGCCGTCTGGTCGATATAGAAACCGAAGTCCTGGCAAAAAATAACCACATCGCCGCGCATAATCGCGAGCATTTTGCCGCCGCGTCCATTCTGGCGCTGAATCTGGTTTCCAGCCCCGGTTCGGGTAAAACAACCCTGCTGACGAACACTCTGCTGCGCCTTGCGCCGCTGCAAGCGTGCGCCGTTATCGAGGGCGATCAGCAAACCGCTAACGATGCCGAGCGCATCCGCGCGACCGGCGTCCCGGCGATTCAGGTCAACACCGGCAAAGGCTGTCACCTGGATGCGCAAATGGTGCATCAGGCGGTACATCAGCTGGCTCCTGAAAACCACAGCCTGCTGTTTATCGAAAACGTCGGCAATCTGGTGTGCCCGGCCAGTTTCGATCTTGGGGAGCATTGCAAAGTGGCGGTACTGTCGGTCACGGAAGGGGAAGACAAGCCGCTGAAATATCCCCATATGTTCGCAGCGTCGCGCCTGATGATCCTGAATAAAATCGACCTGCTGCCTTACCTGAATTTTGACGTTGAAGCCTGTATCGCTAACGCGCGGCTGGTCAATCCACAGATTGACGTCATTCAGCTGTCGGCCACCACCGGAGAAGGCATGGCGCGCTGGCTGGCATGGCTGGAGCAACAGCAATGTGCATAGGCATTCCGGGGCAGATTGTCGCGCTGCATGAACAGCACAGCGATCATGCCTGGGCTGAGGTCTGCGGCCTGCGTCGCGAAGTCAATATCGCCCTGGTCTGTGGCGATAACCGCGAGGCCTTGCTCGGAAGCTGGGTGCTGATCCACGTGGGTTTTGCGCTGGCCCGGCTGAACGAGCAGGAAGCGCAGGAGACGCTGGCCGCCCTTCATGCCATGGAAGAGCTGGAAGCCGACGTGGCGCTGTTCCTGGCGGGTGAGAGGTAAAATATGCGTTTTGTTGATGAGTTTCGCGATCCGGCGCTGGCGAAGAAGCTGCTTGAACGGCTTAACCAGCAGGCGACGCGGCTGCCTTTTACCGCAGAAAAACCGATGCGGATAATGGAGGTGTGCGGCGGGCATACCCATGCCATTTTTAAATTCGGCCTGGATAAGCTGCTGCCGCCACCGCTGGAGTTTATCCACGGGCCGGGCTGTCCGGTCTGCGTGCTGCCTATGGGCAGAATCGATGCCTGCTGTGAGATTGCCGCCCGGCCAGACGTCATTTTTTGTACCTTTGGCGATGCGCTGCGCGTGCCGGGCAAGCAAGGCTCGCTGTTACAGGCCCGCGAGCGCGGCGCGGACGTCCGCGTGGTTTACTCGCCGCTCGATGCGCTTAAGCTGGCGCGGGAAAATCCCCGGCGGCAGGTGGTCTTTTTTGCGCTGGGCTTTGAAACCACCATGCCGGTTACTGCCGTTACGCTGCAACAGGCAAAGCGGCAGCGGCTCGGCAATTTCAGCGTGTTTTGTCAGCATATCAGCCTGATGCCCACCTTACGCAGCCTGCTGCAGCAGGACGATGTTCGAATTGACGCGTTTCTGGCGCCCGGCCACGTCACCATGATCACCGGAACCGCACCATACCGGTTTATCCATCAGCAATTTGGCAAGCCGCTGGTGGTCAGTGGGTTTGAGCCGCTGGATATACTGCAAAGCGTCCTGATGCTGGTGGAGCAGGTGTGCGAGTCAGGCTGTAAAACAGAAAACCAATATCGACGCGTGGTGCCGGAAGAGGGGAACCTGCTGGCGCAGCGGGCGATACGGGAAGTCTTTCAGCTTGCCGGCAGCAGCGAGTGGCGCGGACTGGGGCTGATTGAGGCATCCGCTATTTCGCTGACCGAAGCCTATGCCGGTTTTGACGCCGAACGGCGCTTTACACCGGGCACATACGCCGTCGCCGATCATCCCCAGGCGCGCTGTGGCGATGTGCTCACAGGACGTTGTAAACCGCACCAGTGCCCGCTGTTCGGTACCGCCTGCACGCCGCATAACGCCTTTGGTGCGCTGATGGTTTCTTCCGAAGGCGCCTGCGCCGCCTGGTACCAGTATCGGCACCAGGAAACCCCGGCGGAAGTTCCGCCAGGGGCAGCTACGAGGGTAACCGAATGACGGCACAAACCGTAACGATGGCGCACGGCAGCGGCGGCCGCGCCATGCAGCAGATGATTGAACGGATGTTTCTGCAGGCGTTTGATAATCCCTGGCTTAACGAGCGGGAAGACGGCGCCCGGCTGTCGCTGGCCGATTTTACCCGTCAGGGCGACCGGCTGGCTTTTTCCACCGACAGCTATGTTATCGATCCCATTTTCTTTCCTGGCGGCAATATCGGCAAGCTGGCGGTCTGCGGTACAGCGAACGATCTGGCGGTCTGCGGCGCCATACCCACTTACCTCTCCTGTGGTTTTATCCTGGAAGAGGGCCTGCCGCTTGACGATTTGCAGAGCATCGTCAGTGCCATGGCGCAGACCGCGCAGCAGGCTGGCATCGCTATCGTTACCGGTGATACCAAGGTAGTTCAGCGTGGCGCAGCCGATAAGATCTTTATTAACACGGCAGGGATCGGTGCGATCCCAACGGCGGTGAAATGGGCGGCCAGCACCGTTCAGCCAGGAGACAAGATCCTGGTGAGCGGTACGCTTGGCGACCATGGCGCCACTATTCTGAATCTGCGCGAGCAGTTGGGAATGGATTTGGACGTGCAGAGCGACTGTGCGGTGTTAGCTCCCCTGATTGCGCCGCTGCGTTTGCTGCCCGGCGTGCACGCGCTGCGCGACGCCACGCGCGGCGGCGTCAATGCTGTCCTGCACGAGTTCGCCGGGGCCAGCGGGTTGGGTATCTCAATAGAGGAAAATGCCCTGCCGGTAAAGCCTGCGGTAAGAGGGATTTGTGAACTGCTGGGGCTGGAGGCGCTGAATTTCGCTAACGAAGGCAAGCTGGTGCTGGCGGTTTCCGCCCGGGCAGAGCAGCAGGTGTTAAGCGTGTTGCGCAATCATCCGCTGGGCGCGGATGCGGTCACTATCGGCGAGATGACGGCAAATCCGCAGGTCTGCTTACGCGGCGCGCTGGGGGTTTCGCGCCAGCTGATGTTACCCCATGCAGAGCCTTTGCCGCGCATTTGTTGACCTTAATAAAAGCGTATCGGATCTGACTTTCTTTGCGCAATTCTCTTTCTTATCAGAGGTTATCCAGGGTAAAGCTATGCAAACTGCCACTCTAAGCAACACCAAACAAGAAGGATTGTTGACGCTGACGCGAACCCTGCTGCGGCAGCAAACCATGAGCTCGCTGTTGCAAGCCCTGACCCAGGTGGTACAGCGCGTGAATATGGCAGAAGCCGTCACGCTGCTGCTGTTCGGCAACAATGCCCGCGTCCATTTTTACGGCACCGATGCGATGCATCAGCCGATTGTGTATGAGGATGAGACGCTGCTGGCAAGCGGCCCGGTGCATTCACTGCGTAAAACGGCAAGCACGCAGGTCTGGCGTGGTGAAGCGCTGCATCGGCATTATCCGCAGCTGGCCGCGCTGGATCTTTATCCGCCGTTTACCGACTACTGCCTGGTGCCGCTAACAGGGCCGTCCGGCGTGCTGGGCGGCTGCGAATTTATGCGTCAGAACGGCCAGGCGTTTACTGTTGAAGATAAAAAGGCGCTGAATGAGCTGTGCCTGCTGGCTGCCGTGGCGGTTGAACAGATCCAGCTGCATGAGAATGCCCAGCTACAGCAGTCGCTGTTGCGTCATGAACGGGATGATTTTCGTCTTTTGGTCGATATTACTAACGCAGTCATTTCCCGCCTGGATCTGGATGAACTGACCGGTGAAATTGCCAAAACGATCCACCACTTTTTTCATATCAACGCCATCAGCATCGTACTGTGCGACGTGGATAAAACGAGCGAGCAGGCAAATGTTTACACCACTCACTATATAGAGGCGCACGTCGCGGAGCGTGAACAGTCCCGCATCACGCTGGTCGGCACGCTGGAAGAGCAGGTGATGAAAAGCGGTGAAAGCCTGCTGATCAACGTGCCGCCCGCAAAAGGGCAGGAGAAGGTGCAAAACGCCCTGTTTCAGCAGCTGTGGCCTAATCAGGTCAAAACGTTATGTATTCTGCCGCTGCGTTTTAAAGACAAAACGCTGGGCGTGCTGAAACTGGCCAAGACGCAGCCCGACAACTTTACGCCCGCCAACCTGAGGGTGTTGCAGCAGATTGCCGAGCGCATCGGCATCGCGGTAGATAACGCGCTGGCCTATCAGGAGATCAAGAGCCTGAAGGAGAAGCTACAGCATGAAAATCTTTATCTGACCGAGCAGATCAACAGCCACAATCCCGATTTCAGCGATATCGTTGGGCGAAGCGCCAGTATGTCAAAAGTGCTGAAACAGGTCGAAATTGTGGCGAAAAGTGACTGTTCTGTATTGATCCTTGGTGAAACCGGCACGGGCAAAGAGCTGATTGCCAGGGCGATACATAACCTGGGCGATCGGCGTGACAAACGCATGGTAAAGATGAACTGTGCGGCAATGCCCGCCGGCCTGATGGAAAGCGAGCTGTTTGGCCATGAGAAAGGCGCGTTCACCGGCGCGACGGCTCAGCGTATGGGCCGTTTTGAGCTGGCCGATCAGGGGACGCTGTTTCTGGACGAGGTGGGTGAAATTCCTTTAGAACTGCAGCCCAAGCTGTTGCGGATCCTCCAGGAGCAGGAATTTGAACGGGTCGGCGGAAGCAAGCAAATTTCCGTAAACGTGCGGATAATCGCGGCGACTAACCGCGATCTGAGCCAGATGGTGGCCGACAGGGCTTTCCGTAGCGATCTCTATTATCGGTTAAACGTCTTCCCCATTGTGATCCCGCCGCTGCGCGAACGTCCGGAGGATATTCCGCAGCTGGTGAAGTTCCTGACCTATAAAATTTCCCGCCGTATGAAGCGGACTATCGACAGCATTCCGGCAGAAACGTTGAGGTTGCTCAGCCGTATGCCGTGGCCGGGCAACGTGCGTGAGCTGGAAAACGTGATTGAGCGTGCGGTGCTGCTGACGCGCGGCAGCGTGCTGGATTTACAGCTTCCTGAGCTGAATTATCCGCTGCCGATCGCCGATGTGCCCAGCCTGGCGGCGGAAGCCTCGGCCCCACCGCTAAGCGGGGAAGATGAACGCGAGCGCATTATTCAGGTATTAAAAGAAACCAACGGCGTCGTCGCCGGGCCGCGCGGTGCGGCGGTTCGTCTGGGGCTGAAACGGACTACCTTGCTTTCCAGAATGAAAAAAATGGGGATCACAGGAAAATAACGGCTTCCATCAGCGCTGGCCTGGTGAAAAGTGCATAAGGTAGCCCCTTGCAGGGGAAAGCCCGGAAAGCTTATCGGTTTTGGTCAGGCGGCGAGCCTCCGGCGATCATCCGCTCCAGCTCGCGGAAATCATGGCTGCAAAACAAACTGATTTCCGCAGAGTGATGGCGGGCCAGCTCGCGCAGGCGCTGCTGATTAACGCGTCTGACGTCGTTATCGGCGGCCATAAACCACTGATAAAACCGCAACCCCGGCGTACAGTGGCGCGGATGCTCAAGCTCGCGCTGATAAAACCACGCATCGCCGCCGTGCAGCAGCCAGCCGGTATCGGTCTGCACCGCTATTCCCGCATGGCCTTGCGTATGACCAGGCAAAGGGATCAGCAATATTTCCGGCGACAGGCCTTTTAAACCGGTGACGGCATCAAAGCCAAACCACTTTTCACCGGATGCGTGATAACCCGTCCAGCCTGAAACGCCGCTCCACTGGCCAGGCCGATAACGGGAACGGGCCAGCCAGCTGTCGCGCTGCCGGGAAGTATCGATTTCCCGCTGCATCAGATGGATTTGCGCCTGCGGAAAATCGGTCAGCCCACCGGCATGGTCAAAGTCCAGATGGGTCAGCACGATATGGCGAACGTCCGAGGCCTGGTAGCCCAGCGCCAGGATTTGCGACAGCGCTGTCAGAGAGGGGTTGCGCTGAATATTGTTCATCACGCGGAAAAAAGTGGCTAAGCGGCTGCCGGGCGCGCGCATATCTTCCGTACCGAATCCGGTATCAACCAGCACCAGCCCGCTGTTTTCCGTTTCGATAAGCAGGCAATGGCAGGCAAGATGCGCCCGGATGCCTTTGCTGAAACCGTCATAAAGCGCGCCGCCAACGGGACACATACAGCCACAGTTAAGATGAATAACCTTCACGGATTCTCCTCCAGCAGGATCGGTTCATAGCGGAATCAATAAGTGTAGGCGTTTTCCTGGACTCCTGACCGCAGGTAAAACCAGCCGGAAGATGTCGTTGCTTCGCGATTTGTCCGTTATTCCTTCAGAAAATTTTATTGGAGCGGACGGCGTGGTGCCCGGTCTGGACGTAAAAACATTTCCTGTTACAATCCCCGCTCTTAAAAAAAGCCAGGATAAAAAGATGAAAATGAAAGCATTATTAGGCGCGGTATTGGCGGGAAGCCTGCTGCTCAGCGGCTGTGGCATGGTTGATAATGCGGTACGCACCGACGAAAGCATTAAAGAAAAAGCAGCTTTCGCGCTGGGCACTACGGCGGATAAAGTCATCATCACGCAACGTACCAGCGATATCGACTCGGTCAGATTCCATGCCTCTACTCAGGGCAAAGTCTTCCAGTGCTATTACTCTACGGCTGGCATCAGCAGCGATGCTATTTGCTCTCCGACGGATGGCTCTTCTCTGCCAACGGCAGCGGGTTCTGCCTCGTGCAACGCATTGCTGAAAGCCGCACATAAGTGCTGAGTCCAGTCTGATATATGGCCCCGGCTGACGGTTTTGCCGGGGCCGCGTACAACCTGCTACAAGAAAACGGTCACACCTTTTCCAGCGCCAGGCGTAGATCCTCAATCAGATCGTCTTTGTTTTCGATGCCGATAGAGACGCGAACGGTAGCCTCATTGATGCCGATACGCGTGCGCACCTCCGCCGGGACGCCGGAATGCGTGGTGCTGGCAGGATGGCTGGCGAGTGATTCGGTGCCGCCAAGACTTACCGCCAGCTTAAACAGCTGGAGCGCATTCAGCAGCTTAAAGGCAGCCGCCTGGCCGCCGACCACGTCGAATGAGAACGTCGATCCCGCGCCGCTACACTGTTGTTGATAAACCTCTGCGGCTGGCGAACCGGCTTCCAGAAACGGCAGATAGTGCAGTTTTTCAATTTTTTGATGCGATTGCAGAAACGCGGCGACGGCGGCGGCATTGTCGTTGGCGCGCTCCATACGCAGCGACAGCGTTTCCAGCGAGCGGCCGATCATCCAGCAGGAGTGCGGATCGAGCTGGGTACCAATCGCGCTGCGCAGCGCTTTAATCTGTTTAATCAGCGCCTTGCTGCCCATCACCGCACCGGCAATCAAATCGGAATGGCCGCCGACATATTTAGTCAGCGAATACAGCGACAGATCCGCGCCGTGTTCGGTTGGACGCTGAAAGACCGGCCCGAGCAGCGTGTTATCACAGGCAATAATCGGACGATGCTGCTGCTGCTGTGCTATTTCATCAGCCACGCGTTTAATCAGCGCGATATCCACCAGGCTGTTGGTAGGGTTAGCGGGCGATTCAATGAGGATCATCGATACGCGTCCCTGTTTCATTGCCTCTTTTGCCGCTGCCCGTACGGAGGCCTCATCCACGCCGTCGGCAAACCCGACCGACGCCACGCCCAGCCGACGAAAAGTTTTGGTCAGCAGGGTTTCGGTGCCGCCATATAAAGGCTGCGAATGCAGAATGGCGTCGCCTGGCTCGACAAAGGCCAGCAGGGCGGTAGAAATAGCCGACATGCCCGAAGAGAACAGCGCCGCGCTTTCGGTGCGCTCATAAATCGCCAGCCGATCCTCGACGATTTCGCTGTTGGGATGATTAAAGCGTGAGTAAACCAGGCCGTTGCCTTCGCCTTCCGGCGGCTCGCGACGACCGGAAACGTAATCGAAAAAGTCGCGGCCTTCTTCGGCGCTGGTAAAAATAAAGGTCGAAGTCAGGAACACGGGCGGTTTCACTGCGCCTTCGGACAGCGCAGGATCGTAACCGTAGTTAAGCATTTGCGTTTCAGGCTGTAGTTCACGATTGCCGAGATGCGTTTTTTTTGCGTGTTGCGTCGCCATGGGTTCTCCTGACCAGCGAGGGTAAATAAGCGATCGCATCTTAGCCTTACCGCCTTAACGTTATTAAATAATTTATTGGACTATCGTTAAGCTTTTACTGAAAATATTCAGGCCTTCCGGAAGGCTATATGTCTGTTAGCATGAAATTCAGTTGCTGTTATTCTTCGCTGAAGGAAAAGCAGCAAAAAAAGCGGCGGGATGAACGGATTGATCGGGATGAAATATAACGACGACAGGATTTTTTCCAGCAAAAGGTTTTACAAAAAAATTTTTGACAGCGTCCATTAAGCAATGGAAAAGCTATTCATTGGTTTTAATTAACGGAACGCTGTTGGCTATGCCGCTGACCTTTCCATTAGCGCTATATTCCCCAGACCTTTGGCTATCTTGCTTTTCCGATTTTGCGGGCTGGAAAGGTATGAAACGGATACACTCCGCTCAAGCGGGCAAAATTCTTAATTTTTTTTCATTTAAATGACGGGCGTTTACAGGCGATTTGAGCGGCGCTAGATTTACATCTAGCTGAAAATTTTCAGGAGTAACCCACAAGGAAGCGATACCATGTCTGCATTACAATTTCCCTGTACAATTTTCAAAACACAAAAAAGGATGGAAGATTACAGCGCCAGTGATATGCATTGTGGCGATTTATCAGAATTTCAGCTGAAAAGAGCGTCTCATCTGGTCGATGTATCCACCCGAGTCAATCCTTACACATTGACCAAAATCACCCCATTTAATCAACCTCAATCAAGATTCTATGGCTCCCGTAGCGAAGGTGAGAAAATTTCCCGGCAAGAATGTGCCAAAATCCTCTTTGATGAATTCCGACACCTTTCGCGGACATTTTCCATTTACGGACCTTACAGCCATCTGATTGAAAAAATGATAACCCATATGCAGAATGGCAACGGTATGCCTTTTCAGGATACGTCTTTGGATAGTGCGTTAAAAAAGCATATTCTAAATGATAATTCTAAAAACAATACGCGTCTTTTGTTAACTAAAGTCGTTGGTAAAAACATAGACTGGGGAAAGGGTTACTTTCCTTTAGCGCAAAAAAAAGAGTTAACAAAAGCGATCCTTAGAGGGAAATTACCTAAGTTTGATCGGTTGCAGGATAGTTTTAACGGAATGGGGATTACAGTACATGATGTATGGGCTACACATATCGCTATAAAATCACTGCATATTGAAAATGAGCGGTACCGCGCGCTTGTGAATTACAAAATACAGGATCATTTTGGCCTGGATAGTGAAGATATTTCAGCGTTAAAATTTAATCAGTTCCGTTTTTTTCGCATCTGGTTTTTGCTTCAACGATACAACCTGTTTGGCTTTAAACCCTTTATGACCAATATGGAAACCACTGTGGAAATTACCGGGAGACGTGATGAAAACTAATAAAAAATTATTGAGTACGTTGTTACTGGTTGGTAGCGCGTCACTGGTCTATGTTTTTTTGTTGTTTTTTCGCCCTGTGGTAATAGTTGCCGTTCACGAGGACGGGAACTTCAGTGATGTCATAGTAAAAAATGTTCCGTTTACCGATCGGGGTAAAATAGCCTGGTGGCTTAAAAATAAAGATAAGCTAAAAAACCGTTACGGCATCCCTAAACCAGCATTATATGGAAATTACACCATTAGCTTTTGGTTATTTGGTGATGGCTATAAAGAAGAGGGCAAGTATGACAGGTTATGTTTTAAGGATATGCAAACTGATAAGAACTGCATTGATAAAAACAGAGTGTTTTCAATAGATAAGAGCAAGAATAAGGGGACTATCTTCGTTGTGTATGATGGCGATGATTACCGACTGGAAGAAAATGGGGAAGTAATAAAAATTGACCATAATTAAAGCTTTATTTGTTGCGTAGTGCCCAGGGGAAAATCTTCCTTCCCCCGCTGATTTCTTATCATGTTTCAGCCGGGTACTGAGATACGCTGATAACGGACACAGCTAAAAACATTCATCACCGGCCTTCAGGGAAGTTATTGCCCCCTTTTTCGGAGATCGGCAATGCAAGACAAGGGGTAATCTAACCCCTGAGCTTTTGCCGCCGGCCAAAAGCGGCGATTTGTTCGCATGCTTTCAGTTCATCCGGCAACCATCCCTGATATAATCCCCCTCCTTAAGAGGTTCTCATGCTATCGCCGTTGTATTGGATTGTGTGGTACTCCGTACAGCAATCGGTGTGTCAATATCGACTTTTCATACACGCTTTACATGATGTTTAACTGAATAAAATCAGTGAGATAAGCTAATTTATGAAACACACTGTAGAAGTCATGATCTCCGAGCAAGAGATCGCCAAACGCATCGCTGAACTGGGCCAGCAGATCACCGAAAACTACCGCGACAGCGGTAGCGAAATGGTGCTGGTCGGCCTGCTGCGCGGTTCCTTTATGTTTATGGCGGATCTCTGCCGCAGGATTGAGGTATCGCACGAGGTCGATTTTATGACGGCTTCCAGCTACGGCAGCGGTACGTCCACCACGCGCGATGTGAAAATCCTTAAGGATCTGGATGAAGATATCCGTGGCAAGGATGTGCTGATCGTGGAAGACATTATCGACTCCGGCAATACGCTGAGCAAAGTGCGGGAAATCCTGCGCCTGCGCGAGCCAAAGTCGCTGGCAATTTGTACGCTGCTGGATAAGCCTGAACGGCGGGAAGTGGAAGTGCCGGTGGAATACGTGGGCTTCACTATTCCTGATAAATTCGTGGTGGGCTACGGCATCGACTACGCCCAGCGCTATCGCCATCTGCCTTACGTAGGCCACGTGGTGATGCTGGAAGAGTAACGCTCACCGCACGATCGACTAAGGCCGGATTTCCCGGCCTGATATATGATCCGGCCGGAGATCAGCTCGGGTTTTGCAAGCCTTTCAGCGCGTTAGCGATACCTTTATGGTGACGCTCTTCAAGCACGTCCATGCTGGAAGCGCCGACTTCCAGGTCGTGCAGGTGGCCATCCTGAATACCGTAAACCCAGCCGTGAATTTTGACATTCTGACCGCGTTTCCATGCCGACTGCATGATGGTGGAGTGGCCCAGGTTATAAACCTGCTCGATCACGTTGATTTCACAAAGTTTGTTAAAACGCTGCTCCGGCGTCGGCAGCTGTTTCAATGACGAACTATGCTTGTACCACAGATCGCGGATGTGCAGCAGCCAGTTGTTGATCAGACCCAGTTCCGGGTTCTCGACCGCCGCCTGCACGCCGCCGCAGCCGTAGTGGCCGCAGATAATGATGTGCTCCACCTGCAGAACCTCCACCGCGTACTGCACAACGGAAAGGCAGTTCAGATCGGTGTGAATAACCAGGTTAGCTACGTTGCGATGAACGAACAGTTCGCCCGGCTCCAGGCCGGTCAGACGTTCGGCTGGTACACGGCTGTCGGAACAGCCAATCCAGAGAAAACGAGGCTTCTGCGCCAGCGACAGGCGTTCAAAAAAAGCCGGGTTCTCTTCTTTCAGCAGGCGAGACCACTCGCGGTTGTTACTAATGAGAGTATCAATATCTTTCATTTTTATAGCGCCATAACTTGATATGCGTGGCAGTAATATAGGCCATCAAACTGTGATTGAAAACGCTAAACAAGAAAACCATACAAAACAGGGCAATCCTTTACCTATGACTTATGCACTGGAACTCGAAAAGCTGACCAAAACCTATGCGGGTGGCGTTCAGGCCTTGAAAGGAATCGATCTTAACGTGGAAGCGGGCGACTTTTATGCGCTGCTTGGCCCCAACGGCGCGGGCAAATCCACCACTATCGGTATTATCAGCTCGCTGGTGAATAAAACTGCCGGCAAGGTGCGGGTGTTTGGCTATGACCTGCAGCAGGATGTGGTCAACGCCAAGCGCCAGCTGGGCCTGGTGCCGCAGGAGTTTAACTTCAACCAGTTTGAAACCGTGCTGCAAATCGTGGTCAGCCAGGCGGGCCTTTACGGCGTAGAGAAAAAAGAAGCGCTGCAAAGGGCGGAAAAATACTTAAAGCAGCTCGATCTGTGGGACAAGCGCAACGAGCGGGCGCGGATGCTTTCCGGCGGCATGAAACGCCGCTTGATGATCGCCCGCGCGCTGATGCACGAGCCAAAGCTGCTGATCCTGGATGAGCCGACCGCAGGCGTGGATATTGAGCTGCGCCGCTCGATGTGGAGCTTTTTGCAGGATCTGAACGCCAAAGGCACCACCATCATCCTGACCACCCACTATCTGGAAGAAGCCGAGATGCTTTGCCGCAATATCGGCATTATTCAGCACGGCCGACTGGTGGAAAACACCACCATGAAAGGGCTGCTGGCGAAGCTGAAATCGGAAACCTTTATTTTCGATCTGGCGGCAAAAAGCCCACTGCCGGCGCTGGAAGGCTTCCAGTACCGGCTGGTGGATACCTCAACGCTGGAGGTGGAAGTCATGCGCGAGCAGGGGCTGAACAGCGTCTTCAGCCAGCTCAGCCAGCAGGGCGTCAAGGTATTAAGTATGCGCAACAAGGCTAACCGCCTTGAGGAGCTGTTTGTAGACCTGGTAAACGGTCGCAAAGGAGAGAAAGCATGACACATCTGTACTGGGTTGCCCTGAAAAGTCTCTGGGGAAAAGAGATTAACCGTTTTGCCCGCATCTGGATCCAGACGCTGGTGCCGCCGGTTATCACCATGACGCTCTATTTTATTATCTTCGGCAACCTGATTGGCTCCCGCATTGGCGATATGCATGGCTTCAGCTATATGCAGTTTATCGTGCCGGGGCTGATTATGATGGCGGTGATCACCAATGCCTATGCCAACGTAGCGTCCTCTTTTTTCAGCTCTAAATTCCAGCGCAACATTGAAGAGCTGCTGGTGGCGCCGGTGCCGACGCACGTCATTATCGCTGGCTATGTCGGCGGCGGCGTGGCGCGCGGCGTCTGCGTCGGGATCCTGGTGACCGCGGTGTCGCTGTTCTTTGTGCCGTTTCACGTGCACTCCTGGCTGATGGTGGCGGTAACGCTGCTGCTGACGGCGATCCTGTTTTCGCTGGCGGGCCTGCTGAACGCGGTCTTCGCTAAAACCTTTGACGACATCAGCCTGATCCCGACCTTTGTGCTGACGCCGTTAACCTACCTGGGCGGCGTGTTCTATTCGCTGACGCTGCTGCCGCCGTTCTGGCAGATGGTGTCGAAGCTGAACCCGATCGTCTATATGATCAGCGGTTTCCGCTTCGGCTTTTTGGGCATCTCCGACGTGCCGCTGGTGTTTACGCTGGCGGTGCTGGTAGGCTTTATCGCGGTGTTTTACATTCTGGTCTGGTGGCTGATCCAGCGCGGAAGAGGGCTGCGTACCTAAACGCTTAAAAGCCTCTCTTCCCGCAAGGGGAAGGGAGGCTGAACCGCCTTCTCTCTGCATGGAGAAGGTTGCTGAACGAAGAAAGCGTAACCGCAAATAGCACGATCTCTATCCCCGCATTATTTGACGTCCATCACTGAATATAAGAAAACCTTATTTAGCTGCAAACTTTTTCCTCCCTGTTGCCACTCAGTCCTATCGCGAGCACGTTGTACTGGTAGTGAGTATGGCCGGTGTTGTCACGATAAATCAGCAGGCCACAAGCCTGTTATCTTTGACTCAACTCTGGATCAAACTTATGGCAGGCGTAAATGCATTACCTTCTACCTTAACTACCGCCACTCACTCTTCAGGCCAGGCAACCTCCAGTCAGGAGGCTCGCGCCCGGGGCACCGGGGGAGCAGGCCCTTCTACGGCGGTTACCACACCGGCAGACGCTGCGCGCGATCGGGCCATTAACAACATAGTTACCCAGCTCAATCACTATTTTCCCGGCAGTACCGCATTGCACACGCTGGTACAGGATCGTGCCGCTGAGCTTCATGATATGGGAGAGACGCCTCAAAGCGTTGCCGAAAATATGGCCAAAGCGCAGAAAATGGATTACATCAGCGAGGCCGCAGGCAACGCGGTAAAAGCGTTTCCTTTTGCCATCTCGGGCTACGCCTCAGGCGCCCTCAAATTAGGCGCAGGCGTGGCCGGTTCCACGCCGGGTTCGGAAGCGCTGGCGGGGGCGATTGATGGGGCCACGGCGATGGTGATGAAATCCGTAGGCGATAAGGTATTTGCTGATACGGTAAAGGATACGCTGTGGCTGGCAGCCGATTCCGCAAAGCTGGAGCCGGAAATGCAGGAGGTGCTGAAAAAGCGCCAGGGCCTGGGAGAAAGCCTGAAGCTGGCTCCGCTGGGCGGCCAGGGATTCAATGGCCGTAATGCCGTGGTCGGCGCTGTAGCCGCGGCGACGCATAATAATCCTCAGGCGGTGTCGCATACCAGCAATGTGCTGAGTCTGGCAGCAGGCGCGGCGGGCGGCGTCCTCACCAACAAGTTCAGCGCTTCCCACGGCCCTGAATTCCTGCTGGGACGCACCGACTGGAAAGCGCAATACACCGCGTTGAAGTCTACCAGCGTCAAGCAGCAGATGGCGTCCGGAGGCGCGGAAAGGCTGAAAACGCTGCTGCTTAGCTTACTAACGCCCCGTAATTATGCTAAGGGAACGCTGAATATTACTTCAGGAAATATGGTGTCGGAAATTGGCGCGTTAGCCGTGACGCTGGCCGGAAACAATGCCTTACGCAATGTTGTGCGTAATAAAGGCGTGAGCGAAGCCGTGAGTTCTGCCCCCTCCGCCGCGATTGATGACGCGCTTGGACGCCTCGGCGCAGGCCAGCTGACCTCGCCATCAGAGATTGCTAAAGATCAGGCGATTAACCTTGTCGGCGCCGCGCTGGCCTATGCTTTTCAGGGCGTCGCAGGCGCGTTAGCCGGGCCGGCGCCAACCCGCAATGACGAAGCCGTAGATTTTTTGGCGGATAAAGTCGTGAACAGCGTAATTGGGGAGAAAACCGGTGAAGTGCGGGATAAGGCTATTGAGGTGGTACAGCAAGGGGCAAGAGATGTGGGACAGATGACCGTCGATGCCGCGGTGAAAACCAAAAACTCGGTCAAGGAAGGCGCCATCTCATTAGCCGATGGAGCGGTCAAAACGGGCAACGCGGTTGGCAGCGGTCTGAAAACGGCGAAAAATAACGTTTCTGACGCCATGAGCAATGCCCATCAGTGGGCGGGCGAACAAATCAAAAAGCAGTTTGCTTCTCCGCCACAGCCAGCCGCGCAGGCGATGCCGTCGTCAGCCCCTCAGGCTTCTTCGTCACGGCCTGCCGCGCAGGCGTCAGGACAGACCACCGCGCCACAAACTGCGCCGCCACCGGCACGACCTGTCGCTCCGGCGGCACCCCAGGCCTCGACGTCACAAACTACGGCACCGACCCGACCTGCCGCGCAAACGGCGCCACAGGCTTCGACCTCAAAGCCTGCCGCTCAGACGACGCCGCCTTCAGCCGCGCCTGGCGGATCCCGGCCCGTCGCGCAGCCAGCGAGCGAAGAAATTGAGATGCAGCCGTTGGGCAAAAGTAAGCAGGCGTAGCCTGAGGGGGGTGCCTGGGGCTGGAAGCGTCAAACCCTGCCAGGTAAACGGCGGTGTCTCCAGCTGCGCCAGCCTCCTCTAGCCCCGCAGCCGGGGAGGCAGAGATGCCGCCGCCGGGTAACAGTAAGCAGGGCCGGGCCGGAAAACGGGAGTAAAAGGAAAGGGCGGGGTCTGAACGATGGCGGTAAGAAGAGCGGGGGAGTCATCCCCCCGCCAGTAGATTAAGCGACCTGCACCGGCACCGCTTTCGCCAAACGCTTCATTACATTATCGCCTTCAAAGTAGGCGACTTTCGGCTGCCATTCGCGGGCTTCGGCATCCGACATCGTCACGTAAGAGCAAATGATCAGAATATCGCCTTCGCAAGCGCAGCGGGCGGCCGCGCCGTTGACGGAGATAATTTTCGAGCCGCGTTCGGCCGAGATAGCATAGGTAGAGAAGCGCTGACCGTTAGTCACGTTATAGATATCGATCGCTTCATATTGCAGGATGCCGGAAGCATCCAGAAAGTCCTGGTCAATGGCGCAGGAGCCTTCATAGTTCAGATCTGCCTGCGTGACTTTGACGCGGTGGAGTTTGCCCTGCAGCATGGTACGGTTCATCATTTACCTCTGGTGAATAAGCAATAATCGGCACGCTATGCCGTTAAATCGACCTGCTGATTATCAATCAGACGCGCCTTGCCCAGCCAGGCCGCCATCAAGATGACCGCACTTTTGCTTTCTACCGTTAGCGGCAGCAGCGTTTCAGCATCGACTATCGCCAGTCCGTCGGCGCGCAGGCCGTGGATGGCCAGCGCGGCTTCCGCATCGGCAATAATCACATCGACATGACGCTCTCCATTGGACAACCTTTCCGCCATGCTGTTCATGACGCGGCTCAGCGCGGGCGCGATTTTTCGCTCGTCGGGCGTCAGATAACCGTTACGCGAGCTGAGCGCCAGGCCGTCTTTCGCGCGCACCGTCGGCACGCCGACAATCTCGATATCGTAGCCCATATCCGCGACCATCTTGCGGATCAGCGCCAGCTGCTGGAAATCCTTCTCGCCAAAGCAGGCCAAATCGGGCTGCACGAGGTTAAACAGTTTGCTGACGATGGTCGATACGCCGCGAAAGTGGCCCGGACGGCTGGCGCCTTCCAGCAGCGAAGAGAGGCCCGGCACCTCGACAAATGTCTGCTCGCCAAGCCCTTTTGGATAGATATCATCGGGCGCGGGCGCAAAAACCAGATCCACCTTGCGGCGGTTCAGCTTTTCACAGTCTTCCTGGAGCGTGCGCGGATAGCGCGCCAGGTCGTCAGCGCGCTCAAACTGCATCGGGTTAACGAAAATAGTGGTAACCACAATATCGGCGCGCGCGCGGGCTTCGTCGACCAGCGTCATATGGCCGTCGTGCAGATTGCCCATCGTGGGCACCAGCGCGATACGCTTGCCTTCTTGCCGCCAGCGGCGGATCTCACGCCGCAGCATGGGTAAGGTTTCAATAATCAGCACTTGCCGCTCCCGTCTCAGTAAAAACTGTGTTCTTCAGCAGGATACGTTCCCGCTTCGACTTCCGCTACATACTGCCTGACGGCAGCGCGCATCTCGCCTGTTTCCAACAGGAAATTTTTGACGAATTTAGGAATATGCCCGCCGGTGATGCCGAAGGCGTCGTGCATCACCAGGATCTGACCGTCGGTCACGTTGCCCGCGCCGATGCCGATCACCGGAATAGCCAGCGCCTCGGTTACGCGCTGCGCCAGCGCGACGGGCACGCACTCCAGCACCAGCATTTGCGCGCCGGCCGCTTCCAGCGCCAGCGCGTCGGCCAGCAGCGTCTCCGCCGCCTCGCTATCGCGACCCTGCACTTTATAGCCGCCGAAAATATTGACCGACTGCGGCGTTAAGCCCAGATGCCCACAGACCGGCACGGCACGTTCGGCCAGCTGGCGCACGGTGTCGCTCAGCCAGGCGCCGCCTTCGATTTTCACCATGTTCGCGCCCGCGCGCATCAGCTCCGCCGAGCTGGCAAAAGCCTGTTCCGGCGTGGCGAAGGTCATAAAAGGCAGATCGGCCATCAGCAGCGCGGCAGGCGCGCCGCGGCGCACCGCACGGGTATGATAGGCGATATCCGCCAGCGTGACGGGCAGCGTGGAATCATGGCCCTGAACGACCATACCAAGCGAATCGCCGACCAGCATGACCTGGATGCCTTCGTCGGCAAACAGGCGAGCGAAGCTGTAGTCATAAGCGGTAACAGAAGCGAATTTGCGGCCGCTTTTTTTCCATTGGCGAAGGGTGGAGACCGTTGTCGGTTTCATCACAACCTCTGAGAAAGTGTTCTGGTGGGCGTATCTTAATGGAAGGGCGGTAGCCTGGCTACCAGGACTTAATGGCCCGGCAGTCCAGCGTGGCGACCAGCTTTTTAAGCGGCGTGCCGTCCGGCAAAATCAGTTCCGGCGCGATGGCGAGCAGCGGCACCAGCATAAACGCGCGGTTGTGCATATCGTAGTGCGGTACGGTCAGACGCGGCGTGTTAATCGTCAGATCGCCGAACAGCATGATGTCCAGATCCAGCGTGCGCGGGCCCCAGCGTTCATCCTTACGTACGCGTCCCTGTTCCAGCTCAATACGCTGGGTATGATCAAGCAACGTTTCCGGCGGCAGCGCCGTTTCCAGCAGCACGGCGGCATTAAGATAGTCGGGCTGATCCGGCGGGCCGTAAGGCGGCGTGCGGTAGAAGGGGGAGGTGGCCAGCAGGGTGGTTTGCGGCAGCCCGGCCAGTGCATCAAGCGCGGACTGCACCTGATGCAAAGGATCGGCCAGATTGCTGCCTAAGGCGAGATACGCCCTCATACGTTGCTGCTGTTACCGTCGCGACGAGGGCCAGGCACGCGCTTGCGCGGACGGCGGGTGCGGCGACGCGGCACCGGATCGTCGCCAAGCGTATTCAGCATCGTTTTCTGCTGCGGCGGCGCGGCAACCTGGAACTCGCCCCACCAGGCGGAGAGGCGCAGCAGCTCCTGGTTATTCTCTACTTCGGCGCGCAGCGCCAGCAGGTCGTAAGCGGCGCGGAACTTAGGATGCTCCATCAGCTTCCAGGCGCGCTTGCCGTGGCGGCGGGAAAGGCGCAGCTGCAGCTGCCAGATATCGCGCACCAGCGTGGTAATGCGTTTTGGAATAGCCAGCGAGCGGCACGCTTCATCCAGCACGTCGTTCATCGCCAGCGCGAAAGCGTCATAGTAGGCCAGGCCGCTTTCCTGCGCGATTTTCTGCGCCGCTTCCAGCTGCGGATACCAGAACATCGCCGAGAACAGGAACGCCGGGTTAACGCGCATATCGTTATGAATGCGGTTATCGGTGTTTTTCAGCACCTGCACCACCATGCGTTCCATATTGCTGTCGCCCTGATCCGTAAAGTAGCGGGTGATCAGCGGGAAGAGCGGCTGGAACAGCTGATATTCACGCAGCTGCAAATAGGTCGTGTAGCCATAACCGGCCTGCAACAGCTTCAGCGTCTCTTCAAACAGGCGCGCGGGCGGAATATCGTGCAGCAGCGTTGCCAGTCGAGGGATCGGCTCTGCCGTTTCGGCGGCGATGCTCATATCCAGTTTGGCGGCGAAGCGGATCACGCGCAGCATTCGCACGGGATCTTCACGGTAGCGCGTTTCCGGATCGCCAATCAGGCGGATAATGCCCTGATGCAGGTCGTTCAGGCCGCCGACATAGTCGCGTACGCTGAAGTCGGCCACGCTGTAATACAGGCTGTTGATAGTCAGATCGCGGCGCTGAGCGTCATCTTCAATGGTGCCGAAAATGTTGTCGCGCAGCAGCATACCGTTCTGGCCGCGCTGCGAGCTGTTGCGATCGGACTCCGGCTGTTCCGCTTCGTGATGGCCACGGAAGGTGGCGACCTCAATGATTTCCGGCCCGAACATAACGTGAGCGAGGCGAAAACGGCGGCCGACCAGACGGCAGTTGCGGAACAGCTTACGCATCTGCTCCGGCGTGGCGTTGGTAGTCACGTCGAAATCTTTCGGTTTTTTGCCCAGCAGTAAATCGCGGACGCCGCCACCGACAAGGTAAGCCTCATAGCCCGCTTTATTCAGTCGGTACAATACCTTGAGGGCATTTTCACTGATGTCTTTACGCGAGATAGCGTGCCCGTCACGCGGGATCACGGTTATCTTAGGCGCAACCTGCACCTCGGCTGGCGCCTCGCCTTCGCGGTTCAAAACTTTTCGGCAAAAATTAGCAACTCGGGTAAAAATGGGACACCTCGATAGTGACGTTAAAGCTGGGCGATAAAAAACAGCGGCTAATCATAGCTCAGTGTGGCGCGTTTGAGAATGCTCATCTCGCTTCGCTCTCGTTTTCAGGCCAGAGCGGGCGCGCGTATTCACTTTCTACTAACCATTCTGCAACAGTATATTCTGGCGCGGCACGCGGGTCAGATCCCATGCGGCGACCGCTTTTTCCAGTAAAACAGACGGCATTTCGTCGCGCCATCCTTCGCTGACCGGCTGGCCTAAAAAACGCAGCGCCTGCACCAGCACGGGCCGCGGATCGCCTGCTGGCAGCGGCGGCGCATGATTCTGCTTGGAAAGCTTGTTGCCATCGGCGTTGACCGCCAGCGGCAAATGCAGGTAGCCCGGCACCGGCCAGCCAAAGCGCTGGTACAGCGTTATCTGCCGTACCGTCGGCTCGATCAGGTCGGCGCCTCTGACCACTTCCGTCACGCCCTGAAAATGATCGTCCACCACTACCGCAAGATTATAGGCAAACAGCCCGTCGCGGCGGTGAATAATAAAATCTTCCTGCGCCAGCGCGGCGTCGGCCATCACCTCGCCGCGCAGCGTATCGGTAAACTGCGATACGGGGCGATCGACGCGCAGACGCAGTGCCGCATTATCCGGGCCGCGTTGTCGCGTGCGGCAGTAGCCGTCGTAAAGGCCGCCGATTTGCCGAATGCGGCTGCGCGTGCAGGTACAGTAATAGCTGTGGCCCTGCTGGTTCAGCCAGGCCAGCGCTTCCCGATAGGCGTCATGACGCTGCGACTGCCAGAGCACCTCGCCATCCCAGTGCAGGCCATACTGCTCCAGCTGCTGAAGAATGCGCCGCGCCGCGCCGGGCACTTCACGAGGCGGATCGATATCCTCAATGCGCACCAGCCATTTGCCCTGCTGCGCGCGTGCCTGCAAATAGCTGCCAAGCGCGGCTATCAGCGAGCCGAAGTGGAGTTCACCGGAAGGGGATGGGGCGAAGCGCCCGATACAGGATGACATCGGAGAAGAGACAGGCAGTGAAGCGGATGCCTCACTGCACAATCCATTAGCCATTAACCGGCCATTTGTTTTTCGCGGATTTCCGCCAGCGTTTTACAGTCGATGCAAAGATCGGCGGTAGGACGTGCTTCAAGGCGACGGATACCGATTTCAACGCCGCAGGAATCGCAGTAGCCGAAATCGTCATCTTCTACTTTCTTCAGCGTCTTCTCGATCTTTTTGATCAGTTTGCGCTCGCGGTCACGGTTACGCAGTTCAAGACTGAATTCTTCTTCCTGTGCTGCCCGGTCAACCGGATCGGGGAAGTTGGCGGCTTCATCTTGCATATGCGTGACGGTGCGATCAACTTCATCCCGAAGCTGGTTACGCCAGGCTTCAAGGATCTTCTTGAAATGCGCCAGCTGGGCTTCATTCATGTACTCTTCGCCCGGCTTCTCCTGATAGGGTTCCACACCAGCGATGGCGAGAATACTCAGGGACGAGGTTTTACGGGTTTGCCCTTCTTGCATGTTGTTTCTCCTGGATAACACGCACTATCGATCCCCAGAGGGGATAAAAACAGGTCGCTATAAATAGCAGAAGCGATCAAGGTTGGCAATTATTCCTGAACATCCCTTGACAAGGCTGTGAGGAAAAGCGTATCTGACGCGACATAAGACCCTTCATATAACAGTTAATTGCGTCTGAATTACGCATTCACAATCAGTTTCCTCTCTACGACCAGACCTTCAGGCGAGAGGCTCGCTTTACAGGCAAGCACCTCGACCCCGCTTGCGCGCGCCTGAACCATGAGTTCTGCGTAGCGTGCATCAATGTGACGCGCCGGGGTGACGTCCTCAATCCCCGAATGCAGAACGGCAAATAAAAGCACCGCGCGCTCGCCGTTTTCCGCAATCTTCGCCAGTTCGCGCAGATGCTTCTGGCCACGCTCGGTAACCGCATCCGGAAAGTAACCCTTACCCTGTTGTAAGAGCGTCACGGATTTGACTTCAATATAGCAGTTGACGCGATCCTCTGCCTTTAACAGGAAATCAATACGGCTTTTTTCAGCGCCATATTTCACTTCACTTTGTAAATCCGCATAACCGGATAATTCCGGAATCTGCCCGGCCAGCAGCGCTTCTTTTACCAGCATATTGGCGCGCAGCGTATTTACGCAGATCCAGTGTCCCTGCTGGGTTTGTGTCAGTTCCCAGCTGTGCGGATACTTTCTGGTCAGGCTGTCCGACGTGGAGTACCACACCGTATCACCTGGCGTCGCACAGCCGGTCATTGCGCCGGTATTGGCGCAATGCAGCGTCAGTTCGGTGCCGTCTGGCGTAATGACATCGGCCAGAAAGCGCTTATAACGTTTGACCAGCGTGGCCTGGCGCAGCGGCGGCGTAAAATTCATAAACTTTCCTGTTGCAGTTCCCAGCTTGCCAGCGCCCGATAGCGCGTGCGGCCCTGGCTGAACAGCGACTCGAAGAGCGCAAAACGCTCCACGCGAAACTGCCAGCTGAAATTACGCGGCGGCAGCGCGACCGGCTGGAGAGCATTGCGGAATAATGTGACATGCGGATGAAAGGGCAGAGGACTTTGATAACAGCCGCTGCGCGCGGCCTGCGAGCGTAACAGTCCGGCCAGCTGCAGCAGTCCGCGCGGCGCCTGCTTCGGCCCCAGCCAGACCACGCCGGAACGCGGCCAGTGACCGGCGTCGTCCAGCGTCAGGGTAAACGGCGACTGCCTGATACGTCCGGCCATTTGTTGGAGCGCACGCTGCTTTTCCGCGCCGACATCGCCTAAAAAGGCCAGCGTAAGATGCAGGTTAGCTGCCGCTATCGGACGGCCGGTCTCTTCGGCAAAGGTGGCGGCGCGCCACGCAATAACCTCCTGACTGCTGCTGGCCGGTAGCGCGATACCGAAAAACAGTCTTTTTTGCTCGTTCATGGTGCCCTCCGGTATTCCAGAAGCAGGAATGCTACAATGCCCGGCAACTTAAGGCCAGGAGCAGAGACGTGAGTTCATTACCAGTCAGCGCTGTATTACCCGAGCTGTTGGCGGCCCTGCGGGATGCGCCGCAGGTGCTGCTGGCGGCGCCGACCGGCGCGGGAAAATCGACATGGCTGCCGCTGCAGCTTTTGCAGCAGGTCAGCGGGCGTATTTTGCTGCTGGAGCCGCGCAGGCTGGCGGCGCGCAACGTGGCGCAGCGGCTGGCGGAGCAGCTTGGCGAAGCGCCAGGACAGACCGTGGGCTACCGGATGCGGGCGGAAAGCCGCAGCGGGCCGTCCACGCGGCTGGAGGTGATTACGGAAGGCATCCTGACGCGGATGCTACAGCAGGATCCGATGCTGGAAGGCGTCTCGCTGGTGATCCTGGATGAGTTTCACGAGCGCAGCCTGCAGGCCGATCTGGCGCTGGCGCTGCTGCTGGACGTGCAGCAGGGGCTGCGTGAAGATCTGAAAATTCTGCTGATGTCGGCCACGCTGGACAACGCTCGCCTGCAGGCGCTGCTGCCGGATGCGCCATCTGTCCGCTCTGAAGGCCGCTCTTTTCCCGTTGAGCGGCGCTACGCATCTCTGTCCACCAGCCAGCGGTTTGAAGAGGCGGTGGCGCGGCAGGTCAGCGAGCTGCTGCGCGACGAGCCTGGCTCGCTGCTGCTGTTTCTGCCCGGCGTGGGCGAAATCCAGCGGGTGCAGACGCAGCTGGCGCCACTGGTCGCCAGCGATGTCGATCTTTGTCCTTTATATGGCGCGCTGCCGCTGGCGGAGCAGCGTAAAGCTATCCTTCCTGCGCCTGTCGGCCGCCGAAAAGTGGTGCTGGCGACCAATATCGCGGAAACCAGCCTGACTATCGAAGGCATCCGGCTGGTGGTGGACAGCGCGCTGGAGCGGACGGCGCTGTTCGATACGCGCACCGGCCTGACTCGCCTGCAAACGCAGCGCGTCAGCCAGGCTTCGATGATCCAGCGCGCCGGACGCGCGGGTCGTCTGGCGCCGGGGATCTGCCTGCATCTGATCCCTAAAGAGCAGGCGGAACGCGCGGCGGCCCACAGCGACGCGGAAATACTGCAAAGCGATTTAAGCTCGCTGTGGCTGGATCTGCTGCAGTGGGGCTGCCACGACGCAGCGCAGCTCACCTGGCTGGATAAACCGCCCGCCGCCAGCCTGGCTCAGGCGCAGCGGCTGCTGTCGCAGCTTGGTG
Organism: Erwinia sp. STN24; assembly: GCF_041320675.1. Classification (NCBI taxonomy): domain Bacteria; kingdom Pseudomonadati; phylum Pseudomonadota; class Gammaproteobacteria; order Enterobacterales; family Erwiniaceae; genus Erwinia; species Erwinia sp. STN24. The sequence goes on along the minus strand of NZ_JBGGPM010000002.1, from coordinate 419,430 downwards.
CCACCACCGATGCCGGACAGCTGACGGCCAAAGGTCGACGCATGGCCGCTTTCGGCAGCGAGCCGCGCCTGGCCGCGATGCTGGTCGAGGCGGGCAACGATGCGGACAGCGCCGCCACGGCGGCGATGCTGGCGGCGATCCTGGAGGAGCCGCCGCGCGGCAGCGTCGATCTGCGGGACGCGCTGCATCGTCCCCAGCCCCACTGGCAGAAACGAGCGAAACAGCTGCAGCAGCGGCTGCGCCTGACCGGCGGCGCGATCGATGCGGCGTTGGCCGCGCCGCTGCTGGCGAGCGCTTTTCCCGATCGTATCGCTCGCCGTCGCGGCATGGAAGGGCGCTATCAGCTGGCTAACGGCATGGGCGCGATGCTCGATCGCGAAGAGGCGTTAATCCGCTATGAATGGCTGCTTGCGCCCGCGCTATTACAGGGCAGCGCGCAGCCGGACGCGCGCATTCTCCAGGCGCTGCCGCTGACGATAGAAACGCTGATCGCCGAGCGGCCGCAGCTTGTCGGGCAGCGGGTAGAGGTTGAATGGCACGACGAGCGCGGCACGCTTTCCGCCTGGCGTCGCGAACAGATTGGCGAGCTGGTGCTGAAATCCCAGCCGCTGAGCAAGCCTGACGAAGCGGTGCTGCACCCGGCGATGCTGCGCTGGATCCGCAGCAAAGGGCTGTCGGTGCTGAACTGGACGCCCGCCGCCGAGCAGCTGCGTGTGCGGCTGGTCTGCGCCGCGCAGTGGCTGCCGGAACAGGCATGGCCCGCCGCCAGCGAGGCCGATCTGCTCGCCACGCTGGAAAAGTGGCTGCTGCCGATGATGAGCGGCGTGCGCGATGCAAAAGGGTTAAAACAGATCGACTGCGTCAACGCGCTATTACAATTGCTCACATGGTCACAGCGCCAGCAGCTGGATACTGTGCTGCCAACTCATTACACTGTGCCCACCGGAAGCCGGCTGCCGATCCGCTACGATGAAGAGAAGCCGCCCGCGCTGGCCGTGCGGCTACAGGAGATGTTCGGCGAAGCGCAAAATCCCAGCGTGGCCGAAGGGCGCATTCCGCTGGTGCTGGAGCTGCTCTCGCCTGCGCAAAGGCCGCTGCAGATCACGCGCGATCTGGCGGGCTTCTGGCAGGGAGCCTGGCGTGAGGTGCAAAAAGAGATGAAAGGGCGCTATCCCAAACATCTCTGGCCCGACGATCCGGCCAGCGCGCTGCCGACGCGGCGCACCAAAAAGTATTCCGCACCTTCCTGATCGGGTTTCAGAAGGTTCCCGTTCCACCGTAGTTGATGTCAGTGCATAGTCGGCCCGCCGACGGCGGCTCTGGAGAAAAGAAACGAATGTCAGACGATCGCGAACCTATTGGGCGTAAAGGTAAACAGCCCAACCCCCCGCGCAAAAAGGCGGGCCGGGGTCGCCGCAGGGAAGTCGATAATATTGATTTTCAGGATGATGACCATAATAACGAGGAGAAAGTACCCGTGCCACGTAAAGGAAAAGGACGGCCGCCGCGTAAAAGAGGCTGGCTGAGCTTAATGATTAAGCTGCTGCTGGTATTTATTGTACTGATGGCGGTCTACGGGGTGTACCTGGATTCGCAGATCCGCAGCCGTATCGACGGCAAAGTCTGGCAGCTGCCCGCCACGGTGTATGGCCGCATGGTCAATCTTGAGCCGGGCATGGCCTACAATAAAAAAGAGATGATCGCGCTGCTCGAAGGCACGCAGTACCGCGAGGTGACGCGCATGACGCGGCCTGGCGAGTTTACCGTGCAGGGCAACAGCATTGAGATGATCCGCCGCCCGTTTGACTTCCCGGACAGCAAGGAAGGGCAAATCCGCGCGCGGCTGAGCTTTGACAACGACTCGCTGACCGAGATCAAAAACCTCGACAGCGGCCGCGACTTCGGCTTCTTCCGTCTCGACCCTCGTTTGATCACTATGCTGCAATCACCAAACGGCGAGCAGCGCCTGTTTGTGCCGCGTGCGGGCTTCCCGGATCTGCTGGTCGATACGCTGGTGGCTACCGAAGACCGCCATTTCTACGAGCACGACGGCATCAGCCTGTACTCTATCGGCCGCGCCTTCCTGGCGAATATCACGGCAGGAAAAGCGGTGCAGGGCGGCAGTACGCTGACCCAGCAGCTGGTGAAAAACCTCTTCCTGACCAACAAACGTTCGCTGTGGCGCAAGGCTAACGAAGCCTATATGGCGCTGATTATGGACGCGCGCTACAGCAAAGATCGCATTCTGGAGCTTTACCTGAATGAGGTTTATCTGGGCCAGGCGGGCAACGATCAGATCCGCGGCTTCCCGCTGGCGAGCCTCTACTACTTTGGCCGTCCGGTGGACGAGCTGAGCCTGGATCAGCAGGCGCTGCTGGTGGGCATGGTGAAGGGCGCGTCGCTCTATAACCCGTGGCGCAATCCGAAGCTGGCGCTGGAGCGCCGCAACCTGGTGCTGCGTCTGCTGCAGCAGCAGAAAGTGATCGACCAGGAACTTTATGACATGCTCAGCGCCCGTCCGCTTGGCGTACAGCCGAAAGGCGGCGTGATCACGCCACAGCCTGCGTTTATGCAGATGGTGCGCAACGAGCTACAGGCGAAGCTGGGCGATAAGATCAAAGATCTTTCCGGCGTGAAAATTTTCACCACGCTGGATTCTGTTTCGCAGGATGCGGCAGAAAAAGCTGTGGAAGAAGGGATGCCGACGCTGCGTAAACAGCGCAACCTGAAGGATCTGGAAACCGCGATGGTGATCGTCGATCGCTTCAGCGGCGAAGTTCGCGCCATGGTTGGCGGTGCCGATCCGCAGTTTGCGGGCTATAACCGTGCGCTACAGGCGCGCCGGTCGATTGGTTCTCTGGCTAAGCCAGCCACCTATCTGACCGCGCTGAGCCAGCCGGATAGCTATCGCCTGAATACCTGGATTGCCGATAATCCGATCGCGCTGAAGCAACCAAACGGTCAGGTCTGGAAGCCGCAGAATGATGACCGCCGCTTCAGCGGTCAGGTGATGCTGGTAGATGCGCTGGCGCACTCCATGAACGTGCCAACGGTGAACCTGGGCATGACGCTGGGCCTGCCGCAGGTGGTGGATACCTGGAGCAAACTCGGCGTGCCGAAGGCTGAACTCCAGCCGGTGCCGGCTATGCTGCTGGGCGCGCTGAACCTGACGCCGGTCGAAGTGGCGCAGGCGTTCCAGACTATCGCCAGCGGCGGCGATCGCGCGCAGCTTTCCGCGCTGCGTTCGGTCATTGCCGAAGACGGCACCGTGCTTTATCAGAGCTTCCCGCAGGCGGAGCGCACCATTCCGGCCCAGGCCGCCTACCTGACGCTTTACGCGATGCAGCAGGTCGCGCAAGAGGGTACGGCCCGTGCGTTAGGTTCGCGCTATCCGAAGGCGCACCTGGCGGCGAAAACCGGCACCACCAACAACCTGATCGACAGCTGGTTCGCGGGCGTGGACGGCAAAGAAGTGGCGATCACCTGGATTGGCCGCGACAATAACCAGAGTACCAAACTGTACGGTGCCAGCGGCGCGATGCAGATCTACCGTCGCTATCTGGACAACCAGGCGCCGATGCCGCTGATGCCGACGCCGCCGGAAGATATCGCGCCGATGAACGTGGATTCAGCCGGTAACTTTGTCTGCGGCACGGGCAGCAGCAGCTGGCGGACGCTGCCGGTCTGGACCACCGATGCCGACGCACTCTGTCAGCAGCAGCAGCAGCAAATCCAGCAGCAGCAAATGCAACAGCAGCAAATGCAGCAGGAGCAGCAGCCTGCTCAACAGCCGCAAAACGAGCAGAAGGATGCGGATGGCGTGGCGGGTTGGATCAAGGATATGTTCGGTAAATAACTGAAAACAGGTGTAAAGCCGGTTCTTAACGAGCCGGCTTTTTTTTGCCTTTTTGGCGGCGGCAGCAGAAAAACTAAACCGGCAAAAAGAGGCTTTTCAGCGCGACGGCATGACAACGGCTTTATTTTCCCTGCTTTATGCTGGCCTGAACTCCGCCGGATTCGCGCTAAAAGCGCCCGATTTTTTCTTGCGAAAGCGCCGGTAATTCGCCTATTATCCTGTCGTTATAATAATAATTCTCGTTTACATTCTACTTTTCATCAGAGAACGCTAAATGGCTATTTCATCTTTGAAATCATCCGCTTTGCCGGTAAGCCGACTGGCCTGCCTTGTTGCCGTCGCGCTTTCCTCCTCTGCTTTCGCCGCCAGCGAACAGACTATTACCGTCAGCGCCAACGCCGATGCCGCCAGCGAAAACGCCTGGGGCCCGGCACCGACCATCGCCGCTAAACGCAGCGCCACCGGTACCAAAACCGATACGCCGATTGAAAAAAATCCGCAGTCCGTTTCGGTGGTGACCAGCGACGAAATCGAGATGCGCAACGTCAGCACGGTTAAGGAAGCCTTTAACTATGCGCCCGGCGTAATGACCGGCAACCGCGGCAGCTCGCAGGTTATCGACGCGCTGTCCATCCGCGGCTTCAGCGAAACCAACACCAATCAGTATCTGGACGGCCTGAAGCTCCAGGGCGATAACTACTCCGAATTCGCTATCGATCCTTATTTTCTGGAGCGCGCGGAGCTGCTGCGCGGGCCGGCATCCGTGCTTTACGGCAAGAGCAACCCGGGCGGCGTAGTGGCGCTGGTCAGCAAGCGTCCGACCACGGAAACGCTGCGCGAAGTGCAGTTTCAGATGGGGTCGGATAACCTGTTTTCCACCGGCTTTGATTTCGGCGGCGCGCTGGATGACGGCGGCGTTTACTCCTGGCGCCTGACCGGCCTGGCGCGCAGTCAGGACGCGCAGCAGGATATGCAGAAAGAGAAGCGCTATACCGTGGCGCCGTCCTTCAGCTGGCAGCCCGACGCCAACACCAACTTCACGCTGTTAACCTATTTCCAGAACGAGCCGGAAACGGGCTACTACGGCTGGCTGCCGCGTCAGGGCACCGTGGTGCCGATCGTCGATGCCAACGGCCGGCAGCACAAGTTGGGCACCGATTTTGACGAAGGCGAGGCGAGCAACAAGATCTCCCGCAACACCAAAATGGTGGGCTATAACTTCTCGCACAGCTTTAACGATACCTGGACCGTGCGGCAAAACCTGCGCTACGCCGATCTGCGCACCGACTATCGCAGCATTTACGGCAACGGTTTCGACAGCGCCAGCAGTGCCATTACCCGCGCTTACGCCGGTTCTGAAGAAGAGCTGAACCAGTTTGCCGTCGATAGCCAGGCGCAGGCGAAATTCGCTACGGGCGCGCTGGATCATACGCTGCTGCTGGGCGTCGACTATCAACGTACCCGCAACGATATCAACGCCGGATTCGGTACCGCTTCCCCGCTGAGCGCGCTGGATCCGCAGTACGGCAACGACAGCACCACGATCACCTTCCCGTATCACTATCTGAACAAGCAGGAGCAGACCGGCCTGTACGCGCAGGATCAGATGGAGTGGGACCGCTGGGTCATGACGCTGGGCGCGCGCTACGATTACGCGATGACCTCGGCGTTTAACCGCGACGCTAATGCGCTGGCGAAAAACCACGACCAGGCCTTCACCTGGCGCGGCGGCCTGAACTATGTCTTTGATAACGGCGTGGCGCCTTATTTCAGCTACAGCGAATCCTTTATTCCGACTGCCGGAACCTCCGCTGAAGGGCAGCCGTTCGATCCGTCACGCGCTAAGCAGTACGAGGCCGGCGTAAAATACGTGCCGAAGGACCGTCCGATCGTCATCACCGGCGCGCTCTATCAGCTGACTAAAACGAAAAACCTGACGGCGAATCCCGATTCTGAGTTCGCCAATTTCAGCGTGCAAAGCGGCGAAATCCGTTCGCGCGGCGTCGAGCTGGAAGCGAAGGCGGCGGTCAATGCCAACGTTAACGTTATCGCCTCTTACACCTATACCGACGCGGAATATACGCACGATACGCAGCTGAAAGGCAGAACGCCGGTGCAGGTGCCGAAACATATGGCGTCGCTGTGGGCCGATTATACCTTCCACGAAACGGCGCTTTCCGGCCTGACCGTGGGAAGCGGCGTACGCTATGTCGGTGAGAGCAAAGGCCTGTACAGCACCGGCCCTGATACTAATCAGAACTTCAACGTGGCGGCGTACACCACCGTCGATGCCGTGGTGAAGTACGATCTGGGGCGTTTTGGTCTGCCAGGCTCGTCGATTGGCGTCAACGTCAACAACCTCTTCGATCGGGATTATGTCGCCAGCTGCTATCGCGACTACGCCTGCTACTGGGGCGCCGAACGTCAGATCGTCGGCACCGCCACTTTCCGTTTCTAACCAAACCGGGCGCGGTTCGCCGCGCCCGTCAGGCAGAAAATTGTTATGCATTCTCCGCACCTGACCGACAGCACCTTCTCGCTGCATCAAACTTCATTTGCCGTTCCGGGCCGCATCCTGCTCCAGCCGCTGTCGCTGACCTTTCCCGCCGGAAAAGTCTGCGGGCTGATTGGGCATAATGGCTCCGGCAAATCCACGCTGTTAAAGCTGTTGGGGCGCCATCACGCCGCGACCGGCGGCGAAGTGCGGCTCAATGATAAAGCGCTGGCGCAGTGGCCCGCTAAGCGCTTTGCCCGTGAGGTCGCCTATCTGCCGCAGCAGCTTCCCGCCGCCGAGGGCATGACGGTGCGGGAGCTGGTCTCGATGGGGCGCTATCCCTGGCACGGCGCGCTGGGCCGCTTCGGCAGCGAAGATCGCGATCGCGTCGATGAAGCCATTGCGCTGGTGGGCCTGAAACCTTTCGCCTCGCGTCTGGTGGACAGCCTCTCCGGCGGCGAGCGCCAGCGCGCCTGGATTGCGATGCTGGTGGCGCAGAACAGCCGCTGCCTGCTGCTGGATGAACCGACTTCCGCGCTGGATATCGCTCATCAGGTCGAGGTGCTGGCGCTTATCCAGCGGCTCAGCCATGAGCGGGGGCTGACCGTGATCGCCGTGCTGCACGATATCAATATGGCCGCCCGCTACTGTGACCACCTGGTCGCCTTACGCAACGGCGGGATGATTGCGCAGGGTGATGCCGGCGCGATCATGCAGCCGGAGGTGCTCCAGGCCATTTACGGTATCCCAATGGGCATTCTGCCGCACCCGGACGGCGGCACGCCGGTAAGTTTTGTTTACTAAAGGAATCTCCATGCCGGATTTTTATCGCCGCCGCCTGCTGATGGCGATGGCGCTTGCGCCTTTGCTGCCCGCCTTCGGCAGCCGTGCCGCGTCGGGCATTGACGCAGCGCGCATTGTGTCGCTGGAGTGGCTGCCGACGGAACTGCTGCTGGCGCTTGGCGTCGCGCCGATGGGCGTAGCCGAAATGTATAACTACCAGCTTTGGGTCGGCGAGCCAAAGCTGCCTGCCTCAACGGTGGATCTGGGCCTGCGCACCGAACCCAATCTTGAGCTGATGATGCAGATGCGGCCTTCGCTCATTCTTTACTCTTCCGGCTATGGGCCATCCAACGACAAATTTGAGAAAATCGCGCCCGCGATGGGCTTCGCCTTCAACGACGCCAGCGGCAAACCGCTGACCGTGGCGCGGCAGTCGCTGATGCAGCTGGCCGACCGTCTTGATCGCGTGCCGCAGGCGCAGCGCCATCTGGCACAGTTCGACGCCTTTATCGCCGCCGCCAGAAAGCGCGTTGCCGGTCGAAAGCGGCGTCCGGTGCTGCTGATGTCGCTGCTGGATGCGCGTCATGCGCTGGTTTTTGGCAAGGGCAGCCTGTTTCTGGAAGTGATGAACGAGCTGGGGCTGGAAAACGCCTGGCAGGGCGAAACCAATTTCTGGGGAAGCGCGGTGATCGGGCTGGAAAGGCTGGCGACGCTGCAAGGGGTGGAGGCGATCTGTTTTGCGCACGGAGACGATAATTTAATGCAGCAGGTCAGCGCGACGCCGCTCTGGCAGGCGATGGATTTTGTTCGGCAGCAGCGCTTTCGCCGCGTGCCGCAGGTCTGGTTCTATGGCGCAACGCTCTCTGCGATGCGCTTTTGCCAGTCGCTGGATCGGGCGCTGGAGACACTATGAAAAACTCCGTGCGTTTTCCCGTGTTCTTATTAACGCTGCTGTTCGCGCTGGCGCTGGGCCTGACCGGCTATAACTTCAGCCAGCATCTTGCGCCGTCGCTGTGGTTCAGCGCGATAAAAGCCGCCAGTCCCGAAAGCGTCAGCCAGATGGTGTTTCACTACAGCCTGCTGCCGAGGCTGGCGCTGTCGCTGCTGGTGGGCGCCGGGCTGGGGCTGGTGGGCCTGCTCTTCCAGCAGGTGCTGCGCAATCCATTAGCAGAGCCAACCACGCTTGGGGTCGCCACCGGCGCGCAGCTTGGCCTGACCATTGCCGCGCTCTGGAGCCTGCCGCTATTTGGCCAGCAGTTTGCCGCTATGCTCGGCGCGCTGGCCATCGGGCTGATTGTGTTTGGCATCGCCTGGGGGAAGCGGCTTTCTCCGGTGACGCTGATCCTGGCCGGCCTGGTGATGTCGCTCTATTGTGGCGCGGTCAATCAGCTTATCGGCCTGTTTAATCACGACAGGCTGCAGAATATCTTTTTATGGGGAACCGGCTCGCTGAACCAGATGGACTGGGGCAACGTCGAATTCCTGTGGCCGAAGCTGCTGACGGGCTTTGTGCTGGCGCTGCTGTTGCGCAGGCCGATGACGCTGATGGGGCTGGACGACGGCGTGGCGAAGAATCTGGGGCTGGGGCTGTCGCTGGCCCGCTTAAGCGTGCTGGCGCTGGCTATCGTGCTCAGCGCGCAGCTGGTAAACGCGGCGGGCGTGATCGGCTTTATCGGCCTTTTTGCGCCGCTGCTGGCAAAAATGCTGGGTGCAAGACGGCTGCTCAGCCGGATGCTGCTGGCGCCGTTTATCGGCATGTTGCTGCTGTGGCTGGCCGATCAGAGCGTGATCTGGCTGACCGATCGCTGGCAGGAAATTTCGACCGGTACGGCAACCGCGATTATTGGCGCACCGCTGCTGCTGTGGTTACTGCCGCGCCTGCGTACCGCTTCCGCGCCGCCCGCGCTGGATCGGGGCGATCGCGTGCCGGTCGAGCGCCACGGCCTGCTGTTGTGGTGTCTGGGCGGCGTGGCGCTGCTGTTGGCGCTGGGCGCCGTGGCGCTCAGCTTCGGGCGCGGCGCTGACGGCTGGACGTGGGCAAGCGGCGAACTGTGGCAGCAATTGTTGCCCTGGCGAATGCCGAGACTGGCGGCGGCGCTGGCGACGGGCATGATGCTGGGCGCGGCTGGCTGCCTGGTGCAGCGCCTGACCGGCAATCCGATGGCCAGCCCGGAAGTGCTGGGCATCAGCTCCGGCGCCGCCTTTGGCGTGGTGATTATGTTGTTTCTGGTGCCCGGCGACGCCTTCGGCTGGCTGCTGCCTGCGGGCAGCCTGGGCGCGGCAATCACGCTGCTGATTATTACCTTTGTGGGCGGGCGCGGCGGCTTTTCGCCCGAACGTATGCTGCTGGCGGGCATGGCGCTGAGTACCGCCTTTGCCACCCTGCTGCTGCTGCTGATGGCCAGCGGCGATCCGCGTATGGCCGGGCTGATGACGTGGATCTCCGGCTCGACCTATAGCGTGAGCGGCGAGCAGGCGATCAGGACGATAATCGTGGCGGCCGTGCTGCTGGCGCTGACGCCGCTGTGCCGTCGCTGGCTGACGCTGTTGCCGTTAGGCGGCGAAACGGCCCGCTCTCTGGGCGTGGCGCTGAAAACCTCGCGGATGGCGCTGCTGCTGCTGGCGGCCGCGCTGACGGCGGCGGCCACGCTGACCATCGGGCCGCTGAGCTTTGTCGGGCTGATGGCGCCGCATATCGCAAGGATGCTGGGTTTCCGGCGGGCGCTGCCGCAGCTGCTTATCGCCAGTCTGCTTGGCGGCGGTCTGATGATGATAGCGGACTGGTGCGGACGGATGGTGGCCTTTCCGGCGCAGGTGCCGGCGGGACTGCTGGCGACCTTTATCGGCGCGCCTTACTTCGTTTATCTGCTGCGGAAGGTGTGAAGGAAAGGGCAGCGCCTGGTGCGCTGCCCGACTACCGTTACGCCAGCTTAGCGAAGCTGCGGCGTGCGGCGTCCACCGTGCGCTGAATATCTTCCTGGCTGTGCGCCAGCGACATAAAGCCCGCTTCAAAAGCGGAAGGGGCGAGGTAAACGCCTTCTTCCAGCATCAGGTGGAAGAACTTCTTAAAGCGCTCCACGTCGCACTGGGTCACGTCCTGATAGCTGGTGACCTGGTCGGCTGCGGTAAAGAACAGCCCGAACATGCCGCCAACGTGGTTAACCACCAGCGGAATGTTGGTTTCTTCTGCCGCCTGCAGCAGGCCTTCCGCCAGGCGGGTGGTGAGGTCGGTCAGCGTGGCGTGCGTGCCGGGCTTCGCAATCTCGCTCAGGCAGGCAAAACCGGCTGCCATCGCAATCGGGTTGCCGGAAAGGGTGCCCGCCTGATAAACCGGCCCCGTCGGCGCCAGCGCTTCCATTACTTCGCGACGGCCGCCAAACGCGCCGACCGGCATTCCACCGCCGATGATTTTGCCCAGGCAGGTTAAATCCGGCACCACGCCGTAATGCGCCTGCGCGCCAGCCAGCGCCACGCGGAAGCCGGTCATCACTTCATCGATAATCAGCAGCGCGCCAAATTCGTCGCAGAGCGCGCGCAGGCCTGGCAAAAATTCCGGCAGCGGCGGGATGCAGTTCATATTGCCCGCGACCGGCTCGACGATGATGCACGCGATTTCATGCGGATACTGCTCAAAAGCGGCGCGCACGGAATCCAGATCGTTATAGGTGCAGGTCAGCGTGTGCTTAGCAAAATCGGCCGGAACGCCCGGTGAATTCGGCTGGCCGAGGGTCAGCGCGCCTGAACCGGCTTTCACCAGCAGGTGATCGGCGTGGCCATGGTAGCAGCCTTCAAATTTGATAATTTTGTCGCGATGGGTAAAACCGCGAGCCAGGCGAATGGCGCTCATTGTTGCTTCGGTGCCGGAGTTCACCATCCGCACCATGTCCATCGTCGGTACCAGTTCGGTCACCAGCTCGGCCATTTTGACTTCCATCTCGGTCGGCGCGCCAAAGCTCAGGCCGCGCTCTACGGCTTCGATAACCGCGTTACGGATGGCAGGATGGTTATGGCCCAACACCATCGGTCCCCAGGAGCCGACGTAATCGATATAGGCTTTGCCGTCGGCGTCGTAAAGATAAGCGCCGTTAGCGCGTTCAATAAAGAGCGGTACGCCGCCAACGCCGGTGAAGGCGCGTACCGGCGAGTTGACGCCGCCGGGAATAACTTGCTGTGCCTGAGCATACAGATTTTCAGACTTACTCATGGTTCCGCTCCTGAGGATGCATTAAGAAAAACCCCGCCATTCTAAGGGAACAGACGGTCGGGTTGAAAGGCCGCTGGCGCTTTTGACACGAAAGGATCAGCTTTTCCTGGCGACAGCCGCGACGGGATGAGTAAAATATCAGCTTCGCCTGAACTGATACGAATGGACTATGCAGCAGACAACCTCTTCGTCCGACCAGTTACACGTGGTGCCAGCCCGACGCGGCGACTTTCTCCGCCTTCTATTGAGACGCGATAAAACGCCGGTCGTAGTGTTAATTATGGCAGGCATTGTCGGCCTGCTGGCCGGACTGGTAGGCGTCGCCTTCGAAAAAGCGGTGCACGGGGTCAGCCACTGGCGGTTGGCAATGCTGGCAGACGTTGAACAACACTGGATCCTGCTGTTTCCGCTGGCGTTTATCCTTTCCGCGCTGCTGGCCGTCGTGGGGTACTATCTGGTGCGCCGCTTTGCGCCGGAAGCCTCAGGCTCCGGTATCCCGGAAATCGAAGGCGCGCTGGAAGAGCTGCGGCCGGTGCGCTGGTGGCGGGTAATCCCCGTTAAATTTATCGGCGGCATGGGAACGCTGGGCGCGGGCATGGTGCTGGGACGCGAAGGGCCGACGGTGCAGCTGGGCGGCAACATCGGCCGCATGGTGCTGGATATTTTCCGCCTGAAAAGCGCCGAGGCCCGCCACTCTTTGCTGGCTACCGGTGCGGCTGCCGGACTTTCAGCCGCGTTTAACGCGCCGCTGGCGGGCATTCTGTTTATCATCGAAGAGATGCGTTTGCAGTTTCGCTACAGCGTTATCTCTATCAAGGCCGTGTTTATCGGCGTCATTATGTCCAGCATCGTGTTCCGCATTTTCAACGGCGAACACGCGGTGATCGCCGTCGGTAAACTTTCCAACTCGCCGGTCAACACGCTCTGGCTCTATCTGCTGCTGGGCATGATTTTCGGCATCGTTGGCGTAGCGTTTAACGCGCTGATTTTTAAAACGCAGGATATGTTTCAGCGCCTCCACGGCGGCAACCTGAAAAAAATTCTGATTATCGGCGCCGTGCTGGGTGGCGTTTGCGGCGTGCTGGGCGTCATCGAGCCGGAGGCTGCAGGCGGCGGCTTTGAGCTGATCCCCATTGCGGCGGCCGGTCATTATACCGTGGGCACGCTGCTGTTTATTTTTATCGCCCGCATGGCGACAACGCTGCTCTGTTTTGGCTCCGGCGCGCCGGGCGGTATTTTCGCGCCGATGCTGGCGCTGGGCACGCTGCTGGGCACCGCGTTCGGCATGGCCAGCGCCTCGCTGTTTCCTGCTTATCAGCTGGAAGTCGGTACTTTTGCCATTGCGGGCATGGGCGCGCTGTTCGCCGCTTCGGTCAGGGCGCCGCTCACCGGCATCGTGCTGGTACTGGAAATGACCGATAATTATCAGCTTATTCTGCCGATGATTATCACCTGCCTTGGGGCAACCTTACTGGCGCAGTTTCTCGGCGGCAAACCGCTTTACTCCTCGCTGCTGGCGCGCACGCTGGAAAAACAGCAGCAGGCCGATGACGCGGTAGCAGCGGCTGCTAACACCACAACCGACAAACAGGCGCATACTTGATTGCTATACTGGTGTGTAAGATAATGGTGCGATTAATGGTCGAATTCTGACCGGCCCGAGTGCCTGATGGAGTATGAAATGAGTGAAGATGTAGCTCTGCCCCTGCAGTTTACCGAAGCAGCGGCCAGTAAAGTTAAAAACCTGATCTCAGATGAAGAGAATCCCGATCTGAAACTGCGTGTCTATATTACCGGCGGCGGTTGCAGCGGTTTCCAGTACGGCTTCACCTTTGACGATAAGGTCAACGATGGCGATATGACGATTGAAAAATCGGGCGTGGCGCTGGTGGTGGATCCTATGAGCCTGCAATATCTGGTTGGCGGCTCGGTGGACTATACCGAAGGGCTGGAAGGCTCGCGTTTTATCGTGACTAACCCGAACGCCAAAACCACCTGCGGCTGCGGTTCTTCTTTCAGTATCTGAATAAAAAACCCCGACGTTGCCGCCGGGGTTTTCGCTTACCATTCTACAGTGACCAGTTTCGACGTCTGGCGCGTTTCGCGGTTAGACGAAATCGCCGTCTGCGTGACTTTCGGCTGTGCGGCTCTTTGTTGGCCGCAGTCCACTGCAGGTGTTCTTGCTGTGATAGTACTCTGCCCGTCAATGTGACATTGGGAGTAAATGGTCAGCCTGACGCCAATGCTGCCGGTAATGGAAGCAGCAGCCGCCTGACCTGCCATCATCAGGCCTAAGGCCATATAAACGGCTTTCATTGCTGTAGTTTCCTGGTGTAAAAGGGCAAAAGCCCTGAAATGCCGGGCGGCGCTTATAACAGCCTTGCCGCCTCGTAATTAGGTTAACGACCATCTTCGTTGAAACTTTAACCGACTTTAGTACAGGGTCTGCCGTCTCAGGGCTGCAACTGACTGCACAATGCCCGTGCTGCCTGAAGAATGCGCGGGCCGGGCCGGCTGAGCCAGTCATCATTTATTACAATTACCTGCGCGTTGAGCTGTGGCCGCCAGAAGGCGCTGACGGCGGCGGCGTCACCTCCCGTCACGATGGCCTGCGGATGCCGCATTAAAACCTGCTCGCGGCTGACCTGAGGCCAGGCGACGCGGCTGTCGGCAAAGATGTTTTCGCCGCCGCACAGCTGTACGATTTCGTTTTGCAGCGTATTACGCGAGGCGGTGAAAAGCGGCCGCTGACCAAACTGTAAAAACACCGACACTTTGCGTGCGTGCTGATAGCGCCTCTGCAGATCATCCCACTGCTGCTGTAGCGCCGTCGCCTGCCTGTCAGCCTGTTCCGGGTGCGGACTGAAGGCTTTAAGATCGCGCACGGCGGCAATCATCTCGCCAATCGTGACTGGTGCCAGCCACACCACCTTAATGCCGAAGGCTGCCAGCTGATCGACCTGTCGCTGCGGATTTCCCTCGCGCCAGGCAAGCACCACGTCCGGTTTCAGGTTGATGATGCGTTCAACGTTAATTCCCTGCCAGTTCGCCACCTGTTCGATAGCGGCGGCAGCGGGGGGATAGTCGGAATAAGCGCTGACGGCGACAGGCGTGATGCCTGCGGCAAAAGCCAGTTCGGTCAGGTTTGGCGCAAGGGTGATAACGCGGGGCGTGGCGGCTGCCGCTCCGTAACAGAGCAGCAGCAACAGGGCGAAAAGCTTAGCCACGAAGGTGGGTCAGCAGCGTTTCCACCAGCAGTGAGGACTGCTTAGCGGCAACGGTCAGGAACTCGTCAAAGCTCAGATGCGACTCCTGGTCGGCCACGTCGGAAATGGCTCGCACCACTACGAACGGCGTGCCGAACTGGTGGCAAACGTGAGCGATAGCGGTCGCTTCCATCTCTACGCCTACGGCCTGCGGGAAAGTCGTACGAATGCGCGCCAGCGGTTCGGCACCGTTAATAAAGGCATCGCCGCTCACGACCAGGCCGCGTACGGCGTTCAGGCCAAGCTTAGCGATGCAGCTTTCCGCCGCGGCAATCAGTTTATCATCGGCCGTAAAGGCTGCCGGACAGCCTGCCATCTGGCCTGGCTCGTAGCCGAAAGCGGTGACGTCGGCATCGTGATAGCGCACCTCGTCGGATACCACGATATCGCCGACCTTCAGCGTGGAGGCCAAACCGCCTGCGGAACCGGTATTAATCACAAAATCCGGTTTGCACAGCTCCAGCAGCAGCGTGGTGCCCATCGCCGCAGAAACTTTGCCGATACCCGATTTCAGCAGGGCAACCTCAACGCCGTTCAGCGTGCCGGTATAGATCTCGCAACCGGCCAGCGCGATAGTCTGACGGTTTTCAATTTTATCGCGCAGCAGGGTTACTTCCTGCTCCATCGCGCCAATAATGCCTGCTTTCATAGGAATGCTCGCTATTGTTGTGGAAGTTGTTCAATGTAGTGCATAGTTTATCATGATTAGCAGGTTTAACTCATCAGGGTGGGCTAGTATGACAGCGACAGATTTCAGGACGAAATTCAGTTTCGAGCGGCCCTTTAATAACCGCGAAAAGCCCGAAGGCGAATATTATATTACCCGCCATTTTGAAAGCGATCGCGGACGTATTATTAATTCGGCGGCTATTCGGCGACTTCAGCAAAAAACGCAGGTCTTTCCTCTGGAGCGAAACGCCGCCGTGCGCTCGCGGCTGACGCATTCGCTGGAGGTGCAACAGACCGGCCGCTATATCGTGAAAGAGGTGCTTCAGGCATTGCGAAAGCAGCCTGGCGGGCTGGAAAAGTACGGCCTGGCCGATTTAACCGGCGCCTTTGAAAGCCTGGTGGAAATGGCCTGCCTGCTGCATGACGTCGGTAATCCGCCGTTCGGCCATTTTGGCGAGGCGGCGATCAACGACTGGTTCCGCGTGAATTTGCCCGGGCTGCTGACCGAGCCGCAGGAGGCCGGGGTTGATGACAGCGAGCAGAATGAAAAATTTCTCGCCATGAATGCCCGTCTTCGTCAGGATCTTTGCCATTTTGAGGGCAACGCGCAGGCTATTCGCCTGGTGCATACGCTGCTTCAGCTTAATCTTTCCTATGTACAGGTTGCCTGCATTTTAAAATACACGGCGCCGGCCTGGTTTCAGGGCGAAAAACCGCCGCAGTTTAGTACGCTGATGAAAAAGCCAGGCTATTATCTTTCCGAAGAGAAGTACGTGGCCGATCTGCTCAGGGCAACCAACACACAGCAATATCATCGTTTTCCGCTGACCTATATTATGGAAGCCGCCGACGATATCTCTTATTGTATTGCCGACCTGGACGACGCCGTAGAAAAAGCGATTTTCAGCGTCGACCAGCTTTATCAGTTTTTAGAAGATGAGTGGACGCTGCTGCGAAAAAACAAAAAGGTCACCTCTGACGAACTCTTTGTAAAGATTGTCGGCTTTGCTTACACCGAGGCGCAAAGTAAAGAGCGTTATCGCAGCCGGAGCGATACCTTTTTTATGAAGCTTCGCGTTAAAGTACAGTCCGCATTGGTCGAGCACGCCGTTAAACGCTTTGTCGATAATATCGGGCCAATCTGGCAGGGAAGTTTTAATCATTCGCTGCTGGAAGATGACGGCGATGAAAACCAGCTGCTGAATCTGTTTAAAAAAGTCGCCAGAAAGCACGTATTTAATCATCCGGAAGTCGAACAGCTGGAGCTGCAGGGTTATCGGGTTATAAAAGGCCTGCTGGATATTTATAAGCCATTATTACAGCTTTCTTATCAGGATTTTAACATGCTGATAAATGAGGATTTCCATCCGGACTACCCAATTGAAACACGTCTGTTTCATAAATTATCCGGCAAGCACCGGAAGGCTTATTCGGTGCATATGAAAAACCTGAAGATCGAACAGCGATTTGAACGTCTGCTCTGGGAGCGTTATTATCGGGCGCGTTTGCTGCAGGATTATGTCAGCGGCATGACCGATCTTTATGCCTGGGACGAATATCGTCGTTTGATGGCAGTGGAATAAGCGTTTTTTCCGGCGGGTTTGTAAAGGCAGAGAATATTTTTTTACTTTTCGCTGAAACTTATACATGAACTTAGCGTTAAAAAATGACTCTTACCAGCACGTCCGCTGCACGTTTCGCCTATCAGAACAGAAGAGAATCAGACGCATGAAAAAAACACTTTTAGCCAGCGCGCTGGCCCTGAGCCTGGGAATGGCCATGGGCCCGCTGACCGCTACGGCCGCAGAAACGGCTTCCTCTTCCAGCCAGCAGCTGCCAAGCCTGGCGCCAATGTTAGAAAAAGTGATGCCTTCAGTAGTGAGTATCAACGTTGAAGGAAGCACAACGGTACGCACGCCGCGTTTACCTCAGCAGTTCCAGCAGTTCTTTGGCGGCAACTCGCCTTTCTGTCAGGATGGTTCGCCTTTCCAGGGCTCGCCAATGTGTCAGGGCGGCGGGCCGCAGGGCGGAGCCGATACCCAACAGGAGAAATTCCGCGCGCTGGGTTCAGGCGTAGTCATCAACGCAGAGAAAGGCTATGTCGTTACCAATAATCACGTAGTCGATAACGCGACGAAAATTCAGGTGCAGCTGAGCGATGGCCGCAAATACGAAGCTAAGGTGATCGGCAAAGATCCGCGCTCCGATATTGCGCTGATCCAGCTTAAAGATGCGAAGAACCTTACGGCGATTAAGATTGCGGATTCCGATAACCTTCGCGTCGGCGACTATACCGTGGCGATTGGCAACCCCTATGGGCTGGGCGAAACGGTTACCTCCGGCATTGTTTCCGCGCTGGGCCGCAGCGGCCTGAACGTGGAAAACTATGAAAACTTTATTCAGACGGATGCGGCTATCAACCGGGGCAACTCCGGCGGCGCGCTGGTGAACCTCAACGGCGAGCTGATCGGCATTAACACCGCCATTCTGGCACCGGACGGCGGCAATATCGGCATCGGCTTCGCCATCCCAAGCGATATGGTGAAAAACCTGACGGCGCAGATGGTGGAATATGGCCAGGTGAAACGCGGCGAGCTGGGGATCATGGGCACCGAGCTGAACTCCGAGCTGGCGAAAGCGATGAAGGTGGACGCGCAGCGCGGCGCTTTTGTCAGCCAGGTACTGCCGAATTCTTCGGCGGCGAAGGCGGGCGTAAAAGCGGGCGACGTGGTGATTTCCATCAACGGCAAGCAGATTTCCAGCTTTGCAGCGCTGCGCGCGCAGGTCGGATCGCTGCCGGTCGGCACTAAAATGGCGTTGGGGCTGATCCGCGACGGCAAACCGATGACGGTCAACGTTGAGCTGCAGCAAAGCTCGCAGGCGAAAGTCGATTCCGGCAATATCTATGTCGGTATTGAGGGCGCCGATCTCAGCAACTACGATGCAAAAGGCATGAAGGGCGTGAAGGTCGATGACGTTAAGGCGGGCTCCGCCGCGGCGCGTATTGGCCTGAAGAAAGACGACGTGATTTTGGGCGTTAACCAGCAGGCGGTCGCTAACCTGGGCGAGCTGCGCAAAATCCTCGACGGCAAACCTTCCGTGCTGGCGCTGAACATTCTGCGCGGCGACGCCTCTATCTATTTGTTAATGCAGTAACTTCCTGCCGGATGCTGGCCCATAAGGCCAGCATCCCCCTTAACAACGCCTTTTCATCTTTCCGCTTATTTTTACACTCTGGATCACGCCTGGTGCATTTGCATGATGTCGCGACGCCAGCCTGCAGGTATGCTGGCCTGACGAGACATTTCAGGAGTGACGGATGGCCACCTATCATCTTGATGCCCGCCTTGCGCAGGAAATCGTTGCCCGCACCATGAAAATAATTGACAGCAATGTCAACGTGATGGACGCACGTGGCCGGATCATCGGCAGCGGCGACCGGGAACGTATTGGAGAAATGCACGAAGGCGCGCTGTTAGCGCTGTCTCAGGCACGGATCGTGGATATTGATGAAGCGGTAGCAAGACATCTGCACGGCGTGCGGCCCGGCATCAATCTGCCTATGCGTATCGATGGCGAGATCGTCGGCGTTATCGGCCTGACCGGCGAGCCGGAATCGCTGCGGCACTATGGCGAGCTGGTTTGCATGACGGCAGAAATGATGCTGGAACAGGCGCGACTGCTACATATGCTGGCGCAGGACAGCCGCCTGCGCGAAGAGCTGGTGCTGAATCTTATTCGCAGCGACACGCTTTCTCCGGCGCTGAACGAATGGGCGCAGCGGTTACGCATCGATCTTAACCAGCCGCGCGTGGTGGCAGTGGTCGAGGTCGACAGCGGCCAGCTTGGCGTGGACAGCGCCATGTCGGAACTGCAGCAGCTGCAAACGCTGCTTACCACGCCAGAGCGGGATAATTTAATCGCCATCGTGTCGCTGACCGAGATGGTGGTGTTGAAACCTGCTTTTAACTCACATGGTCGCTTTGACGCGGAAGACCACCGTAAACGGGTGGCGCTTTTGCAGTCCAGAATGAAAGAAAACGGCCATCTGCGAATGCGTATTGCCTTGGGCAACTTTTTTACCGGGCCGGGCAGCATCGCCCGCTCTTATCGCACCGCGCGCACTACCATGCTGGTAGGCAAACAGCGTATGCCGGAAGAACGCAGCTATTTCTATCAGGATCTGGTGTTGCCCGTGCTGCTGGACAGCCTGCGCGGCGGCTGGCAGGCCGGAGAGCTGTCCCGACCGCTGGCAAAGCTGAAGGCCATGGACAACAATGGCCTGTTGAGAAGAACGCTAATCGCCTGGTTCAGCCACAACGTGCAGCCTTCAGCTACCGCGAAAGCGCTTTATATTCATCGTAATACGCTGGAATACCGGCTTAACCGCATTTCCGAGCTGACAGGGCTGAATCTGAGTAGTTTTGACGACAGGCTGCTGCTTTACGTGGCGTTGCAGCTGGATGATGAGCCTTAAAGCGTTGGCCGCAGAAACCTGGAAAAGAGTGACCAATGCGCCAGGCCCTGACGCATTGAAGAACGGAAACAGAGCAGGGAGTAACGGCGTGCTTAGCGGCTATTGCGCGTCAGTTTTTCCAGATCGGCCTCAATTTCGGCGATCTTGTTGGTTACCACGCCTTCCAGATGACGCAGATCGTCCAGGATTTTGCGTTTCAGATCGACTTCTACCTGATCGCGCTGGCAGATCTGATCCAGCTCGTCAATCACGTAACGCAGGTTAGGGCTGATCTCCTGGATCTCTTTGAATCCCTGGCTGACGTTATCGGCCACCACGGTTTTGCGCTGGCGCGGATATTTAAACTTCACGCTTTTAGCGAAAAACTCACCCTTGTCTTTGCGAAAGTAGATTTTCAGAATGTCGTTGCTGGCTTCCTGACGCAGGCTGTAGCGATCGATGTCGTCGGGATTGGCGATACCTAAACCTTTCAGATTGTCATACATAAGATTTTTTCCTGTGCGGGAGAATAGTCATTCGGCTGCGCTTTACAAATACTCTGTGGTGCAAGGTGCGGTTTTTACCGGCCGCGCTGCGGCGGCACGTTGCTCCCTGTTTTTGCCAGGCCTGCTCTTCCCGTGCTCAGCTGAGTATATGTGAAAATCTGAAAAGGGGCCCGTACGCTCGTTGGCGGGGATTATCGCCTGGTTATTGCGCAATAGCATTACTTATTTTTTTATGGAAAACATCTTTTTAAGGCGGGCGTGTAAAGAAAAACTGACGGGCCGCAAAGCGCGGCCCGAAGGAGAATTAGTCGATGGTGCGCAGCAGTTCGTTGATGCCGACTTTGCCGCGGGTTTTCGCATCTACTTTTTTCACGATAACCGCGCAGTACAGGCTGTAGCTGCCGTCTTTGGAAGGCAGGTTGCCGGAAACCACCACGGAGCCGGCAGGCACGCGGCCGTAGTGCACTTCGCCGGTTTCGCGGTCGTAGATTTTGGTGCTCTGGCCAATGTAGACGCCCATAGAAATCACCGCGCCTTCTTCAACGATCACGCCTTCCACGATTTCAGAGCGCGCGCCGATAAAGCAATTGTCTTCGATGATGGTCGGGTTAGCCTGCAGCGGTTCCAACACGCCGCCGATACCGACGCCGCCGGACAGGTGCACGTTTTTCCCAATCTGCGCACAGGAGCCAACGGTCGCCCAGGTGTCCACCATTGAGCCTTCATCAACATAAGCGCCAATATTGACATAAGAAGGCATCAGCACGGTATTGCGTGCGATAAAAGCGCCCTGACGAACGGCAGCCGGCGGCACCACGCGGAAACCTTCTTTCTTAAAGCGAGCGTCGTCGTAATCGGCAAATTTCATCGGAACTTTGTCGTAATAACGGCTTTCTGCGCCATCAATCACCTGATTGTCATTGATGCGGAAAGAGAGCAGCACGGCCTTTTTCAGCCACTGATGCGTCACCCACTGGCCGTCGATCTTCTCAGCCACGCGCAGCGCGCCGCTGTCCAGCAGCGCGATAACCTGGTTAACCGCTTCTCGCGTAACGGTATCGGCATTGACTGGGGTAATCTCGGCGCGGCGCTCAAAGGCGCTCTCAATAACACTCTGTAACTGTTGCATTAATTAAGCTTTCCTGTGTCAAATCATGTTTCGGGACGCGCCTGCAGCTAATCGGCCGCGCGCCCGAAAGCGGGGTAAAAGTAAATCCTGGTCACACTTTATCGTTTGGATTAAGGGCCTCTGTCAACCGTTGTCGCAACTCGTGGCGTAATTCGCGGCTGAGCGCGCGGCGATCGCTGTTGGCCAGGATAAACAGATCCTCGACGCGCTCGCCGATGGTGCTGATGCGCGCGCCGTGCAGCGACACGTTCAGATCGGCGAAGATCTCCCCAACGCGCGCCAGCAGACCCGGCTGATCCAGGGCGATCAGTTCCATATAGGTGCGTCTGTCGGTATGGCTCGGTAAGAATTTCACTTCGGTATCCACGCTAAAATGTTTTAGCCTGGCCGACTGGCGCCGGACTCTCGCTGGCTGGAAGCTGGTTTGCCCGATAGCCTGATCCAGCGCCTGGCGGATGGCCTCGTGTCGATCCGGTGCCAGCGGGCTGCCGTCCGGCTCCAGCACGATAAAGGTATCCATCGCCATGCCGTCGCGGCTGGTAAAGATCTGCGCGTCGTGCACGCTAAGGTTGCGCCTGTCCAGCTCGCCCGCCACGGTGGCGAACAGATAAGGACGGTCCGGGCTCCAGATAAAAATTTCCGTGCCGCCGCGTGTCGCCTGAGGGCTGAGCAGCACCAGCGGCTTCGACAGATCGTGTTCCATCAAATGACGAGCGTGCCAGGCCAGCTGGTTCGGCGTGTGGCGCAGGAAATAGTCCGCTCTGCAACGCGCCCAGATATCGCGCAGCGCCTGCTCATCCAGATTGTCCATACGCAGCAGCGCCAACGCCTGCAAACGGTGATGGCGGACGCGTTCTCGCAGATCAGGGCTGTGTTCCATTCCGCGCCGCAGCTGTTTCTCGGTAGCGAAAAACAGCTCGCGCAGCAGGCTCTGCTTCCAGCTATTCCACAGTGTTTCGTTGGTGGCGCAGATATCCGCTACGGTCAGACAAACCAGATAGCGCAGCCGGTTTTCGTTCTGCATCACCTCCGCGAAATGCTGGATCTCGGTGGGATCCTGAATATCGCGCCGCTGCGCCGTCACCGACATCAGCAGATGGTGACGTACCAGCCAGGCGACCAGCTGCGTTTCCCGCGAGTTCAGCCCATGCAGCTCGGCAAATTCCAGCGCGTCCTGCGCGCCCAGCACGGAGTGATCGCCGCCGCGGCCTTTGGCGATATCGTGAAACAGTCCGGCCATCAGCAGCAGCTCCGGCTGCGGCAGACGCGGCCAAATCTCTACGCAGAGCGGATGGCGTGGACGAGTCGCTTCATTGGCGAAGCTTTCCAGCTTTTGCAGGACGCGAATAGTATGCTCATCCACGGTATAGGCGTGAAACAGGTCAAACTGCATCTGGCCGACAATATTGCCCCACTGCGGCATATAGGCCCACAGCACGCTGTGACGATGCATAGGTACCAGCGCCCGGCTTACCGCGCCCGGATGCCGCAGGATGGACAGAAACAGCTCCCGCGCTTTGGGAAGCGTGCACAGCGGCTGCTGAAGCTGGCGACGTGCAAAGCGCAGCTGGCGCAGTGTGGTGGAATAGATGCCGGTAATATTCGGCGTGCGCACCATCGTGTAAAACATGCGCATGATAGCAACCGGGTCGCGAGCGAACAGTGTTTCGTCAATCAGATCGATTAAGGTGCCGCGCAGCTGAAATTCATCGTCAATGGCGCGCGGTTTTTCATCCTCGCCCAGCGCCAGGATAGCCTCGTCGAACAGCTGTAGCAGCATCTGGTTCAGCTCGCCGATACGGCCGGTAACGCGATAAAAATCTTTCATCATGCGCTCGACCGGCTCGTTGCCTTCGCCCTGATAGTTCAGACGCTGCGCCACGTTCAGCTGGCGATCGAACAGCAGCCGGTTATCGTAGCGGCTGAGCGTCAGATGCAGGGCGAAACGTATACGCCACAGCAGGGACTGACACTCGTTCAGCTCGTTGCGCTCGGCCTGCGTCAGAAAGCCAAAACCGACCATTTCATCCAGGGACGTGGCGCCAAAGTGGCGGCGCGCCACCCACAGCAGCGTATGGATATCGCGCAGGCCGCCGGGACTGCTTTTGATATCCGGCTCCAGGTTATAACTGGTACCGTGATAGCGCTGGTGGCGCTCCTGCTGCTCGGCAATTTTGGCGGCGAAAAAGCGATCGGAAGGCCAGAAACCTTCGCTGAAAACGTTTTTCTGCAGTTCGAGAAACAGCGCGACGTCGCCGACCAGCAGGCGTGATTCAATCAGGTTGGTCGCGACGGTAAGATCTGACAGGCCTTCCAACAGGCACTCTTCCAGCGTTCTCACGCTGTGGCCCACTTCCAGCTTCAAATCCCACATCAGCGTCAGCAGCTCGCTGGTACGCTGTGCATCCTCTTCGGAAAGCGGCCGTCGGCTCAGGATCAACACATCAATATCGGATAGAGGATGCAGCTCGGCCCGCCCGTAGCCGCCCACGGCAACCAGCGCAATATCCTCCTGCTCCGGGAAACCGTAAAAGCGCCACAGGCGGCGCAGCAGGCGATCGATAAACAGCGTGCGGGCGGCGATAAGCTGCTCAACGGCTTCTCCGGCGTCAAAGGCCTGGCCCAGCCGCTGCTGGAAATCATCAAGGTGCTGCTTCAGCGTATCGCGCGTCAGCTCCGCATCTGTCCATTCAGCAGGAGAATATGCCTGCCCGTAATCTCTAATTATCGTGTTCACGCCAGCGCTCCCGCATTCTCTGCCGCACAAAGACAAGCAGTGACAATAGCGTTTACCGGCACCCGAGATCAAAAGAAACTGGCAGATAGCAGATGGAATTTTTACCGCCGTGCTGGCTGGCAGAGCGGTAAAAAAAGAGGGAGGGCCAAATGGGTGAGTGGCCTGCCTCACTGTCGGCGGTCAGAGAACGAACGGAGCGCTATTTAAACCAGGCCGCGACGGCAGCAATAGCGGCAAGCGTGGCGGGGATAATCGTCAGCAACAGAACGGTTTGCTTGTTGATAGCTTTCTGTAACGTCTCATGAATTTCGCCCCGCAGGGAGACAATGTCACCTTTCAGCTCGCCTTTTAAGGAAGCCATATCCTCTTTCAGCTCGCCTTTTAAGGAAGCCATATCCTCTTTCAGCTCGCCTTTTAAGGAAGCTATATCCTCTTTCAGCTCGCCCCTTAACGAGGCCATTTCCTCCTTGAGCTCGCCGCGCATAAGCGCCATCTCGCCTCGTAACGAAATGAACTCGCCTTTAAATTCGCCGCCCATAAATGTCATTCGCTCTGTAAGCTCGCCGCGCATTGTCGCCATTTCAGTGCGAACATTCGCGACATCGGCGTGGGTGGCGAAACTCTCGGAGCGCACGGTAAGCACAGCAAGATTGTGGCTGATTACGGCGACATCGTTTTCAAGCTTCCTTACTCGCGGTTCGATATTCTCTGTCATGCCTCCTCCTCCATCGCCGCCTGAAGAGCGCAGCGCAGGCAGTCCGGGTTTATGATCGGCGTCATTCAAAGGTGCATCCCTGAGCGCGTAACCCATAGCTGCCTCCTTGATTCGTTTCCTCCTCTGGCCAGCGTGCGGCCACAGAGCAGAGGCACAGGCCTCCACAATCGGCACGGCGTCCCAACTCGTTATTAATTGTTTGCGCTAAAAGGAATGGCTTTTCCATTTGCTTGATCTCCCTGTGTAAATTAGCTGCTTCCTGCAGAAAGGCTACGGGGTAATGCCCCTACACTTTTCATGCCTTGAGCAATTTACAACCACAAGGTTAATCAGGTCCAATGAAAAAAAGTGTTCGTAAACCCTGGGCTGAATAGAAAGCCCGTCAGGCTGGATGGAAGGCAGGCAGCGAGAGCGGTAAAGAAAGATCCGGGGTGAGAGAGCAATGCTTTTGACCCGGCAGCAAAGCTGCCTGCCGGGTTATTTGACAAAGATTACGCGTCGGCGGTCAGGATTGCCGGGATGGTATCGTCTTTACGCAGCGTCATAATCTCGCAGCCTGTTTCCGTCACCACGATGGTGTGTTCATACTGGGCGGAAAGACTGCGGTCTTTGGTTTTCACCGTCCAGCCGTCTTTCATGCTGCGAATGCGATAATCGCCTGCGTTAACCATCGGCTCGATGGTAAAGGCCATACCGGCCTGCAGCACCACGCCGCCGTCGTCCGCGTCATAGTGCAGCACCTGCGGTTCTTCATGAAAGCCTTTGCCGATGCCGTGACCGCAATATTCGCGTACTACGGAAAAATCCTGTGCTTCAACAAATTTCTGGATTTCGCGACCGATAGTGCGCAGGCGAATCCCTGGCTTCACCATACGCAGCGCCAGATAGAGGCTCTCCTGAGTTACGCGGCAAAGGCGTTCGCCCTGGATAGTCGGTTTGCCGACGATATACATTTTAGAGGTATCGCCGTGATATTCGTCTTTAATGACGGTTACGTCGATATTGACGATATCGCCATCCTTCAGGATTTTATCATCGCTTGGAATACCGTGGCACACCACTTCGTTGACCGAGATGCAAACGGATTTAGGGAAGCCGTGATAGCCCAGGCTGGCCGAAACGGCTTGCTGGGTGTTAACGATATAGTCATGGCACAGGCGATCGAGTTCGCCGGTGCTGACGCCGGGCTTGACGTGCTCTTCGATCATTTCCAGCACTTCTGCCGCCAGGCGACCGGCTACGCGCATTTTCGCGATTTCTTCAGGGGTTTTGATTGTAATTGCCATTAATTTAGTCCGCAGCTGTCGCTATTTTCGACAATAATAAAGGAAGTGCAGCAATGTTAGCAGCCCACCTGGCCGCTGCCAATTCCCGTTTACGGCGCGGCAGGTAAAGCGAACAATCATTGGCTTCACCTGCGTCTTTATGGTATAAAGCGCGCCGACGATTCTCTGTGGGCAAGATTGCAGAGAAACGCATAACTCTCACTATGTGTAAATAACACACATGTATCGACACGTACGCCGGGGTGCCTTAAAGCGCTGCGCAAGCGGCCCGAGAGGTCGGTCGTATGGGATACATGGAGGCTTAACCCCAATCAATTTACAGAGGTAATCATGGCAACTGTTTCCATGCGCGACATGCTCAAGGCTGGTGTACACTTCGGTCACCAGACCCGTTACTGGAACCCAAAAATGAAGCCATTCATTTTCGGCGCTCGTAACAAAGTTCACATCATCAACCTTGAAAAAACTGTACCAATGTTCAACGAAGCGCTGGCTGAACTGAACAAGATCGCTGCCCGTAAAGGCAAGATTCTGATGGTTGGTACCAAGCGCGCTGCAAGCGAAGCGGTAAAAGAGTCTGCGCTGAGCTGCGACCAGTTCTTCGTAAACCATCGCTGGTTAGGCGGTATGCTGACCAACTGGAAAACCGTTCGTCAGTCCATCAAGCGTCTGAAAGATCTGGAAACTCAGTCTCAGGATGGCACCTTTGACAAACTGACCAAAAAAGAAGCGCTGATGCGTGCTCGTGAACTGGCCAAGCTGGAAAACAGCCTGGGCGGGATCAAAGACATGGGCGGCCTGCCAGACGCGCTGTTCGTTGTCGATGCTGACCACGAACACATCGCTATCAAAGAAGCAAACAACCTGGGCATCCCGGTTTTCGCTATCGTTGATACCAACTCTGATCCAGACGGCGTTGACTACATCATCCCAGGCAACGACGATGCAATCCGTGCTGTAAGCCTGTACCTGACCGCTGTGGCTACCACCGTACGTGAAGGTCGCTCTCAGGACCTGGCTCAGCAGGCAGAAGAAAGCTTCGCTGAAGCTGAGTAATAAGGTTTGCTCCACAGAGAGCCCTTATACCCGTCAGGGTAAAATCAGATGTTAATCTGTAAGGGGCCTTAATTGGCCCCTTTATTTTGAATTCGCTTTGCCGCTGGTGACCCATCGGCGGGGCAATATTTCTCCCGAGAAACAGGCATCTGTTGTGGCGCCATCAGGCGAACCGGGCAGGTGCTGAGCTAACCGAGGATTCGAGAATGGCTGAAATTACTGCTGCTCTGGTAAAAGAACTGCGCGAGCGCACTGGCGCTGGCATGATGGATTGTAAAAAAGCGCTGACCGAAGCTAGCGGCGACATCGAGCTGGCGATCGAGAACATGCGTAAATCTGGCGCGATCAAAGCGGCGAAAAAAGCAGGCAACGTGGCTGCTGACGGCGTGATCAAAACCAAAATCGACGGCAACTACGGCGTGATCCTGGAAGTTAACTGCCAGACCGACTTCGTTGCTAAAGACGGCGGTTTCCAGGCGTTCGCTGACAAGGTGCTGGATGCGGCTGTTGCCGGCAAAATCACCGATGTTGAAGTGCTGAAAGCGCAGTTCGAAGAAGAGCGCGTTGCGCTGGTTGCTAAAATCGGCGAAAACATCAACATTCGTCGCGTCGCGACCCTGGAAGGCGACGTGCTGGGCAGCTACCTGCATGGCGCACGTATCGGCGTACTGATCTCTGCAACCAACGCTGACGAAGAGCTGGTTAAGCAGCTGGCCATGCACGTTGCGGCAAGCAAGCCAGAGTTCGTTAAGCCAGAAGACGTGTCTGCAGACGTGGTAGAGAAAGAATACCAGGTTCAGCTGGATATCGCGATGCAGTCCGGTAAGCCGAAAGAAATCGCAGAGAAAATGGTTGAAGGCCGCATGAAGAAATTCACCGGCGAAGTTTCTCTGACCGGTCAGCCTTTCGTGATCGACCCGTCTAAAACCGTTGGCCAGCTGCTGAAAGAGCAGGGCGCTGACGTGGTTAACTTCATCCGCTTTGAAGTGGGCGAAGGCATTGAGAAAGCCGAGACCGATTTCGCAGCAGAAGTTGCGGCGATGTCTAAGCAGTCTTAATCGTTTGACCAGAACCGCCATCCGGCGGTTCTTTTTTATCTGCCGTATCCGGCAATTTTCAGTCTCATCCCAATAGCATTTTCTCACTACTCGCGGGATGATAGCGCAGATTTAACTCCTCAATACTGCTTCCAGGAAAAAAACCATGGCGACCAATGCAAAACCTGTTTATCAACGTATCCTGCTGAAACTGAGCGGCGAAGCTCTGCAAGGCGCGGAAGGCTTCGGTATCGACGCCAGCGTGCTGGATCGTATGGCTCAGGAAGTGAAGGAACTGGTTGAGCTGGGTATTCAGGTAGGTGTGGTTATCGGTGGCGGCAACCTGTTCCGCGGTGCGGGCCTGGCACAGGCCGGCATGAATCGCGTTGTGGGCGACCACATGGGTATGCTGGCAACCGTAATGAACGGTCTGGCGATGCGTGACGCGCTGCACCGCGCCTACGTTAATGCTCGTCTGATGTCGGCTATTCCGCTGAACGGCGTATGTGACAACTACAGCTGGGCAGAAGCGATCAGCCTGCTGCGCAACAACCGCGTGGTGATCTTCTCCGCCGGCACCGGCAACCCGTTCTTTACTACGGATTCGGCGGCCTGCCTGCGCGGTATCGAAATCGAAGCGGACGTCGTGCTGAAAGCGACCAAGGTTGACGGCGTTTACTCTGACGACCCGGTAAAAAATCCGGACGCCACGATGTACGATCAGCTGAGCTACACCGAAGTGTTGGAACGTGAATTGAAAGTGATGGATCTGGCCGCCTTTACGCTGGCCCGCGACCATAAACTGCCGATCCGCGTCTTCAATATGAACAAGCCGGGCGCGCTGCGCCGCGTAGTGATGGGTGAAAAAGAAGGCACCCTGATTACGCAATAATGTCCGTTAGCACATAAAATAAGGTATATTCTGCCTTTGTAGTGCGTTACGCACGCTAACAGATAGCTAACAGGCTCTTCTGAGCCTGTCAGGTTAACCAGAATTCAAGGGTTACAACGTGATTAACGAAATCAGAAAAGATGCTGAAACGCGCATGGACAAGTGCCTGGAAGCATTTAAAAACCACATCAGCAAAATCCGCACCGGCCGCGCGTCGCCAAGCATTCTTGACGGCATCATGGTCGATTATTACGGCTCCGCCACGCCGCTGCGTCAGCTGGCCAGCGTGACCGTGGAGGATTCCCGTACGCTGAAAATCAACGTATTTGACCGCTCGATCAGCGCGGCCGTTGAAAAAGCGATCATGGCTTCTGACCTGGGCCTGAACCCAAGCTCAGCGGGCAGCGACATTCGCGTGCCGCTTCCGGCGCTGACGGAAGAACGTCGTAAAGACCTGATTAAAATCGTGCGCGGCGAAGCCGAGCAGGGTCGCGTTTCCGTACGTAACGTGCGTCGCGACGCCAACGATAAGGTTAAAGCGCTGCTGAAAGATAAAGAAATCAGCGAAGATGAAGAGCGTCGTTCTCAGGATGATATCCAGAAAATGACCGACGTGTTCATCAAGAAAGTCGATGCCGCGCTGGCAGAAAAAGAAGCGGAGCTGATGGACTTCTGAGTCGATCCGCGCCGTGACTTAACGCCGTACAGGGTGCCTTTTTCGGAGGGTAGTCTTACGGCGTTTTGCATTTAATCCCCTGGCTGGCGGCTTATCGTCGCAGGTCACTACACAGAGCACCTTCATGAAGCAACTGACCATTCTCGGTTCCACCGGTTCAATCGGTACCAGCACGCTGGCCGTCATTAAAGCGAATCCCGATCTGTTCGCCGTTAAGGCGCTGGTGGCCGGGCATAACGTCGGGCTGATGGCGGAACAGTGTCTCGCTTTCCGGCCGGCTTATGCGGCCATGGCTGACGAGAAGTCCGCCAGCGCGTTACGGCTGCGGTTGAAAGAGCTGAACGTGGCGACCGAGGTGCTGAGCGGCGAACAGGCTGCCTGCGATCTGGCCGCGCTGGACGACGTGGATCAGGTTATGGCGGCGATCGTTGGCGCGGCAGGCCTGCTGCCGACGCTGGCGGCCATACGCGCCGGTAAGGCCGTGCTGTTGGCCAATAAAGAGTCGCTGGTCACCTGCGGCCAGCTGTTTCTGGAGGCGGTAAGCGAATTTAAAGCGCAGCTGCTGCCGGTCGATAGCGAGCATAATGCCATTTTTCAGAGTTTGCCCGCTTCCCTCCAGCGCCAGTTAGGATACGCTTCTCTACAAGATAATGGCATTGACAGCATTATTCTTACGGGGTCGGGTGGCCCTTTCCGTGAAACGCCGCTGGCGGACCTGGCGCAGATGACGCCGGATCAGGCCTGCGCGCATCCGAACTGGACAATGGGGCGAAAAATCTCCGTTGATTCGGCCACCATGATG
Source organism: Erwinia sp. STN24 (assembly GCF_041320675.1). NCBI lineage: Bacteria > Pseudomonadati > Pseudomonadota > Gammaproteobacteria > Enterobacterales > Erwiniaceae > Erwinia > Erwinia sp. STN24. The sequence goes on along the minus strand of NZ_JBGGPM010000002.1, from coordinate 388,866 downwards.
AATAAAGGTTTGGAATATATTGAAGCCCGCTGGCTTTTTAACGCGACCGACGCGCAGATGGAAGTGGTGCTGCATCCGCAATCGGTGATCCATTCCATGGTGCGCTACCGTGACGGCAGCGTGCTGGCGCAAATGGGGTCGCCGGATATGCGTACGCCTATCGCTCACGTAATGGCCTGGCCGCAGCGAGTGCAGTCCGGCGCAAAACCGTTGGATTTTGCCCGCATGAGCGCCCTGACGTTCGCCGAGCCGGACTACGCGCGTTATCCCTGCCTTAAGCTGGCTATCGACGCCTGTAAAACCGGGCAGGCCGCGACTACCGCGCTGAACGCCGCTAATGAGATCGCCGTTGCCGCTTTTCTGGATGCGCAAATCTGTTTTACCGATATTGCGCGGGTAAATATGAGCGTTCTCGAAACGCTTTCCTGCCGCGAGCCGGAGAGCGTGGAGGCGGTACTGGATATCGACAGGCGCGCGCGCGCTACGGCGAAAACCTGTTTGTCGCGTTTTCCAACCGCACGCTAACCAGCGTGCGTTTGTGGGGCAGGGGTGGAGGTGTTACAATCTGCGCCCGTCCTTAAAGCGACGTAGCGATACAGCGACAGCTGCCGTGGCCGACACGGCTTTTTTACGTCAAGCGGGCAAACTATTTCAGAAACCGTCGTATTTCTGATTAAAGGAAATAATTACGCGTTATGTCGTCCGAAAATCAAATAAAAACCGATGACCAGTCGGGAGAAAATCCCCGCCACGTGGCCATCATTATGGATGGCAATGGCCGCTGGGCCAAAAACCAGGGGAAAATGCGCATTACCGGCCATAAGGCGGGCGTAAAGTCCGTGCGCCGCGCGGTAAGCTTTGCCGTCAGCAATAAGCTGGATGCGCTGACCCTGTATGCCTTCAGCAGCGAAAACTGGAACCGTCCTCCGCAGGAAGTGATGGCGCTGATGGAGCTGTTTGTCTGGGCTCTGGACAGCGAGGTGAAAAGCCTCCATAAACATAACGTACGCCTGCGAATTATTGGCGATACGGGCCGATTTAACGCTCGTTTGCAGGAGCGTATCCGGCGCGCCGAGGAACTGACTCAGCAAAATAATGGACTTACCCTGAACATTGCCGCGAATTATGGCGGACGTTGGGATATTATTCATAGCGTCAGGAAAATTGCAGAACAGGTGCAGGAAGGTCTGGTTCGTCCGGATCAGATCGAGGAAGAAACCCTCGCACAGCATCTTTGTCTCAACGATCTGGCACCTGTGGATCTGGTAATAAGGACAGGGGGAGAGCATCGAATCAGTAATTTCTTGCTGTGGCAGGTTGCCTATGCGGAGTTCTTTTTTACCGATGTTCTTTGGCCTGATTTTGATGAACAAGTTTTTGAAGGTGCACTGAATGCGTTTGCACAACGAGAGCGTCGCTTTGGCGGCGCAGCACCCGGCGGCGCCTGAGCGCACTGGGGGTAATCCTTGCTGAAGTCACGCCTGATTACCGCATTGATACTTATCCCGATTGTGATTGCGGCGCTGTTTCTGCTGCCGCCTGCCGGTTTTGCTATCGTCACGCTGGCTATCTGTATGCTGGCGGCGTGGGAGTGGGGTCAGTTCGCTGGCCTGGCCTCCAGCTCCCAGCGCGTCTGGCTCGCGGTTCTGTGCGGGCTGCTGCTGGCGTTCATGACGTTTACGCTGCCTGCTTACCATCCTGTGCATCTTCCCCTTATTGCGGGCTCGCTTTGGGCGGCGCTGGGCTGGTGGATAGTTGCGCTGCTGCTGGTGTTGACCTATCCCGTATCCGCCGCGCTGTGGCGCTCGTCTCGTGCTTTACGCCTGTTGTTTGGTATTCTGACCATTGTGCCCTTCTTCTGGGGCATGGTGGCGCTGCGCCAGTATCATTACGACAGCGACCATTTTGCCGGCGCCTGGTGGCTGCTCTACGTGCTGTTTCTGGTATGGGGCGCGGATTCCGGGGCCTACATGTTTGGTCGTCTGTTCGGCAAACACAAGCTGGCGCCAAAAGTTTCGCCGGGGAAAACCTGGGAAGGGTTTTTTGGCGGCCTGGTCACTACGGGCATTATCGCCTGGCTGTTCGGGCTGTGGGCGCCGCTGAGCGTATCGCCTGTGACGCTGCTGACCTGCTCCATTGTCGCCACGCTGGCTTCCGTATTGGGCGATTTGACCGAGAGCATGTTCAAGCGCGAAGCGGGCATTAAAGACAGCGGACAGCTTATTCCAGGTCATGGTGGTATTCTGGATCGTATCGATAGCCTGACGGCGGCGGTGCCGGTATTCGCCTGCCTGCTGTTGCTGGCTTTCGGCACGCTATAAGGGACGTTATGTTGAGTATACTCTGGAGCCTTGGGGCCTTTATCGTTGCGCTGGGCATTCTGATCACCGTGCATGAATTTGGCCATTTCTGGGTGGCGCGCCGCTGCGGTGTCAAAGTCGAACGCTTTTCTGTCGGCTTTGGCAAGGCGCTGTGGCGACGTCGCGACAGCCAGGGCACCGAGTATGTTATCGCGCTGATCCCGCTGGGCGGCTATGTTAAAATGCTCGACGAACGCGTCGAAAGCGTGCCGCCGGAGCTTCGCCATCTCTCCTTTAATAATAAAACCGTCGCGCAGCGCGCCGCTATTATCAGCGCCGGCCCGCTGGCTAATTTCCTGTTTGCCATCTTTGCTTACTGGCTGGTTTTTATCATCGGCGTGCCTGGCGTACGGCCTGTGATTGGTGAAATAGTGAGCGGTTCGCAGGCTGCCGAGGCGCAAATTGCGCCTGGAATGGAACTTAAGGCCGTTGACGGTATCGAAACGCCTGACTGGGAAGCTGTGCGGATGGCGCTGGTAGCGAAAATTGGCGACCAGCAGACTACGCTCAGCGTGGCGCCTTTCGGCACCAGCCAGGTTCAGGATGTCCGGCTTGATTTGCGTAACTGGCATTTCGCGCCTGACAGGGAGGATCCGGTCGCGTCGCTGGGCATTCATCCTCGCGGTCCGCAGGTTGAAACCGTGCTGGCAGAAATCCAGTCCGGCTCCGCTGCGGCCAGAGCAGGTTTGCAAGCAGGCGACAGGATCGTTAAAGTCGGGGGTCAGCCGTTGGCGCAGTGGCAGCAGTTTGTCGCCGAGGTTCGCGATAATCCCGGCAGGCCGCTGGCGGTTGAAGTTGAGCGACAGGGTGCATCAGTGGCCCTGACGCTGACGCCGGATGTTAAGCCGGGCAACAAAGCGGAAGGGTTTGCGGGCGTGATCCCACGCATCGTTCCGCTGCCGGACGAATACAAAACGGTTCGCCAGTATGGGCCGTTTGCGGCCGTTGGCGAGGCCAGCGTCAAAACCTGGCAGCTGATGAAGCTGACGGTGACGATGCTGGGCAAGCTGATAGTTGGCGAAGTGAAGTTGAACAATCTCAGCGGGCCGATTTCTATCGCCCAGGGTGCTGGGATGTCGGCGGAATATGGCTTGATTTATTACCTGATGTTTCTTGCGCTAATCAGCGTGAATCTCGGGATTATCAATCTGTTCCCCTTGCCGGTATTAGATGGTGGACATTTGCTGTTTCTGGCGATCGAAAAGATCAAAGGTGGGCCGGTGTCTGAGCGAGTTCAGGACTTCAGTTATCGCATTGGCTCGGTTTTGCTGGTGCTGTTAATGGGGCTTGCACTATTCAATGATTTCTCGCGTCTCTGACAGGGTCAAACCTGCCTGATGCGAGAACCAGTTAGGAAGAATGCATAACAACGATGGCGATGAAAAAGTTGCTCATAGCGTCGCTGCTGTTTAGCAGCGCCACCGTATACGCGGCAGACGGCTTCGTGGTGAAGGATATCCATTTCGAAGGCCTGCAGCGAGTCGCCGTCGGGGCGGCATTGCTCAGTATGCCTGTCCGCGTAGGAGATACCGTCTCCGATGATGATCTCAGTAATACCATCCGCGCCCTTTTTGCGACCGGGAACTTCGAAGATGTTCAGGTTCTGCGCGACGGCAATACGCTGATCGTTCAGGTGAAAGAGCGTCCGACCATTGCCAGCATCACCTTCTCCGGCAACAAAGCGGTGAAGGATGACATGCTCAAGCAGAACCTGGAAGCGTCCGGCGTGCGGGTGGGCGAAGCCCTTGACCGCACCACTATCTCGACTATCGAGAAAGGGCTGGAGGATTTCTACTACAGCGTCGGTAAATACAGCGCCAGCGTTAAGGCCGTTGTTACGCCGCTGCCGCGTAACCGTGTCGATCTGAAGCTGGTCTTTACCGAAGGCGTGTCTGCGAAAATTCAGCAGATCAACGTGGTCGGCAATAAAGCCTTCAGCTCGGACGAGCTGATCTCGCGCTTCCAGCTGCGTGATGAAGTGCCATGGTGGAACCTGGTCGGCGACCGTAAATATCAGAAGCAGAAACTGGCGGGCGACCTGGAAACCCTGCGCAGCTTCTATCTGGATCGCGGCTATGCGCGCTTTAATATCGACTCTACCCAGGTCAGCCTGACGCCGGATAAAAAAGGCATTTATATCACCATCAATATTAACGAAGGCGATCAGTACAAGCTTTCCGGCGTAGTGGTGAACGGCAGCATGGCGGGACACTCGGCGGAAGTTGAATCCCTGTCCAAAATTCAGCCGGGCGAACTCTATAACGGTGCCAAAGTCACCAAAATGGAAGACGACATCAAGAAGATGTTCGGTCGCTACGGCTATGCCTATCCGCGCGTGATGACGCAGCCGGAAATCAACGACGCGGATAAAACCGTGAAGCTGCACGTCAACGTGGATGCGGGCAACCGTTACTACGTGCGTAAAGTGCGTTTTGAAGGCAACGATACCTCGAAAGATTCCGTACTGCGTCGCGAAATGCGTCAGATGGAAGGCGCGTGGCTGGGTAGCGATCTGGTCGAGCAGGGCAAAGAGCGTCTGAATCGTACCGGCTACTTTGAAACGGTGGAAACCGATACGCAGCGCGTGCCTGGCGCACCCGATCAGGTAGACGTGGTCTACAAGGTCAAAGAGCGCAACACCGGTACCTTTAACTTCGGCGTGGGTTACGGTACGGAAAGCGGCGTCAGCTTCCAGGTCGGCGTTACGCAGGAAAACTGGCTGGGCACGGGTAATACCGTCGGCATCAGCGGCACCAAAAACGATTATCAGACCTATGCTGAATTCTCGCTGACCGATCCGTACTTTACGGTCGACGGCGTCAGCCTGGGCGGTCGTGTCTTCTATAACGACTTTAAAGCGGATGACGCGGATCTGTCTGACTATACCAACAGAAGCTATGGTCTGGACGGCACGCTGGGCTTCCCGGTTAACGAGAACAACACGCTGCGCGTGGGTCTGGGCTATGTCCATAACGACCTGTCCAACATGCAGCCGCAGATCGCCATGTTCCGTTATCTGCGCTCCGTGGATCAGAACCCGGATCTGAACAAAGACGCTGACTATTCCGCAGACGACTTCACGTTCAACTACGGCTGGACGTACAACACGCTGGACCGCGGCTTCTTCCCAACCTCGGGTAACCGTACCAACCTGAATGGTAAAATCACCATTCCAGGCTCGGACAACGCCTTCTATAAAGCGACGCTGGATACGCAGCAGTATCTGCCGCTGAATCAGGATCGTACCTGGGTGCTGTTGGGTCGTGGTCGTGTAGGCTATGGTGATGGACTGAGCGGCAAAGAACTGCCGTTCTACGAAAACTTCTATGCGGGTGGCTCAAGCACCGTACGTGGTTTCCGCTCCAACACCATTGGTCCGAAGGCGGCTTACTACAATAACAACTCCAGCACCTGCTCAACGGGAACGCTGTGTGATTCCAACGATGCGGTCGGCGGTAATGCGATGGCAACAGCCAGCGCCGAGCTGATCACGCCAACGCCGTTCCTTAGCGAGAAATATGCGAATTCCGTGCGTACCTCGCTGTTCGTCGATGCCGGTACCGTGTGGGATACCGCATGGGAAAACACCGCAGAAACGCGCGCGGCAGGCATTCCGGACTACAGCGAGCCGAGCAATATTCGTATGTCGGCCGGTCTGGCGCTGCAGTGGATGTCACCACTGGGGCCGCTGGTGTTCTCATACGCTCAGCCGTTCAAGAAATATGATGGTGATAAAGCCGAACAGTTCCAGTTTAATATCGGTAAAACCTGGTAAGCTGCTACGCTTTGCAAACTTTGAGAAAAGCGCTGTCTGACTTTTCTCAACGCTCGCGGTGTCATACCGCGAGTATCGCGCCGTTCACTGGCAGCCTCGCGCTGCCTTAACGCGCAACACATGTGTCCTGGACACAAACGTTGATGGTAAGGAGTTTATAGTGAAAAAGTTGTTGTGTGCCGCAGGCCTCTCTCTCGCTCTGGCGGTTTCCGCCGGCGCTCAGGCCGCTGACAAGATTGCAGTGGTAAACGTTTCCAGCATTTTCCAACAGTTACCGGCGCGTGCGACAGTTGCGAAACAGCTTGAAAATGAGTTTAAAGGCCGTGCGACTGAACTGCAGGGAATGGAACGCGATCTGCAAACCAAAATGCAGCGTCTGCAGCGTGACGGTTCTACCATGAAAGCAAGCGAGCGCAGCCGTCTGGAAAAAGACGTGATGGCGCAGCGTGAAACCTTCTCCAGCAAAGCCCAGGCTTTCGAGCAGGATAACCGTCGCCGTCAGGCAGAAGAGCGTAACAAAATCCTGAGCCGTATTCAGGATGCAGTGAAAAAAGTCGCGGCTGACGAAGGTTACGACGTCGTGGTCGATGCCAACGCCGTGGCTTACGCCAGCTCATCCAAAGACATCACTGCTGATGTTCTGAAACAGGTTAAATAATCAATGTCTTCAATTCGACTGGCTGATTTAGCCCAGCAGTTGGATGCAGATTTGCACGGAGATGGCGATATCGTCATCTCCGGCATTGCTTCTATGCAATCCGCCCAATCCGGTCAAATCACCTTTCTTTCCAACAGCCGCTATCGCGAACAGCTGGCAGCCTGTAAGGCTTCCGCCGTGGTGCTGCAGGCGGCGGACGTAGAATTTTGCCAGAGCGCTGCTCTGGTGGTGAAAGACCCCTACCTGACCTATGCGCGTATGGCGCAGATTCTGGACACCACGCCGCAGCCAGCGACGAATATTGCGCCAGGCGCAGTTATCGACGCTACGGCGAAGCTGGGTAAAAATGTTTCCGTCGGCGCGAACGCCGTTATCGAATCCGGCGTAGAGCTGGGCGATAACGTGGTGATTGGCGCCGGCTGCTTTATCGGTAAAAACACCCGTATTGGCGCGGGTACGCGCCTGTGGGCCAACGTTTCCGTCTATCACGAAGTACAGATCGGCGAAAATTGCCTGATCCAGTCCGGCACCGTTATTGGCGCGGACGGCTTTGGTTACGCGAACGATCGCGGCAACTGGGTGAAAATACCGCAGCTGGGTACGGTCATTATCGGCGATCGCGTTGAAATTGGCGCCTGTACCACTATCGATCGCGGCGCGTTGGATAACACTCAGATTGGGAATGGTGTTATCATTGACAACCAGTGCCAGATTGCACACAACGTGGTGATTGGCGACAATACCGCGGTAGCAGGCGGCGTAATCATGGCGGGCAGCCTGAAAATCGGCCGCTACTGCATGATTGGCGGCGCCAGCGTGATCAACGGCCACATGGAAATTTGTGACAAAGTGACGGTCACGGGGATGGGAATGGTTATGCGACCAATCACCCAACCTGGGGTATACTCGTCCGGGATCCCGCTGCAACCGAATAAAAACTGGCGTAAAACCGCCGCGCTGGTCATGAACATCGATGAGATGAGCAAGCGCTTAAAAGCTGTTGAGCGTAAAGTCAGCGCGGAATGAGCGTCTGGTTGTTGAACCGCCTTCACTATTCCGCTGCACCTTGTGGAATATAAAAAGAATGCTAAGCATGGAAGGCTGGTGCACGGAAACTGATTTGCGGCCTGCGGACGATGCTCTCGTTGCAGGCCGTGTTATTGATGCCATCAGAATTTTTAGGACAGGAAGAGTATTTTGACTACTGAAACTCATACTCTGAAAATTGAAGAGATTATTGAACTGCTGCCGCACCGCTATCCGTTTCTGCTGGTCGATCGCGTATTGGAATTTGAGGAACATAAGTTTCTGCGTGCGGTAAAAAACGTATCGGTCAACGAACCGTTTTTCCAGGGCCATTTCCCTGGTAAACCGATTTTTCCAGGCGTGCTGATTTTAGAAGCCATGGCGCAGGCGACCGGTATTCTGGCGTTTAAAAGCGTGGGCAAACTTGAGCCGGGCGAGCTGTACTATTTTGCCGGCATCGATGAAGCTCGCTTCAAGCGTCCGGTCGTACCAGGCGATCAGATGATTATGGAAGTCACCTTCGAGAAAACCCGCCGTGGTCTGACCCGCTTTAAAGGCGTGGCGACCGTTGACGGTAAAATTGTCTGCGAAGCAACCATGATGTGTGCGCGCAGCCGGGAGGCGTAATTCGTGATTGATGAAACTGCTGTTATCCACCCCAGTTCAGTGATTGAAGAGGGCGCCGTCATTGGCGCTCGCGTGCATATTGGCCCGTTTTGCTTTATCGGCGCTAACGTTGAGATTGGCGAAGGCACCGTGCTGAAATCGCACGTGGTGGTCAATGGGCATACGAAGATTGGTAAAGACAACACGATTTACCAGTTTGCGTCCATCGGCGAGGTCAACCAGGATCTGAAGTATGCTGGCGAACCGACCCGCGTGGAAGTTGGCGATCGCAACAGCATCCGCGAAAGCGTCACCATCCATCGCGGCACCTCGCAGGCGGACGGCCTGACCAAAGTCGGCAGCGATAACCTGCTGATGGTTAACGTGCACGTTGCGCACGACTGCGTAATTGGCGATCGCTGCATTCTCGCCAATAACGCTACGCTTGGCGGTCACGTCACCGTGGATGACTTTGCCATTATTGGCGGGATGACAGCCGTTCATCAATTCTGCATCATCGGCGCGCACGTGATGGTCGGCGGCTGTTCCGGCGTTGCCCAGGACGTTCCGCCTTTCGTGATCGCGCAGGGCAACCACGCCACGCCGTTCGGCATTAACCTGGTAGGCCTGCAGCGTCGCGGCTTCAGTAAAGAAGCACTGCACGCGATCCGCAACGCCTATAAGGTACTTTACCGCAGCGGTAAAACGCTGGACGAAGCGAAGCCGGAAATCGCCGACATCGCTCGCGAGCATCCTGAAGTGCAGCCGTTCTTCGATTTCTTCGCCCGTTCTACCCGGGGTTTGATCCGTTAAGCCATGCCTCAGCCATTAACGATAGCCCTCGTCGCCGGAGAAACCTCCGGCGATATTCTTGGTGCCGGCTTGATCCGTGCCCTGAAGAGCAAGCACCCAGATACGCGCTTTGTCGGCGTAGCCGGGCCGCTGATGCAGGCTGAAGGCTGCGAAGCCTGGTACGAGATGGAAGAGCTGGCGGTGATGGGCGTCGTTGAAGTGCTGGAACGCCTGCCGCGCCTGCTGAAGATCCGCCGCGATCTGACGCAGCGCTTCAGCGAGCTTAAACCGGATGTCTTTGTCGGCATCGATGCGCCGGACTTTAACATTACGCTGGAAGGGCGCCTGAAGCAGCGCGGGATCCGCACCATCCACTACGTTAGTCCGTCCGTATGGGCGTGGCGACAGAAGCGCGTCTTCAAAATTGGTCGCTCGACCGATCTGGTGCTGGCGTTTTTACCGTTTGAAAAAGCCTTTTACGATCGCTATAACGTTCCCTGTCGCTTTATTGGTCATACAATGGCCGATGCGATGCCGATCGAGCCGGACAAGCGCGCCGCGCGGCTGGAGCTGGGTATTGCGGAAGGGGTGCCCTGCCTGGCGCTGCTGCCGGGCAGCCGCAATGCGGAAGTAGAAATGCTCAGCGCCGATTTTTTGCGCACTGCAGAGCTGCTGCGAGCCAAATGGCCCAATCTTGAAATCGTGGTGCCGCTGGTGAATCCACGGCGTCGCGAGCAGTTCGAAAAGATAAAAGCGGAAGTCGCGCCCGATTTGCCAATGCATCTGCTGGATGGCAAAGGCCGTCAGGCGATGATCGCCAGCGATGCGGCGCTGCTCGCTTCCGGCACGGCCGCGCTGGAGTGTATGCTGGCGAAATGCCCGATGGTGGTAGGCTACCGCATGAAGCCTTTTACCTTCTGGCTGGCGAAGCGCCTGGTGAAAACCGACTACGTCTCGCTGCCAAATCTGTTAGCCGGCCGCGAGCTGGTGAAAGAGCTGTTGCAGGATGAGTGCCAGCCGGCACAGCTGGCGGCCGCGCTGGAACCGCTGCTGGCGCAGGGCGAAACCCGCGATCGCCTGCTGGCGACCTTTACCGAACTGCATCACCAAATTCGCTGGAATGCCGACGAGCAGGCCGCCGCCGCCGTACTGGAGCTGTGTTAATGAGTTTTATCTATCCCCAGGCCAGCCTGATTGCTGGCGTGGATGAAGTAGGCCGCGGCCCGTTAGTCGGCGCGGTCGTGACCGCTGCGGTTATCCTTGACCCGGCAAAACCGATCGTTGGCCTGGCCGACTCGAAGAAGCTGTCGGAAAAACGCCGTCTGGCGCTGTTCGATGAGATCAAAGAGAAGGCGTTAAGCTGGAGCCTGGGCCGCGCGGAACCGGAAGAAATCGACCAGCTGAATATTCTGCACGCCACCATGCTGGCGATGCAGCGCGCCGTGGCGGGCCTGGCGATCGTGCCGGATTTCGTGCTGATCGACGGCAACCGCTGTCCGGCGCTGCCGATGCCCGCGCAGGCGGTGGTCAAAGGCGACAGCCTGGTGGCGGAAATCAGCGCCGCGTCGATTATCGCCAAAGTGACGCGCGATAAAGAAATGGCAGAGCTGGATCTCCTGTTCCCGCAGTATGGCTTCGCCCAGCATAAGGGCTACCCAACGGCGCTGCATATGGAGCGGCTGGCGCTGCACGGCGCTACGCCACATCATCGCCGCAGCTTCGCGCCGGTGCGCAATGCGCTGCTGGATGCCGAAGTGCTCGCTGCGGCCCGATAATAAGTTTTCAGCAGGATTAAAGATGGCCGAACCTCGTTTTGTTCATTTACGCGTACACAGCGACTACTCCATGGTGGATGGATTAGCCAAGACTGCCCCGCTGGTGAAAAAAGCGGCGGCGATGGGTATGCCCGCCATAGCCATTACGGACTTCACCAACCTTTGCGGGCTGGTGAAGTTTTATGGCACGGCACACGGTCAGGGCATGAAGCCGATTATCGGCGCGGACTTTAACGTTGCCAGCGAGGCGATGGGCGAAGAGCTGTCGCAGCTGACCGTGCTGGCCGCGACCAATACCGGCTACCAGAATCTTACCCTGCTGATTTCACGCGCCTATCAGCGCGGCTATGGCGCGGCCGGCCCGACCATCGATCGCGACTGGCTGATTGAGCTGAACGAAGGCCTGATCCTGCTTTCCGGCGGTCGTCGGGGCGACGTTGGCAAAATGCAGCTGCGCGGCAACCAGACGCAGGTGGCCGAATGCCTGGCGTTCTACAAGCAATATTTCCCCAATCGTTACTATCTGGAGCTGATCCGCACCGGTCGACCTGACGAAGAATCCTGGCTGCACGCCGCCGTTGAGCTGGCCACGGCCGAAGGTATTCCGGTTGTGGCGACCAATGAAGTCTGCTTCCTGGAAGAGGACGATTTTGACGCGCATGAAATCCGCGTAGCCATCCACGACGGCTTCACGCTGGACGATCCCAAACGGCCACGCCTCTACAGTCCTCAGCAATATTTGCGCAGCGTTGATGAGATGTGCGAGCTGTTCTCGGACATCCCGGAAGCGCTGGCGAACAGCGTGGAAATTGCTAAGCGTTGTAACGTGACTATTCGCCTGGGCGAATACTTCCTGCCGCAGTTCCCGACCGGCGATATGACCACCGAAGATTTCCTGGTGATGAAATCGAAAGAGGGGCTGGAAGAGCGACTGGAATTTTTGTTCCCGGATCCCGAAGAGCGCGCGCAAAAAAGGCCGGCATATGACGAGCGCCTCGAAATCGAGCTGAACGTTATCAACCAGATGGGTTTCCCCGGCTACTTCCTGATCGTGATGGAGTTTATCCAGTGGTCGAAAGATAACAACGTGCCGGTCGGGCCGGGCCGTGGTTCCGGCGCCGGTTCGCTGGTGGCCTATGCGCTGAAAATCACCGATCTCGATCCGCTGGAATTCGACCTGCTGTTCGAGCGCTTCCTTAACCCGGAACGTGTTTCCATGCCCGACTTTGACGTCGACTTCTGCATGGAAAAACGCGATCTGGTCATTGAGCACGTGGCCGAAATGTACGGCCGCAAGGCGGTTTCGCAGATTATCACCTTTGGTACGATGGCGGCGAAAGCGGTGATCCGCGACGTGGGCCGCGTGCTGGGGCATCCTTACGGCTTCGTCGATCGTATCTCTAAACTGGTGCCGCCCGATCCGGGCATGACGCTGGAAAAAGCTTTTGCGGCCGAGCCGCAGCTGCCGGAAATTTACGAGGCGGACGAGGAAGTCAAAGCGCTGATCGATATGGCGCGCAAGCTGGAAGGCGTCACGCGTAACGCCGGTAAACATGCGGGTGGCGTGGTGATTGCGCCTACGCAAATCACCGACTTTGCGCCGCTCTACTGCGACGAAAACGGCAACCATCCGGTTACCCAGTTCGACAAGAACGACGTGGAATACGCCGGTCTGGTGAAGTTTGACTTCCTGGGGCTGCGTACGCTGACCATTATCGACTGGGCGCTGGCGATGATTAACGCCCGTCGTAAGAAGCACGGCGAGCCGCCTATTGATATCGCGGCGATTCCGCTTGATGACAAGAAAAGTTTCGATATGCTACAGCGCTCGGAAACCACGGCGGTGTTCCAGCTTGAATCGCGCGGCATGAAGGATCTGATCAAGCGTCTGAAGCCGGACTGCTTTGAAGATATGATCGCACTGGTGGCGCTGTTCCGTCCTGGCCCGCTTCAGTCGGGCATGGTAGATAACTTTATCGACCGTAAGCACGGGCGCGAAGCGATTTCCTATCCTGACATTCAGTGGCAGCATGAGTCGCTGAAGCCGGTGCTGGAACCGACCTATGGCATTATCCTGTATCAGGAACAGGTGATGCAGATTGCGCAGGTGCTGGCGGGCTACAGCCTCGGCGGCGCGGATATGCTGCGTCGTGCGATGGGTAAAAAGAACCCGGTCGAAATGGCCAAACAGCGCGGCGGCTTTGAAGACGGCGCGAAAGCGCGCGGCATCGACGGCGAGCTGGCGATAAAAATCTTCGATCTGGTGGAGAAGTTCGCCGGTTACGGCTTTAACAAGTCGCACTCCGCCGCTTACGCGCTGGTTTCCTACCAGACGCTGTGGCTGAAGGCGCACTATCCGGCCGAGTTTATGGCGGCGGTAATGACGGCCGATATGGATAACACCGAGAAGGTGGTTGGCCTGGTGGACGAATGCTGGCGGATGGGGCTGAAAGTCCTGCCGCCGGATATCAACGCCGGGCTGTATCCGTTCCACGTGAATGACGATGGCGAAATCGTTTATGGTATCGGCGCAATCAAAGGCGTGGGCGAAGGCCCGATCGAAGCGATCCTGGAAGCGCGTAATAAAGACGGCTACTTCCGGGAACTGTTCGATCTTTGCGCGCGTACCGATACCAAAAAGCTTAACCGGCGCGTGCTGGAAAAGCTGATTATGTCCGGCGCGTTCGACAGGCTTGGGCCACACCGTGCGGCCCTGATGAGCGCGCTGAACGATGCGCTGAAAGCGGCGGATCAACACGCCAAAGCCGAGGCCATTGGCCAGGCGGATATGTTCGGCGTGCTGGCCGATGAGCCGGAACAGATTGAAAAATCCTACGCCGACGTGACGCCGTGGCCAGAACAGGTCAGGCTGGATGGCGAAAGAGAAACCTTAGGGCTTTACTTAACCGGGCACCCGATTAATCAGTATCTGAAAGAGATCGAGCGCTACGTGGGAGGAATGCGCCTGAAAGACATGCACCCGACCGAACGTGGCAAAATGACCATGGCCGTCGGTCTGGTGGTGGCGGCTCGCGTAATGGTAACAAAACGCGGAAACCGTATCGGTATTTGTACGCTGGACGACCGATCCGGTCGTCTGGAAGTGATGTTATTCACCGATGCACTTGATAAGTTCCAGCATTTGCTGGAAAAAGACCGTATCCTGATCGTCAGCGGACAGGTCAGCTTCGATGACTTCAGCGGCGGGCTTAAAATGACCGCTCGCGATGTGATGGACATTGATGAAGCCCGTGAAAAATATGCTCGCGGGCTTGCTATCTCGCTGACGGACAGGCAAATTGATGACCAGCTTTTAAACCGTCTCCGCCAATCCCTGGAACCTTATCGTTCGGGGACTATTCCGGTTCATCTCTACTATCAGAGAGAGGATGCGCGGGCGAGGCTGCGCTTCGGTGCAGCGTGGCGCGTATCGCCCAGCGATCGTTTATTAAACGACCTGCGATCGCTGATCGGGTCGGAGCAGGTGGAACTGGAGTTTGACTAAAACAGGAATATTATGAGTCTTAATTACCTGGATTTCGAACAGCCAATCGCAGAACTTGAAGCGAAAATTGACTCGCTGAAGTCGGTTGGCCGTCAGGATGAAAAACTGGATATTAACCTGGATGAAGAGATCCAGCGTCTGCGCGAAAAAAGCGTCGAGCTGACCCGGAAAATCTTCTCCGATTTAGGTGCATGGCAGATCGCGCAGCTGGCGCGTCATCCTTTGCGTCCTTATACGCTGGACTATGTCCGTAATGTCTTTACCGATTTCGACGAGCTGGCTGGCGATCGCGCTTACGCGGACGACAAAGCTATCGTCGGCGGCATTGCTCGCCTGGAAGGCCGTCCGGTGATGATCATCGGTCATCAGAAAGGCCGCGAGACCAAAGAGAAGATCCGTCGTAACTTTGGCATGCCGGCGCCGGAAGGTTACCGTAAGGCGCTGCGCCTGATGGAAATGGCCGAGCGTTTTAATATGCCGATCGTGACCTTTATCGATACGCCGGGCGCTTATCCGGGCGTGGGCGCGGAAGAGCGCGGGCAGTCTGAGGCTATCGCACGTAACCTGCGTGAGATGTCTGGCCTGACCGTTCCGGTTATCTGTACCGTTATCGGTGAGGGCGGCTCCGGCGGCGCGCTGGCGATTGGCGTTGGCGACAAAGTGAATATGCTGCAGTACAGCACCTACTCGGTGATTTCGCCGGAAGGCTGTGCGTCAATTCTGTGGAAAAGCGCGGATAAAGCGCCGCTGGCCGCAGAAGCGATGGGCATTATCGCTCCGCGTTTGAAAGAGCTGAAGCTGATCGATTCGGTGATCCCGGAGCCGCTGGGCGGCGCGCACCGCGATCCGCTGGCGATTGGCGCTTCGATGAAGGCACAGCTGCTGGCCGATTTGGCCGAGCTGGACGAGCTAAGCAAAGAAGAGCTGCTGGATCGTCGCTATCAGCGTCTGATGAGCTACGGCTACGCCTGATAGCTGTCCGATCGCGGAAAGAGCGGGTTCTGAACAATGCGTTGTCTGAGTTAAGGCAGCGGAGCGTTCAGGGCCCGCTTTTTTATTGGGATGAGTGGTAAGGACTGTTTATCTAATGGTAATCGGCAGGTTTTTTTTTGCCTTCAATTAAATTAATCAGCCGTTGACGTATCCACTGCATGTAGGCTGTATCGCGCTTGCGCTTTTTTACCCCAAACATTTCATCGTGGACAATCATGGTATGCAGGACAACGGCCGTTTTCGGCTTTTCAGCCTCTTCGTAATGGCGGAAGGTGACAACAATTAGCGAATCATTGTCCGGCGGCATGACGCGGCCATGGAATAATCCAACATAGTAAGGGGAAGATCCGAGAGTTGAGTTAGAGTCTTTAACGCGACCGGGAAAACCTTCGGGAGCCAGCGTATATATTTCTACCTGCTTTGTTGATTGCCAGATGTACTGAATCAGGGAAAGCTCAGGTTCGTAATCATCCACGACTTCACTGTCAAAACCAAAGAAGTCGCAGATGTCATCAAAAAGAGGGTTAATCTCTACCTTATCGATGGGCTTTACGTAAACCGGCATGAGATCCCTCTGAGCCTGAGTTCGCTTTACGGGCACGGCGGAAGCTTGCTCTTACCTCTTCCAGAGAAGAACCGGAAACTTCAACGCCCTGAACACTGTTGAACAACTGAAAAAGAACGTCCAGTTGCTCTGCATTAGCAGCAGTGGCTTGTTTTTTGCGGTCCATATGAACCTCCTGTTTCGTTCTGCTCACATAGTATACACGTATGCCAGGCTTAATTGAAACGGGTAAAAAATCCTCATCCCTTTGTGAAGCGTAAAAAAAGCCGACTGTTTTTACTGCTGTTTGCAGCAAAACTGCTATGCAATTTGCTGTCGGAGCGGCAAGAACAGACCGGGAAAGGGGCACCAAAGCGGTTTTTGAACTTAGCTCGCCGCCTGAAAAACCCCCGCCTCGACCTGGGCTGGCGTGACCACGCCCGTATCCAGCACCCAGCCGCTTATCAGCGCCGCTGGCGTGACGTCAAAGGCCGGATTATAGACCTGCGCATCTTCCGGCGCCCACTTCACCTGGCCGAAACTGCCCGCCACGCCCGTGACTTCGCTGGCGGCTCGCTGTTCGATCGGGATGGCGTCCCCATTCGGGCAGTGCGCATCAAGCGTGGTGTGCGGCGCAGCCACGTAGAAGGGAACATTGTGGTAGTGCGCCAGCACCGCCAGGCTGTAGGTGCCAATCTTGTTCGCCACGTCGCCGTTGGCGGCAATACGATCCGCGCCAACCCAGATGGCATCGACCTGTTTTTTCGCCATCAGGCTGGCCGCCATGCTGTCGCAGATCAGCCGATAGGGCACGCCCAGTTCGCCCAGCTCCCAGGCCGTCAGGCGGCCGCCCTGCAACAGTGGGCGCGTCTCATCTACCCAGACCTTTTCCACCCGGCCTTCCTGCCAGCCGCGCGCAATCACGCCCAGTGCGGTGCCGACGCCGGCCGTCGCCAGACCGCCGGTGTTACAGTGGGTCAGCAGGCGGCTGCCGGGCTTGATTAGCTTCACGCCTGCCGCCGCAATGCTGTCACACAGCGCTTTATCTTCTGCTACCAGCCGCAGCGCCTCAAAAGTCAGCGCGGTGACAAAGTGCTCCTGAGCCAGTGCCAGTTTCATCCGATCCAGATTGTTCATCAGGTTAACGGCGGTAGGGCGGGAGGCGCGCAGCACTTCCAGCGCATCACTCAGCGCCGGTTTAGGCATACCGTTTTCCGCCAGCAGGGCCAGCAGCAGGCTGGCGGAAAGGCCAATCAGCGGCGCGCCGCGTACACGCAGCGTTTTAATATGTTCGACCAGCGCCGCCACATCGGGCGTTGGACACCAAATCTTCTTTTGCGGCAGCGCCTGCTGGTCAAGGATCCACAGCTGGTTGTCACGAACTTGTAAGCTGGTTGTGCTTAGTGTCTGCATGAAGGTTAAATCCTGGTTGCGTAGTCAGGCCATATTGTGCCAACATGCCTGACGGATGTATAGACGTCTGAACGGCTTGAGGTAAAGAAGGCAGCAGACAAGTTAAAACGTGGAGGGGGAGTTAATGTCGCAATACCGTACGTTCACCGCAGCTGATGCGGTGGAATATGCCCGTGAATTTGGCGGCATTGCCGACCCACAAAGCCTGGTCAGTTCGCAGGAAATTGGCGACGGTAATCTTAACCTTGTTTTTAAAATCTTCGATCGTGACGACGTCAGCCGCATCGTCGTTAAGCAGGCGCTCCCCTATGTCCGTTGCGTGGGGGAATCCTGGCCGTTGACGCTCGATCGCGCGCGGATTGAGGCAGAAGTGCTGCAAATCCACGGCCAGTTTTGTCCGGCGCATACGGTAAAAATTCTGCATTACGATCCGGCGCTGGCGGTAATGGTGATGGAAGATCTTTCCAGCCACGCTATCTGGCGCGGTGAGCAGGTGAAAGGCATTGATTATCCGCAGGCCGCCGCGCAGCTGGGCGAATATCTGGCGCAGACGCTGTTCCATACCTCCGACTTTTATCAGCATCCGTATCAGAAAAAAGCGGACGTTATCCGTTTTACCAACCCGGAGCTGTGCGATATCACCGAAGAGCTCTTCTTTAACGAGCCGTATGAAGTGCATGAGCGCAACGGCTATCCGCGCGCGCTGGAGTCGCTGGTCGCTCAGCTGCGTACCGATGACGAGCTGCGCCAGAAGGTTGCCGGGCTGAAGCATCGTTTTCTGTCGAATGCGGAAGCGCTGCTGCACGGCGATGTGCACAGCGGGTCGATCTTCGTCGCGGAAAACAGCCTGAAAGTGATCGATGCGGAATTTGGCTTTTACGGCCCGATGGGTTTTGACGTTGGCAGCGCATTAGGTAATTTACTAATTAACTACTGCGCGCTGCCCGGCCTGCTGGCGCCGCGTGAAGCGGCCGACGCGCGGGAAAAGCGCCTGGACGACGTGCGTACAACCTGGCAGAGCTTTGCCGAAGGTTTCCTGGCGCTGGCTGCCGAAAAAACGCGGGATCGCGCGCTGGCTTATCCGGGGTATGCCGCCGAATTTTTGGCAAACGTCTGGCGCGATACGCTGGGCTACTGCGGCACAGAGCTGATCCGTCGTACCGTGGGCATGTCGCAGGTTGCCGATATCAAAACGATTCAGGATGAAGTGATGAAAGCGGAATGCGTCCGTCAGGCGATAACGCTGGGCAGAACGCTCATTCTGGCCGCCGACCATGTCGAAAACATTGATGCGCTGATAGCGCGAGTGCGCCAGAACGGCTGAGGCGTTACGCAAGGCGGTTTCGGCCCGATAAAATGGTGCCAACCCGCCAACCCGCCAACCCGCCAACCGCGCCCTGTACTGAACATTCGGGCCGGCCAGCGGGGCGGGGATCCCGCTAACGCTGCGGGATTTTGGCTTAATTTACATCTTGAGCAGTTTCACCGTCGCATCAATATCAATTTCATCTTCCGAGAAGATCAGCGTGGTGCCCTGGAAGGTGGTGATCGCCAGTTTTTTCAGCGTACGCATTTCTCCTGGCTTAACCGATGATTTCGGCCGGATGCTGCTCATCAATACGCCCACGGAAAGCACCGGATTTTCTTTATCAATACGGGCATCGACCGGCACTTCTTCGCTGAACACCACGTAATTTTTAATGGCGGTAAGCTTCAGGCGCTCGCCTGCAATATAGATGTATTTGCTTTCCGGGACGACTTTCACCGCATAGGCTGACAGCCCTTTGCTGTTGGTGGTAGGCTCGAAAGTTACCGCCGCATCTTTTTTAATCAGGTCTGGGTTGGCGACCTTAATCACATGAAAATAACGGTTATCGCCGTTTTCATCTTTGATAAATCCGAAGCCTTTATCTTTAAACCAGGTTGTGATCGTTCCGTTCATCGCCATTACCGCCTACTTAATCGATTATCTACTCAGTTTTTGCAGCGCGCAGTGTAAAGCACAATGCCCGCGCAGACTACGCCTTTACTTTAAGTCTGGACGATAATTTTCGGCTATGCGAGGCCGACAAAAGCGCGGCGAGGGTGAGGGAAGTATTGGCGTGACGGAGAGAAAGCTAAGCACGGGGCGCAGACAGATTCGTCAGCGGGCTGAAAATTCGTTATCATCCGCAGCCACTCTCCGTGCGGTAACCCGATGCCTGTGATCCCCGACACCTTTATTGCTCCGCCGTGCCATGACGAAATAGCTATCCTTTATCAGGACGAGTATCTGCTGCTGATCGCTAAACCCGCCGGGTTGCTGAGCCTCTCGGGGAAAAACCCGCAGAATCTGGATTCGGTGCATCATCGGCTGGTAAAGCTATTTCCCGGCTGCACCCTGGTTCACCGTCTGGATTTCGGCACTTCCGGGCTGATGGTGGTTGCGCGCACTAAGGCGATCAATGCCGCTCTCTGCCAGCAGTTCAGCCAGCGCGCCGTAACCAAGGTGTACAGCGCGCTGCTTTGTGGACATGCCGATGATGACGAAGGGGTGATAGACGCCGCGATTGCCAAAGATCCGGCGCTGTTCCCGCTGATGTCAATTTGCGCCACCCACGGCAAGCCCGCTCGCTCCGGCTATCGGGTCGTTGAGCGTTTTTATCATGAGCTGGAAAACGGAACGTCGCTGCCGCTGACGCGAGTACAGCTGACGCCGGAAACCGGGCGCACCCATCAACTCCGCATTCACTGCCAGCTGCTGGGCCACCCTATCTGGGGATGCGATCTTTATGGCGGACGCCTGCTGCCAGGCACCGAACGGACGCCGCGCATGATGCTGCACGCCAGCGAACTGCATTTCGTTCATCCCGTTAGCCAGCAGCGGATAGAAACCCGTCATGCCAGCCCGTTCTGAAAGCGACCCCGTCCGGAACTAACGCAAGAGCGGCTGGATGAGGTCAGATAACCCCAAGCCGCAGGCGTTTATTACCACATCAGATCGTCAGGCACTTTAAAGTCGGCATACGGATCTTCTTCATCCTGCTCTTCCTGACTCAGGGCGCTGTTTAATACAATGCTGCTGGCATCCCGCTGCGCAATTTTATCGGCTACGCTCGCGGGGATAATAGCGTACTGGTGCTCGCCGCCGTTATCACTCGTGAGACGAGCGATGGCGAGGCGACCGCTTGTCAGCTGCGCCTGAGTAAGCTTATCCACGGTAATTTTCTTAATAAGATTGTTATCCGTGAAGTTAAAATCAATATTGCCTCTTGCAACAACGATCCTGTTCATTTCAATCAGCTGCTTCACCTGAGCCTTATACTCTCTGGATAAAGCCGCCTGTTTCTGCTGCTCGTTTAGCTGCTTATCGCGCTCAAGCTGGGCTTTTTTATTTTCTTCCACGGCCGCTCTTGCCTCGCGAGCCTGAACCCGTGATTTTTTAGCCGTTCTCTGGACCTTATCCATTTTTTTGCTGGTCACTAATCCAGCTTTCAGCATCTGCTCTTGTAAGGTAAGTTTTGTCATTTTCGTTTCTGAGGCTGTTGAATAATTCAGGGATTATACCTGTAATTTTTAAGGCTGTACCGCGTTTCACCGTGCGGTATGGCATTGCCGGAGGGCGCTGGCATCGGCCTGGCGCGCCGGACGCCGCACCGCGCCAGACTTTAAGGGGTTAATAATGCGCGGCGATTTGTCGGGCCAGGCTACCTGCCGCAGAGTTTTTAAAAAGTGCGCTTGCGCAGTCAGCCTCAGGGGCCGCATGCATTGAACCTACATTGGTGAGAAGGGCGACCGCACAGTTGGCTTTTTCATACCACCATACGCAGGCGCTGGCGCCGAGCACGTTGCCGCCATGTCCTGTAGCCGGCCCGCCATCGGTATTTATTCTGAATAAGCTTAACCCCATTTCTCCGCTATCGGCCGGCAGCCAGCGCTGCATTGCCGCCATGCTTTCAGGGTTGAGCAATTTTCCATTTTTCAGCGCCAGTATAAAAGTCATCACATCCTGTGCGGTAGAAACGATGCCGCCGGCAGCCCACTCAACGGACAGATTAACGGCGGAAACGTCCAGAAGATCGCCAGGCTCTGCCTTGAAATAAGCTGAGATCCCGGCATTTTTAATAAAATGCGCATCCAGCCTGTGAAATCTTTTCGCCAGGTTTTTCCTGCCTGAAGAAAACGACGTTTCAAGAAAGGTATTTTTTAGCCGCAACGGGCCGATGATTCTTTGGCGCAAGGCTTCTTCGAACGCGTGGGAGGTGACTTTTTCAATCAGTAAACCCAGTAACGTAAAGTTGCTGTTGGAATAGTGAAAGGCTTCTCCAGGCTGGCAGAGCGGGCTTTTCCCCCGGATAAAGTCCAGGTTTTCCTCCGGCAGCCATATCTTATCCGGTTTGACCTCCCGACCGCGCGCTGCATAAATCCATGCCTGCTGGTTTTCCCAGCTGGGTATCCCGGAATAATGTGCAAGCAGCTGCCTGACGGTAACGGTTTCTGCATTGGCGACGCCTGCCAGGCTCTCTTCCGCCAGCCAGTCTGCGAGGAAAGCGTCAAGCGTCAGGGAGCCTTCTTCAACCAGCTGCAGGATGATGACCGCTACAAAAACCTTGGTGATGCTGCCAATGCCAAACAGCGTTTCCGGCGTGGCCCTGAGGTGGTTTTTAGCATCAGCGTAGCCCGCTGCCGCCTGCCATATTAGTTTATCGCCTTTGCCAATAGCCATAGCAAGGGCGGGAAAGGTCTTCTCTGCCCTTTGATCAAGCAAAGCCTTTAATGCCGCTTCGGCTGGATACATGCTTTCTGTCCCTTTATCTGCTTCGTTTCGCCTTAATTTTAAACCGGGTTCAGGAAAGCAGGCGTGTAGCCGATCTGCACAAAGAGGGCCTGCTTGAGAAAGCGGAGGCGGTTAAGCCAAAAAGGGAACCGTTTCCGGTTCCCTTATTCCATTGCCGAGGCCGCTACCTTTCACGACGACTGCCGGACAACTCAGGCGGCTTCCGTTTTGCGTTCGGTTTCTGCCTGCGGCTGGCTTTTCTCCGTCCGATCCCTATGCAAAGGATCATCCTGCTGCTTTACCGGCTGCGTTGCCAGTGCATCCGCCTCAAACTCGTCCACGTTAATGGAGCGCAGGCGACTGGCTTCGGCACGCGTCAGCACGGCGGCCTCTTCTTCCGTCAGCCATTTTTCCACCAGGCCTTTTTGCGCCAGCTTGTCCAGACGGGTAAAGGAGAGCGGCTTTTGCGCTTTCTTATTCAGCCTGTCATGGATAGCTTCCGCCGCTATCACGTCCGTTAATGCTTCTTCCAGCTGGCCTGCCGGGTTATTTTCGCCCGGCGTCAGATACTGGCCGCGCCCTAAGCGAGTACGTGTGGCTGAAGGCACTTGTAGAATACGCGCCAGCTGATGGTCAAGCCGGTCGGAAGGCGCGCGGCAGTGGCGGCCCAGCGGGAAGACGACAACCTGCAACAGACCCGCGACCAGCCGGTTCGGGAAGTTGCGCAGCAGATCCTCAATAGCGGTTTCGGCCTGGTTCAGCGCATCCTGCACGCCCCAGTGCACCAGCGGCAGATCGGCCTCGTTGCGGCCTTCGTCTTCATAACGCTTCAGCGTGGCGGAGGCGAGATAAAGCTGGCTGAGCACGTCGCCGAGGCGTGCAGAGATGCGTTCACGGCGCTTCAGGCTGCCGCCCAGAACCGACATCGAAATATCAGAAAGCAGGGCCAGGTTGGCGCTTAAGCGGTTCAGATGCTGATAGTAACGGCGGGTTGCATCGCGGGTCGGCGTTTTACTGGTGCGGCCAGCGGTCAGGCCCAGCCACAGGCTGCGCAGATTATTGCTGGCGACATGACCGGCGTGGTGAAACAGCGCCTGGTCAAACGCGTGCAGGTTATGATCCTGCGCCGCGGCCATTTCCGCCAGGATATAGGGATGGCAACGGATTGCGCCTTGGCCGAAGATGATCATGCTGCGGGTCAGAATGTTCGCGCCCTCAACGGTAATGGCGATAGGCGCGCCCTGATACGCCCGGGCCAGGAAATTGCTTTTGCCCAGCATAATACCTTTGCCGCCGGCAATATCCATCGCATCCATAATGGCGCGCTGGCCGCGATGGGTGCAGTGATATTTTACGATAGCGGAGAGCACCGCCGGTTTCTCGCCCAGCATAATGCCGCTGGTGATCAGCGAGGCGGCCGCGTCCATCACATAAGCGTTTCCGGCGATGCGCGCCAGCGGCTCTTCGATCCCTTCCATCTTGCCGATAGGCAGACGGAACTGGCGACGGATATGGGCATAGGCACCAATAGCCAGCGCGATGCTTTTCAGGCTGCCGGTGGAGTTGGACGGCAGCGTGATGCCGCGTCCGACCGAGAGGCATTCCACCAGCATCCGCCAGCCCTGACCGGCCATCGCCGGGCCGCCGATAATATAGTTAATCGGCACGAAAATAGCGTCGCCGCGCGTCGGGCCGTTCTGGAAAGGTACGTTGAGCGGGAAGTGGCGCTTGCCGATTTCCACGCCCGGCGTCTGGGTAGGGATCAGCGCGCAGGTAATGCCCAGCTCTTCTTTTTCGCCCAGCAGATGGTCGGGATCGGAAAGCTTAAACGCCAGGCCCAGCACCGTGGCGACCGGTGCCAGCGTGATATAGCGCTTGTTCCAGGTCAGCCGCATTCCCAGCACCTGCTGGCCCTGCCACTCGCCCCGGCACACCACGCCCACGTCCGGGATAGCGCCCGCGTCGGAACCCGCTTCCGGGCTGGTCAGCGCAAAACAAGGGATTTCCAGGCCGCTAGCCAGCCGGGGCAGATAGTAATCTTTCTGCTCGTCGGTGCCGTAATGCTGCAACAGCTCGCCTGGGCCAAGCGAGTTAGGCACGCCAACGGTAATCGCCAGGATACCGGAAACGCCCGCCAGCTTTTGCAGCACGCGCGCCTGGGCATAGGCGGAGAACTCAAGGCCGCCGTACTCTTTTTTGATGATCATCGCGAAGAAACGCTGCTCTTTCAGATAAGCCCACAGCTCCGGCGGCAGGTCGGCCATCTCATGGGTTATCTGAAAATCATTAGCCAGTCGGCACGCTTCTTCTACCGGGCCATCCAGAAAAGCCTGCTCTTCCGGCGTCAGCCTTGGCTGCGGATAGTCATGCAGTTTGTTCCAGTCCGGCCGTCCGCGAAACAGATCGCCTTCCCACCAGGTAGTGCCGGCGTCGATCGCTTCTTTTTCCGTGCGCGACATCGGCGGCATCACTTTCTGGAAGGTCTTCAACATCGGTCTGGAAAAAAGCGCCTGCCGCAGCGGCAGCACGTTGAAGGGCAGCAGAATAATCGCTAACGGTACCAGCAGCCACGGCGTCCAGACGCCAGCCATCGCCCAGGCTGCCGTCCAGAGCAGCACGAGCAGGCTCGCCAGCCGCAGGTTAACACGGTGATAAAACAGCGCGCCAATGAGCAAAATTGTCGCCACGCAACTGAAAACCATCATAACCATCGCTCCGTAAGTTGTAAGAGGTCTGACCTGTTAGCTACAGATGTAATAGAGATGATTTTCTTTATCAATCTATTTACATGATAATTACAACCTGGCTCACAAAGCGCGACCGGCACAGGGCAAAGCGCCGCGTGAACGGGCAGGGCGCTTTTCGCCCGCGTGGCAACTTGCTAAACTGCCGCAGACCTCACCTAAAAGGACTCTCCCTATGTATCAGGACATCATTCGCGCCGAGCTGAGTGAAGCACAGGACACGCTCAATAATTTCCTCAGCGATGACGCCAATATCCATGCTATTCAGCGTGCTGCGGTACTGCTGGCGGATTCATTCAAAGCCGGCGGCAAGGTGCTTTCCTGCGGCAACGGCGGTTCACACTGCGACGCCATGCACTTCGCCGAGGAGCTGACCGGCCGCTATCGCGACAACCGTCCCGGCTATCCGGCAATCGCTATCTCCGACGTCAGCCATATCTCCTGCGTGGGCAACGATTTTGGTTACGATCATATCTTCTCACGCTATGTTGAGGCCGTGGGCCGCGCGGGCGACGTGCTGCTGGGCATTTCGACTTCCGGCAACTCTGCTAATGTGATTAAAGCGGTAGAGGCGGCGCGCGCGCAGGGAATGAAAGTGATTACCCTGACCGGCAAGGACGGCGGCAAAATGGCCGGAACGGCCGATGTGGAAATCCGCGTGCCGCACTTTGGCTACGCCGATCGCATTCAGGAAATTCATATCAAAGTTATTCATATCCTGATCCTGCTGATTGAAAAAGAGATGGCGAAGTAACTGACGCGAGGAACGGCTATGTGCGAACTGCTCGGGATGAGCGCGAATGTCCCTACGGACATCTGTTTCAGCTTTACCGGGCTTGTGCAGCGCGGCGGAAAAACCGGCCCGCATAAGGATGGTTGGGGCATCACCTTTTACGAAGGGAAAGGCTGCCGGACGTTTAAAGATCCGCAGCCCAGCTTTAATTCGCCGATAGCGCGCCTGGTGCAGGATTATCCGATAAAATCCTGCTCGGTGGTGGCGCATATTCGTCAGGCGAACCGTGGCGAGGTGTCGCTGGAAAACACCCATCCTTTTACCCGCGAGCTGTGGGGACGCAACTGGACCTACGCGCATAACGGCCAGCTGAAAGGCTATCGCGGGCTGGAAACCGGCCCTTTTCGCCCGATAGGCGAGACGGACAGCGAGCAGGCGTTCTGCTGGCTGCTGCATAAGCTGACCACGCGCTACCCGCGCACGCCGGGCAACTGGCCGGCGGTGTTTCGCTATATTGCGGAGCTGGCGACGGAACTGCGGGAAAAGGGCGTATTTAATATGCTGCTGTCGGATGGCCGCTATCTGATGGCGTTCTGCTCGACCAATCTGTTCTGGATCACGCGTCGCGCGCCGTTCGGTAAAGCGACGCTGCTGGATCAGGACGTGGAGATAGATTTTCAGAAGCAGACCACGCCGGATGACGTGGTCACGGTGATCGCCACTCAGCCCTTAACGGGCAACGAAACCTGGCACAAAATTGCGCCAGGCGACTGGGCGTTATTTTGCCTCGGAGAGCGCCAGCGCTGACTGGCTGGTGGCATCGTTCAGCAACGGGCTGTTCAGCACGTACTTGCCGCCGCTGACGCCCATTGCCGGCGGCTGGCGGTTTTTCACAAACTCGGCGTAGCCGGGCTGGAGCTGCTGCCAGAAGCTGAAATAAACCGAATAGCGATGGCGCTGCAGGTTGCTGTCGGTCATGCGGAATGGATAAATGCTGACGGCCACGCGCGGCTGGCCGTTGCGCAGCGCCGCTTCCACATAGCGATAGATATCGTCGATATTGGCATCCGTCATGGCATAGCAGCCCACGGAAACGCAGTTCCCGTGGATCATCAGGTATTTCCCTTCATAACCCTGCTGGCGGTCATATTCGTTCGGAAAACCCGTATTAATAGCGCGATAAAAGCGGCTGTCCGGCTTCAGCTGGGAAAGCCCCACGCTATAAAACCCTTCCGGACTTTTAAAATCGCCCTGGCGACGTTTAGGGCCTAACCCGCCGGAGAAATTACAGATACGGTAGCTGTCGAGCAGCCGATATTCGGTGCCGATTTTGCCATACAGCTCAAGCGTGCGTTCTTCTTTAAAGATCTGAATATAAACAGGTGTGCCGAGTAACTGCTTCTTTAACTCTTTGCTTACCGGCGCCAGAGGAGCGATCGGTGCGACCGGCGCGCTGGCGAAAACAACGGCTGGCAGAAAAAACATCGCAAACAGCAGTGCGATTTTGCCCATTCTGGTTCCCTTGATAGTAGGGTTGATACGCCGTCCGAAGACGTGGTTGACTCGCAGTTTCGGAAATATCCGTAAAAGCTGCGTCACATTAGCATTGTCTATTTTTTTATCAAGAGAGCCGCGTAGAAAAAACCGAGAAAAGTTACGCCAGGCCGCTGCCGCTGCGCTTCGGCCGCCCGTTAACCTGTTGAAAACGCGCTCGCTGCCTGTATACTTATCCAGTGCTGGCGGAGGGGCGAATGCGCAAGATTATACATGTAGATATGGACTGCTTTTATGCGGCGGTGGAGATGCGCGACGATCCCAGCCTGCGCAATATCCCTATCGCCATTGGCGGCAGCCAGCACAAGCGCGGCGTGATCAGCACCGCTAACTATCCCGCCAGGAAGTTTGGCGTGCACAGCGCGATGGCGACCGCGACGGCCCTTAAGCTTTGCCCGCATCTGAAAGTGATCCCCGGCCGTTTTGACGCTTATAAAGAAGCCAGCGCGCATATTCGGGATATTTTCTCGCGCTATACCTCGCTTATCGAACCGCTGTCGCTGGACGAGGCCTACCTGGACGTTACCGACAGCCCGCACTGCCACGGATCCGCCACGCTGATGGCGCGGGAGATCCGGCAGACCATCGCCCGCGAACTGGATCTCACCGCGTCGGCCGGGGTGGCGCCGATTAAATTCGTCGCAAAAATCGCTTCGGATATGAATAAGCCGGACGGCCAGTTTGTGATCACGCCGCAGGAACTCCCGCAGTTTCTGCTGACGCTGCCGCTGGCAAAAATACCCGGCGTCGGCAAGGTCACCGCGAAAAAGCTGGAGGAGCTGGGGCTGCACACCTGCGCCGACGTGCAGAAAACGGATCTGGCCGCGCTACTAAAGCGCTTCGGCAAGTTTGGCCGCGTGCTGTGGGAGCGCTGTAACGGCATCGACGAGCGCGAGGTGGTAACGGATCGCCTGCGTAAATCGCTGGGCGTGGAGCGCACGCTGTCGGCGGATATTCATGAATGGGAAGCGTGCCTGGAAATCATCGATTTTCTCTATGCGGAGCTGGAACGGCGGCTAAAGGTGATTAAGCCCGATCTGCTGATCGCCAGGCAGGGCGTAAAGCTGAAGTTTGACGATTTCCAGCAGACGACCCAGGAGCACGTCTGGCCAGTGCTGAATAAAGAAGACCTGATCGACGTGGCGAGAAAAACCTGGGAAGAGCGGCGGGCAGGGCGCGGCGTGCGTCTGGTCGGGCTGCACGTAACCTTGCTGAATCCGCAATTGGAAAGACAATTACTGCTGGGGATTTAATGCCGCGTACGTTGCCCTGAGCGAGATTGCGAGCGGGAGAGAAAACGGGCGAAGCGTGGTGCTTCGCCCGTCCTGTTTTATTTAGCCGGGATCGCCTTCAACAGCGCGGTCAGCAGCTGCCAGTAAAGGCCGACGCTGCCGATATGCACCTGCTCATCCGGCGAGTGTGGGCCGGTGATGGTGGGGCCAATAGAAACCATATCCATATCCGGGTACGGCTTTTTAAACAGGCCGCACTCCAGACCCGCGTGGATCACCTGGATATTCGGCGCTTTGTTAAACAGCTTTTTGTAGGTCTCTTCCACCAGCGCCATCACCGGCGAAGAGGCATCGGGCTGCCAGCCTGGATAGCTGCCTTTCGCCACGGTTTTCGCACCCGCCAGATCGCCCAGCGCCGTCAGCGTTTCCACCAGGTAATCTTTGCCGCTGTCGATCAGCGAGCGCACCAGGCAGTTGATACGCGCTTCGTCATCCTTAATCGACACCACGCCAACGTTCAGCGAGGTTTCCACCACGCCTTTCATCACGTCGGAGTTGCGGATCACGCCGTTTGGCGTGCTGTTCAGCAGCGCAATAAAGGCGTCGCGGCTGATGGTGGACAGCGCCTGGTCGTTAGCGGCGATATTTTCCACCACGATATTGATGTTTTTCTCTTTCAGACCCAGCTCGTTGCGCAGGGTTTCCAGATAATGCAGCGCCATGCCTTTTAGCTGGTCGAGCTTATCGGCCGGAACGGCCAGCGTCGCCATCGCCTCACGCGGGATAGCGTTACGCAGCGTGCCGCCGGTGAAATCCACCAGGCGCAGATCCAGCGCTTTGACGTGTGCGAACAGGAAACGGGCCAGCAGTTTGTTGGCGTTGCCCAGGCCCAGATGAATATCCGCACCGGAGTGGCCGCCCTTCAGGCCTTTCAGGATCAGCTGGATATGCTCGTAACCGGCCGGCACCGCTTCGCGGCTCAGCGGCAGCGTGGTGGTAAAATCAATGCCGCCCGCGCAGCCCATATAGATCTCGCCTTCCTCTTCGGAGTCGGTATTGATCAGGATATCCGCCTGCAGCCAGCCCGGTTGCAGACCGAAAGCGCCGACCATGCCGGTCTCTTCGGTCATGGTCAGCAGCACTTCCAGCGGGCCGTGCTCGACGGTTTTATCCGCCAGCACCGCCAGCGCGGACGCCATGCCGATGCCGTTATCGGCGCCCAGCGTGGTACCGCGCGCCTTGACCCATTCGCCATCAACCCATGGCTGAATTGGATCTTTGGTGAAATCGTGGGTGGTGTCGTTGTTTTTCTGCGGCACCATATCCAGATGTGCCTGCAGCGCGACCGGCTTGAGGTGCTCCAGCCCTTTGGTGGCCGGCTTGCGGATCAGAATATTGCCCACTTCGTCGCGAAAGGTGACAAAACCCTGCTCGCCAGCCCAGCTCAGCACATAGTTAGCCAACTCTTCCTCATGATAAGAAGGATGCGGGATTGAACAGATTTTGGCGAAGATATCCCACAGCGGCTGTGGTGACAGTTGAGAAAGTTCGGACACGTTAAATCTCCTGTGTCGACATCCCCGGCCAGCGGCGCGGGAGTGAGCATTTGTGATAGGGTTGGTCAGTATCTGACGCAGCAAACCCAAAGAATATCATTGTTTCCAGAGGCATGCTTAGTTCGCTTCGGCAAAAAAGCACCTTCCGGGCTATCCTGTGCTGGTTTTTAGCGGCTCAGATCTCTATAATTCCGCGCAACCCATCCCATTGTACATTTTTAAGCCGTTATTATCGGCCGGGACTCCTTTTATGAGTGAAAAATACGTCGTCACCTGGGACATGCTGCAAATCCATGCCCGTAAACTGGCCCAGCGCCTGCTTCCTGTCGAACAGTGGAAAGGCATTATTGCGGTCAGCCGCGGTGGCCTGGTGCCCGCTTCGCTGCTGGCTCGCGAACTCTGCATCCGCTATGTCGATACCGTGTGCATCTCCAGCTACGATCACGACAACCAGCGTGAAATGCACGTGCTGAAGCGCGCGGAAGGCGACGGCGAAGGCTTTATCGTAATTGACGATCTGGTCGATACCGGCGGCACCGCTCAGGCGATCCGCGATATGTATCCAAAAGCGCGTTTCGTGACTATTTTCGCCAAACCGGCCGGTCGTCCGCTGGTGGACGACTATGTCGTGGATATTCCACAGAATACCTGGATTGAACAGCCGTGGGATATGGGCGTGGTGTATATCCCGCCAATCGTAAAAGGTTGATTTAGCTCAATCAAAACGCCCGGTTCCGCCGGGCGTTGCGCGTTTTACGGTTCGCGTCAGCCGCCAGGCTGCTATAGACTAAGACGATTCTCCGTATGTCGAAGGATCGTACTATGTCGCCTAAAAATCTCAGCGAAGAACTCTTTAAACCCCGCTTTAAGCATCCTGAAACCTCCTCCCTGATCCGGCGTCTGCATCATCACAAGCCGCTGCCGCTGCATTCCGCGCTGGAAGGCGACAGCCATGCAGGCTGGTATCGGATGGTTAATCGTCTGCTCTGGACGTGGCGGGGACTGTCGCCGCTGGAGATTGGCGAAGTGCTGGCCAGGATAGCCAGCAGCCGCGCCGACCACACTGATGAACAGCTGCTGGATACGGTGATTGGCTATCGCGGCGGCAACTGGATCTACGAATGGTCGCAGCAGGCCGCGCGCTGGCAGGATAAAGCCGCCTCGGCGGCTACCGATGCCGAAGCGGGCCAGTGCTGGCTGCACGCTGCTAACCTGTACGGCGTAGCGGGCTATCCGCATCTGAAAGGCGATGAGCTGGCCGATCAGGCGCAGCAGCTGGCGAATCGTGCCTATGAAGAGGCCACCTCAAGACTGCCGGGCGAGCTGAAAGAGCTGGAGTTCACCATTCCCGGCGGCAGTTCCATTTTTGGCTTTTTGCATATGCCGGAAAAAGCCCGCGCGCCTTATCCTACGGTGCTGCTGTGCAGCAGCCTGGATTCACTGCAAACCGATCACTATCGCCTTTTCCACGACTACCTTGCGCCGCGTGGCATCGCAATGCTGACCATCGACATGCCTTCGGTCGGCTTCTCTGCAAAATGGAAGCTGACGCAGGATTCCAGTTTTCTGCACCAGCAGGTGTTAAAACAGCTGGAAAACGTTGCCTGGGTCGATCATACCCGCGTGGCCGCTTTCGGCTATCGCTTTGGCGGCAACATTGCCGTGCGGCTGGCCTGGCTGGAAGCGCCTCGACTGCGCGCCGTGGCCTGTCTGGGGCCGGTGGTACACAGCCTGCTGTGCGACAGCGCGTTGCAGGACAGCATTCCCGAAATGTATATGGACGTGTTGGCCAGCCGGCTGGGCATGGCATCGGCCGCCGATTCCGCGCTGCGGGTCGAGCTGAGCCGCTACTCGCTGAAAACCCAGGGGCTGCTGGGCCGCCGCTGCCCAACGCCGATGCTGTCCGCTTACTGGCCGAACGATCCTTTCAGCCCGGCGGAGGAATCAAAGCTGATCGTGAATTCCTCGCTCGACGGTAAGCTGATGCCAATCGCACTTTCGCCTGTATTGAGCAACTTTGATAAAGCATTACGTGATATTGTTGACTGGTTAGCTAAACGATTAACACGCTGAGTGGCTAAATATTAACGCTTAGCGAAAACTAACGGGCTCAACAAAGGAGTTTTAACAATGGCGTTACCGAGTGGGCATCCCAAAAGCCGCTTAATGAAGCGTTTCGGCACATTAGGACCTTATATCCGCGAGGCCAAATGTGTGGATGAGCGCTTCTTCTTCGACTGTCTGGCCGTTTGCGTCAATGTGAAACCTGCGCCGGAACTGCGTGAGTTCTGGGGCTGGTGGATGGAGCTGGAAGCACAGGAAGATCACTTCACCTATGAGTATCACTTCGGCCTGTTCGATAAAGAGGGCAACTGGAAGCCTTCGGCAATTAAAGGAAAGGAAAACAACGAACGCCTGGAAGAGACGCTGCGTAATTTCCACGTGCGCCTGAAAGCGCTGCTGGAAGAGCTGGAGCTGGGTCTGAAACCCGCTGCGGATTTCGCTGACGAGCCGGTAAAGCTGACCGCATAAAAAAACGCAGGGCGGCGCTTAATTGCTCCCTGCGCTTTTGTCTGCGCACCCATAAAAAAAGGCTGGCGATTGCCAGCCTTTGCTTACAGACACATAACGAGGGGCACAACAACCGCATCCGTGCGGCTCACATTTAAATCAGAACTGGTAAGTTACGCCTACCGCAACGATATCGTCGGTATTCTGCGCCAGCTTATTATCGTCATCCAGCAGGTTGATTTTGTAATCCACAAACGCGGACATATTTTTATTGAAGTAGTAAGTCGCGCCCACGTCCGCAAATTTATAAATATCCGCATCGCCCACGCCGTTCTCAATATCTTTCGCTTTGGTTTGCACATAGGCCAGAGAAGGGCGGAAGCCGTTATCAAACTGATACTGCGCCACCAGCTCGATATTTTGCAGATAGTTAGCGTAACCGTTAACGGCAACGTTGGCGTCATTAATGCGTGCCGTGCCGCTGATGGGCGACATATTGCGCGTTTCGGCGTAGGTGGCGGCCAGGTAAACGCTGTTGTTGTCATACTTCAGGCCGGTCGCCCAGGCATCCGCCTTGTCGCCGCGACCGTAAACGCTGGCCTGCTGACCGTTGGTGCGGTCGGAAGAAGAGATAGCGCCATTAATCGTCAGGCCCTGCATCAGCGTATAGGCTACCGACGCCGCCATGCCGTCGCCGTTGGACGTGGCGTTAGAGCGGCTGCTGCTCTCATTTTTGCCCTGATACTGCAAGGCGAACTTCAGGCCGTCGACCAGACCAAAAAAGTTGGTGTTGCGGTAAGTCGCCACGCCGTTGGTACGGGTCAGCATATAGTTATCGGCTTTGGTATACGCGGTGGCGCCAAATTCCGGCATCATATCGGTATAGGCTTCCACGTCGTAAATCAGGCCGTAGTTACGGCCATAGTCGATGGATCCGTAGTCGCCGAATTTCAGACCGGCGAAGCCTAAACGCGTTTTGGTGCCGGTGGTGCCGTCGCTTTCCGCGTTGTTCAACGGCACGTGATATTCCCACTGGCCGTAGCCTGACATCAGGTCGTTAATCTGCGTCTGGCCTTTAAACCCAATACGTACGTAAGATTTGTCGCCGTCATTGCTGTCCGCGTCGCTTAAATAATGCATGGCTTTCAGCTTGCCGTAGAAATCGAGTTTATTACCGTCTTTATTATAAATTTCTGCGGCCTGGGCTGCTGTGGTCATAGCCAGAGCGGCGGTCAGGATTGCCAGTGCGTTTTTCTTCATTTTGTTGTTATTCCCAAATGAGTAAAATTTTAAATGGCCCGATGACGTTGTTCGGGGCACGAACGTTTTACCCTGAGGAGATGAAACTTTTATTACATTTATTCTCACTTCTTGTTAATTCCCCGTTTCTGGACTAGCGGCTTGCACCGTGTTTTTACGCCTTTTCGGGCGGCGGCTGTTGGCTTCCGGCACCACACCTGATAAAACGTCTTCTTCACCTTTTTAAAGCTATGGCAGGAAACAATGAGCAGCAGCCAGACCCTGGTCGTTAAACTGGGGACCAGCGTATTAACCGGCGGATCGCGTCGGCTGAACCGGGCACATATTGTCGAACTGGTGCGTCAGTGCGCGCAGCAGCACGCGGCAGGCCACCGGATTGTGATCGTTACCTCAGGCGCAATGGCCGCCGGACGTGAGCACCTGGGCTACCCGGAACTGCCGCCGACCATCGCCTCAAAGCAGCTGCTGGCTGCGGTGGGGCAGAGCCGGTTGATCCAGCTGTGGGAGCAGCTCTTTTCCATCTACGGCATTCATATCGGCCAGATGCTGCTGACGCGTGCCGACCTGGAAGATCGCGAGCGCTTTCTGAACGCGCGCGATACGCTGCGGGCCTTACTGGATAACCATATCGTGCCGGTTATCAATGAAAACGACGCGGTGGCGACGGCAGAAATTAAAGTCGGCGACAACGATAACCTGTCCGCGCTTGCTGCGATGCTGGCCGGGGCCGACAAGCTGCTGCTGCTGACCGATCAGGCCGGCCTGTTTACCGCCGATCCGCGCAATAATCCGCAGGCGGAGCTGATCCGCGACGTGCACGGTATTGACGATGCGCTGCGCGAGCTGGCGGGCGGCAGCGTCTCCGGCCTGGGAACCGGCGGTATGGCGACCAAGCTTCAGGCTGCCGACGTGGCCTGCCGCGCCGGTATCGATACCATTATCGCCGCCGGCAGCCGCGCGGGCGTGATTGGCGATACGATCGACGGCAAGCCGGTCGGCACCCGCTTCCACGCGCTGCAAACGCCGCTGGAGAACCGCAAGCGCTGGATCTTCGGCGCGCCGCCGGCGGGCGAGATCACCATCGACGACGGCGCGCTGGCCGCCATGCTGGAACGCGGCAGCTCGCTGCTGCCAAAAGGTATTCGGGAGATCAGCGGCAACTTCTCGCGCGGCGAGGTGATCCGCATTCGCAGCCTGCAAGGGCGCGACGTGGCGCACGGCGTCTGCCGCTATAACAGCGATGCGATGCGGATGATAGCCGGGCACCATTCCCAGCAAATCAGCGAAATTTTAGGCTACGAATATGGCCCGGTCGCGGTTCACCGTGACGATATGATCGTCAGTTAAGGAGCAGCAGATGCTTGAAGAAATGGGTAAAGCCGCGAAAGCCGCTTCTTACCAGCTGGCGGTGCTCTCTACCGCACAAAAAAACCAGGTCCTGATGACCATTGCGGATCGTCTGGAAGCGCAGAGCGCGGATATCCTGGCCGCTAACGAACTTGACCTGGCGGACGCCCGCAAAAACGGCCTGAGCGAGGCGCTGTTGGATCGCCTGATGCTTAATCCTGCCAGGCTGCAAGGCATTGCGAACGACGTGCGTCAGGTGTGCCATCTGGCCGATCCGGTCGGCGTAGTGATGGACGGCGGCGTGCTGGACAGCGGGCTGCGTATTGAACGTCGGCGCGTGCCGCTGGGCGTGGTGGGCGTGATTTATGAAGCGCGTCCGAACGTGACGGTGGATGTCGCCTCGCTGTGCCTGAAAACGGGTAATGCGGCGATCCTGCGCGGCGGTAAAGAGACTTATCGCACCAATGGCGCGACCGTGCGCGTGATCCAGGACGCGCTGAAGGAGCACGGCTTACCGGCGAGCGCGGTACAGGCGATTGAAAGCCCGGATCGCGAGCTGGTCAACCAGCTGCTGAAGCTGGATCGCTATGTCGATATGCTGATCCCGCGCGGCGGCGCTGGTCTGCACAAGCTGTGCCGCGAGCAGTCGACCATTCCGGTGATCACCGGCGGGATCGGCGTTTGCCATATTTTTGTCGATAGTAACGCGGACGCTGCGGCGGCGTTAAACGTGATCGTTAACGCCAAAAAACAGCGTCCCAGCGCCTGTAATTCCGTGGAGACGCTGCTGGTGCATACGGCGATAGCCGAGGCGTTCCTGCCTGCGCTAAGCGCGCGTATGCAGGATGAAGGTATTAATCTGCACGCCGATCCGCGCTCGCTGCCGCTGCTGCAACAAGGCCCGGCGGTGGTCAGCGCGGTGACGGAAGAACAGTATCGCGATGAATGGCTGGCATTGGATCTCAACGTGAAGCTGGTGGACGGACTGGACGAGGCTGTCGCGCATATTCGTGAATATGGCACGCAGCACTCCGACGCGATCCTGACGCGCAGCATTGTGAATGCAGAGCGTTTTGTTAACGAGGTTGATTCCTCTGCGGTATACGTTAACGCCAGCACGCGCTTTACCGATGGCGGGCAGTTTGGCCTGGGCGCGGAAGTGGCGGTCAGCACCCAGAAGCTGCACGCGCGCGGCCCGATGGGGCTGGAGGCGCTGACCACCTACAAATGGGTAGTTTTCGGCAACGACACCGTGCGCAGCTGATTGCGTGGGCCACAGGGAAGTGGCTTACATTCCACAGGGAGATAAGTAACTGAACTGAAAAGGAAGGTTCTGATGATTACGTTTTCCCAACTGCTTCCCTTCGCGGCTATCGCTTTTGGGCTGGTGCTGACGCCAGGCCCGAATATGATCTATCTGCTTTCCCGTTCCCTGTGTCAGGGCCGCCGCGCGGGCTTTGTCTCGCTGAGCGGCGTGGCGCTCGGTTTTATTTTCTATATGGTTTGCGCCGCGCTGGGGATCACCGCGCTGGTTATGGCGGTGCCGCTGGCTTATGAGGCGCTGCGCATTGCGGGGGCCTGCTATTTGCTCTATATGGCCTGGCAGGCTGTTTTCGGCGGTAAATCGCCTTTTGCGCTGCGCGACCTGCCGCCCGACAGCACCCGTAAGCTGTTTACTATGGGCTTGCTGACCAACCTGTTAAATCCTAAAGCGGCAGTTATTTACCTCACGCTGTTGCCGCAGTTTATCCGGCCGGAGCAGGGCGACGTATTGTCCCAGTCTTTGCAGCTTGGCTTTACCCAAATCGCAATCAGTATGCTGGTTAATGGCTCACTTATCTTTGCCGCTGGCAGTATTGCTGGCTTTCTGGCACGGCGCCCAACGTGGCAAAAGCTTCAGCGCTGGCTGATGGGCACGGTGTTAACCGGCCTGGCGATGCGCATGCTGTTGGAAGGGCGGAAGTAACGCGGAAGGACGAGCAGACCGCGAACCGCCAGACAGGCCAGAAGAGAGTAAGAAAAGCAGAGCAGGCAAAAAACGGGGCGAGCGTTACCTGTTGATTATAAAGTCATCATTTAGTCCGCAGGCGCTTGACTCCGCGTCAGGTTTTTTTTAACGTAGTGACCGCAGTATCCCTCCTGAAAGCCGATATAGCTCAGTTGGTAGAGCAGCGCATTCGTAATGCGAAGGTCGTAGGTTCGACTCCTATTATCGGCACCACTTTCTTAATAAAATCAGCGTTTCTTCAGCGTCTTGCTAAATGACAGCGTGCTTTTTTGCATGTTTATTACTTCATATCCTTCTTTTTGAGGCTGGCAATGGCTAAAAATGTCGGGACGCTTGTACGGGTGTTTTTTGGTCAGGATTACGATCTGTTTGGCGAAACGATAGAAGAAATACTGGACAGCTACTTAGAAACCGAAAACTCCAGGCTGAACAAATAGCTGGCGCTCCAGTGAACATACCGTTATCTGCTTACAGGCGGCTTTAGCAGGATAAATGCTGTCTGATACCGGCATTGCGTGGAGGGTTAAGGTGAGCAGTACGAAGCCAGTCAGGATGGTTAGCTCCCGGCCATGCAAAAAACCGCCTTGGTGGGCGGTCGGTTAAATCATTGCTTATTAAGCCGGCCGGACCCTGGCCTTTGTAGGATATCCGTCACGCCCATTATCATGAGTATGGTCGGGATCAGGCTCAATTATAACGATATAATCTGCATCCTTACCATCGCGTACTAAAGTTACTAACTCTCCGGCGCGAGGTTTAGTGTCAAAATCATGCTCCTCTTCAATGCCTGTATCCTCAAAAATCACAGTAATTTTCATTTCCCGTCCTCTTTCTGATAAACCGCGTGGTAACTCTGGGGTGTTTTACTGACCCTTCCTTATAGAATTTTAGCCTATCCTGAAAAGCTCCCCTGAGCTCAGCGGATTGCAGGTAAAGACCGCGCCCTCTGGATCTTCGTTGAGATGAGGCTTTTCCGGGCTGCAGCAAGATGCCCCGGGCCGTAGAAGCGCTATGGGAAATTTTCGTAGAGGGTCAAATTTGGCCAGCAAAGCTGTCTCGTCACTCAGGGAAGAACCATCGGCAGAAAACAAAAAGGACAGATCCCTGCAACACGCGGTTGAGGGACATGCTGCCCGATTGTATCTCGCTGTACAGCCGATATCCGCTTCTGGCGTTTAGCAGCCCGGCAAGGATAAAAAGGCGCTCTTCGTCTTAGAGCGGAAAGCGGGTATTTATAAAAAATATCAGTTAACCTGACGGGCATTCCACTCGTTGCGGGTAATTTCCCAGAGTTCGGAATCAAGCAGGCCGCTGACATATTCTTGCTTCCCCGTCCTGATAAGCCGCATACCGCTACTGGCTGAAATAAGCTGTGATCGGCTATTGAGTGCAGCCTTCGGAGCTCGCAGTAACGGCTTATTTAATGTATTAAACCAATAATCTGTAACCACAGTACTGGCCTCACGCATATAGCCCTGCCTCTGATACTCCGGCGCCAGCCAAAATCCACGATTATTATCCTCAACGTCATAAAGACAAATTAAGCCCATAAGGTCATCAGGTGCCTCACGACGTCTGATAGTCCAGAACCAGGCGATTCCTTTTGCCATATCGGGCAGTGCAACGTTATTAACGTAATTCTCAGCGCCGTTATCAGGATAAGGCCAAGGTACTGAGGCGACCATATAGCGGACAATCTCCCAATGCGGGTAGAGCTTTTGAATCTGAGGCGCATCTTCTGTAACCAGCGGTTTAAGCCACAGACGTTCCGTTATGAGCGTAGGTATCTGCATCAGTCAATTTCCTTTTGTGTATTTCGACGTTTTCGAACAGTGACGTCAGCGGCTGCGGGTTCTTATCATTAAGAATGGCTCCCGGTCACACCAGAAGTCCGGTTTACAAACTGAAGGTTCGTCACATGCCGGGTCTTCTACTGTCGCTAACGCTACGACGCTACCCACGTCAGTACAGCTGGGTGAACTTATTCTTAATGTCTTCCATCTGCGGTCATCCCTGTCCGAAAACGAAAAGAAATTCTCAGCGCAGTGCTGCATCCCGACATGATGAAGGTGCCGTTAGCCGACAGACCGGGCGCAAAATCATTCCAACGCCCCCTCCAGTCCTGAAGGAGGCGCAAAACATTATTTAAACAGTTTCTGCACGAACTCGGCATAGGCCGGACGCCAGACATCCATCTCATGGTTTAAGCCAGGATACATTTTATAGTCGAACCTGATGTGCTTTTTCTCCAGCTCGTTTTTCAGCCCGGCAATATCCTGGCCGGTAACGGAATCTTTTTCGCCCACCACCACGGTGAAGTTATGCAGCTGCCTGTTAATCTCTTCGGGCCTGTCGAGCTGACGAGCAATGCCTGTATCCGGCACCGTTGCGCTGGTTACGCCGCTCAGCGTCGCCAGCCAGCCAAAGCTGTCCAGATGGTTCATGCCGGAAAAGAGAGCCTGAAAACCGCCTTGCGATAAGCCGGCCAGCGCGCGGCCGTTCGCATCCTGGCGTACGTTAAATCGGGCGTCGACCAGCGGAATAATATCGTGCATGAGTTCGCGGTCTGCGGCTTTGGCATTAAGAAGGTAAAAGGTTTTGCGGCGATCTTTCGGCGGGAAATTTTCCGGGATTGCCTGAGCGATATCCGTTTCTGTATCCGGGACAACGACCAGCATCGGTTTGATTTTGTCTTCGGCCAGCAGGTTATCCATGATTTGCGGCAGGCGTCCCTGGTCAATAGCGGAAAG
This sequence comes from Erwinia sp. STN24, assembly GCF_041320675.1. NCBI lineage: Bacteria > Pseudomonadati > Pseudomonadota > Gammaproteobacteria > Enterobacterales > Erwiniaceae > Erwinia > Erwinia sp. STN24. The sequence continues at coordinate 348,968 of NZ_JBGGPM010000002.1, read as the reverse complement.
TCCGGTATCGCCAAAGCCATGATAGAAATAGAGCACCGGCAGCGGTTCGCTTTTGCCGCTATAGCCCGGCGGCGTCCAGACAAACATCCTGCGCTCTGAATGCAGCTCTTTTGAGTGGTAAGTCATCGTCAACAGATCGCCATGCGGCACGGCGCGATCGTCCAGAATACTGCCCGGCACCAGGATCAGGCTGGTATTGACCTGGCGCTGCGGCTTCTGAAAACGGCTGCCGGTATCGACAGAACGAAAGCCGTCTACATCAAAGTAGTATTCGTACAAATCCGGGGCCAGCGAGCCGCTTTTCCACGACCACACGCCGCTTTTATCCTTGCTCATATCGTGAGAGACAAAGCTATCCGGGGAGGAGCCGGTAATGACTGATACCCGCTTTGCATCCGGCGCGAAAAGACGGAAGGTCACGCTTTTATCTGCGTTTACCTGCGTCACGTAACGGCTAACCGGCACCGATAAATCAGGCGTGGCCGGAAAAGGCGCGGCGGCGGCAGGCATAGCCGCACAGCCCAGCAGGGCGGTGGCGGCCAGGGTCAGGCAGGCGATGTTGTTTTTCATTTTAAGTCCCTTATTTTTTTATACACAACCTTTGAACGGGTACGACTGGCAGGTCAATCAGAGCGCCTGCTGTAAACGAGGCGGTTGGCCTGGTCGTTATCCAGCGTATCAACAGAACGCTTTTTGTCCAGGCGGGTTTGCATCTGTTATCGGGGAAAGGGGTGCTGATACTGTCAGGCGGGGCACGATCGCAGAGGCGAGGGCATCACCTCTGCTCAGATAATTACACGCTTTAAAGCATTACCACGGCGCGCGATTTTGATCGAAATAGAAGCCAGCGGTGGTCTCTCCAGGCGCCTGATCCGCCAGCCAGACAATACCGGCGGCAGCCTCGGTAACCGTTCTGGGGCCGGAATGGCCGTTGAAATCCGTGGCGGTATAGCCCGGATCGACCGCGTTCACGCTGATACCGTAAGCGGTAAGCTCTTTAGCGAAGGCGACCGTTATCGCATTAACGGCCGTTTTTGAACTGGTGTAGCCCATTGCCTGTACTTGGGAATAAGGATGACTGGGATCGGCGACCCATGTCAGCGAGCCCAGCCCGCTACCGATCATAATAACCCTGGCCTCCTGCGCGGCTTTAAGTAGCGGAATAAAAGCCTGCGTGACCCTGATAACGCCAAAAACATTGGTGTCGTATACCGCCATAATATCGCTGATGCTTTGCGCGCTCGGGGCTACCGGCTGCGCGCCCGAAATGCCGGCATTGTTGATAAGAATATCCAGCTTCCCGTCTTCCTTTAGCACCTGCTGAACAGCTTCCTCAATACTTTCTGTTTTGGTGACGTCAATAATAACCAAATGGGCGTTGATGCCCCATCCGGTAAGTTTGTCTACGGCAGCTTGCCCACGCTCTTTGTCGCGGCTGCCCAGCCAAATTTTGTAACCCAGCAGGCCCAGCTGTCTGGCCGTTTCGAATCCGATGCTTTTGTTCGCGCCGGTAATAAGAACACTTTTGTTTTTCATATGCGGGCTCCAGTCAGTTTGATTTTCCGTTACGGAAAGCAGTGCGTTGTCTGATTTATAACCTGTGCGGCGCTGTTTGATAATCGGGTGCAATACGAATAAGGTGATCGCAACAGCGAACAATCACGGGAAAGGGCAATGGATGAGTTAGCGGTTTTTCTCGCTGTTTTTAAAGATAAGGGCTTTCGGGTAGCGGCAAAAAAGCTGGGCCTGTCGCCTTCCACGGTCAGTGAAAGGATCACGGCGCTGGAGGTGAGGCTTGGCGTGCCGCTTTTTATTCGTACCACGCGTAGCGTTATGCCAACCGAAGCAGGCCGGACGCTGGCTGAACGAATGACGCCGCTGCTTGATGAAATGCGATTGGTGCTTAACGACGTTGCCAGCTCTCAGCAAGAGGTGCGCGGCACGCTTAAATTGAACGTTACCGGCGCGGTCATGGTTGATATCTTACCGCCCTTGCTGGACCGTTTTCTTAGTCGTCATCCGGACTTACACGTAGAAATCATGGTGGATGACCGTCTTATTGAAGCAACGGCTGAAGGCTGCGATGCCGGTATCCGTTATGGCGAGCATCTGGCAAAAGATATTATCGCTGTCCCCATAGGGCCGCGAACGCAGCGGCTGGCGCTGGCTGCCGCACCTTCTTACCTTGATTCACAAAGCGCTCCTTCGCATCCTGGAGAGCTGGTTGACCATGACTGCATTCGCCTGAAATATTCAAGCGGCGCCCTGATCCCGTGGGAATTTGAACGCGATGGCAAAACCGTCAGCGTCAATCCCGCCGGGCGTTTGACTATCGGCGTTAACGGCGCTGCCGCGGCTATCGATCTGGCACGCAGCGGCAAAGGCGTGATCGCTACTTTTGAAAACTGGCTGCAACCCCATTTCGCTACGGGCGAGCTGCTGCCGGTGCTCCCGGCATGGTGGACCGCGTTTGAAGGCCCCTGGCTTTACTTCCCCAGCCGCTTTATGTCCGCGCCGCTACGCGCGTTTGTGGACTTTCTCGCCGGGGAACGCGAGGGGCTTCAGGATCGGTGAAACAACTGTATCGGCACTTTAAGGCAGCCGGGCAGGATTACCCTGGCAACAACTTTAAGGCAGCCGAACAGGGCTGCCCTGTCGGTACCTTAAAGCCGCCCAATCCGGCTAGCCATCCTCCGCCAGGCTAAGGCGGGCCGCCGCGACATCAGCCAGAACGGAAAGCGCCAGCGAGCTGGCATCGCGAGCTTTGGGGAACAGCCCAATGGGCGCTTTGATGCGGGCGATATCCGTATCGCGCCAGCCCAGCTCGCTGAGTTTTTGCACGCGTCTGGCATGGGTGCGCTGGCTGCCCAGCGCGCCAATGTAAAACGGTCTGGCCGTCAGGGCGGCCTGCAATACCGGCAGCTCGCGGTTCAGATCGTGCCAGAGCAGCAGCACGGCGGTATGCGCATCTATCTGTCCGGCAGCCTGGGGATCGAGCGCTTCGCAGAGGTGCACATCATAGCCCGCCGCCTGAGCGAGGCTGGCCGTGACCTGCGCCTCTATCGAACGGCCAAACACAATGGTGCGCGTACAGGGGCGATAGCCGGTGGCGAAAAAATCGTTGTGCCAGCCCGTCCGGATAAGCGAGGCGTCGCTCTGTAACCGCTGGCTTTGCGGAAAGTAGCGCAGCCCCGCAGGCTGACGCTGCTCCAGCAGGTTCAGCACGTCCAGCAGGGGCCGCGCGCCGCGCAGTTTATGGATGCTGAGCGTAATGCCGCCGCCGCAGGGAAGCACAATATCGAACCAGGGCGAGCCTTCGCCATACATCACCTGACGGTCGCGGCCGCAGGCGATAACCGCCATCGCTTCGTGAGCGACGGCGGCCTCCACGCAGCCGCCGGAGACAAAACCGCAGTACAAACCGTCTTCGCGCACCACCATCTGCGCGCCCAGCGCACGCGCCGCGCCGCCGCGGATCGCCACCAGCGTGACCAGCGCCGCCGAGACGCCCGCTTTTAACGCTTCTACCGCGAAGCGCAGGATAGCGGCGCTGTCGTCGGTCAGCAGCGCCTGCTGCGGCACCGGGTTCGCTGGCGCAGCCTGGTCGCTAAGGAAAGCCTGTTGCAGCATAGCGCCTCCTTAAACGACATCCGGCAGCGAAGCGAGCAGCTTATCGAGCGTAACGGGATAATCCCGCACCCGCACGCCGGTCGCGTTATACACCGCGTTGACGATAGCCGCGCTGACGCCGCACAGGCCCAGCTCGCCCACGCCTTTCGCCTTCATCGGTGAGGAAACGGGGTCGGTGTCATCCAGGAAAATGACTTCCTGTTCCGGCACGTCGGCGTGAACCGGCACTTCGTAGCCCGCCAGATCGTGATTGACGAAATAGCCCAGCCGCTTATCAACCGCCAGCTCTTCCATCAGCGCGCCGCCCAGGCCCATCGTCATCGCGCCAATTACCTGGCTACGGGCAGTTTTAGGGTTAAGGATACGGCCCGCAGCGCACACGGCCAGCATTCGACGCACCCGGACTTCACCGGTCGCCCTGTCCACGCCCACTTCGACAAAGTGGCCGGCGAAGGTGGATTGCTGATACTGCTTTTCCAGATCGCCAAACTCGATGCTGTCTTCCGCCGTTAGCGTACCGTCCGCTGCCGCATCGGCAAGACGAGCGCTGCGCTCTCCGTCGCGTACCTGTTCATCGGCAAAGGTCGCTGTGTTCGGATCGAAGCCAAGCTTGCTGGCTATCGCCTCGCGCAGCTTGACGCAGGCGGCATAAACGCCCGCAGTAGAACTGTTCGCGCCCCACTGGCCGCCGGAACCGGCGGAAACCGGAAAGCTGGAGTCGCCCAGCCGCACCACCACTTTTTCCAGCGGCACGCCCGCCATCTCGGCCGCCGTCTGGGCAATAATGGTATAGCTGCCGGTGCCGATATCGGTCATATCCGTTTCCACGGTAACGATGCCGTTGGCATCCAGATGCACTCGTGCGCCGGACGTCATCACCATGTTATTACGAAAGCCTGCCGCCATGCCCATTCCAACCAGCCAGCGACCTTCTTTTACCTGTGCGGGCGTAGCGTTGCGGCGGTCCCAGCCGAAGCGCTCCGCGCCGGTGCGCAAGCATTCAACCAGCTGACGACGCGAGAAAGGGCGGTCAGGATTGGCAGGATCGACCTGGGTATCGTTAAGGATGCGGAAGGCCACCGGATCGATACCCGCTTTCTCCGCCATCTCATCAATGGCGATCTCCAGCGCCATCAGACCCGGCGCTTCGCCCGGCGCGCGCATGGCGTTGCCTTCGGGCAGATCGAGCTTCGCCAGCCGCAGGCCGGTGAAACGGTTCGCGCCGGCATAAAGCAGTTCGGTCTGCTGCACCGCCGTCTCCGGCGTGCCGCCGGGCAGGTTGCCCGACCAGCTTTCATGGGCGATAGCGGTGATATGACCAGACTGGTCGGTGCCGATACGAATATGCTGGATGGTGGCCGGGCGGTGCGTGGTGTTATTAGGGATAACCGGCCTCGGCAGCATCACCTTTACCGGCCTTTTTGCGGCACGAGCGCCCAGCGCGGCCAGCACCGCATCGCTGCGTAAGAACAGTTTGCCGCCGAAGCCGCCGCCGATATAGGGCGAGATCACGCGCACGTTCTCTTCCGGCAGCTTCAGCGTTTTCGCTAAGTCTGTTCGGCACCAGTTAATCATCTGGTTAGAGGTCCAGACGGTCAGCTTTTCGCCCTCCCAGACCGCCATAGAAGCGTGCGGCTCCATCGCCATATGGCTTTGATCCGGCGTGGTGTAGGAAGCGTCAAGCTTCAGCGCCGCCGAGGAAAAGGCCTGGTTGAAATCACCGACGTGGGTATCCGGCTGGTCTTCCGGCGCTTCGGTGACGCCAGGTTTTTCCGCAGCGAGATCCCAGCTACCTCGTTCACGGCGATACTGCACGTCAACCAACTGGGCGGCCGCGCGTGCCTGCTCAAAGGTTTCCGCCACTACCAGCGCCACGGCCTGGTGATAGTGCTCAACCTCCGGCCCGCCCAGCAGCGTGGCGGTATTTTTTTCGCCCTTGCCGAGGCTGCCGGCGTTTTTCGCCGTGACCACGGCCAGCACGCCCGGCGCGCTCTGCGCGGCCTGAAGGTCCATCGAGGTGATACGCCCCTTAGCGATGGCGGCACCGACAACATAGCCATAGGCCACGTTGGACGCTTTATCGTGCCATTCATAGGCGTAAGTCGCGGTTCCCGTGGTTTTCATCGGGCCGTCGATACGATCGTGAGGACGCCCTACAACTTTCAGCTGATCGATAGGGTTATCGCCTGCGGGCTTATCGAATTTCATATTTTATGCCCTCGCTTCCGTCAGTACCGAGGCGAGCGTGCGCTTCGCCAGGAGCAGCTTGTATTCATTTTCATGGGTGGGGTGCGCGTCGGCGAACAGCCGATCGTAAACCGCCTGCACGCCATGCGGCAGCTGTGCATCCGCCTCTTCCTGCCGCCAGGGCTTATGCGCCACACCGCCAGCCGCAACGCGCCCCGTGCCATCAGGCTGCACGACAGCAGCAATCGACACCAGCGCAAAAGCGTAAGAAGCGCGATCGCGCACCTTGCGATAGATATGCGTGCCGCCGAGCGGGCGGGGCAGGGTAACGGCGACAATCAGCTCGCCCGGCTTCAGCGCGGTTTCACGGTGGGGCGTGTCGCCCGGCGCCAGATAGAAATCGCTGAGGGGAATACGGCGTTCGCTACCGTCCGGGCTGACCGTTTCCACCACCGCATCCAGCAGCCGCATGGCAACGGCCATATCGCTGGGATGGGTGGCGATACAGGCTTTGCTGGCGCCAATCACCGCGTGTTGACGGCTGAAGCCTTCCAGTGCGGCGCAGCCGCTGCCAGGCAGACGCTTATTGCAGGGCTGGTTGGTGTCGTAAAAATAGGGGCAGCGCGTGCGCTGAAGAAGATTGCCGGCCGTAGTGGCCTGATTACGCAGCTGGCCCGACGCGCCGGCAAGTAGCGCCCTGGAAAGCACGGCGTAATCGCGGCGGACGCGCTCGTCGGCGGCCAAATCGGTATTGCGCACCAGCGCGCCGATACGCAAACCGCCGTCGGTCGTGGGTTCAATTTTATCCAGCGCCAGATGATTGACATCTATCAGATGGGAAGGCGTTTCAATTTCCAGTTTCATCAGGTCGAGCAGGTTGGTGCCGCCCGCAATAAATTTAGCGCCGGGGGTGCGCTGCGCGCTGGCTGCCGCCTCGGCGGGCGTTTTCACACGCTCATAGGTAAAGGCCTTCATGCTTTCTGGCTCCCGGCGACATCTTCGATCGCGGCAAGAATATTGGAGTAAGCGCCGCAGCGGCAGATATTGCCGCTCATTCGCTCCCGCAGCTCATCCGCCGTCGCTTCCGGGGATGACACCAGATCGAGCGTGACGTGGCTGGGAATGCCCGCTTCGATCTCTTTCAGCACCGCCACGGACGAGCAAATCTGGCCTGGCGTGCAGTAGCCGCACTGGTAGCCGTCATGTTTCACAAAGGCGGCCTGCATCGGATGCAGGTTGTCGGGCGTGCCCAGACCTTCGATCGTGGTGACCTCGGCGTCCTGATGCATCACGGCCAGCGTCAGGCAGGCGTTCAGCCTGCGGCCATCCACAAGCACGGTACAGGCGCCGCACTGACCGTGATCGCAGCCTTTTTTCGTGCCGGTAAGGTGCAGGTGCTCGCGCAGCGCATCCAGCAGCGTGGTACGAGTGTCAACGTTAAGCTGTTTGCTCTCACCATTCACTTTTAGCGTCAGGGGCAGCATTTCCGGCGCGCGGGCGGTTGGACGTTCGCTGTCGCCCAGCGCCGCGCCGGGCGCAACTGCCGCCGTAGCCGCTGTTGCCGCGCTTACTTTCAGCAGCGTGCGGCGCGTCAGGTGAAAAGGGATATTTTCATATTGGTTACTTGCTTCGCCCGTGGTGCGGCGAAACGGCTGGTTCTTACTGTTATTGCCTTGGTTGCTCATGCCAGGCCTCCGGTATGCAAAGAGAAAGGAACGACAAAGTAGGTAGGGACTATTTCTGTTTTTAGAGCATTAAGCATAGACGCTACTGGCCGGGGGATAGCCTTTGATTCCGCAATGCTGTTGTGAGGGAAATTAATTAATGAAAAAGGATAAAGTTTTAGCGGCGGCGGTCGACTATTTCAGGGCTGGTTCTTTTGTTGGTTCGCACAAGTTAAGACTTATCCTAAACGGCAGTTTTTGCAGATTTTTATGCAAGTCGCTTTAAAGTTTTGCCAGGGCGTGACGATAAAGAATACAGACGGTGACGGGCATCCTGGCGCCGTATCCGAACTCTGGTAAAAATTTTAAGGAAACGACTATGTCCGTTATCAATACTAACATTATGTCCCTGACCACTCAGAACAACCTGAACAAATCACAGGCTTCTCTGAGCACCGCTATCGAGCGTCTTTCTTCTGGTCTGCGTATCAACAGCGCAAAAGACGACGCAGCAGGCGAAGCGATTGCTAACCGCATGAACTCTCAGATCAAAGGTCTGACTCAGGCGGCACGTAACGCCAACGACGGTATCTCTCTGACTCAGACGGCTGAAGGTTCTCTGAACGAGATGAACACCAACTTACAGCGTATCCGTGAACTGACTGTTCAGGCGAAAAACGGCACCAACAGCGCCGACGACATCGACTCAATCCAGAAAGAAGTTGACGCGCGTCTGTCTGAAATCAACCGTATCGGTAAAGCTTCTACCTTCAACGGCACGGCGATCTTTGATACGACCGGCAGCGTAAAAATCCAGGTTGGCGCCAACGACGCAACCGACGCTAACGTCATCAACATCGACCTGTCAGGCGCTGGCTTCCAGACTTCTGGCCTGGGCGCAACCTTCAGCGTGACCGGCGGCAACCTGTCTGACCTGGACGCGCGTATCAAGAGCGTCGATACCGCACGTAGCGGCCTGGGTGCGATTCAGAACCGTTTTGAATCCACCATCAACAACCTGAACACCTCTGTGACCAACCTGACCGCGTCACAGTCACGTATCCAGGATGCTGACTACGCAACTGAAGTTTCTAACATGTCGAAGGCGCAGATCCTTCAGCAGGCTGGTACCTCCGTGCTGTCAAAAGCCAACCAGGTTCCACAGGGCGTTCTGTCTCTGCTGCAGTAAGCCTTACGCTACAAGACAAAACCCGGCTCAGGCCGGGTTTTTTTATGCATCAAAAAGGTTACGACACGCTTACATCAAAATAGCCGTACGGCTACAGCTCTTATTTGTGGGTAAAAATAAAATGCTGTGGCACTTCATCGCTCAAAATATAATCTTCCTCACCTAATCGTTCGGATTCAAAATTAAACGTTTCCTGTAATGCGCCGCTGAACAGCGCCGTGCTTTGCTCGGTTTTGGCAATAATTAGCGTTTTATCAAGGCCGCCGCCGGTCTGCGTTTCGCTGTATTCGGCCGGAAAGGTTAAATTGCCATACTTAACCGTCATTTTTTCCATTATTTTCCCCTTAAAGCGTTAACCAGAAAAAATTCAGCGTCATAACCTGTTAAAACCTTAGAGCAGCCTGGTTAAAAAGTCACCATGCCACGGGCTCGCCTTTCCGCCTTTCGGGACTCAGATCTTAAAATTGGGTTTATACTTCTGTTTCATTCGCTATTCAGGAGGTCACCTATGTTCATTTCTTATTCTAACGATCCGCGCTTTACCGGCTTGCAGAATCGGATCGAAAAAGATCCCAAAGAGCAGAAAGACAGCCCGGACGATGCGCCAGAATCGGGCGACAAACTTCCCGAATAAATCGCCGCGAGTTTTATCGGATCTGTGATGCAGCGCGGGATCGGTTTGGTGCCAGCCTCTATAGTTAACTGACCCATATGGGGTGATGGAGGTGGCTATGTCTGAACGTCCGGATTACCAGGAACCGGTTCCTGATGACGCTGAATATCCAGCCGATGATGACCATGAAGATATCCCTGAAGGCAGCGATGAACTCGTCGATCCGCTGGAAGATGACGAAGAAATTGATGCACCGCTGGAGGATGACGATCTCGTTGAGTCCGATGATGAAGAGGACGACGACGAGGACAGGTAGGAGGATATCTGATTGAACCCGTGTCGTGAGCCGCCTCCGGAAACTGAGGCGGCTCGCTTTATTGTGCCTTACGCTGAGGCGATCCTTGCAGAAAAGGCAATAAAAGAGCCGGTCTGAAACATAATTAAAAGCAGCGTGCCGGCAATCTTTAAAACTAAGAGCCGCTGGCTTTGCTTAGCCGGGCAGTTGCTCAGCGACATGCCAGTCATAAACGCGCGAACGTTTATGATTTGAATGCAGGTCGTCAGCAGGCAGGCACAAAAAAACCCGGCTGGTAGACCGGGTTTTTTGAGGACCTTCAGAAACCGTTACTGAGCGTTCCTGACCGTTCCCGAATACAGCAAACAAGCTTTGACAATAGCGCGACTGGCGTCGGGGAAATGTAAGAGCTGTGCTGGCGCGCCTTTAACATTCTGACCCGCCCGCGAAATTTTTAGCTATTGATATGCTTCGCAAAACCCTTTCCGTCCCTGCTATTTTCCTGTTTTTCGTCTTGCTGCTGCCAGCCCGCTGTTTGCCCTTTCTCTCCCGTGGCTTCTACACTGGCATGCTTAACAGCGGACGGGAGAACACAAGGTGGAAGAAGAAAGCCTTACGCAAATCTATCATCAGCGCTCGCAGGAAACGCTGCGCATCTGGCGCGATCCGACAACGGCTAAAGCGTACAGCGGCTTCTATCCGGAAAATCTAAAAGCCATCGCCACCGGCATTAAGCCCGCCTTGACCCAGCCGATAAGCGCGTTGCTGGCAGAGCTGCGGGAACAGGTGCTGGACGATCCGCTTGCCGATATGATGCAGCCTGACCATTTTCATCTGACTTTTCTGGCCATCACCCCTTCGTGTTACGACCAACGCCATCAGCCTGAGGGCATTGAGGAGCTAACGCGAATTGCCGCGGCGCACTGCCTGGAAAAAAAGCTTACCGTCCGCGAGCTGCGGCTGGTGGCTTTGCCTAATCAATTACTTATCGCCGGTATAGCGGATGCGACAGATATCGCGAGAAGAGAAGCTTTCTGGCAGGCGTTGCAGCATTCCGGCTATGCGGGCCTGTTAAAAGAGAGGTATAGCGGCAGCGCCCGGCCACCGACGTTCTGGCACAGTACGCTGCTGCGCTATAACGCTGCGGTGTTGCCCGAACGTCTACAGCAGTTTTTTAAAGCGCGTATGAATCAGCGATATGGCGACATTACCGGCACTATTCAGCTGCGTCTGGTCACCTACAACTGGTCGCAAACCGCCGCGTTGTCCTGAGCATGGCGCAAAGGAATGCGATCGTCATCACAACTTCGTGCGCCACAGCCATTTTATCCATGCCTGTGGACTTTTTAACATAACCTCCGGCCTGCGCGAGTCTGTATGTTACCGGCAGACAGGATAAAACCGGGGTTAAAAAAATGTCTTCAATCAATAACAGTATGGTGCTGCCGCAGGCGCGGAAAAACAAAGTCCGGCGGATGAATCTCTTTATTTCGTTTTCGGCAGGCTTGGCCGGGCTGCTGTTCGGGCTGGATATCGGCGTGATTTCGGGCGCGCTGCCGTTTATTACCCAACACTTTACGCTCGACAGCCATGAGCAGGAGTGGGTAGTCAGCAGCATGATGCTGGGCGCGGCAATTGGCGCTATCTGCAACGGCTGGGTGTCGCACCGGCTGGGGAGGAAATATAGCCTGATGGCGGGCGCGTTGCTGTTTATCGTCGGCTCGCTGGGATCGGCGCTGGCGGTCAATCTGGAGGTCCTGCTCGCTTTTCGCGTGCTGTTGGGCGTCGCCGTCGGCATCGCTTCCTATACTGCGCCGCTTTATCTTTCTGAAATGGCGACGGAAAATATTCGCGGCAAGATGATAAGCACCTATCAGCTGATGATCACCTTCGGCATTCTGCTGGCGTTTTTATCGGATACCGCCTTCAGCTACAGCGGCAACTGGCGCGCCATGCTGGGCATTCTGGCGCTGCCCGCCGTTTTGCTGTTCGTGATGGTGATCTTCCTGCCCAACAGCCCGCGCTGGCTGGCGGCGAAAGGCCTGCATGTGGAGGCGGAAGAGGTGCTGCGGATGCTGCGCGATACGTCCGATAAAGCCAGACAGGAGCTGAACGAGATCCGCGAAAGCCTGAAAATGAAGCAGGGTGGGCTGTCGCTGTTTCGCAAAAACAGCAACGTCCGCCGCGCCGTGTTTCTCGGCATGCTGTTACAGGGAATGCAGCAGTTTACCGGTATGAATATCATCATGTATTACGCGCCGCAGATTTTTAAAATGGCGGGATTCCAGAGTACCCAGCAGCAGATGATGGCGACGGTAGTGGTTGGCGTCACCTTTATGCTGGCGACTTTTATCGCGGTCTTTACTGTCGATAAGGCGGGCCGCAAACCTATTTTGAAAATCGGTTTCTCTGTGATGGCTTTTGCCACGCTGATCCTCGGCTATTGCCTGATGAAAGTGGGGCAGGGCGAAGCCACCATGAACCTTTCCTGGGTGGCGGTCGGCATGACGATGCTTTGTATTGCAGGCTACGCGATGAGCGCCGCGCCGGTGGTGTGGATCCTCTGTTCGGAAATCCAGCCGTTAAAGTGCCGCGACTTTGGCATCACCTGTTCCACCACTACCAACTGGGTAGCGAACATGATTATCGGCGCGACCTTCCTGACCCTGCTGGGCAGCATCGGCGCGGCGGGCACCTTCTGGCTTTATACCGGCTTTAATCTGGTATTTATTGTAATTACCTTCCTGCTGGTGCCGGAAACCAAAAACATTACGCTGGAACATATTGAAAAGAATCTGATGGCGGGGAAAAAACTGCGGGATTTGGGGCAGTAATGCTGCTGCCACGTTGAAAATATTGGCCCTGAGCCGACCAGCCTCAGGGCCGACAAATAGTGTTTATACTTTATTTATTGCGCTGCGAAGTATTATTAATTTGATTAAATAATCAACCGAAAAATTACGTTAAGGAAGATCTTAATATATTTCCATTTGCTTTGTATTTGTTCACATAACGGTGCAATGCGATGTTTCTGCTGAAGAAAATAATTGTCACTCGGCTCCTGTCTTAATTATTGCAATGACCTCGTCAATATCAACGCATAATTTTTTTGTCTGTTTTTCTGCCCGTTAAGCTTGCTGTCACGGCAAAAGCACGACTACCTTTTACAGTGCAGGTTTGCTTTTGTGGAATAAAAAAGACAGGAAGCGCAATGAAGAAAGTTCTCGGCACCTTTTTACCTTTATACAGCACCACGCTGCTGATGCTGTTGGGTTCCGGCCTGCTGACCACCTATGTTTCCCTGCGTCTGGCGCAGGAACAGGTTAGCGGCAGCCTGATCGGCGGTATTATCGCAGCCAACTACATCGGCCTGGTGATAGGCGGCAAGGTAGGGCATAACCTCATCGCGCGCGTGGGGCATATTCGCGCCTATGTCTCCTGCGCAGGCATCATTACGGCTTCCGTGCTGGGACACGGGCTGACGGAATGGCTGCCTGCCTGGATAGGTCTGCGGCTGATTATTGGCCTGTGCATGATGTGCCAGTATATGGTGCTGGAAAGCTGGCTGAACGATCAGGCGGAGCCGGGCCATCGCGGTCTGATTTTTGGTTTCTATATGGTCGCCACCTATCTGGGACTGTCGTCCGGTCAGATCATCCTGATGACCCAGGCGGCATCCGGTAGCGCAAGCCTGCTGATTGTGGCGCTTTGCTTCGCGCTTTGCCTGGTGCCTATTGCGCTGACCACCCGTACCAACGCGCAGCCAATGTCGCCCGCGCCGATGGAACTGGGCTATTTTTTTCGCGCTATCCCTCGCATCCTGCTGATTACGCTGGCGACCGGCATGGCCGTTGGCGCGTTTTACGGCATGGCGCCCGTTTACGCCAGCCAGCTAGGGTTTACCACGCGGCAAACCGGTTTGTTTATGGCCATTACGATTTTCGCCGGGCTGGTGTCGCAATTCCCTTTGAGCTGGCTCTCCGATCGTTTTAACCGCCATCGTCTGCTTTGCGGCACCGCGCTGCTTTATGCGATAACGGCGCTGTTGCTGACGCTGCCGCTGCATTTCACTTTCATCTGGGTGACCGGCGCGGCATTTATCACCAGCATGATGCAGTTCTCGCTTTACCCACTGGTGGTGGCGATGGCTAACGACAGCGTGGCTCCGGAAAGGCGCGTTTCGCTGACCGCCTGCCTGCTGATGGCATTTGGCGTTGGCGCCTGCATCGGGCCGATGATCACCGGCGCGCTGATGCAGCCGCTGGGCGGGCATATGCTCTATCTGTTTTTCGCGCTTTGTGGCGTAATAATTGCGGTAATGAGCTGGCACCGTAGCGAAATCCAGCAGGAAAATGCCGAAAATCCTACGCCGCATGTCGCCGTACCGGACAGCCTGGCCAGTTCACCGCTGGCCGTCGCGCTGAATCCCTCGCTGGATGAAGAGGAAATTCAGGCGGCAATGGTTAACAGCGAAGAAGATCAGGCCGAAGCGACTTCTTAAAAGCGCTAATCCACTGGCGGTGCCCCGGCATCGCCTTATTGGAATTAATTTTATTTATATGGAATTTTTAAGTTAATAAAATGCGTTAATTCTGGAATGTAAAAATGTTTATCTTTCCTGATATAGCACTAATAAAAAATATTATCAGGCGTTAACTTTTTGAGGGGTGTTGTTAAGCGTTTTTTGTAATTCAAATAGCATTTTTAAAGTTAGTTATTGAAATATAAAGCGCTATTTTATTGTTTATAAATTTAGTGTGGTAGATCCCATATTGCGAAAATAATAAATGGATAGTTAATTTAGTCGCTATATTTTATAGTGGCTCTGTTTCTGACAGAGATAAGGAGCGTCAATGGGAAAATATTTATCATTTCGCGGAAAAGTCTGGCTGAAGATTGTGCTGGGCTGTCTGATATTCTGGATACTGTTGCTGCTGTGGGGGATAGCTTAATGGCTACGCTTCCTGAAAAATCATGCCTGAAGGGCTGGAAAATGAATCAGCAACAGCGACGTTTTCTGGAGTCTTTCTTTCCTGAGGAAGAGGAAAAACCAAAACCGACCGCAGAGGAACCCACCCTGAACATGGCTGAAAAACGTCCTGCAGCAAAGCGGTGAGCTTCAGCCGGAAAGGGCGCGGTGTTCAGGCCGATTTACGCCGCCGCAGCAGGATCTGTTTGCGGGTAAAGAGGCGGGTCATCACCAGGGCAAACAGCGCGAACAGGCCGCCTATAGCGGTGGTTTCCAGACGATGGGTGGCAACAACAATTTGCGACGTTCCCAGGCTGGCGATCATAAACACCACCATCATGGTGACGATAAAGGCAAAGACGAAATAGGATTTAGCGATCAGCGAATAGGACCAGGTAAAGGCGGCGTAACCAAACAGCATAAATCCGCCTATCAGGTAAAGCGGAGCGTCACACAGATCGATAAGCGCCGCCGCCGCAATACTGCCCATCAGCGTGCCCAATACGCGCGCGCGCACCCGCGACAGCGAGTCCCGATAGTTGTTACGCAGACAGATTAACAGCGTCATGCCCGCCCAATAGCCGTTTTTCAGATGGAAAAATTCCACGCCGGAGAGCGCCAGCCCCATCGCCATTAGCGCAAAGAAAACCGACCATTGCAGATGGATTTTGTGTTTATATTTGCCTGTTGTGACGCGTAAAAAACGCAGCCAGGCGCGCGGATAAACGTCTTTCAGATAAAAAGGGTAGCGGCGGAACACCAGATAGAGGAAAAACATCTGGATCAGACCGCCAGCGCCAACCAGCATAGCCCGATCGGCGGCGTGCTCCGGCGAACCGGCAAAATAACCGGAGACCAGCCAGGCGATCGACCATTGCAACAGCATCCACCATGCGCTGTCATCCACGTTCGCCATCGTCACGTAAACGGCCGCATAAAGCATGGCTCCGACAATATAGAGCGGCGTGATGTTGCCCGCCAGGCAGCCCAGCGCTGAAGAGAGCGCCACCCCCAGCGTGGTGGTAAACAGCAGCGAAAAAGAAGATCCGCCCCAGGTTTTATTCGCACCGAACGCCAGCGTCAGCGCGCCGCTGGCAACCAGGCCTGCGGCCTGCACCTGTCCGAAGGTAAAGCCGGTCAGATAGATAACGAGCAGCGCGGGCAGGCAGCAGAGGCCAAGCAGTAAATCATGTCGCGGCAGGGGAATTAAACGCATGCGGTAGCCAAATCTCCTTGTAGCTAATAACGAAAGCAAGCATAGCGCAGCACGGCTAATCTGCTATAAATTCCAGTAAATTCATGGCAATGCTTCTGATGCCGTCGCTGATGCCGGGCCGCAGGCTTGCAAAAGTTCACGCGACTGATTACGCTCAACGGCCTGAGGCGATGGCGTGCCGCCTTTCCCAACCGCCCCGCTCATAAGGGGCTGATGACGCCTGACAACGCTCTCTTTTAACCAGCAGGAGTGCGCGTCGGGCTTCTTACGCAATCCTCGTCACTCTATTGAGGAAGATGATGTTTAAACCTCTGCTCGCTGTGATTATCGGCGGTTCGGCCGGTTGCGTTATTCGCTGGCTGCTGGCCGTCCGTCTTAACTCGTTGTTTCCAAATCTGCCGCCGGGTACGCTGCTGGTGAATCTGCTGGGCGGATTTATTATCGGCGCGGCGATGGCGTGGTTTTTACGTAATCCGCAGCTTGATCCTGCCTGGAAGCTGCTGATCACCACCGGCCTGTGCGGCGGCATGACCACGTTTTCCACCTTTTCGCTGGAAATTGTTACGCTGATGCAGGCGGGAAACTATCTGTGGGCGATGGTTTCCGTATTAACGCACGTGGTTGGTTCGCTGCTGATGACGTTCGCCGGCTTCTGGCTTATCACTTTAGTGATGGGCTGATGGGCTGATGGGCTGATGGGCTGATGGGCTGATGAGCTGATAGGGCGCACCAGCCCGAAAACCGTATTACTGCGGCGGCTGTTCCTCATCCTCATCGCTATCGAAAGCTAACGCGCTGGCGCTGGCGGCATCAAACAGCGACAGGCTCTCAATCTGACTGAGCAGAATAACTTTACGGAACGCCATCGCGGATTTCGGTTCCGAATCCAGCGTAATATTATGCTCCGCATACCACTTGCTGTAGTTGTGTTCTACGCATAGATTCAGCGTCTTGCCGTCACGATAGCCGCTCAGCATCGGGATCAGCACAATATTAGCGGTATTCTCGATCTCATAGGAAGCCGTATGGATCATACCGATATAGATGCGGCGCGATTTCAGCGTTACCCAGGCCAGCTCGCCTTCTTCCATGCACTGAAACAGAATGCCTTCAACGCCGTTAGAGCGCGAAAGTTCTTTATAAAGCTTTTTGCGGCCCTTGCTGTTCAGCCTGGCGCTGCCGGACCAGTTAGAACGGTAAAGACAAAAGGCGACGGCAAAAGAGAGCATCACCACAACTGGCGCCTGGATACCGAGAAAGCTCCAGTTCATAAATTCCATTTGCCAGTTGTGGTGATGACCGCCCGTAAGCTCAGGCATGATGTTCAGCAGGCTGGAGCAGGCGAGCAGAAAGAGCCAGATTAGCCCGGTGGCGATCACGCCCTGCAAGACAAAAATACAGCCGTAAAGGGCGACCAGAAAGTAGACGTCCCAGCCAAAAGAACGCTTGATTTTAAAGCGGGTGGAAAGGTCGCGACTGGTGTACCAGTAGCCGCAAACCATCAAAACCATAAATATCGCCGTTCCCATTTCAGGCCTCTTTATTTGTTTACCTGCCGTGCAGGCTCAGAAAGTTTCCTTTGTCAGAAAGTTGTGCGCCGTCCCTGGCGCCTCGATTAGTTGTCCGTTTGCGGCGCAGGATCGTCCTGGAGATGCTTTTTAAAGTGCTTCTCGATCTGTTCCAGCGTTTTTCCCTGCGTTTCCGGCGCGAACAGTACCGCAAAGATACCGCCAGCGATACCGATAGCGGCAAAGGCAAAGAAGGTGTTGGTCAGGCCGAATTTTTCCAGCAGCGTTGGGAAAAGAAACGCGATGGAAAAGTTCGTCATCTGCATGGCGAAAACGGAGATGCCGTTAGCCATCCCACGGATACGCATCGGGAACATTTCCGACAGCAGCAGCCAGGTGACCGGCGACAGCGCGCCCTGCTGGAAGCAGAGGAAGATCAGCATGCCGGCCAGCACCAGGTAGCTGCGCAGCACGTCCGGATGACCATCAACCGTTTCCGGCATCAGCCAGGTCAGCAGCCCAATCGCCAGCAGCGTGCAGGTACAGCCAATCTGGCCGGTCAGCAGCAGCGGACGACGGCCAAAGCGGCTCAGCAGCATAATTCCCACGAAGGTCATAATCACGGAAATGACGCCGTTAGCGATGGTCGCCAGCAGCGAGGCGTTAGTGCCCAGGCCGGTCGCCTGCAGCATGGTCGGCGCATAGAACATAATAGTATTTACGCCGGAAAGCTGTTGCAGCATCGCCACGCCGATACCCAGCGCGACCAGGCGCTTCATCCAGGTCGAAATCGTCTTTTTACGACGGGCGTTTTTCTCGCTTTTCGAGGACATCGATTTACGGATCTCGCCCATTTCTTTCTCTACCACGCGCGAATGGCGGGTGCGCTCCAGCACGTCGCGCGCCTCACGGTAGCGGCCGTGCATTGCATACCAGCGAGGCGTATCCGGCAGGAACAGCATCCCGACCCATAGCACAACTGCCGGAACGCAGGCTACGCCCAGCATCCAGCGCCAGGTGGTTTCGCCGCCCCAGACTTCGTTAATCGCGGCGTTGCTGGTATAGGCGATCAGCTGGCCAGAAACGATCATCAGCTCCTGAAGCGTCACGAACTGCCAGCGGCGATTGGCCGGCACGATTTCTGCGATATAGACGGGAACGATAGCCGCCGCGCCGCCTACGGCCAGGCCGAGGATAAAGCGGAAGGTGATCATCATCTCCACGTTTGGCGCGGTGGCGCAGCCCAGCGAACCGGCCATAAAGATCACCGCCATCACCAGGATGACTTTTTTACGACCAAAGCGGTCTGCCACGCGCCCGGCGAAGATGGCGCCGATGGCGGAACCCAGAATTAAGAAGCTGGTGACCATCCCGGTGGTCAATGACGTTAAATGCAGGTCGTGCTTCATAAAAAGCAAGGCGCCCGCAATCACCCCGGTATCATAGCCGAACAGTAAACCGCCAAGCGTCGCGATAAACGCGATCACTTTTACCAGGGGTTCGGTCGGGGTACTCGTTTGAGTGCCGGCTGTCCCGCCGTTTGATGTCTGATTCACAAGTTACTCCCTTGCCAACGTTATTATTGTGATAATGATGTGATAAGCATCACAAGATTAAATCTACTCCACGCCGGGCATTTAGCCAGGCGAAACGGGAAATATAATTGCTTTTGCCCAGGGAAAATGGCCATCTTGCTTATAAAATGCGCTAAAAAGGAAGAAAGTGGATCAGAATGCAACAGAAGGTGCAGCCAGCGGCGTTTCAGTTTGCTCGTTTCTGAACGTAATGGTAATTTCTGGGATAATTTATTGCGGGGAGTAATGATGAAGCAGCTGGTTATCGATATCTTAATGAAGATGGCTAAAATTGAAGTTGATGCAAAAGAGCTGACGGCGCAGGTAGAAGCGCAGTCGCTGCTGGTGGCGGCGCTGCTGCTGACGGCGGGAAAAGGCGACGGCGCATCGACGATTTCAGACAACATCCAGAACGCCATCGTGGCGGCCACGACATCCGGTGAAAGCTTTTTACAGTCGGATATCGATCTGTTGTTGACCCATATTAATCGACTGCTGGCGGTGACGCGCTACGTCGATGAAAAAGCCGAGGCGCAATAGCCTCTCCGCGAGGAAAAGTGATGGCTGAACAGGAACGTCGTTTGCCGCTTCCGCCCTTTACGCGTGAAACGGCAGCAGAGAAGGTACGCCTGGCGGAAGACGGCTGGAACAGTCGCAATCCGCAAAAAGTGGCGCTGGCCTATACCCTGGATACGCAATGGCGTAATCGGCGGAGTTTATTCATGGCCGTCAGGAAGCGGAGGCTTTTCTGAGCCGTAAATGGGCGCGCGAGCTGGAGTATCGCCTGATTAAAGAGCTGTGGGCTTTCACGGACAACCGCATTGCGGTGCGCTATGCCTACGAGTGGCATGACGATTCCGGCAACTGGTTCCGCTCTTACGGCAATGAAAACTGGGCGTTCGATGACAATGGCCTGATGACAACGCGCTATGCCTGTCTTAATGACCTGCCCATACAGGAAAGCGAGCGTAAATTTCACTGGCCGCTGGGCCGTCGCCCGGATGACCATCCCGGCCTGAGCGAGCTGGGGCTCTAGCGCCGAGGCAAACCAGAAGCGGGCAGCCTGGCTCAGGCCGTCTGCTTCTGGGCTGTTCTGAGTCGCCTGACGGGCGCCGCATGCAAGCTCAACCAATACCTGCCTTCTGCGTTAACATTCATGGCTTTTGAAGAGCCATTCTCACCTTTGCCACTAAACGCCCAAAAAGATTGTCTTACGGGTTTATATCCGTCGTTTCGCTATCATGATTGCGATAGACCTCGCCGCACAGTAATACGGCGGAAGGGCGGCGTTCATGAATACGCTCTGCCATGCGCTCACAGGATGCGCGCGTCGGGAAAATATGTTCGGACACCGGTAAAGCGTCACAGGCGTCGTGGCCGCAGGCGCTAACCAGTAAAACGAAGCCGATTAACATTGTTCCCTCCGTAATAAAACCACATCAGTCCCAAAGTATAGGCGAAAAGCGAGGCGGCCGACGAATGTCAGCTGGCGATGCGGTACAGCCATGGGGTTGAAAAGCGAGGCGGACGTTAACTAAAAGCCGGCCCTTTATGACTAAAAGGCCGGCTGCGGACTAATGAGCCGTGGTGGAGGTGGTCGTTGTGGTGGTTCCCGTGTTCGAACCGTCGCCGCCGCCGCCCATGGTCGCCAGAGCGATACCGAGCAGCGCGCCGACCGCGCCGACGCCAACGGCGTTGGAGTTACCGTCAGAAAGCGTGGTCGCTTCACTGCCGGCGGCGACGCCTGCGGCGGCTGGTGCTGGTGCGGCAAAAGCGGCATGGCTGCCCGTCATCATCAGGAACAAAGCCAGCGCGGTGATTTTTTTCATTATTTTTATCCTCAGGCGTTATACAGGTGTTGTTGGCGGAAAGCTTAGTTTTAATCCTTTGCGTTGCAAATAGCCGCAAAACAGCCTTTTTGCTTATTTTCTGTTTAAGAATGGCATAAACAGATCCAGTTATTAACAGAGTATGGCGAGTAAAAAAGGCTGACGCAGAAAGCGCTAAAGCCGGCGAGTGCCAGACAGTAAGAGGTGAAAAGGTAAAACTACAGAATAATCTTAATGCGCCGGGCGGCGATAAAACGATCGGTTCTGGCCATAAATCAGATCCGCTTTATTCCAGAGTTTTGGCGCAAATTTAAGAATAAACGTCGGCATAAAATCCTGGTTGTTAATCGCTGTTGCGACTTAAGGTAAATTTCGGCCCGAAAAATTGTGTGGCGATATTATTTCTCGTTAATAAGTATGACTAAAAGATGACGAACAGGCGCCCGGTGGCTGATTTCCTTGAAAAAAGCGAAAAATAGCGACAGCATAACGATAACCAGTTTAAAAGACTGAGAGATGGCAATCTCCCCAGCTTCTGCCAGACTTAAAATTTACCGGCAACAGGAGGAGACGATGAGTACAGATCACGATCTACTGGCTTCGAGCGATGAAGAAGTGTGCACCATTATTGGTAAAGCGGTGGTTGACCTGAGCATAACAGGACAGCCTGTTAATAAGGCCACGCTGGCGCTTAAGCTGTTGGCGATGGCGGATCAGGACAGCGATGAAGAGCGAATTTTACTCTACTGGATTGCGCGCAGAGCAATCAATCAGCCACACAGATTTGCCGCAGCCAGTTACTGACGGTCCGTGGCGCACCGGTAGTTTGCCGGAAGAACGGCCGCTTTCCGAGGCGGCCGTTCTTACTGCTTCAGGCGATCAGGCAGGACGCCCGGGGGATGTATCGCGCAAGCAGCCAATGCGGCGTACGCAAGGGAGCCGTCGGAACATCAGGTAATACGACGTACCCAGGGGATCTGCCGTAGCAGCCAGGTAATAGCGGCGGAAATAGCGAAGCAGGCCAGCGCGACGGCCGGAATGGTCAGCGCGGATGAATAGCCTTCAAATTCGATATGCAACAGATGCAGCAGCGACTCCAGCACCATCAGGTGCACAAAGAAAATCCCCAGGCTCAGCCGCGATAGCCCGTGGATAAGCCGTATGGCGCGCTTGCTGTAGTGGAAGGGCGCATTCAGCAGCATAAAGAAGCAGGCCAGTGAAACCACCACCAGCGTCGGCGCGGAGTAAAACAGAAAAATGGCGTTAGGCGCAAAAGTGCTGATTGAAAGCGAATAGGTCATTACCGACGTTAACACCGCAGACAGAATAAAGATAATGCCTGAAATCACGACCTTGGGATTGATATCAAAACGCCTCGCCACGCCGCCGATAATATAAAAACCGGACAGATACACCACCATATCAATATTGCTGGGCGCGGGAATGGCGTGGCCTTCCAGCAGGTTCGCCTTAACGTTATCAAACAGCATATAAACCGAAGCCAGCACAAACCAGACGGTAACGGTGTAATTAACGCGCTGCTGGCTACCATTTTGAATAAACGTATTCAGCAACGGTGTCACCAGATAAAGCAGGATCATCGTATAGATAAACCACATATGCGGATAGGCGGGCGTGCTCAGCAGCTCCAGCAGGCTGACCGGTGAAGTATCCGCGTTAACTTGTTTATTATAAATAATATAAATAACGGACCAGACAACCAGCGGGATTACCAGATCCAGCACGCGCGTTTTTAACGTACTGAGCAGCGACTCATTTTTATTAAGAGAAACGTAGCCGGCAATCAGTAAGAAGAGGGGAAAAGCGATGCGCCCGAGCGCTTCATACATCACGGACACTGACCAGGCCAGATGGAAATAGCTGAAAGGAACGGCCGCCGTATGTAGCAGAACAACCAGATAGGTGGCCACCAGCGTCAGCAGCTTAATATTCATTTTTTTCAACACTTAACTCCTTGTCAGGAAGCGTAATCAGACGCGAGCAGTCAGATTATAGCCATTCGGCTAAAGGTAACATACTCCGTCGTACAGACGTATCTCCGGACAGGAAAAAAGCGTTCAGGTTTGGCGCCTGGCCGCCTCGCCGTTAGCGTACCAGGACAAAGCCGATAGGGCGAAGTGCGTGACCGCCTCGCCGTTAGCGTATCAGCGCGAAGCCGATGGGGCGTAGTGCCTGGCCGCCTTGCCGTTAGCGTACCAGGGCAAAGCCGCTCAGATGTGGTGCGTCGTCGCCTCAATAGTTAGCGTGCCGGGGCAAAGCTGGTCAGGCTTGACGAGGCGATATTCGGCCTGGCCCTGGTGGATATACATGCAGGCACGTCCTGCGGATCCGCCATCCTGCTCCTGAGAGAGCGTCAGCGTGACCTGCTGCGCCGGCGCGTTCAGCGGCAGCAGCACGGTAAAAAGCGCTGGCACGGCCAGAGTAAGAAAAGTGTTCGATCCATTCATCATAAACAGCCAGAAGTTAATAGAAGAGGCCCGGCTCTGCTTTTGTGAGGCACTGCCAGTGATAAGCTATGACGGTAGCGTCCCGACACGGCGACCTGCAAGCTTTCACGCATAATATCGGACGAAGCCTGGTCAAATCAGCTGGAAAACTCTTAATATAGCTGGAATCAAAACTTTTGCCGGTTTTGCAAAGAAAGCTCATTAAATATCAACAGGTTTTGATAAGCAGGAAAGCAAATTATTTTCTTTTCAGGGCCAGCGTAATATGAAAAAGGATTAGAAGAGAGGAAATTTGGCTTAGAGGGAAAAAATTGCCTCGGGAAGTGGGAAACCCTACTGCACTTCCTGAGGCTATGCAAATGCATAATACGTTACGCACGGGAATGTAGACTTTTTTAACGCCTTGTACAAGTTTTATTTAATCCTGTACAACTTTTCCTTAATGCATAGTTATGCAGTGGCAATAAACGTGCTATCTGAGGGATCGTGCGAGACAGGATCGCGATCGATCGGGATCGAAAGCTGGCGGCAACGCGTGACAAGTAGCAACAGCCGAAAGCCGATACGGCCCTGGAAACAGAGAAAATATTCTGCCGAAAAGGGCGAAAGTTGTTAAAATTACTCTTTACTCTTTTTTCATGGAAGCCGCTATGTCATCAGAAATTGCTCATCCTTCAAGCAGCCCTAAACAGGCCGCGCTCCAGCTGGTTATTGAACTGGTTCGCGCCGGTAAACTCAGCCCGTTACAGGGCGATGCATCGAACATGATCTCTATTTACGAGCAGTTCAAAACGCATTTTGAGTCCGACAAGCACAAGCACTCTGCCGACTCCGCTATCTCCTGATATCCCGGCGGGCGGTAAACCGCCCGCTTCGCGCCTAAATCTTACTTACCGCGTCGTAGTACAGCATACTCACGCCAATGCTCTGGCGAGCCCCCTGTACGTTGCTGCGTAAGCCAACCAGCTTCTGCCCCTGCAGCGTCACTACGTAAGGCGAATCCTGCTGGATCTGCGTTTGCAGCTGCTGATAAAGCGCGCTGCGCTTCCGGGCGTCGCTCTCGGCCGCTGCGGCCCGCGTCTCCTGGCTCAGCTGCGGAATGGCCCAGCCCAGTCGCCATGCCAGGGTTTTCGGCCCGCCCGGCACGTTATAGGCAAAGGCGCTGGCGTTGGTATTGGGATCGATATAGTCTGCGCCCCAGTAGATAAAGATCGACTGAAAATCCCGCCCGCGCATTTTCCCCCACAGCTCGGCTTCCGCCACCGGCTGAATAGCCAGCTCAATATCCGCTTTGGCAAAGCTGGCCTGTAGCGCCTGCGCCACGTCGGTGTAAGGTGGCTGGTTAACGATGGTCAATGAAAAGCGCGTGCCGGGCTTGATGCCGCCCTGAGATAAAATGGCTTTAGCCTTCGCCAGATCGTAATGAAAGGGCTGGTTTTCCAGCGCGCCGTCGAAACCCTGCGGCAGAAAGCTCTGATGCACCTGATATTGCCCTTTCAGCAGCTGCTGTGAAATAGCCTGATAATCCACCAGCCAGCGCGCCGCCTGCCACAGCGCCGGATTGCCTAAGGCGGGCTGCTGCTTATCCTGGGTATTGAAACCCAGATAGTAGACAAGGCTGGAAGGGAAGCTGGCAACGGTGACGCCCGGCTGGTTTTTCAGCGCCGCAAACTGATCGGCCCCTAAATCATAGGCGACATCGGCATCGCCCTGTTGCAGCAGCAGACGACGCGAGCCGGCATCGGCCACGCCCTTCAGGATCACTCTTTTCAGCTTCGGCGCCGGGACAGCGTGCGTGTTCTCCTCCAGCACCAGCGCCTGCTGCGGCACGAAGTTGCGAATGCCGTAGGCGCCGCTGCCGGCGGAGTGGGTACGCAGCCAGCCGTTGCCGTAATCGTTGCCGCTGGCGTGCTGTATAGCCAGCTTGCGGTCAACGATGGAAGCCACGGGCGCGGTCAGCAGGCGCAGCGCCAGATCGCGGCCGATAGCGGCAGGCCAGCGGATTTCCACCTGATTGTCACTGCGGCGGATCAGCTGCTGGTCTATATTTTCCGGCGTCCAGCCGAACTCGGCCAGGATAAACGAAGGCGTCTTATTCAGCTTGACCACGCGGCTCAGCGACCAGATAACATCGTCGGCGGTGACCGGATTGCCGCTGGCGAAGGTCGCGCCCGGCTTCAGGGTAAAGATCAGGCTGTGTTCGCTGCCGCCCGGCTGCCACGATGTCGCCAGCTGCGGCGCCAGTTTAGTGGGATCGTTGCGATCGGCATCGACCAGCTTCTGATAAAGGTTGATCAAACTGCTGCTGCTGACGGTTTCAAAACTTTCCGCCGGATCGAAGCTGATAATGCCGTCCAGCGGAATGGCCACGATCAGCGTATCGGCGGGCGTAGCCGCGTGGGCCTGCATGGCGCACAGGCTGGCAAAAAGAACGGAGGCAATCTTGCGCATCGACATATCCTGAAGTGAGAGATATCAGGACTATAGGAGGAAACAAGCGGCGGGGAAATGCGAATTCCGGCAAGGGTTAGCAGTTTAAGAGATTAGCCAGATCAAGCGCTTATGGCTGAACACCGCGTTCAGCCATCGCCCGTTATTTAATGTAGCCGCGCTCCATTCTCACCGCGCGGTCGCACATATGGTCGATCACGTCCGGATCGTGGCTGACCAGCACCATCGTCAGGTTATCCTGCTGCTTCAGATTGTTCAGCAGGTTGAGGATTTCGGCCTGCACCGACATATCCAGCGCGGAGGTCGGCTCGTCCAGCAGCAGAATTTTCGGCTCCAGCAGCAGCGCGCGCACGATAGCGACGCGCTGACGCTGGCCGCCGGAAAGCTGATGCGGATAGCGATCGGCCAGCGCCGGATCCAGCCCGACATGGCGGAATCCCTGCTCGATACGGTCATCGATATCGCGCACCTTCAGCAGCTTCAGCGGCTCCGCCAGCGTGCGCTTCAGACGATGGCGCGGATGCAGCGAAGCATAGGGATCCTGAAACACCATCTGCACGTCCCGACGCAGCTGCCCGGTAAAGGGTTTGCCGGACGTCGCCTGATGGCCGGCCAGCGTCATCGTGCCCTGCCAGTTTGGGTTCAGACCGGCCATGACCCACAGCAGCGACGATTTGCCGCAGCCGGAAGGCCCGACCAGGCCGAAGCATTCGCCCGCCGCAACCTGAAGCGACACGTCATGCACCACGGTGCGCTGTTCATAGCCCTGGCGGTGCGCGACGCTGAGGTTCTGTAAATCAATCATGCTCACGGTAAGCCTCCAGCGCGGCGCGATCCAGCGTCGGCAGCGGTTTGCCCTGCGTGGCTTTACTCGGGCGACACGACCACAGGGTGCGGGTATAGGGATGCGTGGCCTGCGGCAGATTAGCGGCGGGCAGGGTATCCAGAATATTGCCCTGGTACATCACCATCACGCGCTCGCAGTGTTCGGAAACCTGCTGTAAATCGTGGCTGATCAGCAGCAGGCCCATATTCCGTTGTTCCACCAGACGGCGGATCAGCGCCAGCACCTGATCGCGCATGGCGTGATCCAGCGCGGAAGTCGGCTCGTCGGCAATCAGAAACTGCGGGTCGGCAATCAGCGCAATCGCCAGCATCACGCGCTGGCCCATGCCGCCGGAAAGCTGATGAGGATAGCGCTGCATCAGCTGCGCGGGCTGCGGCAGGCCTACCGCATCCAGCATCTCGCAGACTTTTTCTTTGATTTCGGCGCGGCTGAGGCGGGCGTGCAGCTTCAGCGGCTCCGCCACCTGCCAGCCAATAGTGCGCATCGGATTCAGGGCATATTTCGGATCCTGCATCACCATCGCCAGCCTGCTGCCGCGCAGCTGGCTCCAGCGGCTTTCGCTCAGCGTCAGCGCATTTTCGCCCGCCACGCTAAGGGTGGAAGCCTGTAAATGCAGGGCGGGGGAGAGCAGGCCCATCAGGCTGCGCGCGGTCAGCGACTTGCCGGAGCCGGATTCGCCCACCAGCGCCACGCGCTCGCGGCCCAGCGTAAAGCTGATGTTTTTGACCAGCGCCACACCGGCGGCGCTGCTTATCGTCAGGTTGTCCGCCACAACCAGCGGCGTAGAGTCAGTTGGCATTTCGGGTATCCAGTCGGTCACGCAGGCCATCGCCCGTCAGGTTAAAGGCCAGGCTGGCGAACAGGATCGCGCCGCCCGGCGCGGCGGCTACCCACCACTGGTCAAAGATGACCTTGCTGCCTTCAGCGACCATCGATCCCCATTCCGCCGTCGGCGGCTGCACGCCCATGCCCAAAAAACCGAGGCCGGCGGCGGAAAGGATAATGCCGCCCAGGCTCAGCGCGGCGCGCACCACGGCGCTGGGCAGGCAGAGCGGCAGAATATGGCCGAACATCAGGCGCAGGCCGTTGATGCCCTGCATTCTGGCGGCGGCCAGATAGTCGCTGCGGCGCAGCGCCAGCGTTTCGGCGCGCGCCTGACGAGCGAAAGGCGGCCAGCTGGTTAACGCCAGCGCCAGCGCGCCGTTCAGCAGGCCAGGGCCAAGCATTGCCACCAGCGCCAGCGCGATCACCAGGTTCGGCAGCGACAGGAAAATATCGGTAATGCGCATCAGCACGCGCTCCGTCCAGCCGCCAAGATAGCCCGCGCAGATGCCGACCAGCATCCCGACCGGGATAGTCAGCAGCAGGATCAGCGATACCAGCAGCAGCGTAGGGCGAGAGCCGTAAATCACGCGGGAAAGCAGATCGCGGCCAAAGCCGTCGGTGCCCAGCCAGTGCGCGGAAGACGGCGGCAGCAGGCGCGCCGAGATAATCTGCGCGTTGGGGTCGAAAGGCGCTAATAGCGGCGCAAACAGTGCGGCCAGCAGCAGGATAGCCACCAGCGTGCCGCCGATAGCCAGCGACGTGACGCGTGGTCGACGGCGTCGGCGCGGGGCGGCGAGTTCAAGATCGGTAAGATTTTGCGTCATCGGGTTCTCGGATCGGTGAGATAAGTTAACGCATCCGCCAGCGCGTTCAGCAGAATAAAGCAGCCGCCGATCAGCAGCGTAGAGCCGAGGATGGCTGGCGTATCGGACGCAAACAGGGCGGTAGTCATATAGCGGCCCACGCCTGGCCAGGCAAAGACGGTTTCGGTCAGCACCGATCCTTCCAGCAGCGTGGCGTAAGAAAGCGCCAGTACGGTGATAAGGGTGCCGCGCACGTTAGGAAAAACGTGCAGCAACAGAATGCGGCCCCGGCTGGCGCCTTTTGCCCGCGCCAGCGTCACGTACTCTTTGCTGCTCTCTTCCAGCAGCGCCGCGCGCAGCAGACGGGTAATGCCCGCCATCGCCAGCAGGCCCAGCACCACTACCGGCAGCCACAGATGGGCAACCGCATTGCGGAACATCTCGGGATCGCCGGAAAGCCAGCTGTCGATCAGCACCAGGCCGGTTTTAGGCTCCAGCGTATAGATCCAGATATCGTCCAGGCGACCCGGCCCGGCCGACCAGTGCAGCACGGCGTAAAACAACAGCAGGCCGAGCAGGCCCAGCCAGAACACCGGAACGGAATAGCCCAGCAGCGAAACCAGACGCGCCAGGTTATCCACCAGGCTGCCCGGTTTCCATGCGGCGACCAGCGCCAGCACGATGCCGAAAAAGGCACCGAAAATCATCGAGCAGGTGGCCAACTCGATGGTGGCCGGAAAGGTGCGCAGCAGATCGCTGGCGACGGGCGAATTGGTCAGGCGTGAAATCCCTAAATCGCCGTGCGCCAGATGCGTCAGATAGTGCCAGAACTGCATCAGCAGCGGCTGATCCAGACCCAGCTCGCTTCTTACCTGCGCGTAGGTTGATTCGCTGGCGTGATCGCCGGCAATCTGCAAAACAGGATCGACCGGCGACAGATGCGAAAGCGTAAAGGTGAAGGCGAGCAGGCCGAGCAGCGTGACCGCCAGCGAGACCAGACCGGTCGCCAGGCGGCCGCCGCGCAGCCAGAACAGCCGGGCGGACCCGGCTTCAGCGGTAAAACGCGCCATTACTTACTGACCTGGCTGTAGTAGACCATATCCGGGTTGATGCCCTGCACGTAGCCTTTGAGATTGGCGCGCAGCGCAATCAGGTTGCGAGCCTGTAAGCCGATTACGTAAGGTGAGTTTTTCTGCACTTCGCGCTGCATGTTTTCATACAGTTTGATGCGCTTTTCCTTATCGCTTTCCGCCGTGGCCGCCAGCGTCTGCTTGTTCAGCTCGGGAATATGCCAGTTAGAGCGCCATGCCAGGGTTTTGCTGCCGTCTTCCGGGTTGTAGGCAAAGGCGGAGGCGTTGGTGTTAGGATCGAAATAGTCCGCTCCCCAGGCGTTCAGCGTGGCTTCATACTGATGGGCTTTGACGGCTGTTGCCACTTCGGTGCTGATACCAGGGATCAGCTGAACCTTGACGCCGCCGCGCGCGAAGCTGGCCTGTAACGCCTGAGCGATATCCAGGTAAGGCGGCTGGTTGCTGACGCTCAGCCTGAAGCTGACGTCTTTCAGTCCCGCCTTCGCCAGAATCGCCTTAGCTTTTTCCGGATCGAAGGTGTAAGGATTGTCGTTCAGCGCGCCCAGAAAACCCTGCGGCAGAAACGACTGATGCACCTGGAACTGGCCTTTCAGCAGATCGTCCGCGATGCCCTTGTAATCGAACAGGTAGCGGGACGCTTCCCAGAACGCCGGGTTTTTCAGCGCCGGGCTGGCGTCGATATTAAACTGCATGTAATACAGCGAGGCCATCGGCACCGCCATTGGCTTCACGTCCGTTTTGCCCTTGAGCGACGCCATCTGATCGGCGCCCAGGTTGCGGGCGATATCCGCATCGCCCTGTTCCAGCAGCAGGCGACGGGCAGCCGGTTCCGGCACGTTTTTAATCAGCACGTTTTTCAGCTTTGGCGCGCCCGCTGGTGAAGAAGCGTTAGCGGAAAGCAGCAGCACCTCATGCGGAATATATTTGCGGATCTGATAAGGGCCGCTGCCCGCCGAGTGCGCGATCAGCCAGCTGTTGCCAAAGTCATTTTTTTGCGCGTTAGCCATCGCCACTTTTTCATCCACGATGGAGGAAACCGGCGCGGCGAGCAGGCTCAGCACGTAGGTCGGGCTGACGTCAGCCGTCCAGCTAATCTGCACGTGGCTGTCGTCGATCTTTTTCAGATGCGAGTCCACGTTCTCTTTGGTCCAGCCCAGCTGGGTCAGGATAAAAGAGGGATCGAGGTTAAGCTTGACCACGCGTCCCAGAGAGAAGATCACATCTTCCGGGCGCAGCGGGTTGCCGGAAGAGAATTTCGCGCCGTCGCGTAGGGTGAAAGTCAGGCTGCGGTTATCGCTGCCCGGCTGCCAGGCGCTGGCCAGCGTTGGCTGCAGGTCGACAGGATTTTGCGGATCCGGCTGTACCAGACGCTGATAGAGATTGGTAAACGCCTGTACCGAGGTCAGCTCAAAGCCCTGCGCGGGATCGAAGCTGTTGGCGTCATCAATAGACTGCGCGATAACCAGCGTATCCGGCGGCGTAGCGGCCTGTGCCGCAAAAGAACCTGCCAGCGCGACGGCAATGGCGGGAAGCAGAAGTTTCATGACGTTTCCTTACCCTGTTTTAATTTGTTGGCGAGTGTAGATTACCTGCATACCGGATAAATAGTAGATTATCGGCTATCGATATGCGAATTGGTTATAAGCAAAACCTATTGGTTATAAACACTAACCATTGTTACCGCAGGAAGGTGGCCCATAGCCAGGGCGCAACGCCGATAAAGTTATTCAGCATATGCAGCGCGACGGGCAGCTTCAGGCCGCCCGAATAAAAACGGGCCAGGCAGAGCAGCAGGGAAAGCGCCGTGAGCGCCAGGAGCGTTTGCAGATGAACATACTGGGTGTGGAGTCCGGCAAAGATCAGCGAAGTGAGTAGCGCACAGGCCAGCCGCTGTCCCGGCACCATCGTTAACAGCGCCTGCAGCAAAAAGCCCCGGAAAACAATCTCTTCAGCCACGGGCGCCAGTATCACCACCGCCAGCGAAAAGGCCAGCGTGCGCCAGGCTTCGATCTGTTCATCGCCGTTTAGCTGCGTGGCGGTCCAGCTTTCCGGCTGTAAATAAAAAGACTGGGAAAAAATCAGGGCAAGCAGCAGCAGGCCGAACAGGAGCAGCGGGCGGAGCCGCAGCACGCCTGACGGCACGCCGTCATAATACCGGTTATACCAGCGCCAGAGCGGCACCAGCACCACAAATTCCAGCAGACAGAGCGCCGGCATCAAAATGCCGTTTTCCGTTAAAAAAGGATGAAGCAGCGGCGTGCCGATCAGCAGCGTAATGCCGTACCAGATCAGGCAAATCCCCGTACAGAGCAGGGCCTCAGTCGCTTTATCCGTTTCTTTATTCATTAGCATGGGCGTGGGAAGCGTATCAGCCGATGGTAGCAAGGGCGAAGGGGAGTGTCGAGGCGGCAGAATTAATGCGCGCTGCATCTAAATTGTTCAGCCTCCAGGCCGATAGTGCATTAACGATCGCGTCTGGAAGGGAAAAAGGACCTGCGATTTTCAGATAGCAGTCAGGGCGGGCAAACGGGAGTTGTTTGTCAGCCCGCAGGATAAGGTTCGGAGTAGATGAATTTTCCCCCCATGCTTAGCCACCAGGTGCCTTACGGCCAGAAATCCACCTTCTTTACCCGACGAATAGCCGTATCGCTTATTCTGTTGATGAGCGGCGTGACGCTGCTCGCCATGCTTATGGTGGTCGGTATCGCCTGGCGTCAGAACGAAGAGGCCGTTAAACAGGAAAGTTTTTTACTGCATAACGCCTGGCAGGACGCTCGTCAGGAGTTGATGACCAATATCCGCGATTACGCCTTTTGGGGTGAAGCCTGGAACCATTTACATCTGACGATGGATAAGGTCTGGGCATTTGAGCAGCAAAACCTGGGGCCGGGTTTATACAGCGAATTCCATTATGACGGCGTCTTTGTGGTCGACGGCGAAGGGCGCACCACCTATTCAGTGGTTAACGGCCAGCTGGACGATCTCCAGCTGGAAAGCTGGCTGGGTATTCAGACCGCGCCGCTTATCGCCAGGGCACGTCTGCTGGCAAAGGAGGAGGGCGCGACCTCGCTGAATACGCTTATCGGTTCGACGCCGGCTATCGTAGCCGCTGCGCCGATCACCACAGGAAAAGTGCCGGGGCTGAAAGCCCGCTCAGGGCCGCCTTCGGTCATGGTGTTCGTCAGCCGCTACACGCCGGAAAAGCTGGCGCAGTTCGGCCGTACGGTCGGCGTGATGAATGCTCGTGTGCCGGGCAACGCGCAGGATACCGCTACCGAGCCCTTTTTGCTGGAGGCGGTATTCGACGGGATGCCGGTGGTGATCCGCTGGGATTCGCAGCAGCCGGGACGGGCGCTGCTGCTGCTGCTGTTACCTGTGCTGCTGCTGGCAGCGGTGATGCTGGCGTTGGTGACGCGACGCGTTATCAGGCACGCCATGTACAACGCCAGGCTTTGCGACGAGCGTTTTTTGCAGCTGATCCACAGTCAGCACGAGCTGGCCGTTAGCGAGGCTCGCTTTCGCGACGTGGCCGAAACCGCGTCTGACTGGATTTGGGAAACCAACGCCGAAGGCGTGCTGACCTACCTTTCCCGGCGCTTTACCGTCGCCACGGGCTTTGCGGTGGAAAAGCTGCTGGATAAATCGATCGACGCGATCCTGCAGCACGATACGCAGCCGGTTTCCGAATGGCTGTTTCAGCATCGGCAGGAAGGGCATCGCCATACCCTGCGCTGCTATTCGGTATCGGCCAGCGGCGAAAAGCGCATCTGTAGCCTGGTGGCTAACGCCGTAGAAACGGGCGGACAGATTAGCGGCTATCGCGGCACGGTTTCCGATATTACTCAGGAAATCGAGTCTCAGGCGCGCATTCACTATCTGTCGCAGCACGACGCGCTGACCGGGCTGCCAAACCGGCTCTATATGAGCGAGTTTTTGCTGAGCAGGCTACAGGCTCAGCCCACGGCGGAAAGACCGCTGGTGTTGATCAGTCTCGATCTCGATCATTTTAAGCCGATCAATGATACATGGGGCCACGCGGCGGGCGACAGCGTGCTGAATGAGGTCTCGCACCGGTTGCGCAGCGTGCTCAAAGCCGGCGATCTGGTGTCGCGGCAGGGCGGCGACGAATTTATTATTATCGTTTCCGATCTGAACGGCGAACATGAGATTGACGCTTGCTGCCAGGCGCTGCTGGACGAGGTTTGCCGACCTTTCCAGCTGGGTCAGCAGGAAATTTTTATCGGCGCGAGCATGGGGATTGCGCTGGCGCCTGACGATGCGATGCAGGCCGACGAACTGCTGCGGCTGGCGGATATTGCGCTTTATAAGTCGAAGCGGGAAGGGCGAAATCGGTGGACGTGGTACAGCGCGGAAATGGCCGAACAGCTGGTGCTGCGTCGCGAGATGGAGCGCAATTTGCGTAAGGCTATCGCCGGAAACGAACTGAAGCTCTTTTACCAGCCGCGCTATTGTCTGAGAAACACGCGGCTGGACGGCGCGGAAGCGCTGATCCGCTGGGAGCATCCGAGCCACGGCCTGATTATGCCGGATAAATTTATTTCGCTGGCGGAAGAGACCGGGCTGATTATTGATATCAGCGACTGGGTGCTGCATCGGGCCTGCCACGACGCGCTGGGCTGGCCGGAGCCGATGTACGTTTCGGTGAATATCTCGCCGGTGGAGTTTCGTAGCGGCAATCTGGCGCAGCGCGTAGCCAGCGCGTTGGCCACCAGCGGCCTGGAAGCGCACCGGCTTGAACTGGAGATTACCGAAAACATTACGCTCGAAAATCCGCAAAGCGCGCTGGAAGTGATGCAGTCGCTCAAAGCGCTGGGCGTAAAGCTGACGGTGGATGATTTTGGCGCGGGCCATGCTTCGTTGGGCTATCTGAAAATGTTCCCGTTTGACGGCATGAAGATGGATCGATCCTATATGAGCGATTTCCCGCACTCTCCACAGGCGCTGTCGATTGTTGAAGGCATTATCGGGCTGGGGAAAGCTTTCTCGCTGACGGTAACGGCGGAAGGGATTGAAACGCAGGAGCAGTTGCAGGAGCTTCAGGCTATCGCCTGTCAGGAAGGGCAGGGCTACTATCTGGGCCGACCGATGCCGCTGGATCGCTTCAGGCAGCTGCTGGACGGGCCTTGCGATATCGTTCGCAGTTGAATAACAACAGCCCGCTAAAAGCGGGCTGTTGATTAACGGACTTTCACCGCGA
This sequence comes from Erwinia sp. STN24, assembly GCF_041320675.1. NCBI lineage: Bacteria > Pseudomonadati > Pseudomonadota > Gammaproteobacteria > Enterobacterales > Erwiniaceae > Erwinia > Erwinia sp. STN24. The sequence goes on along the minus strand of NZ_JBGGPM010000002.1, from coordinate 314,591 downwards.
CCAGCGTCATCATGGCCGCAATCAGCATGAACACTATCAGATCCATGAGTTGCTCCTTTGTTGAGATAATTCCTAAATTATAGCGGATTTTCCTGATTAAAATAAAAGCAATCCGTGCCATTTTCCGCTGGAATCGCTGCGCGAAAAGACCGCGTTTTTGCACCCTGGCGCTTATCTGCTACCCTTGCGACGACAAAAAAAGCAAGCTGAGGAGAGAAATCATGATCGGTAAGAAAACACTGGCCGCTTTTGCGGCGGCGATTCTGCTGGCGGGTTGTCAGTCGGGCGCGCACAAAGGTGCGGCGTCCGGCCCGACGGATCCAGAACTGGATCGCTGCGGCGCTTCCGACTACCAGCAGTACGTTGGCAAACCGCTTTCCGCCATTGACGGGCTCCGCTTTGAGCACCCGGCTCGTGCGGTGCCGTGGAACTCAGCGGTTACCATGGATTTTAATCTTAACCGGTTGAATTTTATGGGCGACAGCCAGAATACTATCACCCGCGTCTACTGCGGCTAATACCACTTATTCACCCACCAGTGGCGCAGCCGAATGCCCGTGGCGCTGGTCCAGCCGGTGGTGCTTTGCACCACCTTGCTTTTCTTCACGATTAACAGCGTTGGCATCACGTCTGTCTGCCAGCGTGCGGCTATAGCGCCGGTGGGATCGTTAATGACCGGCAGGGTAAGATGTTTACCGTTCAGCAGACGGACGATCTGAATATCGTTGCCGGCATGGTGCACAATGGCCAGCACGTTATAGCCGCTGTTGCTCAGGTTAGTGATATCGCGGGTGGTATAACGACAAACGCTACAGTTGCCACTCCAGAAGTAAATCAGCAGCGGTTTTTTTGCGCTCAGCTCGGCGATAGTAATCGTCCGGCCATCAATAGTATGGAAAATCTGTTGGGCAAAATCTTCTGGCGGTTTCGGTGCGCGCAGCCAGTCCATCAGCCATAACACCACAGCAATCGCCAGCAATAATGAAAAAATCGTCCGCAAGCCCTGTCTGATATTAGCCATGAGCCTGTCCCACCCTGCGCGTCCGGGGCAGATGAGCGCAATACGCCGTTGTAAAGCCTGTAAGCATGTCCTTTTACCTGAGTAGGAGCAACGGATCCGACCGTTGCTGATAAAGAGAAGTCCGTTCACCTTATCATTTGAAATGTCAGTCTCTTTCACGATACGAAAGGTTATCTGATTGTCATACACCTGCAACAGGCGCGCTGTACTTTACGCTATTAATAAAGGTGACATTTTGATCTCGCCACAGACAGGTATGCCCGTTTGCTTCCCGCCCCGTGCGGGTTTTTTTTGGGGCGAGCATTATCAGGGCGTTATCAGTAAAAAAATAAGGCCTAAGGTAAGCGCACTGCTCCCGCTTCAGAGGCGTTACCGTTCAGGGCGTTTTTCTTCCAGTAGCTGGGTCAGCAAGTTGCGATAGCCCTGCAGTTGGGTTTCATCTATCTCGCCTTCCAGCCTGGCAATAACGGTAGCGATAATCGCTTTGCTGGTGGTTGGTCTGCCGTTACGCATCAGTTCGGTCATGATGGCCGCCAGCAGCTCGCTCTCTTTCGGCGCGTTGAAAGCAGGGCTGTTAAAATACTCGGTGATTTCCCGGCCTGCGCCGGTAGCGTGATGAACCATGGTAAACCTCCTGCAAAGCGCCATCGACAGCCCGGCAATGAGATCGGGAAAGGCTTAACGGGCTAATTTACCAAACCGAATAAATTGCCATTTAGCCTGGAAAATAACCAGGTGGAGATTTTTATTAGTCTGGATGGGCGTAGCGGAATGTCCAGCCGCCGCCGCAATATTTTTTTTTCGTTATGCCGTAGCAAAAAGCGTCGCGAGTGAAGGTTTAACTGAATGCGGCAAAAAGATGAAAATTATCTTTATAAAAATCAGCGGATTGACATTAAATTACTTTTTTTTAGTCATCAGCGCTTGTGCCGCAGCGCTGGTTATGAGTAAATGCACCGTCGGTTTTGAAACAGACACGTATGCGAGCAATTTTAGTAAAGCAGTTTTCAGTTAAAGCGTTATCTCAGATATCTCTTCTTCCTGACTTCCTTCTTGAGTGCCCCATAAGTCTACCCTGTTGACAAACCTCGTGCCTTAACGGCTTTATACTTATTGAAGGAAAGACAAATGTCTAACAAAATGACTGGTTTAGTAAAATGGTTCAACGCTGAGAAAGGTTTCGGCTTTATCTCTCCAACTGACGGCAGCAAAGACGTGTTCGTACACTTCTCTGCAATCCAGAACCAGGGTTTCAAAACTCTGGAAGAAGGTCAGAAAGTTGAATTCTCTATCGAAAACGGCCAGAAAGGCCCTGCAGCTGCTAACGTAACTGCGCTGTAATTCGAGAGAAACTTCTGCTGCGACCTCGTCGGGCAGAAGAACAAAAACCCGCCTTATGGCGGGTTTTTTGCGTTTAGCGTCAGAAGAATTACCCTCTGCCGCCTGTTTTCTGTTTCTGGCTTTGCACGCCAGCCGTTATCCGCCTTCTGAAGCTATCGCTTGTCTTTAGTTGTGGCCTGGCGCCTTTATGGTCTTCTGACCACCGCTCATTGATGGCTTACCGCTTTGCTGTTTATCGCCGGCGAGCGTGCTTTGCGGGCAGCGTCCCACCGTGAAAACAACCGCTTGTGAACCATGCCGATGGCCTGTAACGATGTCTGACCGTTTTGGCGTTCAGGCAGGGAGTTGTTACACTCATGGCTCGCATTCTCCTGCAGAGCATAAAAAAACATGGAATCCTGGAAGGTTAACCTTATTTCGGTCTGGTTTGGCTGCCTGTTTACCGGCCTTGCTATCAGCCAGATTATTCCTTTTCTGCCGCTCTACGTGGAGCAGCTGGGCGTCACCGATCCCAGCGCGCTGACGCTGTGGTCAGGGTTAATCTTCAGCATTACCTTTATGGTTTCAGCCATCGTCTCGCCAATGTGGGGCAGCCTTGCCGATCGTAAAGGGCGCAAGCTGATGCTGCTGCGCGCTTCGCTGGGCATGGGAATAGTCATTTTTTTACAGGCTTTTGTAACCAACGTCTGGCAGCTGCTGCTGTTACGGGCGTTGATGGGGCTGACCTCCGGCTATATTCCCAACGCCATGGCGCTGGTCGCTTCGCAGGTGCCGCGCGAGCGCAGCGGCTGGGCGTTGAGCATGGTTTCCACCGCGCAAATCTGCGGCGTGATTATGGGGCCACTGCTGGGCGGCTTTCTGGCCGACTGGGTCGGGCTACGTGCCGTATTTTTTATTACCTCCTGCCTGCTGCTGACCAGCTTTATGATTACGCTGTTTCTGATCAAGGAAACCGGGCATCGCAAAATCAGCAAAGAAGAAAAGCTCAGCGGCGCCATGGTTTTTCGTTCGCTGAGTCATCCCGGATTAATTATCAGCCTGTTTATCACCACGCTGGTTATCCAGCTTTGCAACGGCTCAATTAGTCCAATTCTTACGCTGTTTGTGCGCCAGCTGGAGCCGAACGTAGAAAACATTGCCTTTATCAGCGGCGTAGTGGCAGCCATTCCCGGCGTATCGGCGCTCTTTTCCGCGCCCCGACTGGGCAAGCTGGGCGACCGCATCGGCGCGCAGCGCATTTTATTTGCCGCGTTAATGCTGACGATAGTGCTGTTTCTCGCCATGTCGTGGGCAAGCAGCGCCTTACAGCTCGGTGCGCTGCGTTTTCTGCTGGGGTTTGCCGAAGGCGCCATGATGCCGGCGGTGCAAACGCTGCTGCTGCGCTACTCCAGCGACCGCATTACCGGACGGATTTTTGGCTATAACCAGTCGTTTATGTATCTGGGTAACGTGGTCGGGCCGCTGATTGGCTCAGGCGTTTCCGCCATCGGCGGTTTCCGCTGGGTCTTTACCGCCACGGCGATCGTGGTGCTGATTAATACCGTGCAGCTGATGCTGGTCTGGCGGCGCAGAAAAGCGGCTGCGGCGGCCTGATCACGCCTCGTTTGTGGCTTTAGCCTTTTAAGGTTTTTCGCGCTTTCCCGCAAGGAAAGCGTTAAGCGTGGTTACGCCGGGTAAAAACAGGGGCTAACAGGATTTTTCTGCATTGTCGGCCCGTGTGGCGACGCTTACTATCAGCGCCATTGTTACCATGAGGAAAGAGCAATGAGTCGTTTGATTAAAGCAGTGAGTGTGGTCGCGCTGGTAACAGCATTGAGCGGATGTCTGTTCCCGCCGCCGGGCGGCGGCGGCCCACGCGGCGGTTTCTCCCAGGGGCCGGGCCGCTAACGGATGACGGGCCGGCGTGGTTTACGCCGGCGCTTTTTTTACCAGTACGTTTCTCACAGCCGCTTGCCAACAGCATGGCTTGTTCGCTATCCGCCATAAAATTTAATCAGTATAAATAACAATAGTTTATCCAATCCTGCGCACGGCATGCTTCGCTTTAAGATGGCCGATCTCCCTGTTAATGCCAGGCTTATCAAGTCTGATAATACAAAAGCATAACAAGAAAGGAGCCTGTCGTGAGCTATCAAAACGCTATCGTCCTGCAGGATTTACCGCAGCTGAAACCGGTCAGGGTGCCCATTGGGGAGCAGGAGATCCTGCTGATTCGGCAAGACGATGAAATCAAGGCCTACCAGGCCAAATGCCCGCATTCCGGCGCGCCGCTGGAGCAGGGCGCTATCCGTGACGGCTATCTGGTTTGTCCCTGGCATAAGGCCAATTTCGCCATCAGCGACGGCAGTCTGTGCGAGCCGCTGGCGCTAAGCGATCTGCAACGCTATCCGGTCAGGGTCGAGAACGGCATGGTGCAGGTGGATCCCGAAGCGCTTCCCCCGCTGTATCAATTTGCAGAAGAAGAAGATGAGCCGGTGTTCGCGATCCTGGGCACCGGCGCGGCAGGCGCGGCGGCGGCCTGGACGCTGCGTCGGGAAGGCTTTAAGGGAAGGCTGGTGCTGGTCGATCGCGAACAGCAGGCACCTTACGATCGCACCGTGCTGAGCAAATTCGTGCCGTCCGGCAAGATGGCGATTGATGAGGTGCCGCCTCTGCTGGATGACGATTTCTGGCACTATGCCGAACGCAAGCACGGCGACGTGGAGCAGCTGGACAGCCGCGAGCAGCTGCTGCGCTTTGCAGATGGCTCCACTCTGCATTATGACCGGCTGCTGATTGCCACCGGCGGGATCCCGCAGCGGCCCGATTTCAGCGGCAAGGCGCTGTTCGGCGTACACGTGCTGCGCAGCCTTGAACAGGCGGCGACGCTGTTGCAGGAGGTGGATGAAAGCAGTCAGCTGGTGATCGTCGGCAACAGTTTTATCAGCATGGAGCTGGCTTCTGCGCTAAGAGCCAAAAAAGTGCAGGTGCAGGTTATCGCGCCCGATGCGCTGCCGTTTAAAAAGCAGTTCGGCGAGCAAATCGCGCGCTATTTTCGGGAGCTGCATGAAGAAAACGGCGTGGAGTTTATCGAAGGCGAAGTGGCCGCGCTGCAGGGCGAGAAAGGCCACGTCAGCGGCGTCGAGCTTAAAAACGGTCGCGTGGTGCCCGCCACTGCCGTGCTGCTGGCAACGGGCGTCGCGCCCGGCACCGGGTTTATTCACGATCTGCCGCTGAACGATGACGGCAGCCTGACGGCCAGCGAGGAGCTGGAAATCGCGACCAACGTCTGGAGCGCGGGCGATATCGCCACCTGGCCCGCCGCTTCCGGCCCCATGCGCATCGAACACTGGCGCGTGGCGCAGCAGCAGGGCCGGGTGGCGGCGAAGAACATGCTTGGTCGCGGCGAGAAGTTCGATCGCGTGCCCTTTTTCTGGACGGCGCAGTTCGGCACGCGCTACGAGTATCTGGGTCATGCCAAAGAGTGGGATGATTTTCGGCTGTTCGGCTCGCTGAAGGAAAAAACCTTTGTGGCGCTCTACGGGCAAAGAGGCCAGCTGGCCGCGGTCGCCTCCTGCGGGCTGTATACCTTTACCGCCGATCTGGTGCGTCGGATGCAGCAGCCGATGACCATGGCCGAAGGCGCGGCGCTGGCGCAAAAAGCGCTGGGCTGAATACGTATTCAGCCCCTCCGTAATGAGGGGCTGAAGTGGGTCAATCTTTACTCATCCGCTCCGACTTGTTCATGCACTGCTGCATCGCTTCCATGACCGCCGCACGGAATCCTTTCTCCTCCAGCACTTTTACCGCTTCGATGGTGGTGCCGCCTGGCGAGCAGACCATATCTTTCAGCTCGCCGGGATGCTTGCCAGTTTCCAGCACCATCTGCGCGGAGCCTTTTACCGCCTGCGCCGCAAACTGATAGGCCTGCGCTCTTGGCATCCCGCCGAGCACCGCCGCGTCGGCCATCGCCTCGATAAACATAAAAACGTAGGCCGGCGCAGAGCCGCTGACGCCGACCACGGCGTGGATTTGATATTCCGGCACCAGCGCCGCCTTGCCGAAGCCGTTAAAAATCGCCACGATTTCATCCGCTTCTTCTTTGGTCACCAGCACGTTCGGCGTCACGGAGGTCATGCCTTCATTGACCAGCGCTGGCGTATTGGGCATTACGCGCACCAGTTTGCGATCGTGCCCCAGCGCCTGCGCCAGCGAATCAAGCGTGACGCCAGCCGCGATGGAAACCACCACGGTATCTTTGTTCAGGCAGCCGGAAATTTCCTTGAGTACGCTAAGAATAACGTTGGGCTTCACCGCGCCGAATAAAATATCGGCCTGTTTAGCGACTTCTTCCGCGCTGCTGCCCGGCGTAATGCCGTACTGCTCGTGCATGGCCTGATTCGTTTCGGGCTTGCGATCGTAAACCCAGATGTCTTCCGCTTTCACCTGGCCGGCGGCAACCAGGCCGCCAATAATAGCTTTCGACATATTACCGCAGCCGATAAAACCGATTTTTTTCATCATCCTTCTGCCTCTTTTTGTCTTTTCATTCCGTTCAGCTTACGTCATTACCCGGCTTAATTCAGCTTCGGCTACGCTTAAGCAACAACCAGGAGCCGCAGATGAATCTAAAGAAACAAGATGAAATGGACAGCCGCCGCTATCCGGTTCAGGAGCATATGCGCCTGCAGCGGATTGAATGGCGGATACAGCGTATTGGCTATCTTTTTCTGTTTACTATCGTGATCCTGGGCGCCTGCGGGCTTTTCTCAAAAGGGATGCTGAGCAACAAACGGGTGAAGTCGGCAGACGGCGCCCTGGAGGTGGAATACGAGCGTTTCGGGCGGCTGGCGAGCGATATGTCGATGACTATCCGCATCAGGCCGCAGCAGGACGGTGACTTCAGGCTGGTGCTCAACGGCGAGGAGATGGACAACTTTCAAATTCAGTCGCTTCAGCCGCAGCCGCAGCAGGCGTTCAGCCGTGGCAATGCTCTTGAACTGCACTGGTCTTCTCCTCGCTATCGCGACGGCGCAACGGTGTGGATTGGCCTACAGGCGCAGAACCCTGGCCGCTATCCGGTTACCGTGACGCTGGACAATAAAACCAGCGTGCAGTTTACCCAGTGGATTTATCCTTAGGAGCCAATTATGGAAACCGTTTTGCGGGCTGCCAGTATGTATTTATTGCTGCTGGTAGTGTTGAAAATCGCCGGACGCCGCACGCTGATGGAGATGACCTCGTTTGATTTGATCCTGCTGCTGATTATCAGCGAGGCGACGCAGCAGGCGCTGCTGGGCAACGATTTTTCGGTCACCGGCGCATCGCTGACGATTATCACCCTGGTGGTGGTCGACATCCTGTTCGGCATGTTGAAGGCGCGTTTTCCCCGGCTGGATATGCTGATTGACGGCACGGCGCTAATCCTGGTGGAAAACGGCAGTCTGCTGCCGGAAAGGGCCAGAAAAGCGGGCATTTCCGAAGAGGATATCCTGAATTCTGCCCGCAGCACCGCCGGGCTGGAGCGGCTGGATCAGATCAAATTCGCTATTCTGGAGAAGAACGGCAAGATCAGTATTATCCCGCAGCGCTAAGATGCGGTGAATAACAGGTTGCCATTCCTGAAAAGCCAGGCAAGATCGCAGGCAGTGTTGTGTTGATAAAGGAAAGGGCGATGCCAGTCTGGGTAGATGCCGATGCATGTCCAAAGGTAATTAAAGAAGTGCTGTATCGTGCGGCGGAGCGCGAGCAGGTAATGGTGACGCTGGTGGCGAATCAGTCGCTGAGCGTGCCGCCCTCGCGTTTCTTACGCACGCTGCGGGTGCCGGCGGGTTTTGACGTAGCGGATAATGAAATTGTTCGTAGGGCGCAACCCGGCGATCTGGTGATCACGGCGGATATTCCGCTGGCGGCGGAAGTGATGGAAAAAGGGGCCGTGGCGCTGAATCCGCGCGGCGAACGCTACAGCGAGGCGACGATAAAAGAGCGGCTGACCATGCGCGATTTTATGGACACGATGCGGGCGAGCGGCGTGCAGACCGGCGGCCCTGCGACGCTGAACCAGCGCGACCGTCAGCAGTTCGCCAACGAGCTGGATAAATGGCTACAGGCGCAGCGCGGCAAATAGCAAAAGGCGGGGAAATCCCCGCCTTTCATTTATGCAACCAGCCTCGACCTTATTCAGACAAAGCTGTCGTCGTCGTCAAAACCGCTGTTGTCGAAATCATTATCGTAGTCGCTGGCGTAATCCTGCGGCAGTCCGGCATCCTGATTCAGGAAGGGGGCGTCGGTGCCGTTGTTAAACGTATCCAGATTATTGTCGAAACTTTCTTGCGGCAGCGCCGGTTCGTTAATAATGTTTACGATCTCTTCCGGCTGCGAGTGGTGGAACATGCTGGTCAGCATATCCGCCATCACTACGCCGCCCGCCACGCCGACCGCCGTCTGTAGCGCGCCGCCTAAAAAGCCTCGGCCAGCCGAAGGCGCCGCGGGCGCAGAATAGGGCTGCTGCGCGTTATTCCACGGCTGCTGCTGCTGCTGTGGTGCATTGCCCCAGGCAGACTGCTGCTGTGGCGCGTTGTAGGATTGCTGCTGCTGCTGCTGGCGGCCGCCGCCAAACAGGCCGGAAAGAAAGCCGCCGCTGCTTTGCTGCGGCTGGGCCGCCAGCTTCGCCTCTAATTCGCTCACCCGATTGTTCAGCTGTTTCAGGGCCGCTTCCTGGATCAGGATCGCCTGCGCCATGTAATAGGGCGCGCCTGGCTGCTGCTGAAGCTGCTGCTGGATCAGTTTTTCTGCGGCGGCATCACGCGGGCCGGACTGGGTTTCAGCCTGTTTCAGTCGGCCAAACAGGCTTTCAATTAACTTTTGTTCTTCGCTCTGCATAAGAGATCCTCATTAACGGGCTGTCCCTTTATTTTGGGGCAGAACCGGGGAAAGTAAACGAGGTTCGGGTAAGGAAATGTTGCCGGGCTTACCGCCAGGCTACAATGTATGTAACGGAAGCTTTACATGCTATTTTTGCTTTATATCAAAGGGATGTGCTGTTTCTCCCGTGCAAGGGGTGTAAAGAAAAAGTGACTGCTGGTGACAAACAAGAATTCTCGGTATGATGCCTGCCTCTCATTATTCACTGCCGGTTGCTGCTAAGCGGCCAGTAAACAAGGCTGAGGAATTTTTCGCCATGTCCTTACCCCTCTATCTTATCGGCGCGCGCGGCTGCGGAAAAACCACCGTTGGCCAGGCATTGGCGCTGGCGCTGGGCTATGCCTTCAGCGATACGGACAAACATCTGCAGCAGACCACCGGACTGACCGTCACGGAAATTGTTGCGGCTGAAGGATGGCAGGGCTTCCGGCAGCGCGAGTCGCTTTCTTTACAGGCGGTAACGGCCGATCGCACGGTTATTGCTACCGGCGGCGGCATGGTGCTGGCAGCGGAAAACCGGCAGTTTATGCGCGAGCACGGCCAGGTTATCTATCTGAAAGCCGATGCCGCCGTACTGGCCGCCAGGCTGGAAGCCTATCCGGAACAGGCGCAGCGGCCCACGTTAACGGGCCGACCTATTGCTGATGAAATGGTCGACGTGCTGGCCGCCCGCGATAAGCTTTATCATGAGGCGGCCCACTATATTATCGATGCCATGCAGCAACCTGAGGTCGTGGTTGAGGAAATTATTAGCGCGCTGGCGCTGGCTCGCGCCAGTTAAACCTACGATTTTTCCCAAGTTGCGCAGAGCGGACAGAGAATTATCAGCCTTTGTCTATACTTGAAGTACGGAAGCTGGCCGCGCGGTAAATCCCGGCCAGCTCGGTAATACTTTAAGGAGGGAAAAGATATGCCTGGCAGACCGCCCTATCCTCGTGAAGCGCATATTGTTCCGATAAAAAAAGGAACGGAAGAAAATTGTGTCACCTGGTACGAACTTCGTGCCGATCATCCTAAGCCGGATACGCTAATCAGTGAGCACCAGAGCGAGCAGGAAGCGGTCGACGCTAAAGCTCGTTATGAAGATATCGAAAAAGAGTAACGTATGACGGCATGGACGCCGTAAAACACCGGGGCACAGCAAGGCGTGGTTAAAATGTAAGCGCTACCACCTGTAATTCAGGCGAATCTTCTGCCAAAACGACCGCTGTTGTTGCGACAGCAAGCTGTCTGGCTCAAGCAAAAAATAATTTTGCGGCAGAAGACAAATTACCAACATAATTTGCTGTGTATTGATATTTGTATCATGGGATCCGGGCTTGACCGAAAGCGACTGGCGTCATATTTTCGCTGCAAGTTTATAAGCCTGACGCTTCCATCGCCTTTAACTGGACAGACCATTGACCGAGATCTTCACCACTCCGCTTTCCCATCCAAATCCGTCGTCTTTTTCCGGAACTGATATCCTGTTTTCCGGAAGTTTTATGTCCGACGTGTTTAATGAGGCAGAAAGCAATACCCACAAACTGGCTACCTTAACCTTAGGAAAGGCGCCTCGCAGAGATCTGCTGCCTCTGCTGCTGGAACACCTGCCTGAAGAGAATATCGCACACTTCGGATTGCTTGACGGCCTTTCAGCGGCCGACATCGAACAGCGTTATGGGCCGGTAGCGGGCGAAAAGGTGACAATGACGCACATGGAGGATGGCTCTTTCGTCATTCTCTCTGCCGCGAAGGTCGAGGCATCCCTGCAAAAGTTGATCAACAAGCTGGAAGCGGAAGGATTTGAAAATATTCTGGTTCTTTGCGCAGGCGAGTACAAAAACCTCAAGACCAGCAGCGCTGTTCTGCTGGATGCGTACCGTATGCTGCCGCCGTTGGTTAACGCCATTACCGACGGCCATCAGGTCGGCGTCATGGTGGCGCGAAAAGAATATCTGGGCGAGCAGGGCTATAAGTGGCAAAGTCTGTCTTCAAGACCTCGCTTTGCCGTAGCTAATCCCTGGGTAAAGCACGACGACGAGCTGATTGATGCCGCGCTACAGCTTCAGGAGCAGGGCGCCGATGTTGTGGTGCTGGACTGCCTGGGGTATCAGCAGCGTCATCGTGATTTCTTACAAAAACTGCTGGGTATCCCTGTACTGCTCTCCAACGTGCTGCTGGCCGGACTGGCCGCAGAGCTGGTAGCGTAACGATTACGGGCCGCCCGTTTTCATCTCTGATAAAGGATAGTGCCATGCTCAACGTCAGCGAGTACTTTGAAGGAAAAGTGAAATCGATCGGGTTTGACAGCGCCAGCACAGGGCGCGCCAGCGTCGGCGTGATGGCGGAAGGGGAGTATACTTTTAGCACCGGCGATCCGGAAGAGATGACCGTGGTCAGCGGCTCGTTTAAAGTGCTGCTGCCGGGCGAAACCGAATGGCGTCACTACGATCCGGGCCAGGTTTTCAACGTGCCGGGCCACAGCGAGTTTCACCTGCAGGTAGCCGAACCTTCTTCCTACCTTTGCCGTTACCTGAAAGCGTGATGCAGAGAGGCCGGGCATCCGGCCTTCGTGTTTCCTGGCTTTGCTGGTATCTGCAAGCGTGATGCAGAGAGGCCGGGCATCCGGCCTCCGTGCTTTGCTTAACGCTGCGCTTCGCCGCCCAGCGCTTCGATAGTATTGGCTATCAGTGCAGACAGCTCGCCGGTCATCAGGATAAAGTCGGCATCAAAGCGTGCCGCCACGTCTTCCCTGTCGATGTCGTCATTCTGCTCGCGCAGCGTATCGGCGAACTTCAGGCGTTTCAACGATCCGTCGTCCGACAGCACCAGCTGCACGCGTTCCTGCCAGTCCAGCGCCAGCTTCGTTACCAGCTTGCCCGCTTCGATATGATTAGCGATTTCATCGCACACCAGATCCTGCTTTTTACAGCGGATCACGCCGCCGTCTTCCAGCAGCGCTTTCAGCTCCGCTTCATCCATCAGCGCAAAGCCCGCCGGCGTATCACCGGAGCGAACCCATTCGGTCAGCGTCAGCTCAATCGGGCTTTCCAGCGTTAGCGGTACCACCGGCAGCGACCCCAGGCTTTTACGCAGCAGGGCCAGCGTATCTTCCGCTTTTTTGGCGCTGGCGCAGTCGACCATAATCATGTTGTTAACGGTGTCGATCCAGACAAAGGTCTGGCTGAAGCGGCTGAAGGCGCGCGGCAGCAGGCTGTGCAGCACTTCATCCTTTAACGAATCCTTTTCCGTTTTCTTCAGCTTGCGCTGCTGCTCCGCTTCCAGCTTGCTGATTTTCGCTTCCAGCGCCTGTTTGATCACCGGCGACGGCAGGATTTTCTCCTCTTTGCGGGCGCAGATCAGGATCTGTCCGTTATTGACGTGGGTCAGCGCATCGCTTTTGGATCCCATCGGCGCAACCCAGCCGGTTTTCGCCATGTCCTGACTGCCGCAGGGAGTGAAAGAGAATGCCTCAAGTTGTTTTTCCATTTCGTCTGCCGCCAGCGGGATCTCGCGATTCAGACGATATACCATCAAATTTTTAAACCACAGCATTGTACTTTCCCTCTCCGGCGCGTCATGCGCGCTCATTCAAAGTCAGCGCGCATGATAGCGAATCGGCGACGGGGTTTCATTGCCTTTTGTCGTTATTCTCCGACCAGCATCGCATCGCGCGGCGCGCTGGCGCGCTGGGCTTTGGTCAGCAGGAAATAGCCGTAGCCAGCGGACATTAACAGCGCAAACAGCCCGCCAATAACCGGGTTAAACCACAGCATCGCCACCAGGCAGACCAGCGCCAGCAGCAGCGCGATGCCGGGCACAACAGGGTAGCCCGGCGCGCGGAAACTGCGTTCCAGATCCGGCGCGCTACGCCGCAGGCGGAACAGGCTTAACATACTCATCAGGTACATTACGATGGCACCAAACACCGCCATGGTGATCATCGCCGCCGTCAGCGTCATGCCCTGAAGATTGATCCAGCCGTCGCTAAAAATGGCGGCGATACCAATCACGCCGCCGGCGATAATAGCGCGGTGCGGCGTCTGAAAACGGGAAAGCTTCGCCAGCCCGGCGGGCAGGTAGCCCGCGCGAGAAAGCGCGAAGAACTGGCGCGAATAGCCGAGAATAATGCCGTGGAAGCTGGCGACCAGGCCAAAAAGACCGATCCAGACCAGCATATGCATCCAGTTAGAGTGCTCGCCGACAATCATTTTCATGGCCTGCGGCAGCGGATCGTTGATGTCCGAAAGCCTGCGCCAGTCGCCCGCGCCGCCCGCCAGCAGCATCACACCAATCGCCAGCAGCACCAGCGTCAGGATCCCGGCGATATAGGCCTTAGGGATGGTGCGTTTGGGATCGCGGGCCTCTTCGGCCGCCATCGCCGCGCCTTCAATGGCCAGAAAAAACCAGATGGCAAAAGGGATAGCGGCAAAAATGCCGGAGACGGCGGGCAGGCCGAAGCTTTCGCTGCCCGCCCAGCCGTGCGCGGTAAAATTGCTCAGGCTGAAGCCCGGTGCGACCACGCCCATAAAGACCAGCAGCTCGATCACCGCCAGCACCGTCACCACCAGTTCAAACATCGCCGCCAGCCTGACGCCCAGGATATTCAGCGTCATAAAAATCAGGTAAGCGCCGACCGCGGCATATTTAGGATTCAATCCCGGATACTGCACGTTAAGGTAAGCGCCGATCGCCATGGCAATGGCCGGGGGAGCGAAGACAAACTCAATCAGCGTCGCCATACCGGCGATCAGCCCGCCGGTTTCGCCAAAGGCGCGGTGGCTGTAGGCGAAAGGGCCGCCCGCGTGCGGAAGCGCCGTGGTCAGTTCGGTAAAGCTGAAGATAAAGCAGGTGTACATAAGGGCAATCAGGGCGGTCGTCACCAGAAAACCCATGGTGCCCGCCACGCCCCAGCCGTAGCTCCAGCCGAAATATTCGCCGGAAATGACCAGGCCTACCGCAATGCCCCACAAATGTATCGTGCCCAGAGTAGGCTTTAGCTTGCTTGTCATATCGCTGTTCCCGCCAGTAAGTGTTGATTGATAATGCAGCCGTCGTCCCGGGGAAACTTGACGCGGGCATAAGGATTTTTGCGCTCTGCTGTCAACTCACAAGCAAAAAAAGTGCCCGCTGTACGCTAAAGTCAAAAGAGGGTTACCTGCGGTCAAGCGATTGAGGAAGCGTCACGCCATGCTGGTTCAGGCCGTATCAACTTCTTTCGGGAGCCACACTGATGACCAGCCAATATGACGACCTGACCAATGCCGCGCTGCTGGCGCTTGCCCACCGCGCTCTGAGCCGCTATCCGGCCGCTTTACAGGGCAAACTCAGCCTGCTTTGCCGCTCGGAGAACGCTACCTTTCTGCTGGAGGCCGCCGGAAAACGCTATGCGCTGCGCCTGCATCGCGGCAATTATCATCAGCGCGCCGATATCCTCAGCGAGCTGCGCTGGCTGGATGCGCTGCGCGAAACGGGTATCGTGGTGCCGCAGGCGCTTGCCGATCGGGAAGGGCAGACCGTTCAGGATTTGCGGCTGGCGGACGGCAGCCTGCGCCACGCGGTGCTGTTCGACTGGATCGAAGGCGAGATGCCGGACACCGACGTCGATCCCCGCGCGTTCCAGGATCTTGGCCAAATCACCGCGCGGCTGCATCAGCACAGCAAAAGCTGGCAAAAACCGGCGGGTTTCCAGCGCATCATCTGGGATCATCAGACCATGGTCAGCCCGCAAAGTCACTGGGGCGACTGGCGAGACGCACCGGGCTTGCGGCGTGACGATCGCGGCGTGGTGGAGCAGGCCATTACCCGCGCTGGCGAAGAGCTGGCCCGATTCGGCAAAGATCCTTCCCGCTACGGCCTGATCCATGCCGATCTGCGCCTGACCAATTTGCTGCGGCATAAAGGCGAAACGCGGGTGATTGACTTCGACGACTGCGGCATGGGCTGGTATCTGCACGATCTTGCGGCAGCCATCAGCTTTGTGGAGCACCATCCTCGTGCAGCGCAATGGGTGGACAACTGGATCAAAGGCTATGAGCAGGTGGCGCATATCAGCGATGCGGAGCTGGCGCTGGTGCCGACGCTGCTTATCCAGCGCCGTATACAGCTGCTGGCCTGGGTCGGCTCGCACGCGCAGACCGCGATGGCGCTGAGCCTGGGGCCGCAGTGGGCCGATCATTCGGTGCGCCTCTGCCATCGCTACCTTGAAACCAGCGAGCTGCCGGTGGGCGCTTAGCCGCCAGCTGGTATAGAAATTGCTGAGTAAGCAGAATGTTTTCTGCAGCGAGGCGATAAATAATGGAAAGCGGAGCGATCAAACGGCCTGAGATGGCAGCGGTGCTGAATGCTGGCTGTAACCATGGCGTGCTGGCCGCCGCTGCCAGCGGCCTCGGTGAATTTATCACGGAAAAAGGCGGCGACGTCGACCGCATTTTCGGCGTCAGCGGCATCGATCCGGAGCAGCTCGCCAGCCCGACGCTGAGCCTGGGGCTGGTTAACTACTGCCGGGTAATGGAGGAAGCGGCGCGCTGCTCAGGGTTTGATAACTTCGGTTTGCACTACGGCAGGCAGTTTAAACCGCAGTCATTAGGCCTGATTGGCTATGTCGGGCTTTGCTCCGCCACGCTGGAGCAGGCGCTGCACAACGTCGTCAACGCTTTTCCGTGGCATCAGCACGATACCCTGACGCGGCTGACCGACAAAGGCGACTGCTGGCGTCTGGACTACCAGGTGCGCCACGGCGCGATTTTATGCCGCAGGCAGGACGCCGAGCTGACGATGGGCATGTTTATGAACCTGATCCGTCACGTTGCCGGCAGGCACTGGGCGCCAAGAGAAGTGCACTTTGAACATCCCCGCCCCGAGCAGTGGCATGAGCACTGCAAAGTCTTTGACGCACCGGTTTGGTTTGAACAGCCCTGCAATGCGATGATCATCCCTAAAAAAGAGCTGACGCGCGCGATGCCGGAAAGCGATCCGATGCTGCTGCTGGTGATGCAGGACGCGATCCGGCGTCTGAACAGCGCGACGCCGCGCCAGAGCGTGGTCGATCGGGCGCGTTCGCAGGTGCGTCTGATGCTGATGCAGGGCGAGCCGGCGCTGCCCGAGGTGGCGGAAAAAATGGGCATGTCGAGCTGGTCGCTCCAGCGCCGCCTGCGCGAAGAGAACCTGAGCTTTACCGCGCTGGTGGACAAGGTGCGCTGCGAGCTGGCGACCTGGTATTTACAGCAGCGGCAGCTGCCGGTGTCCGAAATGGCGCTGCTGCTGGGCTATTCAGAAGTCAGCGCCTTTTCGCGCGCTTTTCGGCGCTGGTTTGGCGTCAGCCCGCGCCAGTGGCGGCAGGCCAGCTAGTCCGGCTTAAGCTCGATAGCCATTGAAGCCGGCCAGCTAGTCAGGCTTCAGCTCGATAACCATTGAGGTCGGCAGCGAAGGCGGCGGCGGCGGCAGGTTTTCCGCGCTGCCGATCACGCCCCATGCTTTCAGGCAGAGCTGTTCATCGCCCCGGGTGCTCTGTACGCCGTAGTGGCCGTTCTGGCGCCAGGTGACGGTGACGGTACAGGCGCGTCCATGATAGCGATGCGCATTGTAAAAATTGCGCTGAATGCCGTACTGCATCTCAGCGAAATAGCGACAGTTATTCTCCGTGCGGCCGCTACAGACTTTGTCTGCCCATGCCTGCATCTCCTGCGGCGTGGCCGGTACAGGACGCGGCTCTTCTGGCGGAGAGTGGCAGGCCGTCAGCAGCAGCGCCAGCAGCGTCAGTCCGCTTTTAATCATTCCCGATGGCATTTTTTTCCCATGATTACTAAAGGTTTTCTGATGTAAGCCGATAGTTTAGCCTGTTAGCCTCAGGCTGACAGGTTATTCCGGCGATCCTGGGCCATTTACAGATTATTTCCCTGTCGTGGCCAGGCAGTAAAATACCGCTTGTTCGTCAAACGCTATTATTTCCTGTGTTTTTCTGCATCATTATTGTATTCTGCGCGCGGACGCTGGATGTATTTTTTTATTCATGGAAAAGAAAAGAATGAAATATCGTTATAACCTTGTTGCTTTTTCTTTATTAAGCTGCGCGCTGCTTAGCGGCTGCGCCACCGAATCCTCCCGAGCTATTGAAGCGCCGCAGGTAGCTGCCGCCAGCCAGCCGGTATATCAGGGCGCAAAAAGCCCGATAGCCATTGGCAAATTCGATAACCGCTCTTCTTATATGAACGGTATTTTCTCTGACGGCGTGGATCGCCTGGGCAATCAGTCTAAAACCATTCTTATTACTCATCTGCAACAAACCGGTCGTTTTAACGTGCTGGATCGTGCCAACCTTGATGAGCTGAAAAACGAAGCGGGCTATAAGCACAGTACTCAAACGATTAAAGGCGCGGATTACGTTATCACCGGCGATATTACCGAATTCGGTCGTAAAGAAGTCGGCGATCAGCAGCTGTGGGGCATCCTGGGCCGCGGCAAAACGCAGGTAGCCTATGCAAAGGTCAACCTGAACGTTGTCGACGTGGCGACCTCAGAAGTGGTCTACTCCGTGCAGGGCGCGGGCGAATACGCACTCTCCAACCGAGAAGTCATCGGCTTTGGCGGCACCGCCAGCTACGACTCCACGCTTAATGGCAAGGTCATGGACCTGGCGGTACGCGAAGCGGTAAATCATCTGGTCAGCGGTCTGGAATCAGGCGCGTGGCGTCCGGTTAAATAACGGAGAAAAAAATGCGAGTAATAAAATATACCGCAGCGGTTGCCACGGCACTGCTGTTAACCGCCTGCGCGCAGAAAAAAGAAAATATCTATTACTGGGGCGACTACCAGAATTCGCTTTACAGCTTTTATCAAAACGGCAGCGCGCCGGAAAAAGAAATCGCTACGCTGAATAAAGTGATTGAAGAGGCGAAAGCTAAAAATAAACCGGTGGCACCGGGCCTGCACGCGCAGCTGGGATTACTTTATGTTAACGCTGGCCAGCCCGATTTAGCTTTCCAACAGTTTACCGCCGAGAAAACGGCTTTTCCTGAGTCCGCTTCTTATATGGATTTCCTGATGCGTAATAAGCAGGGAGCAAAATAATGAAAAAGCTTTTCGCCTTTACCGCTCTGCTGGCCGTTATAACGCTGACCGGCTGCGCAAAGAAAACGCCGCATGACTACAGCGCGTTTCGCGCCAGCAAGCCCGCTTCCATTCTGGTACTGCCTGCGGAAAACCACACAACGGATATCGCGGCGGCGCACAGCCTTACTTCGCTGGTCACCCAGCCGCTGGCGGAATCCGGCTATTACGTTTTCCCCGTGGCGGTGGTTGAGGAAACCTTTAAGCAGAACGGTCTGAACAACGCCACGGATATTCGCAGCGTTTCCACCACTAAGCTGCACGATATTTTTAACGCCGACGCGGCGCTGTATATCGATATCAACACCTACGGCACTAAATACCTGATCGTGGACAGCGAAACGCGCGTGACCGCTTCGGCAAAACTGGTGGATTTACGCAGCGGCAAGCAGATCTGGAGCGGGTCGGCGACGGCCTCCGATAATGAGAGCAGCAACAACAATCAGTCCGCGCTGGGGATGCTGATCGCCGCCGCCGTGCACCAGATCGCCAGCAACGTCTCGGATAAAGCCCATGATGTCGCGGCCATTACCAGCGCCCGCCTGCTGACGGCTGGCGACGACGGTGCGCTTCTGCCAGGCCCGCGCGCTAAGGCCGGGAAGATCTGACGGTTTACCGTCTGGCTAAGTAAAACGGTGAAGCCTGATGGTTTACCGTTTGGCGAAGGCAAAACGGTGAAATTTGATGGTTTACCGTCTGGCTATGTAAAACGATGAAATTTGACGGTTTACCGTCTGGCTAAGTAAAACGGTAAAATCTGATGGTTTACCGTTTGGCGAAGGCAAAACGGCCCGGCCCGCATTCACGCGTGCCGGGCCGTTGCTTTTACAGACTGCCGTCAGCTTTCACAGCCGTTTACAGCGGATGGCGTCCTGGCGCAACGGACACCGTCACGCTGCCGGAGCAGGGCGCTGCCGCCATCCGTATCTCGGCAGATTCAGCCCGGCACTTCCAGTCGGCTGTAACCCAGTCCGTTGATTTTGCGTACCTTGATCTGCACCGGGATACGCTCTTTCATCGCTTCCACATGACTGATTACGCCAATGGTTTTACCGCTGGCGTTCAGCGCATCCAGCGCATCCAGCGCGCCATCCAGGGTGGCGGCATCCAGCGTGCCGAAGCCTTCGTCCAGAAACAGCGATTCGATCTGCGTTTTATGGCTGACCAGATCCGAGAGCGCCAGCGCCAGCGCCAGGCTCACCAGAAAACTTTCGCCGCCGGAAAGGGTGCGCGTATCGCGCAGCGCGTCCGCCTGCCAGGTATCCACGACCTGCAGCTCCAGCGCCTCCTGCGATTTGCGCTGGAGCAAATAACGGCCGTGCAGGCGGTTTAGCTGGTTGTTCGCCAGCCAGACAAGATGATCCAGCGTCAGTCCCTGGGCGAATTTGCGGAACTTATCGCCTTCCTTCGAGCCGATAAGCTGATTGAGATAGCTCCAGTCTTCAACCTGGCGCGTTTCCTGCTCAATGGTCGCCAGCAGGTTTTTTTGCTGCTCGCGGCGATCCGCATCGCTGCTGAGCTGCTGTCGCGTCTCGCCCTGCTGACGGGCGTTTTCTTTCAGCTGTTGCGAGAGACTCTCCACGGCGGCGTGCAGCGCAGAAGGATCTTCTGGCAGATCCTGCGGCTTTTCCGGCAGCGCCGCCAGGGTTTTTTCTGCCTGAGCCAGCAGGATCGCTGCCTGCTGGCGTCGCTGCTCGTGCGTTTTCTGTAGCGCCTGCAGCTGCCGCAGCCGATCTTCATCCAGCAGCGCCGCCGTAAAGGCCGCCTCGCTGCTGAAGTCGCTGGCTTCCAGCGCCGCGCTAAAGGCCTGCTGCGCCTGTTCCAGCCTGTGCGTCAGCACGGTCAGCTGCTCGTCCAGCGAATTATGCTGTCCGGTCAGGGTATTTAACTGGTTCTGCCGCTGCTGCCACTGCTGCTGTAGCTGCTGGCCGCGCTCAAGATGCTGCTGCGACAGCGCGCGTAGCTGCTGCTGCACTTCGGCCGCCACCTTGTCGCCAAACAGCTGTCGCCGCTGGTCGCGCAGGACGGCCAGCGCCTGTTGACCGGCCTGGCTGCGCTGCTCGCGCTGGATCAGCTGCGCCTGTTCACGCGCGATCTCTTCCTGCAACGCCTGCTGCTGCGCGGCCAGCGCGGTCAGCTGCGAAGCCGAAGCCGTCAGCGACTGCGCAACAGTGTTCCACGCATCCCACTCTTTCTGTCGTTCATGCAGCCAGTTTTCGGTTTCCTCCGCCGGCGGCAGCATCAGATCCCGTTCGGCCAGCGCAGCGCGCAGGCTGTCATGCTGCTGCTGCGCCTGCTGCTGCTGCTGGGCGAGCGACTGCTCCAGCTCTTCCTGCGTTCTGACAGAAGTAAGCAGTTGCTGACCTGCCAGCTCCTGCTGCTGCTTCATCTCGCTGAGCGCTTTCTGCATTTCCGCCAGCCGATCTTTCTGCTGCTGAAGCTGGCGGGCGCGCTGCTGCAAATCCAGCAGCTGCGCCTGCGTTTCGCTTTCCTGGCGTTCCTGAGCGGTCAGCCAGTCGCTGGTCTGTTGCAGATCGTCCGGCGAAGCGCTCAGGCCCAGCGCCTGCGCCGTGCTCTGCCACTGTTCGCGCAGGCGCGCCGCTTCGCTGTCACTTTCCGTCAGCTCGCGCTGCAGCTTGTCCAGCTGCGCCTGCAGGCTTTTCACCTGTTCGCCTCTGGCGGTACCGCGATCCTTCAGCTGGTCGACTTCCAGCCTTAAGGCGGTAAGGCGCTGCTGGTTTTCAGAAAGCTCAAGCGCCTGATAGTCGGCGACGGCGGGATGCTGGCAGGAGCCGCACAGCGGGCAGGGCTGTTCCGGCTCCAGCCGGGCGCGATACTGCTCCAGATCGGCGATGCGCTGCTCCAGCTCGCAGCGTTTTTCCAGGTCCTGCAAATGCTGCCGCTTCTCTTTCCAGCCGCTACGCAGGTTTTGCAGATCGGTTTGCGCCTGCTGGAGCTGGAGCTGCAACGCGGTGCGATCGTTGTGCTGGCTTTGGCTTCGCTGCATCAGCGGCGGCCACTGCGAGGCGATCAGCGCCAGGCGTTGCCGCTGCGGCCGCTGCTGCTGTAGCCTGGTCAGCGAGGCCTGTAGCTGCTCTTCGGAACGCTGCTGCCGCTGGCTGGTTAACGCCGCTTCGGCTTCCGCGACCTGTTTTTGCTGCGCTTCAAGCTGAGCCTGCTGCGGCTGCGCCTGCTGTTCCGCCTGGGCAATCTGCTGCCGTAGTCGGCTGACCGCCTGCTGCTGTTCGTGGATACGCTGGCGCAGCGCGGCCAGCGCCTGTTCGCTTTGCTGCCGCTGTTCGAAGCGCGCGCGCCACAGCGGCAGCGATTCTCCCCAGTGGGCAAAATGGGCGTGCTGCTGCTGCCAGCGCTGCTGCTCCTGCTGGCGGGCCGCGTTTTCCTTGTGCTGGTTTTGGGCCTGATGCAGCGCGGCCTGGCGCGCGTTAAGATGAAGTTGGTAATCGCTTACTTCTTTTTCCAGCGCTTGGTTCTGTTGGGCCAGCGTGTCGATACGGTTATCCAGCGGCAGCAGCTGTTCGGCGATCAGCGTCTCCTGCTGCTGCCTGTCGTTTTCGTGCTGCTGCCGGGCCGCCTCCGCCTTTTTCAGCTCGTCGGCCAGCTCGTCCAGCTGCTGTTGAGCCTGCTGGCGCTGCGTATTGATGTGCTGCTGCTGCTCAGCGAGCGCGAGCCGATCCTGCCGATGCTGATTGCGCAGTAGCCACTGAGGGCGCAGCTTTTCCGCCGGTTCGGCCTGTTGCAGCCGGTTCAGCTGCGGCATCGCTTCCTGCCAGGCCGCTTCCACCTCCTGCTGCCCGGCGACGGCCGCTTCTTTTGCCTGTAGCGCCGTCTGGTACTGCTGGTGCCAGTGCAGCAGCTGCTGCCGATGCTGAAGCTGCGAAGTGAGCGCCTGCTCCTCTGCCAGCAGCCGGGCTGACTGTAATGTAAGCTGTTGAACCTGTTCATTATCCAGCAGCGCCATCCCGGCGGCCTGCGCCCGCAGATTCTCCAGCGCGCCACGGGCGTTTTTATGCCGCTCAAAAACACTGGCGGAAAGGCGACCGTAGATTTCCGTGCCGGTCAGCTCCTCCAGCAGCTCGGCGCGGCTGTTGGCGTCGGCGTTAAGAAAGGCGGCAAACTGTCCCTGCGAGAGCATCATCGACTTGGTGAAGCGCTCAAAATCCAGCCCGGTCAGCTCGGTCAGCATCTCCAGCTTGTCTTTTACCTTGTCGGCGACGATTTTGTTATTGTCGCAGCGGGCCAGCTCGACGCGCGGTGCCTGAAGATTGCCGTCTACGGCACCGCGTGCGCGGTTCTGGCTCCAGAACGCCCGCCAGGCGACGCCTTTTACTTCAAACTCCACCTCGGCCAGGCATTCTGAGGTATCCCGCGTCATCAGGTCGTTCTGTGACTGCGACAGCTTACCCAGCCGCGACGTTTCGTGATAAAGCGCCAGGCAGATGGCATCCAGCAGCGTGGTTTTGCCCGCGCCGGTCGGGCCGGTAATGGCGAACAGCCCGTTGCTGGCGAACGGTTCGGCGGTAAAGTCAATTTTCCATTCGCCTTTCAACGAGTTGAGGTTTTTAAACCTTAGCGTCAGGATCTTCATGATGGCTCCTCCATGTCCGCCAGCGTCTGGCTGAACAGCAGCGTGGCGCGCGCGATGCGCTCCGGCTCTTCTTCTTCGGCGGCCAGACGGCGCTGAAAGACTTCCTCCACGCTCAGCTCGCTCAGGGTTTCGTTGTTCTGCCGGCTGATAATGCTGTCGCGCTGCTCGCGGCTGCGGCGCAGCAGCACCACCTCGACCGGCAGGCTTTCCGTCAGTTCCTGGATACGCCGCTGGAGGTCGTTGAGCCAGGTTTGCGTGGCGATTTCGATATCCAGCCAGACTTTCTGCCCCGTTTCCGGCGGCTGGATCTCGCGCAGCTGGCGCTCGATCTCTTCCAGCGAGCCTTTAATCATCTGCATGGGCTGAAAGAGCGGCACCGTCAGCGGCATGACCTGCTGTAGCTGGCCGTCGGCGAAATCGACCAGGAACACGCTTTTATCGCGTCCCAGCTCATCAAAGCTGAGCGGAATGGGCGAGCCGCTGTAGCGAATATGATCCGTATCGGCGATGCGCTGCGCGCGGTGAATATGGCCCAGCGCGATATAATCCGCAGGGGGAAAGGCCTGGGCGGGAAAAGCGTCCAGCGTGCCGATATAGATATCGCGTACGGCGTCGCTTTTGGTGACGCCCATTGTGGTCAGATGGCCGGTGGCAATAATGGGCAGCGGCAGCTCGCCGCGTATTTGCACCGCTGCCGCGTAGCTGCGCTGATAGTGGTGAGTAATCGCTTCCAGCAGCGTCTGCTGTTTTTCCCGTCCCGACTGGCCCGCTTTGCTGACGGTAATATCGCGTGGACGTAAAAATGGAATAGCGCAGAGCACCGCGCCGGGCTGACCGTCCCGCTGGTTCAGCATCAGCACCTGATCGGCCGGATCCTCGCTGGCGGCGGCAATCACCCGCGTATTCAGACAGGCCAGCAGCTCGCGCGATTCGTTCAGCATGGCGACGGAGTCGTGGTTGCCCGCCAGAATAATCAGCTGGCAGCCGGTCTGATGCAGCCTGACCACAAAGCGATTGTACAGCTCGCGCGCGTAGCTGGGCGGCGAGCCGGTATCAAACACGTCGCCCGCGACGATCACGGCATCGACCTGATGTTGCTCAACCTGTCCGACCAGCCATGTCAGAAAAGCGTCATGCTCCGGCGCCCGGCTTTTGGTGTAAAAAAACTGGCCCAGATGCCAGTCGGCGGTATGAATAAGTCGCATAGCGTCCCTTCAGTGTCAGGTAAGCGAAACGCCGATTATAAACGCCTGGCCAAAAAACCTCAGCTACGCATTTCCATCCTGCTGAAAGTGTTATAAAACTGATGATTAGCCGGCGCTTTTTTCATAAAAGTGTCATAAATCTGACGCATAATGACGCCGCATATCCAGTGACATTCCGTCACAAACGCAGGAGCAATAATGGCTAAGCGCATTCTGGTGGTCGAAGATGAAGCCCCAATCCGTGAGATGTTGTGTTTTGTGCTGGAGCAAAATGACTATCAGCCGATAGAAGCGGAAGATTATGACAGCGCCATTAATCTGTTGATTGAGCCGTGGCCCGATTTGATCCTGCTGGACTGGATGCTGCCCGGCGGCACCGGTATTCAGTTTATCCGCCATCTGAAGCGCGAGGCGATGACCCGCGATATTCCGGTGATGATGCTGACCGCGCGCGGCGAAGAGGAAGACCGCGTGCGCGGGCTGGAAGTGGGCGCGGACGACTATATTATCAAGCCTTTTTCGCCCAAAGAGCTGGTGGCCCGCATCAAAGCGGTGATGCGCCGTATTTCGCCCATGGCGGTGGAAGAGGTGATTGAAATTCAGGGCCTGAGCCTGGATCCCTCCTCGCACCGCGTGATGTCGGCAACGCAGCCGCTGGAGATGGGGCCGACGGAATATAAGCTGCTGCATTTCTTTATGACGCACCCCGAGCGCGTCTACAGCCGCGAGCAGTTGCTTAATAACGTCTGGGGCACTAACGTGTACGTGGAAGATCGTACTGTAGACGTGCATATTCGCCGTCTGCGTAAGGCACTTGAACTGACCGGGCACGATCGTATGGTGCAGACAGTGCGCGGAACGGGTTACCGCTTCTCTGCGCGTTACTGATTGTCCCCACTGGAGTTTTCATCGTGCTGGAACGCCTCTCCTGGAAGAGATTGCTGCTTGAGCTGCTGCTCGCCTGCCTGCCAGCGCTGATTGTCGGTCTGCTGGTCGGCGGGCTGCCGTGGTGGCTGCTGCTGGCCGTACTGGCCGTGCTGGGCTGGCATTTTGCTAACCTGCTTCGTCTTTCCCACTGGCTGTGGATCGATCGCAGCATCACCCCGCCAACCGGACGCGGCAGCTGGGAACCGCTTTTTTACGGCCTTTACCAGATGCAGGCACGCAACCGTCGTCGTCGGCGGGAGCTGGGCCATCTGATTAAACGCTTTCGCAGCGGCGCGGAATCCTTGCCGGATGCGCTGGTGCTGACCACGGAAGAGGGCACGATTTTCTGGTGCAACGGTCTGGCGCAGCAGCTGCTGGGGCTGCGCTGGCCGGAAGACAACGGCCAAAATATCTTAAACCTGCTGCGCTATCCTGAATTTACCCTCTATCTGCGCCAGCGCGATTTCTCGCGGCCGCTGACGCTGGTGCTGAACAGCCATCGCCATCTTGAGTTCCGCGTGATGCCCTATAGCGAAGGCCAGTGGCTGCTGGTGGCGCGCGACGTGACGCAAATGCATCAGCTGGAAGGCGCGCGGCGCAACTTTTTCGCCAACGTCAGCCATGAGCTGCGCACGCCGCTTACCGTGCTTCAGGGCTACCTGGAGATGATGAGCGACGCGGTGCTGGAAGGCCCGTCGCGCAATAAGGCGCTGCATACCATGCAGGAACAAACCCGCCGCATGGATGCCCTGGTTAAACAGCTGCTGACGCTGTCGCGGATCGAAGCCGCGCCCGCGCTTGATTTGCAGGAAAAAGTCGATGTGCCGCTGATGCTGCGGCTGCTCCAGCGCGAGGCGGAAACGCTCAGCCAGGGGCGGCACGAAATCCACTTTTCCGCCGATCCGCAGCTGCGGGTATTCGGTAACGATGAGCAGCTGCGCAGCGCCATTTCCAATCTCGTCTATAACGCCGTCAACCATACGCCGGACGGCACGCGCATCACCGTCAGCTGGCAAAAGACGTCGCACGGCGCGCAGTTTAAGGTCTGCGACAACGGGCCGGGCATCGCCGCCGAGCATATTCCTCGCCTGACCGAACGTTTTTATCGCGTCGATAAGGCGCGCTCGCGGCAGACCGGCGGCAGCGGGCTGGGGCTGGCTATCGTCAAACACGCGCTCAGCCATCACCATGCCCGTCTGGAAATTACCAGCCAGCCGGGTAAAGAAACCTGTTTCTGCTTCTCGCTGCCTGCAAGGTTGATCGTCAACAACGAACTGGCTCAGAATGCGGTTCACTGAGCTGGCGGATAAAAAAATGAAAAAGTGGTTTTTGGCGCTGCTGCTGCTGTGCGGCACGGCAACAGGCGCGAACGAAGGGATGCTGGCGGGCAACCTCAGCAGCGTGGGTTCGGATACGCTCGGCACGCTGATGGCGCTGTGGGGGGAGAGCTTTAACCGCCACTATCCGGGCGTTAACGTACAGATTCAGGCTGCGGGATCGTCGACGGCGCCGACCGCGCTGGCGGCGGGCGCAGCACAGCTTGGCGCGATGAGTCGCCCCATGCAGGCGGTGGAGCGCCAGCTGTTCGAGAACCGCTACGGCTATGCGCCGCTGGCCGTGCCGGTGGCGATGGACGCGCTGGTGGTGGTGGTCAATCAGGATAATCCGCTACAGGGCATCAACGCTCAGCAGCTCGACGCTATTTTCTCCGTAACCCGCCGCTGCGGCGCGACGTTTGCCGTACGCAACTGGGGCGATCTTCAGCTTAAGCAGCAGGAATGGGCGCAGCGGCCTGTGCAGCGCTTTGGCCGCAATTCCGCTTCCGGCACCTGGGGGTTCTTCCGCCAGCAGGCGCTGTGCAACGGCGATTTTCGTAACGACGTGGGCGAATATCCCGGTTCCGCTGCGGTGATCCAGGCGGTGGCAAGCACGCTGAACGGTATCGGCTACGCCAGCATGGGCGCGCATATGACCGGGGTAAAAACGCTGCCGGTCGCCCTTGACGGCGCTCGCGAGATTGCGCCTTCGGTAGAGAATATTCGCAGCGGCCGCTATCCCTACGCGCGTCCGCTCTATATCTATGTCAACAAAACGCCGGGCCAGCCGCTGGAGCCGCTGACAAAGGCTTTTTTACGGCAGGCGCTGTCGGCGCAGGGCCAGGCGCTGGTCACCCAGGCGGGCTATCTGCCGCTGTCGGACGATCAGCTGAAGAAGGCCAGAGCAATGGTGGAGGGGTAAGCACCATCAACATGAATTTTTTTCATGGGTAATGAAATTTCCTCGTTTGCCGCTGAATCTTTCTCATGACATTCTTGCATTCAGCCATTTAGACATCCAGATGTCTCAGGATAACAAACAGTAACTATTTCACCATGAAATTATGCGCCGCTGCGCAGGCCAGGAGTGACCGATCATGCAAAGAGATTCAGCCCAATACCGCGCCGAAGTTGTAGGAAGTTTTCTGCGTCCTGCCGTTATCAAGCAGGCCCGCGAGCAGTTTCAGGCCGGGGAAATCGACGCCGCCGCCCTGCGCCAGATCGAAGACAAAGCGATCCGCGAAGTGGTAGAGCACCAGCGCGCCAGCGGCCTGAAAGTGGTCACCGACGGCGAGTTCCGCCGCGCATGGTGGCACTTCGATTTCTTTGACGGTCTGGACGGCGTGGAGCGCTATGAAGCGGAGCAGGGCATTCAGTTCAACGGCGTGCAGACCAAAGCCCGCGGCGTAAAGGTGACCGGCAAGCTGGGTTTCGGCAACCATCCTATGCTGGAAGATTTCCGTTTCCTGAAAAGCATCAGCGGCGACGCTATCCCTAAAATGACTATCCCAAGCCCAAGCGTGCTGCACTTTCGCGGCGGCCGTAAAGTGATTGACGCTAATGTCTATCCCGATCTGAAGGATTACTTCAACGATCTGGCGCTGACTTACCGCGATGCGATTAAAGGTTTTTATGACGCTGGCTGCCGCTATTTGCAGCTGGACGATACCGTCTGGGCTTATCTGTGTTCGGAAGATCAAAAGCGTCAAATCCGCGAGCGCGGCGACGATCCTGAAGAGCTGGCGAACATCTATGCTCAGGTGCTGAATAAAGCGCTGGAAGGCAAGCCGGACGATATGACCGTGGGCCTGCATGTTTGTCGTGGTAACTTCCGCTCGACCTGGATTTCCGAAGGCGGCTATGAGCCGGTCGCGGAAATTCTGTTCGGCACCGTGAATATCGACGCCTTCTTCCTGGAGTACGACAACGAGCGTTCTGGCGGGTTTGAGCCGCTGCGCTTTATCAAACCGGGCAAACAGCAGGTGGTACTGGGTCTGGTAACGACCAAAACTGGCGAATTGGAAGATCCGGAAACGGTGAAGAAGCGCATCGCGGAAGCGGCGCAGTTCGTCAGCCTGGATCAAATCTGCCTCAGCCCGCAGTGCGGCTTTGCTTCTACGGAAGAGGGCAACAGCCTGACCGAAGCGCAGCAGTGGGCCAAGCTGCGCCTGGTGGTGGATATCGCTAAACAGGTCTGGTAAGCCGGGCAAAAGATGCAAAAGGCGCGTTTATACGCGCCTTTTGTGCATCCATTGGCAAAATAATGCAGAAAATAACGCCGGGAAGTTCAAAAAAAATACAAATCATGTAAGGCATCTCGCCTGTAATCTGAAGTGATTATCTGGCTTAAGCAATTTCTACGCTATATCACTCTGCTTTCTCGATCCCGTATTGCCTTTCTCCGCTATAAACGTTTTACTTACCGCCGTTTTATTTATCTCCCTGTATAAAAGATCATAAATAGCGCAAACGCGCCGGTATTTCTGTCAGGCAGTTATCCGCCGTGGCAAAAGATCGGGCGCTGAAAGCGCACGGGGAAACAGAACCGACATCGCGATTTCACTCAACATCAGTACGGGCCTTATGACAAATCGTTTAACTTCTAAAGACATCCTCGCGCTGGGCTTTATGACATTCGCCCTGTTTGTGGGTGCCGGTAACATTATTTTCCCGCCGATGGTGGGTATTCAGTCCGGGGAACACGTCTGGATCGCCGCGCTTGGCTTTTTGCTGACCGCCGTCGGCCTGCCGGTTATCACCGTTGTCGCGCTGGCGCGCGTGGGGGGCGGTATCGATGCGCTCAGCTCGCCGATTGGCAAAGCGGCGGGCATCGTGCTGGCCACCGTCTGCTATCTGGCCGTCGGCCCGCTGTTCGCCACGCCGCGCACCGCGACCGTCTCTTTTGAAGTGGGTATTGCGCCGATGACCGGCGACAGCCCGCTGCCGCTGTTTATTTACAGCCTGGTCTATTTCGCGCTGGTCATTGGTATCTCCCTTTATCCGGGCAAGCTGCTGGATACCGTCGGGCATATCCTGGCACCGCTGAAGATCGTGGCGCTGGCCGTACTGGGCATCGCCGCGCTGATCTGGCCAGCGGGCGGCCTGGCACCGGCTACCGAGGCTTATCAGCATGGCGCTTTCTCCAGCGGCTTTATTAACGGCTATCTGACGATGGATACGCTGGGCGCGCTGGTGTTTGGCATCGTTATCGTTAACGCGGCGCGTTCTCGCGGCGTCAGCGAAGCCGGTCTGCTGACGCGCTATACCATTATCGCGGGCCTGATCGCCGGGGTTGGTTTGACGCTGGTTTACCTTGCTCTGTTTAAACTGGGTTCCGACAGCGCCTCTATAGTCGATCAGAACGCCAACGGCGCTGCTATTCTGCACGCCTATGTGCAGCATACTTTCGGCGACCTGGGTAGCCTGTTCCTGGCGGCGCTGATTTTTGTTGCCTGTATGGTGACGGCGGTTGGCCTGACCTGCGCCTGTGCCGAGTTCTTCCAGCAGTATCTGCCGCTGACCTATCGCCAGCTGGTATTTATTCTGGGCCTGTTCTCGATGCTGGTGTCCAACCTGGGGCTGAGCCAGCTGATCCAGTTCTCTATACCCGTGCTGACGGCTATCTATCCGCCTTGCATCGTGCTGATTTTGCTGAGCTTTACGCTGCGCTGGTGGAACAAGAGTACGCGTATTATCGCACCGACCATGCTGGTGAGCCTGATTTTCGGCGTTATCGACGCTATCAAAACCACCGGTTTTAAGGATGCGTTGCCTGCATTTACGGCCAATCTGCCGCTGGCCGAGCAGGGCCTGGCCTGGCTGCCGCCTTCGCTGGCAATACTGGTCGTCGTGGCCATCTGCGATCGCGTTATGGGACGCGCGCAGGTGAATGCGCACCAGCAGTAAAAGTGTGATACCTTCTCCTGCCCGATCTCCGGCAGGAGAAGTTGACAGAGTTTAAGCAGAATGAAAGATGAAAAATAATACGCTCAAAAAGGGACTGAGTACCCGCCACATCCGCTTTATGGCGCTCGGTTCGGCCATCGGCACGGGTCTGTTTTACGGTTCGGCTGACGCAATGAAAATGGCCGGGCCAAGCGTGATCCTCGCCTATATTATCGGCGGCGCTATCGCCTATATCATCATGCGCGCGCTGGGCGAAATGTCGGTGAACAACCCGCAGGCCAGCTCGTTCTCCCGCTATGCTCAGGATTATCTTGGCCCGCTGGCTGGCTATATCACCGGCTGGACCTACTGCTTTGAAATTCTGATCGTCGCCATTGCCGACGTCACCGCTTTCGGCATCTATATGGGCGTCTGGTTCCCCGACGTGCCGCACTGGGTGTGGGTGCTGAGCGTGGTGCTGATTATCGGCGCGATTAACCTGGCCACGGTAAGAGTGTTTGGCGAGGTAGAATTCTGGCTGTCGCTGTTCAAGGTCGCCACCATCATTATTATGATTGTGGCAGGCATCGGTATTATTTTCTGGGGCATCGGCAACGGCGGCCAGCCTACCGGCATCAGTAATTTGTGGACTAACGGCGGCTTCTTTGCGCACGGCGTTATCGGCATGGTGCTGTCGTTGCAAATCGTGATGTTTGCCTATGGCGGTATTGAGATTATCGGCATTACCGCTGGTGAAGCGAAAGATCCCGCCACGTCGATCCCACGTGCGATTAACACGGTGCCGCTGCGTATCCTGGTGTTTTATGTCGGCACGCTGTTTGTGATTATGTCCATCTATCCCTGGAACCAGGTTGGCACCAACGGTAGCCCGTTCGTCCTCACTTTCCAGCATATGGGCATAGCCGCTGCGGCAGCCATTCTGAACTTTGTGGTGATTACGGCTTCGCTTTCGGCGATTAACAGCGATGTTTTCGGCGTTGGCCGGATGCTGCACGGTATGGCGGAGCAGGGCCATGCGCCTAAAATTTTCGCCACCGTCTCACGCCGTGGTATTCCGTGGATCACCGTGCTGGTGATGATGTTAGCGATGCTGATTGCGGTATACCTGAACTACCTGATGCCGGAGAAAGTCTTCCTGGTGATTGCCTCGCTGGCGACGTTTGCCACCGTCTGGGTATGGATTATGATCCTTTTCGCCCAGATCGGCTTCCGCCGCACGCTGACGCCCGCGCAGGCGAAAGAGCTGAAGTTCGCCATGCCTGGCGGGATATTCACGGCCATCGTCGGTATCCTGTTCCTGTTCTTTATTATCGGCCTGATTGGCTACTTCCCGGATACCCGCGTATCGCTTTACGTCGGTATTGGCTGGATAGCCCTGCTGCTGATCAGCTGGACGCTGGTGAAGAAAAGAATCAAGGCGTAGGCCGGAAAGCGAACAGCATTTCTGCCTGCCATCCTGAAAAAGCCTGAGTCCGGCAGCACGCCCGGCTCAGGTTTTTTTATGCGTCAGACTCAGGGCGACGATGGCAAACAGGCGGTAAAAAAATTTTATTTGCAACGCTTGAAATAGATTCGGCCGACCCTATTTTACTTACGAGCAGGCGGCGAACCTGCCCGAAATGAGCTTTTGAATAGAGACTGTATTCAGGAGGTTATGATGATGACCGTACGCAACTTCTCCCTGATCCCTTCCTTAAGCGACGCGCTGTTTTCAGACCGTTTCAACCGTATGGATCGGCTATTCAGCCAGCTGACCGGCGACACGCCCGTAGCCGCTACGCCCGCCTATGATATTCGTCGCGTAGATAAAGAACGCTATGCGCTGGCGGTGAGCGTACCCGGCTGGAAAGAGAGCGAGCTGTCTATTGAAACGGTAGGCGGACAGCTAACCATTTCCGGTAAGAGGGAAGAGCAGAAAGAAACGGAAAGCGCAGAAAATGGCTGGCTGCATCGTGGCATCAGCCGTGCCGACTTCCGTCTTAGCTACACGGTGCCGGAGCATGTAAAAGTCACCGGCGCGAAACTGCAGGACGGCATTCTTGCTGTGGATCTGTATCAGGAAATCCCTGAAAGCGAAAAACCTCGCCGTATCCCTATCACTCACGGCCAGCAGGCAATTGAAAGCCAGCAGGCTATTGAGCATCAGTCTGCGTAAAAGCTTTTACAACGGAGTAAAAAAGGAGCTGCGGCATCGTGCCGTGGCTCCTTTTTTGTCAGCTTTACATCACCGCCTGAGAAAGAGGTGAACTTGCTTTATTATTCGTATGATTAAAAGCTGTAGCCAATGCCAATATTAAAACCGTTGATAGAATGGTTTTTATTGCCAGCGTCCAGGCGAGAGCCTTCATAACCAATATCAATGGCCAGATACTCTACCGGATTGATTTGCAGGCCGATGCCGTACATCAGAGAAGCTTTGTTTTGTGATTCATCATAAGAGCTGCTGCTATACCCAGTATTAACCCAGCGTTCATTATAATTTACTTTATTATAATTTATTCCAAGAAGACCATACGCGCTGATATATTCATTAAAGCGATAGGTTGGGCCTGCGGCTAAAGAATAATATTTTAGCTTAGTCTGCGCATCAAGTTTCTCATAAATTGTGCGGTAAGATTCACTTTCTTTACCGCTCATATAAGTAAAGGAGCCGATAATACCAAACGGTGAATCCCACTCGTAACGGTATTTCAGATTAACCCCTCTGATATTTTTAAAATCCTGCACTTTGCTTTGTGCGTAACCGATGCTGAAGGTCTGTTGATCGGCATTCGCGGTCGCGCTGAAACCCAGAGTTGCAAAAACAATGCTGACAAGAGCCAGGTTTTTCATAAATCATCCTTAATTTAAAATTGACATTGTGTAGCTGTGTTACATATTCAGCCAGATGGCATACATACTATAAGATTGAAGATGCGTGTATGTCTGCTGAAACAACCGCATAATAACATGGTGACATTCGATTTGGGAAGAATGAGATTTAAGTTATGTATCGGTAATTATTTCTGTCGCATTGTTTTTTCATAAAAATTTAAAGTTTCTGCCTGAGGTTATTATTATTTTTGTCTGAATTGCTTAACAAATTATTGATATAAATTAACGTAAATAACATGGTTTGTTATTATTATTTGAAATCATTAATGCTTACCGGGTGTCGATTATCCTGCTGTCACAAATCACTGACTTGAAAGTTAATTATGTAAAATGCGATTTATATAGAGTTTTAAACAGGCCATCTCGCCTGATGCAGGATAAAAACAGGGGGCTTAACGGTATGTGTTATTTATAATACTGGTGCGGAAACCGACCTGAACTTTATCCTGTGCTTTATAGCGCGGAATGCTGATAATCCTTGCCGCTTTGCAGGTTAGTCTCAGTCTGAAAGGGTAGGGGAGCATAATTCATTTTTCCGAATCACCTCGCATTTTAATATTTTCTTTTCAGTGAGTTTGCACGGGGAAGGGTGTATATTTAAACAGGTAAAAGCAAGAAGAGTAAAAGTGGATAGAAGATTTTTAGCGCGGCGATATTGGGAGGCAACCCTTTACCGCCGCTGACCACAAGCAACTAGTAAGGAGTTGATCATGGCTGAGCATGATATTAAGCCAGAGGCGGGTATTTCCAAAGCATTACGTAAACTGAAAGTGGGATATACCAGCATACGTCACGAAAATCGTTCAACCGGTATGACCACATACTACAGCCAGTGCCCCAGCATTAACCTCAAAGGTAACTGGCTGGAAGAGGCGGGGTTTGCGACCGGGCAGGCGGTTGAGGTACGGGTGCTGCCCGGCTGTCTGATCCTGAGCCTGTGTGAACCGGCGGCGGAATTGCCCGCTGAACCGGAGGTAGTAAGCACGCTGCGTAAGGCCTGTAAAAAGCTTTCGGCTCACAAGCAACGGCAGGTTGAGGAGTTTATCCAGGTAATTGCCACGCCTCAAAAGCGGTCCCGCAAAATCCCGGAAGGGACGATTGAGTGGCGGCCTGTCTGAGGTAACGGACTGGTTATAAGGTAAAATCCCGGCGCTTTGGCCGGGATCCCTGTTTATTGAGGATCTGACGGGGGAGATTTTCGGCTCTTAATTTTGTTGATCAAATCAGTACGCCATCTTTATAACCCTCAACAATGGCTTTAGTAATATTTGCGCCTTCCGGTAAATCACCTTTCGCATTCTTACTCAGCGCGGCACTGGTTTCTTCCATGGTTGCTCCGGCATCAATCATTGAGATTCCCTGCGTTGAAGCTGCCTGGCCGTATCCCATTAGCCCGCCTGGCATTGAAAGGTTATTGTTTTCGGACGAGTTTTTCCCAGCCTGCGCCCCGGCAACAGCATTACCGGTACTGTCACCAGCAACGCCTCCGGCAAGACCTGTCGCCAGCGTGCCCAGCGCGCTGATGGTCTGTTTCTCCGTTTCAGTCAGGTCACCGACGTCTTTACCCGGATACAGCTGTTTCATCACCAGCCCGGCCATCAGCTCGGCGCTGACCGCGCCCGCTGCGCCCGCCAGCGCCGAGTTGCCGGATGCGTAAGACGCTACCGCCCCGACGACCGCGTGGGCCATCGCTTTCGCTTCCGGGTTACCTTCCGTCAGGGTATGGATTTGCTCCGCCAGTTAAGGTCTTGCCGCACCGCTGATGGCCTGACCGATGTTGCCACCCGCCAGGCCCTGTATCGCCGCCGTCGCTGCCTGAATACCCTGTTGCAGCGCGCTGCCGGTGCCGAACGGCGCCATCGCGTTGTTGTACGCAACAAATATTAAAAACCTTTAACCCCAAAATATCGAAGCATGGCAATCCCTACTCCCATTATACCTCCTCCACCGGCCCCAACTTTCAGGTAGTGCCATGCTGATGTCAGGTCAAAATTAAAACTTCCAAGCATCACATACTCAATGATAAGTAAAAAAACATATGCAATTTCAGCTAAAAGTATCCCTGCCAAGATTGAAAATAAAATGAAAAGGATATTGATCATTTTTTATCTCCATTACTGCTTGGGGATGATATTTTTTCGATTCCTTTACCTGTTACTTCAGAGAAAACAGAACCACCTAAGTCCCCAAAAGAACTGGGAACATTGCTGGGTGTTATTTCTTTTGAAATCCCAAATCCTCCTTTAATATCAGTATATTTTTGAAGCGTTGGATTGAATTTCGGATCCCAGCCACCTTTCCACCAGTTTGCCCCGGCATTAACTCCCCATGAGAGCCCTTTACCAATGCCATAGCCGATACCAGATCCAGCACCATTGATGAGCGCACCAGACAGTGAATCTTTGTCATCAATCCAGTTACCCAGCGCACCACCTGCGGCGTTCCAGCCCACGGTACCCGCCAGGCCATTACCCATGCTGATAACATTCACCCAACCCGCTATCGCTGCGTTTGCCGGATCTATCGTGCCATCCGCCAAATAACCGATACCTGCATTCGCGCCCGCACCCAGTCCCCACATTGCCTGAGCACCACCAGGTAGCAACGCTACACTTCCCGTTGCCAGTGCCAGCCCAACAGCATCTCGTTCATTCATCGCTTTCTGGCAGCTTGCAGAACCCGGCGCATCGGCACAACTTGCCATGTCTATTCCATGCTGGCGTATCCATGCAGCCTGAGCATCTTCACTACCGCCGAGTAAATTATTCTCAACCGCATTCTTACCAACCTGCGCCCCCGCCACAGCATTCCCCGCACTGTCACCAGCGACGCCTCCGGCAAGCCCTGCCGCCAGCGTGCCCAGCGCACTGATGGTTTGTTTCTCCGTTTCCGTCAGCTCGCTGACTTCCTTACCCGGATACAGCTGCTTCATCACCAGCCCGGCCATCAGCTCGCCGCTGACCGCGCCCGCCGCGCCTGCCAGCGCCGAGTTGCCGGATGCGTAGGACGCTACCGCCCCGACAACCGCGTGGGCCATCGCTTTTGCTTCCGGGTTGCCTTCCGTCAGGTTATGGATTTGCTCCGCCAGGTATGGCGCAGAGGCTCCGGCAATGGCCGCGCCCACGTTTCCGCCCGCCAGGCCCTGTATCGCTGCCGTCGCTGCCTGAATACCCTGTTGCAGTGCACTTCCCGTGCCGAACGGCGCCATCGCGTTGTTGTACGCCTGCTTTGCCACGTCCACGTCCGTGAACGGCTTGCCGGAACCCGCAAGCTGTTCTCTGGCCGCCTGAAGCGCTGCCGGATCACGCTTCGCTTTTTCCCCGGCTATCTGGCCCTCGGTTCTGGCGATATCGCCAACCTGAGACCCTATCTCCGCTATCAGCTGCGCCGCCTTCAGCCGGTTCTGCTCTTTCTCCTTGTCGAAGATTTGCGCAAGACCCGGATTGGCATTTTCCACATCACGACTGAGACTTGCAACATCCTGCTGCTGATTTTCCCGGTCGCGGATAGTGATGGTGCCTTCGCTGACGGCAGAGTGGGTGGTTGAGCTGGCGCTGTCCGAGCCGTTCAGGCCCGCCAGGATATTGCTCGCCATGTTTCCTTCGAACTGGCTGCCGATGGAACCACCTGTGCTGATACCCGCGCCCGCGTGTTCAACCTTGTATTCCGCGTGGTTTTCAATATCGCTGAAGCCCAGCGTGCCGGTGTCGAGTTTGTTCCTGTCTGCGGTGGCGGTGGAGCTGATAACCGCACCGTCCAGCTGCGTATGCTCCCCAACGGTGATATCAAAGCCGCCCTGACCGGCGAAAATACCTGTCTGCTCCGTCACCGACCGCCAGTCGCTGCTCATTTTGTCCCGCGACGCGTTCACGCTCGCCGTTGCCGTGCCCGCCCCGAAGGTGTAGCCCGCTCCCGCGCCGACATTCTGCTGCTTCGAGTCGAAGGTCTCGCTGTCCTGCTCGCTGGTCAGCGTCAGGTTGCGGCCCACCTCCAGCTTCACCGCCTCGCCGTTCACCTGCGCACCGGTCAGGGCGGTATCACGGCCGCTGGTGATACTGACGTTGCTCCCCGCGTTAAGCGTGGTTTCCACATGGCTGACGCCGTCCGCGTTCTCGTGGCCTTTGCCTTTGTTCACGCTCGCCGAGACGTTAAAGCCGGTGCCGCCCGAACCGGCGGTGATGCCCACGCCCACGCTGCCGCCTTTGCTGCTGTTGGTGGCGCGCGTGCTGCTGCTTTCCTCCGCCGACAGCAGGTTCACGTCGCGGTTTGCCGACAGCTGCATATCCTTACCGGCCTGAAGCTGGCTGCCCTGCACGGTGATATCGCCGTCCTGACCTTTCACGCCGCTTCCTGTCGCGGTGATGCTCAGGTTGCCGCCCGCCGTCAGGCCGCTGCCCTGCTGCGTAGTCTGTGTCAGTGAACTTTCAGATTTTGACGACTGGCTGCCGTAAGAAACACTGACGCCGACGGTCGCATTGTTCGCCGGGTCGTCCCCCTTCGCCGCGTCCAGCCGTGCGGCCTGGGTCGCACTCACGCCGCTCAGCGCTGCCTTCATGCCCTGCAACGCTGCCACGCGGCCATCGCTCTCTTCACTGGCCTGCTTAGCCGTGGTCACCGCCGCGTTAAGCGCCGAGCCCGCCGTGCCGGAAAGCGCCAGCGTCAGGCCGCTCTGCTTCTGCTCCGTTTTATACGTTTGTGAAGACTGGTTTTCCGCCGCGAGGATGCTGACCTCCTTGCCGCTCAGGCTGATGTCTTTTCCTGCCAGCACGTCTGAACCTTTCACGGTCAGCGTGTTACCGGCCGTCAGATTAACGCCACCCTGCGTGCTGCCGATGGTGCTGCCCGTGCTGCTCAGGGTTTTGCCATCATCGGTGGTTTTCAGGCTGTTTGTCCCTATGCTCACACCAATGCCGCCCGGGCTGGAAAGGCCCGATTTCTTCTCGCTGTAGAAGTGAGATTCTTGCTGCTCAGTGGTAGCAGCCTGAATGTTCAGGTCGTTCCCGGCGGCAAGACTGACATCCTGCGTACCGACCACGTTGCTGCCGGTGACGGTCAGGTCGTGCCCGGCCTTCACGTTTACGCTGTCTCCGCTCAGCAGGCTGCCGCTGGCGGTCTGGTTGCTGAAGGTATCGCGCACTTCAGTGGTGGTTCTGGAGCCAAAGCTACTGCTGCCCGTGGCTTTATAATGTTGATCGAAGGTCTCAGTATCGATGCCGTGCTGAAGGTTGATGTCATTGCCTGCGGTCACGCTGAGCTGCTGGCTGGCGGAGATATTACCTGCCGTCACGTTCACATTATTTCCGGCGACCATTTGTACATCACCCGCGCCGGTCACCTCACTGCCAATCTGCTGGCTGGTGGACTGGTGCAGCCAGTTATCGCCCCAGTTGAGGTTGTCCTTTCTCCCGGTGCTTTACCCGGAACGATTTCCATACTGGCCTGCACCGTAGGCAGCCGTTGCAGGTTTTCCAGCCCCTGTTCGATATCACGCAGATCCAGCAACTCTCCGGCGTGGGCCGGGAAAGCGCTGTATAGAGTGAAATAGCGGTTGCTTTCCGGCGTCAGCGTCACCTGACGAATTTTTCCCGCCACGATGCTCAGCTTCAGCTTGCCGCTTTTCAGATCCTGTGAAGGCGCCAGCACACGAGTCGTGATGTAGCCGTGATCGATCAGGCGGTTTTGCAGCACGCTCATCAGCAGATTAATGCCTTTCCCGCCCAGACAATGACCAACAGCCTGACCGGCGATCCGCTGTAAAGGCAGCCAGTGCGGTAACGCGCCTGTTCCCGTCAGAACAACCCGATTCAGTGGGAAACAGGGTTTTTCCTGGGGAAAGACCAGCCGACTGAAACCTGAGGCCGGTGGCGTAAGGCGTACGTCCGGCACCGTGGGCCGCAACTGCTGCTCCAGGGCATTTTGCCGCTGCAAAATCAGCGGTTCGTTAGCGGGCATTACCGCGGAAGTTTTTAATGGCAACATTGCCGTTGTGAAAATGAAGCTGTAAAGGCAAAGCGGGGCGAAACGATGGCTGAAAACCAACATTGACGAATCCTTGTCAAATAATTAGTTAATTAATAAAGAATTTTTCAGCGTAACGATCGAGGGTCGATCGGACAGCGTAACTATATCGCCTTATGATAAGTAGGGTTTTTCTGATTTACAATCAGAAATATTGTCTGGTCAGGAAGGGGAGGGGCCGAAGCCGATCCTGCTTTCGGCCAGAACTAAGGAAGCAGCGCTTCAGAGAAAGGCGATCGGCCCCTCCCTTACAAAGGGGCAATATGTTTTTCAATCCGCTGCATAGCGGCCTGCCAGGGACACAGCGTGCCTGGGGCCATTTGCCTGCATCCCGGAAACGTCAGCTCGGTCAGCAGCGGAGGGTGCTGCTTATCGAGTGGCGTAAGCTCGCGCAGCTGGGCAAGGCTTTGCGCCTGAAAATAGATGCGGATAAAACGCTCGCCCTTGTATCGCCACCGTTCGAATACCAGACTGCCGCCGGGCGGAATATTGCCGTGCGGATAATCGGCCTGCTGCCAGCGGAAATCCAACAGGGTACGCAGCCAGGCGATATTGATATCATGAGCGACATAGAGCAGCCAGCGCACGTCCGGCGGCGCGTCGGTTGCTCTCTCTCCGGTCGCGCCTGCGCGCAGCGCGCTGGCAATCTGGCTCATCAGCCCTGAAGCGCCGCGGCTGGCCAGCGTGGGCAAATCGTTGGTGTAATCATATTTAGCGCTCAGCAGCGGCAGCAGCGCGGCCAGTTCCGCCTGATTATTAACCTTGCCAAAGGCCACTTCGCTAAGTGGCTTGTTTTCGCTCCATTCCAGCCGCAGCGTTTCCGCCATTGCAGCCAGCGTATCCAGTCCCTGAATGCCGACCGTGCCGTTCGACCAGGTGGCAAGCTGCCAGGGCTGGCTGAAAACAGGGCAGGGCCGGGCGGGCTGACAGACGGCTTTTTTTAACGCGTCGATTTGCGGTTGCAGCCGCCGCTGCGCGTCTGCCAGGCTGCCGCCCATCGCGCGTAGCGCTTCCTGACGATGCGTCGCGGCCTGCTCCTGGCTGACTTTCTCGTTGGGAAGCTGAAACAGCGAGGCCGCCATGACATGTGCCGCAATGTCGCAGCCCGGAAAAGCCGCCTCGGCTAACACCTGCGCTGTGGCCCGGGTACGCTGCATCGGACTGGCTATCAGGTGAAAATCCCGTTCCTTCGGGCAGCCTTCGCCCAGCAGGCCCGCTTCACGATAGTAACTGCTCTCGTAACGTCCTTTCAGCCAGGCTGCCGTATAGCCGTGACCGGTCAGGTTACCGTCTGCGGTCAGCCAGTCGGGCCAGCGCCGGGCCGAACCGTTTTCAATAGCTCGTCGGTTATCCGGCGAAGGCGGGCGAACGCCATGTCGGCTGACTTCCACTACCTTTTCCAGCACGTAGTCCGCCTGTACGGGCTGGCTAAAAAAAGCCGTGAGGCCAGCAAAAAGCACGGCCGCGGAGAAAAACTTGTACATCCATACATCCTTAAAGATTCGTGCTGCCAAAAGCATCCTGGTGACTATTCAATCTGTAGGGAGCGAAAAACGCAGCTTCACCTGCTATAACACCTGAATATCCCTCTCAAAAAACAGGCTGACAGAGTATTACACTGCGGGCCGCACTTTTTGCTACAAGAAATCGGCTTGTACAACTTCAAAATAGCTGTACACATTTGCCGAAACTGGTTAACTTAAGCGCAGAATTATTTAAACACGTTTTAACCTACCAACTGAAGGGGGCTGTATGCGTCAGGATGGATTTAACCCGAAAACTGAAGGTGATATCAGTCGCTACTTCAGTGAAGCGATGATGCCCTCTCAACAGGAAACGTTGGGGCAGATCGTGGTGGAGATTCTGCGTTCGGGTAAAAATATTAACCGCAAGGCGATCTGTTCTAAACTGCTGAGGCGGCTTGAACTGGCCTCCGATGCGGAACAGGAAAAGCATTATCACGAGCTGATAGGCATGTTGTTTGGCCGTGAGGACTGAGTTTCAAAGCCTGGATGATGATTACCAGACGTCCTAACTTTTCTGCTCGGCCCGGCCTGCTTTCCCGCCTGGCCCTTTGATCGGCGGTGGTTGGCAAACCTGCTGCCTCCCAGGGTTACTTCCGGGAACTGTGGCTATTTATGTGCCCACATCACTGATACAGAGAAGCTGGTATGTACAGAAATGACGATGAAAAACTGATTGATATAGTGCTGGGTGAGGCCGTACTGGTGCTGTTAAAAACCGATGCTACCATCAATAACGCCGCGCTGATCCGTCAGCTGCAGGCGATGGCCGCCGTGGAAAAAAGCGCTGCCAGGCACCGTGCCTGCAAACAGGCTATTATCGATGTCAGAAATAATATAAAGACTGGTAACAATCGCTATACGCACGAAATTCGAGACGTGGATAACGTGACGCACCTTTTTACCAGCGAAGGCCCGCCGGACGGCACCAAAAAACATTGAGTCAATTCAGGTGGGGATATCCCGCCCTTTATAAAGGCGAATACTATGCAGCAGCACTCTTCAGAGCCGGGCATCCTTGAACATTTTCAGGGAGAAGGTGATTTACTGGCTCAGGAAACCAAAGTTATCGGCGCCGTGATCAGAGAAATTGCGGCAGCCGGTGGCTACGTAACGAACAAAGCGATTATCCTGAAGCTGATTGAAAAGCTGGAAAACACCTCTGATGTCGTCCAGCTGGATATCTTCCGCCAGGCGCTGGAAGTGGTGGTGGCCCGCACGCCTGACGACGCATAACCTTCACCCACATCCCAGGCGGCTTATGCAGATCGGCAAAAAGCCATAGCCGAAGCCTGCTGCCTGGGACAGTTGAAAAAAGGGGTTGTGCAGGGACTATAAGGGGTTAATGGAAGCGGTCGAGTATCGATCGGAAAGCGCGTTGAATAGCGGCCTTCATGTTTTCGTCTGTAGCTTGTGCGCTGTGGATCTGAAGTCTAATCAGGATGTTATGTCGTCCTACCGGTTCGCCGCTTTCCAGCAGCTCTGCTACGGCTCTGCCGATGAGGGCACAGATTTCTGAAGAATACGCCTGCTCTTTTTTGGGCACTCTCTTCCCTCTTTGAACTGTACTGGTAAACAGACTATCACAGCCCGCCGCGGCGTGCTGTATATTTAACCTGGTGCGCCCGCATCAAAAGCTTAAGCCGCCTGAATTGCCCTCATAAAAAAAGCTCGCCGAAGCGAGCTTTATTCAGCAGTCTGCAAAAAGATATTACAGCTTGCCAGCGTTCTCAGACAGGTATTTCGCTACGCCGTCCGGAGAAGCGCCCATGCCTTCTTTGCCTTTTTCCCACTGAGCCGGGCACACTTCGCCGTGCTCTTCGTGGAACTGCAGCGCGTCAACCATACGCAGCATTTCATCAACGTTACGGCCCAGCGGCAGATCGTTAACAACCTGGTGGCGAACCACACCGGCTTTGTCGATCAGGAAAGAGCCGCGCAGCGCAACGCCTGCATCCGGATGCTCGATGCCGTAGGCTTTCTGGATTTCACGTTTGATATCCGCAACCATCGCGTATTTTACTTCGCCGATGCCGCCTTTATCGATTGGGGTCTTACGCCATGCGTTGTGAACGAACTCGGAGTCGAAAGAGACGCCGACCACTTCCACGCCGCGCTTCTGGAATTCTTCATAACGCTTGTCGAAAGCGATCAGCTCAGAAGGGCAAACAAAAGTGAAGTCCATTGGCCAAAAGAACACAACGGTGGCTTTACCAGCGGTGTGTTTTTTAAAGTTAAAGTTTTCTACGATTTCACCGTTGCCCAGCACGGCTGCGGCGGTGAAATCAGGGGCCTGACGAGTTACGAGAACCATAGTCACTCCTGTAAGGATAAATTAAGGGAAACGGCCGCCAGTATGGGGCGGGATAGCGTTGTAAACCAGCGATAACCGCCGATTTCTCTGATAGGCTTTACCTATCAAAAAGCTTTTTTATTCAATGTGTTCGCCAACAATAACCTTTTTCAGCAAAAGGGCAAGCGGCAATCGTGGCTACAGTGACTGCTGGCGGGCTTTTGCCATCATCTGCGGATAAAACTGCCGGAAAACAGCGTCGAGCTGTTGATAATTATCAACAAAATCCTGATAGCAATCTGCCAGCGCGGCCAGGCGAGGACGGCGGCTGGCCATCCCGGTCAGCACGTTTTGCAAATAGGGCGCTTCCGCATACTTTTCCATCCAGCGATCCGTCCACAGATAGCGATTCAGATGCTGGAAACGCTCCGGCGTGGTGGCAAGGTGCGGGCCGATCTCCGCCCGCGCCTGACGTAAAAAATCCGGTAAGGCCGTTTCCGGCACGATCTCATCCCAATGACGGGATAAAAAGTGATCCCAGATGACGTCCAGCGCGATAGGCGATACGCGATAGGTTTCGGGGCGGAAAAAACCGCGTGCGACCCGGACTTCCGGCAGGGCGTCGGTCATGACGTCAACGCGTCGGTGCAGCAAAATGCCGGCGGCAACGTTATCAGGCCAGACGTCACGCGGATTGCCGCGCACGAAGTCAGCCATCAGGTTGCCGAGCAGGGAGCTGTTGGCCAGCCGCGCCAGATGAAGGTGAGCGAGAAAGTTCATCGCGGCAGTATATCGGCTTCTGCCGTGTCGGGATACCGTTGATAGTGGCGTGCAGAGCGCATCGACGCCCGTTGGCGGACGGTTTAACCGATAGATGCGGCGAATGGTTCAGAATTGGCGGGTTTTCAGCTAGAATGTGCGCCCTGATTTCCCTGACTGTGAATGACCATGCGCGTTGCCGATTTTTCTTTTGAGTTGCCCGAATCTTTGATTGCCCACTATCCGCAGGCCCAGCGCAGCGGATGCCGTCTGCTGTGCCTTAACGGCCCGGACGGCGCGCTGACCCACGGGGTGTTCACCGATTTACTGGATTTGCTCAATCCGGGCGACCTGCTGGTTTTTAACAATACGCGCGTGATCCCGGCGCGTATTTTCGGACGTAAAG
The DNA here is from genome assembly GCF_041320675.1 of Erwinia sp. STN24. Taxonomy (NCBI): domain Bacteria; kingdom Pseudomonadati; phylum Pseudomonadota; class Gammaproteobacteria; order Enterobacterales; family Erwiniaceae; genus Erwinia; species Erwinia sp. STN24. Next base: position 270,403 of record NZ_JBGGPM010000002.1, on the reverse strand, counting down.
CCAGCGGCGGCAAAATCGAAGTGCTGGTTGAACGGATGCTGGACGAGCATCGCGTGCTGGCCCATATTCGCGCCTCTAAAGCGCCGAAAGCGGGCGCCGAGCTGCTGCTTGGCGACGACGAAAGCGTCAAAGCGACGATGGTTGCCCGTCACGACGCGCTCTTTGAGCTGCATTTCGACGACGAGCGCGCCGTGCTGGATATTCTGGACGCCGTCGGCCATATGCCGCTGCCGCCTTATATCGATCGTCCTGACGAAGACGCGGATCGCGAGCTTTACCAGACTGTTTACAGCGAACGTCCCGGCGCGGTGGCTGCGCCTACTGCTGGCCTGCATTTTGACGAACCTATGCTGGAAGCGCTGCGGGCGAAAGGGATTGAAACCGCTTTCGTTACGCTGCACGTCGGCGCGGGCACGTTCCAGCCGGTACGCGTGGACAGCATTGAAGATCATATTATGCACGCCGAGTATGCTGAGGTTCCGCAGGAAGTGGTGGATGCGGTGCTGGCGTGCAAAGCGCGCGGCAACCGTGTCGTCGCCGTAGGCACAACTTCCGTGCGCTCGCTGGAGAGCGCAGCGGCGGCGGCCAAAGACGCGTTGATTGCGCCGTTCTTCGACGACACCAAAATTTTTATTTATCCCGGCTATGAGTATCAGGTTATTGATGCGCTGGTCACCAATTTCCATCTGCCGGAATCGACGCTGATTATGCTGGTTTCCGCTTTCGCGGGCTACCGTCACACCATGCACGCTTACGAGCAGGCGGTAGCGGAGAAGTATCGCTTCTTCAGCTATGGCGACGCGATGTTTATCACCCGCAATCCGCAGGCGATAAACGAGCAGGTCGGTAAATAATGCCATAACCGGCTTTGTCCGGTTGCGACGCCTGCGCCCGACCGGGGCGCAGGTCAACTCTTAAGCATCAGACTGTTTCTCTGATGGAGGCAACGTGAAGTTTGAATTAGATACTACTGATGGGCGCGCGCGCCGTGGCCGTCTGGTTTTCGATCGTGGCGTGGTGGAAACCCCGGCCTTTATGCCTGTGGGCACCTACGGCACCGTAAAAGGCATGACGCCGGAAGAAGTGCAGGATACCGGCGCGCAGATTATTCTCGGCAACACTTTCCATCTGTGGCTGCGTCCCGGCCAGGAGATCATGAAGCTGCATGGCGATCTGCACGACTTTATGCAGTGGAAAGGGCCAATCCTGACCGACTCCGGCGGTTTCCAGGTGTTCAGCCTGGGCGACATTCGCAAAATCACCGAAGCGGGCGTGCATTTCCGCAACCCGATTAACGGCGACAAGATCTTCCTCGATCCTGAAAAATCGATGGAGATCCAGTACGATCTCGGTTCCGATATCGTGATGATTTTCGACGAATGCACGCCTTATCCTGCCGACTGGGATTACGCCAAACGCTCGATGGAGATGTCGCTGCGTTGGGCGCAGCGCAGCCGCGACCGCTTTGATTCGCTTGAAAATAAAAACGCGCTGTTCGGGATTATTCAGGGCGGCGTTTACGAAGATTTACGAGATGTCTCCGTAAAAGGACTGGTAGAGATCGGCTTTGATGGTTACGCTGTGGGCGGCCTGGCGGTCGGCGAGCCGAAAGAGGACATGCACCGTATTCTGGAGCACGTCTGTCCGCAGATCCCTGAGGACAAACCGCGCTATCTGATGGGCGTCGGCAAACCGGAAGATCTGGTTGAAGGCGTACGTCGCGGTATCGATATGTTTGACTGCGTGATGCCTACCCGCAATGCCCGTAACGGCCACCTGTTCGTGACTGACGGCGTGGTGAAAATCCGTAACGCGAAATATAAAGATGATACGGCGCCGCTGGATGCGGAGTGTGATTGCTACACCTGTCGCAACTATAGCCGCGCCTATTTGTATCATCTGGATCGTTGCAACGAAATACTGGGTGCGCGTCTTAACACTATTCATAACCTGCGCTACTACCAGCGCCTGATGGCTGGTTTACGCAAGGCTATTGAAGAGGGTAAATTAGAGCACTTTGTTACCGAATTTTATGCGCGGACGGGCAAAGCGGTTCCGCCGTTAAACGTCTGATAATTAATCAATGAGGGAAAATTAATGAGCTTGTTCATTTCTGATGCAGTGGCTGCTGCGGGTGCGCCAGCACAGGGAAGCCCGTATTCGCTGGTCATCATGCTGGTGGTTTTTGGTCTGATCTTCTATTTCATGATCCTGCGTCCACAGCAGAAACGTAGCAAAGAGCATAAAAAACTGATGGATTCCATCAGCAAGGGTGACGAAGTGCTGACCACCGGCGGCCTGGTCGGACGCGTAACCAAAGTGGCGGATACCGGCTATGTAGCTATCGCGCTGAACGAGACGACGGAAGTTGTGGTCAAACGTGATTTCGTGGCTGCCGTTCTGCCGAAAGGTACGATGAAGGCGCTGTAATTTTTTGTTTTCCCTAAGGGAACTGCCGTGTTAAACCGTTATCCTTTGTGGAAGTACATCATGCTGATCGTCGTGCTTATCGTCGGTCTGCTCTATGCGCTTCCCAACCTGTATGGTGAGGATCCGGCTGTTCAGATCACCGGCGCGCGCGGAAGCGCCGCCAGTGAACAGACGCTGAATCAGATCCAGAATGCTTTAAAAGAAGAGAATATCCAGAGCAAATCCATTGCGCTGGAAAACGGCGCTATCATGGCGCGCTTCGCTAACGGCGACGTGCAGCTGCGCGCTCGTGACGCCATCATCAAAACGCTGGGCGAAGACTACGTTGTCGCGCTCAACCTTGCTCCAGCCACGCCAGGCTGGCTGAGTATGCTGGCCGCAGAACCGATGAAACTCGGTCTCGATCTGCGCGGCGGCGTGCACTTCCTGATGGAAGTCGATATGGATACCGCCCTGGGCAAGCTCCAGGAGCAGAATATCGATAACCTCAGAAGCGATCTGCGCGACAAAAATATTCCCTACACCAACGTGCGTAAAACCGATAACTACGGTCTGGAAATTCGTTTCCGTGACGCACAGGCGCGTGACGACGCCGTCAGCTATCTGACCGGCCGCCATCGCGATCTGGTGATCAACGCCAGCGGCAGCAACCTGCTGCGTGCGGTCATGTCGGATGACCGCCTGCGTGAAGCGCGCGAATATGCGGTTCAGCAGAACATTACTATCCTGCGTAATCGCGTGAACCAGCTTGGCGTTGCCGAACCGCTGGTGCAGCGTCAGGGCGCTGACCGCATCGTGGTCGAGCTGCCGGGTATTCAGGATACCGCGCGTGCTAAAGAGATCCTGGGCGCGACCGCCACGCTGGAATTCCGTCTGGTTAACACCTCCGTCGATCCTACCGCTGCCGCCAACGGCCGCGTACCGGGCGATTCCGAAGTGAAAAATACCCGCGACGGCCAGCCGGTAACGCTGTACAAGCGCGTGATCCTGACCGGTGATCACATCACTGACTCGACGTCGAGCATGGATGAGTACAACCAGGCACAGGTTAACATCTCGCTGGACAGCGCGGGCGGCAACATCATGTCCAACTTCACCAAGGATAATATCGGCAAGCCGATGGCAACGCTGTTTGTGGAATACAAAGACAGCGGTAAGAAAGACGCCAACGGTCGCGCTATCCTGGCGAAGCAGGAAGAAGTGATTAACGTCGCGAATATCCAGTCTCGCCTGGGCAACAGCTTCCGCATCACCGGCATCAGCAATCCAAACGAAGCGCGTCAGCTGTCGCTGCTGCTGCGTGCGGGCGCGCTGATTGCGCCAATCCAGATTGTGGAAGAACGCACCATTGGTCCAACCATGGGCGCGCAAAACATTACTCAGGGTCTGGAAGCCTGCCTGTGGGGCCTGATCGCCTCTATCGTGTTTATGGTGGTTTACTACCGTAAATTCGGCGTGATTGCGACCACTGCGCTGGTGGCAAACCTGGTGCTGATTGTGGGGATTATGTCTCTGCTGCCCGGCGCCACGCTGACCATGCCGGGTATTGCCGGTATCGTGCTGACGCTGGCGGTCGCCGTTGATGCTAACGTACTGATTAACGAACGTATCAAGGAAGAGCTGAAGAACGGACGCTCCGTTCAGCAGGCGATCCATGAAGGCTACAGCGGCGCGTTCTCCAGTATTATCGACGCCAACGTCACCACGCTGATCACGGCTATTATCCTTTATGCTGTCGGTACGGGATCCATTAAAGGCTTCGCTATCACCACGGCTATCGGTGTAGTGACCTCTATGTTTACCGCTATTGTCGGTACCCGCGCCATCGTCAACCTGCTGTACGGCGGTAAACGCATCAACAAGCTGTCTATTTGAGGAGTGCGTTGTGGCACAGGACTATAGCGTTGAACAACTGAACTACGGCCGTAAAGTCCATGACTTTATGCGCTGGGACAAGCTGGCCTTTACTCTTTCCGGCCTGCTGCTGATCGCCTCATTTGCGATCATGGGCCTGAAAGGGTTTAACTGGGGTCTGGATTTCACCGGCGGTACGGTGATTGAAATTACCCTGGAGAAACCGGCCGAGCTGGATAACCTGCGCGGCGCGCTGGAGAAAGCGGGCTTTACCGATCCGCAGGTGCAGAACTTCGGCAGCAGCCGCGACGTGCTGGTGCGTATGTCGCCGCACGAAGGCAACGCGGGCCAGGAGCTGGGCAACAAGGTCGTCAGCATTATCAATCAGGCGACGGCGCAAAACGGCACCGTGAAGCGCATTGAGTTTGTTGGCCCAAGCGTGGGCAGCGATCTGGCGCAGACCGGCGGCATGGCGCTGCTGGTGGCGCTGATAGCCATCCTGGTTTACGTCGGTTTCCGCTTCGAGTGGCGACTGGCGTTAGGCGCCGTGCTGGCGCTGGCGCATGACGTGATTATCACCATGGGCATTCTTTCTCTGTTCCATATTGAGATTGATTTGACCATTATCGCGTCGCTGATGTCGGTTATCGGTTACTCGCTGAACGACAGCATCGTGGTATCGGACCGTATTCGTGAGAACTTCCGCAAGATCCGTCGCGGTACGCCTTACGAAATCTTCAACGTCTCGCTGACGCAGACGCTGAGCCGTACCATTATGACCTCCGCCACCACGCTGGTGGTGGTGCTGATGCTGTTTATCTTTGGCGGCGCGCTGCTGGAAGGCTTCTCGCTGACCATGCTAATCGGCGTGTCCATCGGGACAATTTCATCTATCTACGTGGCTTCGGCGCTGGCGCTGAAACTGGGGATGAAACGCGAGCATCTGCTGCAGCAGAAAGTGGAGAAAGAGGGCGCCGATCAGCCTTCGATTCTGCCTTAAGCTTTCCGCTGTTAAATAAAAAGCGCCGCATCTGCGGCGCTTTTTTTATGGTTTCGTCTGGGCCACAACGTCATGAACCCGGACATAGCCCAGCTGTTCCGGCGGCAGATTGCTCAGGCGCAGCGGCACCGTGACTTCGCTACGAGGCAGCAACGAGGCCGCCACGCTGAAGGTCTGGCTCTGGCTGTTTACCTGTAGCGGTTTGCCGGTAGTCGGATCCAGCTCGCCCCATTCTACCGTTGCGCTGAACGCAGGCAGATTGTTGTCGCCGGCAGAGCGAATATGCAGCATCGCCCGCGTGCCGTTAGCTTCATTTTCTATATGGCTCAGCGACAGCTTCACCTCGCCCAGCTGGCTTTGCAGCGGCACGGCCGTATTGGTGGCCGGCAGCAGCCAGGCGCCCTGGGTAGAATTGCCGTTAAGCATATTCTGCCGCGTCAGCGCCGTTGCCTGCTCGGTAAGCTGCTGCATCTCATTGTTGAGCTTGCCCACCTGGTTATGCAGCTTGTTGATCTGCGGCTGCTGCGGTGAGGCGCAGCTTGCCAGCAAAACAACCAGCGGCAGCAGCGAGGCCTTTTTCAGGTATCCGGCCATAGTTGCCTACTGAGGAATGCGTAAGGTCTGACCCGGATAGATCTTGTTCGGATCGGAGAGCATCGGCTTGTTAGCCTCAAAGATTTGATTGTACTTGTTCGGATCGCCATACACTTCTTTCGAGATAGCGCTCAGCGTGTCGCCTTTCTTCACCGTATAGAATTTTGCTTCGGTCGCGGTTTCAGCCACCTTCACGTTATCCTCAACGTGGGTGATACCGGCTACGTTACCGGCCGCTACCAGGATTTTTTCCTTCAGCTCTTGCGAAATGCTGTCGCCGCTGATGCTGGCCTTATCGCCATCCACCTTAACGTCCACCTTGTCGCTGCCCGGCAGGCCCAGCTTGTGGATATATTCTTTCAGCTTCGCGCTCTGGTCTTCACCAGCGCCGCTTACGGAATCCCACAGCTTCTCGCCAGCTTCTTTTACAAAGTTAAATAAACCCATATTTCCTCCGGCTAATCCTTGTTTTTAAAAAAGTTACGCCTGAGCGTTCTCTCATTATAGCGGAAGAACGAGGAGATACCTGGTCAGATGCCAGACAAAGCGATTCGGCGGGGGAAAGAAGGGCAACCCGATATTTTGTTGCTCGCCACTTCGCGCTACACTGTGTTCACTTTTCCAGGATCCAGGAATTATCATGCATTGCCCGTTCTGTTCTGCTGTGGATACCAAAGTTATCGATTCCCGCCTTGTGGGGGAAGGAACCTCGGTGCGCCGTCGCCGTCAGTGCCTGGTGTGCCATGAACGCTTCACCACTTTTGAAGTGGCCGAGCTGGTGATGCCGCGCGTGGTGAAAAGCAATGATATCCGTGAGCCCTTCAATGAGGACAAGCTGTGCAGCGGCATCATGAAGGCGCTGGAGAAGCGGCCGGTCAGCTCGGACGACGTCGAAAACGCCGTCAGCCATATCAAAAGCAAGCTGCGCTCCACCGGCGAACGGGAAGTACCCAGCAAGATGATCGGTAATCTGGTGATGGACGAGCTGAAAAAGCTGGATAAGGTGGCCTATATTCGCTTCGCCTCGGTTTACCGCAGCTTTGAAGATATCCGCGAATTCGGTGAAGAGATCGCCCGCTTACAGGATTAAGGCATGGATGAAATCTATATGGCCCGCGCGCTTGAACTGGCCAGGCGCGGACGCTTTACCACAACGCCCAATCCGAACGTAGGCTGCGTTATCGTACGCGACGGGGAGATTGTCGGCGAAGGCTACCATTTTCGCGCAGGCGAACCCCATGCTGAAGTTCACGCTTTGCGTATGGCTGGCGAAAAGGCGCGCGGCGCGACGGCTTACGTCACGCTGGAGCCCTGTAGCCACCATGGTCGCACGCCGCCATGCTGCGAGGCGTTGATTGCCGCAGGCGTAGCCCGAGTCGTCGCCGCCATGCAGGATCCCAACCCGGAAGTGGCGGGGCGCGGCCTTTACCGCTTGCAGCAGGCCGGTATCGAGGTCAGCCACGGGCTGATGATGCAGGAAGCGGAAGCGCTGAATCGCGGCTTTCTGAAGCGGATGCGCACCGGCTTTCCCTGGGTGCAACTGAAGCTGGGCGCGTCGCTGGATGGCCGTACGGCAATGGCAAGCGGCGAAAGCCAGTGGATCACCTCGCCGGAGGCGCGACGCGACGTGCAGCGCCTGCGGGCGCAAAGCGCCGCGATCCTGACCACCAGCGCGACGGTGCTGGCGGACGATCCCTCGCTGACCGTGCGCTGGGACGAGCTGAACCAGGACGTGCGCGCAAGCTATGCGCAGCAGGATTTACGCCAGCCGGTCAGAGTGGTTATCGACAGCCACAATCGCGTCACGCCGCAGCATCGGCTGATTTCCCAGCCGGGGGAAACCTGGCTGGCGCGTCAGCAGCCCGACGGGCTAAGCTGGCCGGATAACGTGCAACAATTTTGCGTGCCGCGCCTCAATGAGCAAACCGATCTGGTGTCTTTGCTGATGCTGCTGGGACGCCGCCAGATCAACAGCGTCTGGGTAGAAGCAGGCGCTGCGCTTTCTGGCGCGCTGCTGAGCGCAGGCGTGGTCGATGAGCTGATCGTTTATCTTGCGCCGAAATTATTGGGTGATGCGGCACGCGGTTTGTGCCATCTGCCCGCTTTAGCACAACTTGCTGAAGCGCCGACGTTTATATTCAGCGATAGTCGTCAGGTTGGGCCAGATTTGCGCCTGACGCTGACGCCGCGATAGCGCTCTGCAGAAAAGCGGAAGCAGAGCGTTAAAGAGTGTGATAGAATCCGCCCCCCTGCGGGGCCATAACAAACCCTGAAAGGAAGATTATGAACGTTATTGAAGCTGCTGTTGCTACTCCTGACGCGCGCGTGGCCATTGTTATTGCGCGTTTCAACAATTTTATCAACGACAGCCTGCTGAGCGGTGCCCTTGATGCGCTGAAGCGTATCGGCCAGGTAAAAGATGAAAACATCACCGTTATCTGGGTGCCGGGCGCCTATGAAATGCCAATGACGGCGCGTGCGCTGGCGAACGCCGGCAAATACGACGCGGTTGTGGCACTGGGCACCGTGATCCGCGGTGGCACCGCCCACTTCGAATATGTTGCTGGCGAAGCCAGTTCTGGCCTGGCCAGCGTCGCTATGAACAGCGATATTCCGGTTGCCTTTGGTGTTCTGACGACGGAAAACATCGAGCAGGCCATTGAGCGCGCCGGAACCAAAGCGGGTAACAAAGGGGCGGAAGCCGCTCTGACCGCACTTGAAATGATTAACGTATTGAAAGCCATCAAAGCCTGATTTTAAGGGGAATTTTGTGAAACCTGCTGCTCGTCGCCGCGCCCGTGAATGTGCTGTCCAGGCGCTTTACTCCTGGCAGTTGTCAAAGAACGACATCTCTGATGTCGAATACCAGTTTCTGGCGGAGCAAGACGTCAAAGACGTTGATATCAGCTATTTCCGCGAGCTGCTGGGCGGCGTTGCGACCAACAGCGCGTACCTTGACGGCCTGATGAAGCCTTACCTTTCCCGCCAGCTGGAAGAGCTGGGTCAGGTGGAGAAAGCGATTCTGCGCATTTCGCTGTACGAGCTGAGCAAGCGCTCCGACGTTCCCTACAAAGTGGCTATTAACGAGGGGATTGAGCTGGCGAAAGTGTTTGGCGCTGAAGACAGCCACAAGTTCGTTAACGGCGTGCTGGATAAAGCCGCTCCGCATATCCGCCCCAACAAGAAGTAATCCTCTCAGGCCGGTCTTATCCGGCCTTCTTCCTTTTTTCTGCTGGAAAGCATTATGGCATGTGGCGAATTTGAACTTATCACGCGCTATTTTGATCGCATAACTAGCTCTCGTCGTGATGTGGAAAAAGGCATTGGCGATGACTGCGCCCTGCTCAACCTGCCCGAAAAACAGACGCTGGCGATCAGCACCGATACGCTGGTAGCGGGCGTACACTTTCTGCGTGACATCCATCCCGCCGATCTCGGTTATAAAGCGCTGGCGGTCAATCTCAGCGATTTGGCGGCAATGGGCGCCGATCCCGCCTGGCTGACGCTGGCGCTGACGCTGCCCGAGGTAAACGAAGCCTGGCTGAAAGAGTTCAGCGACAGCCTGTTCGAACTGCTGGATTATTACAATATGCAGCTGATCGGCGGCGATACCACGCGCGGCCCGCTGAGCATGACGCTGAGCATTCACGGCCTGGTGCCGCAGGGCAGGGCGTTGAAGCGGTCTGGCGCAAAGCCCGGCGACTGGATTTACGTTACCGGCACGCTGGGCGACAGCGCGGCAGGGCTGGCGCTGTTGCAGCACCATATCAAAATTAACGATCCCGCCGCGCATGAAGCCTTAATCAAACGCCACTTGCGCCCGATGCCGCGCATTCTGCAAGGGCAGGCGCTGCGCGACCTGGCCAGCGCCGCTATCGATATCTCCGACGGGCTGATCTCCGATTTGGGGCATATCCTGAAAGCCAGCGGCTGCGGCGCTCGTCTGCATCTGGATGCGCTGCCGCTTTCCGGGGTGATGAAAAGCCATTTTGACCCGGAGCAGGCAATCAGCTGGGCGCTGAGCGGCGGTGAAGACTACGAACTCTGCTTTACCGTCCCGGAAATCAATCGCGGCGCGCTGGACGTGGCGCTGGGGCATTATGGCGTGCCTTTTACCTGTGTAGGCCAGCTGGCGCCGCAGTCAGAAGGGCTGGTGCTGCTGGAAAACAACCGGCCCGTCGAGCGCAAACTGAAAGGATTTGATCACTTTGGATAAGCACGAGGCGAAAAAACGCCTGAAGATGAGCAATCCCTGGCACCTGCTGGCAACCGGTTTTGGCAGCGGATTAAGTCCGGTGGTGCCCGGCACCATGGGATCGCTGGCGGCTATTCCTTTCTGGTATCTGATGTCGTTTCTGCCGCCGGATATCTACTCTCTGCTGGTGATGTTCGGCATCTGCATTGGCGTTTATCTCTGCCATCGCACCGCGAAAGATATGGGCCTGCACGACCACGGCAGCATCGTCTGGGACGAGTTTATCGGTATGTGGATCACGCTGATGGCGATCCCGGTGAACAGCTGGCAGTGGGTGCTGGCCGGATTCGTGATTTTCCGCATCCTGGATATGTGGAAGCCGTGGCCGATCCGCTGGTTTGACCGCAACGTCCACGGCGGCATGGGCATTATGATAGATGATATTGTCGCCGGCATTATTTCCGCCGGTATTCTCTATTATGCCGGGCACCATCTGGCGCTGTAGCGAGCCGTGTAAAAAGGAGGCCAGCATAGCTGGCCTCTTTGCTTTATGCTTTAGTCCTGGCGCAACAGCGGCGCGGCTTATTCAAATCCCACCACGTGATGCGGCTGATAAACGCTTTCCAGCTCCGCGATCTCTTCCTGCGTCAGCTCAATATCCACTGCTTTTACCAGATCGGCCAGCTGCTCTGCGCGTGAAGCGCCGATAATCGGCGAGGTGACCACCGGTTTTGCCAACAGCCATGCCAGCGCTATCTGCGCACGGCTCACACCGCGAGCTTCGGCAATAGCCGCCACGCGCTGCGCAATCGCGCCGTCGTTCTCTTCGCTTCTGGCATACAGCGTGCTGCCGTATTCGTCGGAAGCGGTGCGCGCGGTGGTTTCACCCCACGGACGGGTCAGGCGACCGCGCGCCAGCGGGCTCCACGGCAGCACGGCGATATTTTCTGCCTGGCAGAGCGGGTGCATTTCGCGCTCCTCCTCACGTTGGATCAGATTGTACTGATCCTGCATGCTGACAAACCTTGTCCAGCCGTGACGATCCGCCGTGTAGAGCGCCTTGGCGAACTGCCAGGCATACATAGAAGACGCGCCGATATAGCGCGCTTTCCCGGCCTTCACCACGTCGTGCAGCGCCTCCAGCGTCTCTTCCAGCGGCGTGTTGTAATCCCAGCGGTGGATCTGCAATAAATCCACGTAGTCGGTGCCCAGGCGCGTCAGACTGTCATCAATGGACTGCATAATGCTGGCGCGTGAAAGGCCGCCGGCAAGATTACTCATCGGAAAGTAAACTTTGGTCGCCAGCACGATATCTTCGCGGCGCGCGTAGTCTTTCAATGCACGTCCCACGATTTCTTCACTGCTGCCGTCGGAATAGCTGTTGGCGGTATCGAAGAAGTTAATGCCCGCCTCCAGCGCCTGTTTGATCAGCGGACGGCTGCTCTCTTCAGGCAGTGTCCAGGCGTGGCGGCCGCGTTGGGGTTCGCCATAGGTCATACAGCCCAGGCACAAACGGGAAACGGTGAGATCGGTATTGCCTAACGGAAGGGTTTTCATGCGTGCTCCTGCTGATGTTAAAAAGGCGCAAAGGCCTAAGCATAGCAGGTACAGGCTCCCCGGAAGGGGAGCCTCGTGCGGTATTACAGCGCCAGCCAGCGCTTAATCTGCTGTTCGATGCCTTCGGCGTCCAGCTGATAATCGTGGCGGATCTCTTCCTGGGTGCCCTGCGGAATAAACTCATCCGGCAGGCCGATATTCAGCACCGGCACCAGCACGCGTTTCGCCATCAGCGCTTCAATCACGCCGCTGCCCGCGCCGCCTTTAATCGCGCCTTCTTCCAGCGTGATCAGCGCCTCGTGGCTGGCGGCCAGCTCAACGATCAGCGCCTCGTCCAGCGGCTTCACAAAGCGCATATCCACCAGCGTGGCGTTCAGCGATTCCGCGACGGCGGCGGCTTCCGGCAGCAGCGTGCCGAAGTTCAGGATTGCCAGCTTCTCGCCTTCGCGTTTCACCACGCCTTTGCCCAGCGGCAGCGACTGCAACGGCTGCAGCTCCGCGCCGGTTCCGGTGCCGCGAGGATAGCGTACCGCGCTTGGGCCAGCGCTATAGTGATAGCCGGTATAGAGCATCTGACGGCATTCGTTCTCGTCGCTTGGCGTCATGATCACCATATTCGGAATGCAGCGCAGGAATGAGATATCAAAAGCGCCCTGGTGCGTCTGACCGTCCGCGCCAACGATGCCGCCGCGATCGATAGCAAACAGCACCGGCAGCTTCTGGATCGCTACGTCGTGGATCAGCTGATCGTAGGCGCGCTGCAAAAACGTCGAGTAAATGGCGACCACGGGCTTATAGCCGCCAATCGCCAGTCCGGCGGCAAAGGTGACGGCGTGCTGTTCGGCAATCGCCACGTCAAAATATTGCGCCGGATAGTCGCGCGAAAAGCTGACCATGCCGGAGCCTTCACGCATGGCAGGCGTAACGGCCATCAGCTTGTTGTCATCGGCGGCGGTTTCGCTCAGCCACTGGCCGAAAATCTTCGAGTAGCTCGGCAGACCTTCGATCGCTTTCGGCAGCAGGCCGCTGGCCGGATCGAATTTCGGTACGGCGTGCCAGCTAATCGGATCTTTCTCCGCAGGGGCGTAGCCTTTGCCTTTTTTGGTCATGATATGCAGGAACTGCGGGCCTTTCAGATCGCGCATGTTTTTCAGCGTCTGCACCAGCGTCAGCACGTCGTGGCCGTCGACCGGGCCAATATAGTTAAAGCCCAGCTCTTCAAACAGCGTGCCGGGCACCACCATACCTTTCAGATGCTCTTCGGTGCGTCTGACCAGCTCTTTGATCGGCGGCAGGCCGGTCAGCACTTTTTTGCCGCCTTCGCGCAGCTTCGAGTAGGTTTTACCGGAAAGGATTTGCGCCAGGCGGTTGTTCAGCGCGCCGACGTTTTCCGAAATCGACATCTCGTTGTCGTTCAGCACGACCAGCAGATCGGATTTGATATCGCCCGCGTGGTTCATCGCCTCAAACGCCATGCCCGCCGTGATGGCGCCGTCGCCGATCACGCAGGCGGTGCGGCGGCCTTTGCCTTCTTTCTCTGCGGCAACGGCCATGCCCAGTCCGGCGCTGATCGAGGTACTGGAGTGGCCGACGTTCAGCACGTCATATTCGCTTTCGTCGCGCCATGGGAACGGATGCAGGCCGTTTTTCTGACGGATAGTGCCAATACGATCGCGGCGGCCGGTCAGAATTTTATGCGGATAGGCCTGGTGACCCACGTCCCAAATCAAATGATCAAAAGGCGTGTTATAGACATAGTGCAGGGCAACGGTCAGCTCTACCACGCCCAGTCCGGAGGCAAAGTGGCCGCTGGAGCGGCTGACGCTGTCGAGTAAATACTGTCGTAGCTCATCACAGAGTTTTGGCAGGCTCTCTTTAGGAAGCGAACGTAGTTCTTGTACCGAAGCGGCCTGCGCCAGCGTTGGATATTTTGCAGTATCAAAACTCATCAGAGACTCATTGTGAAAGTTATTTATTGCGTTCAATTATGTAACTTGCAAGCAGCTGTAGTGATGCTGTGTCAAAGCCTTGCGCGGCAAGTATTTCCAGTGCGCTGAGCGACTCCTGACAGAGCTCCCACGCTTTTGCCCGCGCGCGCTCAAGTCCCATCAACGCCGGGTAGGTACTTTTTCCTAACTGCTGATCGGCTCCCTGGCGTTTGCCGATGATGGCGGTGTCGCCCACCACATCCAGAATATCGTCCTGCACCTGAAACGCCAGGCCGATGGCTTCGGCATAGCGATCGAGCGCGGGCAGCGCGTCGCGTCCTCTGTCGCCGGCGGTCAAAGCGCCCAGGCGAACCGCGCAACGGATCAGCGCGCCGGTTTTATAACGGTGAATTTGCTCAAGCTCGCGCAGACCGACCTGCTGGCCTTCCGCAGCCAGATCCAGCGCCTGGCCGCCGCACATGCCCGCAACGCCGCTGGCCTGCGCCAGCTCGGAAATCATCGCAATACGGTACTCTGCCGTTACGCCAGGCAAAGGCGTATCGGCAAGTATAGTGAAGGCCAGCGTTTGTAGCGCGTCACCGGCCAAAATAGCCGTATCTTCGCTGAATTTAATATGGCAGGTCGGCTGGCCGCGACGCAGGCTGTCATCGTCCATCGCAGGCAGATCGTCATGGATCAGCGAGTAGGCATGAATGCACTCGACCGCCGCAGCGGGCGCATCCAGCGCGGCATCGTCAGCATGAAGCATTTTGCCGGTAGCATACACCAGAAACGGGCGCAGGCGCTTGCCGCCGAGCAGCGCGCCGTACTCCATGGCATTCACCAGCGGAGACTGCTGAAAGGGCAGCGCGGTAATAAAGCGTTGTAAAGCCAGGTTGACGCGCGCGTGATGCGCGGTAAGAAGAGCGCTAAAATCCATCAGTCGTTTTCCGGCGTGAAGGGCTGAAGGTCGCCATTTTTGTCGTCGTTAAGCAGGATTTGCACACGCTGTTCCGCCTGCTGCAGTTTCTGCTGGCCCGCTCGCGCCAGCTGCACGCCGCGTTCAAATTCGTTGAGCGCCTCTTCCAGCGGCAGCTCGCCGCTTTCAAGACGGGAGACAATTTGCTCCAGCTGGGCAAGCGAGGTTTCAAAACTGGCGGGCTGTTCGGCTTTTTTCGGCATAATAACGGTTGCTCGGTGATGTTTTAGTCTGTCAGGTCACTCATGGTAGCCGACTCAAATTGATTAGCAAAATAATGATTCCGGGCGCTGTTGAAGAAGCAGTCGCCGGGCAGATGTGATACACTCATCTCCCCTGGATGTGAAGGGCGTAAGCTACTTTGCAATTCTCTGATTTTACCAGCTAAGTGCGCTCCATTTCAGCACTTAATTGCCCGTTGAGCCCGTGCCACCATGAAGTTTATCATTAAATTATTCCCTGAAATCACCATTAAAAGCCAGTCCGTTCGCCTGCGTTTTATCAAAATGTTAACGACGAACATTCGTAACGTATTGAAACAGTGCGACGAGACGCTGGCCGTGGTGCGCCACTGGGACCATATCGAAGTCCGTTCCAAAAACGAAAGCCAGCGCGGCTATATTATTGACGAACTGTCGCGCATTCCCGGTATTCATCACGTGCTGGAAGTCGAAGAGCGCGGCTATACCGATCTGCACAACATTTTTGAGCAGACGCTGGCGATGAACCGCGAGCGTATCGAAGGCAAAACCTTCTCCGTACGCGTCAAGCGTCGCGGCAAGCATGAGTTCAGCTCGCAGGACGTTGAGCGCTATGTAGGCGGCGGGCTGAATCAGCACGTCCAGAGCGCGCAGGTCAAGCTGAACCATCCGCAGGTCACGGTCAACCTGGAGATCGAAGACGATCGCCTGCTGCTGATCACCGGACGCTATGAAGGCATCGGCGGTTTCCCTATCGGCAGCCAGGAAGACGTGCTGTCGCTGATCTCCGGCGGCTTCGACTCCGGCGTGTCCAGCTATATGCTGATGCGTCGCGGCTGCCGCGTGCACTACTGCTTCTTTAACCTTGGCGGCGCGGCGCATGAAATCGGCGTGCGTCAGGTGGCGCATTATCTGTGGAACCGTTTTGGCCGCTCGCACAAGGTGCGCTTCGTGGCTATCAACTTCGAGCCGGTGGTTGGCGAGATTCTGGAAAAAGTGGACGACGGCCAGATGGGCGTGGTGCTGAAACGCATGATGGTGCGTGCGGCCTCGACTATCGCCGAGCGCTACGGCGTGCAGGCGCTGGTGACCGGCGAAGCGCTGGGCCAGGTCTCCAGCCAGACGCTGACTAACCTGCGGCTGATCGACAACGCTTCCGATACGCTGATCCTGCGCCCGCTGATTTCGCATGACAAAGAGCACATCATCAAGCTGGCGCGCCATATCGGCACGGAAGATTTTGCCCGCACCATGCCGGAGTATTGCGGCGTGATCTCGAAAAGCCCAACGGTAAAAGCGGTAAAGGCGAAAATCGAAGCGGAAGAGCAGAACTTTGATTTTGCCGTGCTGGAGAAAGCTATCGAAGAAGCCACCAATGTCGATATCCGTCAGATTGCGGAAGAGACCGAGCAGGAAGTGGTGGAAGTCGAAACCGTGGTGTCGTTTGGCGACAACGACGTGGTGCTGGATATCCGCTCGCCTGACGAGCAGGATGACAAGCCGCTGGAGCTGGAAGGCGTTGAGGTAAAAGGCATGCCGTTCTATAAACTCAGCACCCAGTTCGGCGATCTGGATCAGAGCAAAACCTGGCTGCTTTACTGCGATCGGGGCGTAATGAGCCGTTTGCAGGCGCTCTATTTACACGAGCAGGGCTTTAAAAACGTTAAGGTTTACCGTCCGTAAGCGGAAAGGTAAAAGGCGCTGGCTTCAGCGCCTTTTTTATCTCTTAACTCCGCTTTTGTTCGCAACAGGTTACCGGCTAAAGCGCTGGCCTGGCTGCTTCTCTGTCGCCAGCAGGCCTTTGCCCGTCAGCGACGCCGCTCAAACGGGTAGTCGCGCAGGCCGGATCTATTCCACCCATTCCCGATAGTCAAAAATACCCGCCGCCGGCACCAGCTGCTGCGCCACCTCATGCGCTTTCTCTTTACCTGCCAACAGATCGATCAGCTTCAGGGCAAAGTCGATCGCGGTGCCGGGCGCCTGGCTGGTGAGCAGATTGAAGCGGCGATCCCAAACCACGCGTTTATCCATCCACTGGCTTTCGGGAATAGTCTCCTTGAGGCCGGGAAAGCCGGTCATATTGGCAATCGGAAACAGCTTATGCGGCACCAGCACCGTGCCGGCCGCTGCGCAGATCGCCGCGACAATACGGCCGGACTGGTGAAACTGCCGCACCGTTTCCACCAGCAGCGGGCTGTCGCGAAAGGCTTCCGCGCCTTTCAGGCCGCCGGGCAGCACGATGGCGGCAAAATCGTTGTCGGCTACCTCAACCAGCGTGGCATCGGTTAACAGCCGTACGCCGCGCGAACAGCGGATTTCTTTGCTGCCGTCATCCGTTACGCTGGCGGTAGTGACCGTGAAGCCCGCGCGCACCAGCAGATCGATAGTGGTAACGGCTTCGGTTTCTTCACTGCCAGGTGCCAGGCAAACCAGTACGCTCGCGCTCATAATCTTGTTCCTTACGCTTAATCATTTCATAAAGTCGGCTGTTTTCCGGCGTGGTCAGCCCCTGCGCCCGCGCACGACGGATAACGTAGCCGGTAATATAGTCAATCTCCGTACGCCGCTGCGCGCGGATATCCTGCAGCATGGAAGAGGTATTGGCGGCGGTCGCGGTAATAATCTCTTTCACGTAGTCCAGCAGCGCCTCGCGAGAGGTATGTTCACCTTCACGCTCCATAACCATCGCCACTTCATCGCAGAGCAGGGCCACCTCCTGCGGATGGTTAAGCAGCTCGCCGTTGGTGCAGTCATACTGAACCGTCAGCGGATTGATCACGCAGTTTACAGCCAGCTTTTGCCAGGCGGCGGAGGAGACATTGTTATGCCAGGCGACGTCCGGCAGCGCCTGTTGCAGCGTTTCTGCCAGCCTGCTGAGCATGGCGCCGTCCGGAGAAGTCGGGCCGATGTGGGTAATGCCGGAAGCAACATGGATAACCATGGTGCCGTCGCGCTTTGCCGCATGGGTCGTGATCCCGCGCAGCAGCGGCTGCGTGAGCATTTTAAGCTCGTCAAGCGTGCCCATGCCATTATGCAGCAGCAGGATCGGGCAGTCTTCACGCAGAATAAACCGCAAATTTTTTACCGCTTCGGATACCTGCCACGCTTTCAGCGTTACCAGCAGCAGGTCGCTTTCCGCTAAAAAAGCAGGGTCGTTGGCAATAAAGGTTTTGTTACTTATGTTGCCCTCAAGATCCACCACGTTGACCGAGCAATAAGGCTGCGGTACGCGTAGCCACCCCTGCACCTCATTGCCCTGAGCGTCCAGCGCAGCCAGCCAGATCTGCCCTAAAGCGCCGCATCCCAATACGGTAATCTTCATTCTTCCTCTCCGCAGCGGGTTGGATTAATTCTGCCGGGCCGAAGGCCGCGCTGGCAGAGCTGTTCTTATTATAGCTTTCCATGCCGATGGTTTTTTTACTGATGCTAAGTCGGTATTATGCCTGTCACAACAGAATCAGGAGAAAAAATCATGCCATCATTCGATATCGTATCTGAAATCGACCTGCAGGAAGTGCGCAACGCCGTTGAAAACGCCAACCGTGAAATTTCCACCCGTTTCGATTTTCGCAACGTGACGGCCAGTTATGAGCTGAACGAGAAAAACGAAACGATCAAGGTGCTGAGCGAGTCTGATTTTCAGGTGAAGCAGCTGATCGATATTCTGCGCGAGAAACTGCTCAAGCGCAGCATTGAAGGCGGCGCGCTGGAAGTGCCGGAAGAGATTGAGCACAGCGGCAAAAGCTGGAGCGTGGAAGTCAAACTGAAAAAAGGCATCCCGTCTGACGTGGCGAAAAAAATCGTCAAGCTGATCAAAGACAGCAAGCTGAAAGTGCAGTCTCAGGTGCAGGGTGAAGAAGTGCGCGTGACCGGTAAGTCCCGTGACGATCTTCAGGGCGCGATGGCGCTGGTGCGCGGCGGCGACCTGGGGCAGCCTTTCCAGTTTAAAAACTTCCGCGATTAATAATAAAAGGGCGATGCATCGCCCTTTTATTCAGTTTTCCCCGCCTGAATTCCACCGCTTCCGCCAGACTTTGTCATCGTAAAGGCGTTATCACGGCATTACGCAGCGCGACAAAGAGGGGAGGGCGGGGAGCGAGGCCGGAAATAATGGGGCGACAGGCCCCATTAACAGATAATCAGCAGCTGCCGACCAGCGCTTCCAGCTCGGGGCGATTGGTGACTTTGCTGTCAATCTTCACGTAGGCGCTTCGCTCTTCCGGCACGATAAAGACGGCGGCGACGCCAGGCTGCGCCCTCAGGCGTTTTTCCAGCGCGGCGGTGTCGGTAATATCATCGTGCAGCACGATACGCAGGCTGCTGACGTACGGCGGCTCCTGCATGGTGCAGCTCACCAGCAGCCAGACTACGGCGATAAAAGCGCCGACCACAAAGACGGTGGAGGCATCGAAGTGGCCATACAGCCAGCCGCCCAGGCTACCGCCGATCGCCACGCCAATAAACTGGCTGGTGGAGTAGACGCCCATCGCGGTGCCCTTATAGCCCGGTGGCGATTCTTTACTGACCAGCGAAGGCAAAATCGCCTCCATCAGGTTAAAGCCGATAAAGAACAGCTGCACGCCTAAGACCTGCGTCCAGAAGTGGTTGCCCGCGCCCCAGAGCACGATTTCTGCGATCAGGATAATCGCCACGCAGGCGATAAATACCCGCTTCATCTGGCGCTTCACTTCCGCATAGATAATAAACGGGATCACGCCGCAGAAAGCGATCAGCATGGTGACCAGATAGACTTTCCAGTGCTGCTCCGCCGGGAAGCCAGCCTGCTCGAACTCGCCGGGCAGCGCCACGAAGCTGGACATCAGCAGAATATGCAGGCACATAATGCCGAAGTTCAGCTTGACCAGGCGGCTGTTGGCCAGCACCGCGCGGAAGCTGCCCTTAACAATGCCGGATTCGCGGTTAAGCATATGGTTAGAGGCAGAAGGCACCACCAGCAGCGTGATCACAATGCCGCTGGACGCCAGCAGCGCAATCATCCAGAACAGCGCATGCAGACCAAGCGCATGGGTCACAATCGGCCCAAGCACCATCGCAATCGCAAAGGTAACGCCGAAGCTGATACCGATAAAGGCCATTGCTTTGGTGCGGTTCTGCTCGCGCGTCAGGTCGGAAAGCAGAGCCATTACCGCCGCCGCAATCGCGCCGGAACCCTGTAAAGCGCGGCCCAGGATCACACCCCAAATAGAGTTGGTGCTGGCAGCAATCACGCTGCCGAGCACGAAAATCAGTAGTCCGCCGACAATCAGCGGCTTGCGGCCGATACGGTCGGAAAGCAGACCAAAAGGAATTTGAAACACGGCCTGTGCCAAACCGTAGATACCGATAGCAAGACCTATCAGCGCTTCGCTGGCTCCCTGTAATGCCATGCCGTAAGTGGTCAGGACGGGCAGAACCATAAACATGCCCAGCATACGCAGGGAGAATACCGTTCCCAAACCCCATGTCGCACGCAGTTCGACCGGAGTCATTTTATTATCGTTCATTACTACCTCAGTTTATCTGGTGAGCATATTTTAAGGCGTTGGGAAAGGTGGGTAAAATTATTATTAACGAGAAGTGGTAACAAAAAGAAAGGGCGCGATAATCGCGCCCTTCGGAGGAGGTGGAAGTTACCAGACGTAAGTCAGTAAATCCTTTGAGGCCGGCGTCATAAAGTCAACCGACATCATCACGCTTAGCGCGGTGATGGCGACGATGGAGAAAACGAACAGCTTGCGTGCCCAGACGCGATCGTTCTGCGTCTTATAGCCCGAAAGCGCCATTCCCAGCCACCATACGCTCACGGCGGCGGCGACCACCAGATATTTGTAGCCCGCGTAGCCCACCAGCGTCAGCATCAGTGTCGCAACCATAAACGCCAGGATATACAGCGTGATATGGTTTTTCGCCACGGAGATGCCTTTTACCACCGGCAGAACCGGGATATTCGCTGCCTGGTAATCTTTAAAGCGGAAGATAGCAATCGCATAGGAATGCGGCATCTGCCACAGGCTAAAGATAGCCAGCAGGATCAGCGCGCCAGCGTCGAACTGGTTGCTGACGGCACAGTAGCCGATAACCGGCGGCGCAGCGCCGGAAAGGCTACCAATCAGCGTGCCGTAGACGGATTTACGCTTCATATAGAGGCTGTAAATACCGACGTAAACCACAAAGCCCATCACCGCCAGCCACATGGCCAGCGGGTTTGCTCCGAGATACAGCAACGCGAATCCAGCAATACCCAGAACGGTTGCATAAACCAGAGAGACTGTCGGAGAAATGAGGCCTTTTACCAGCACACGGTTTCTGGTTCTCTCCATTTTTACGTCGATGTCGCGGTCAATAAAGTTGTTATAAACACAACCCGATGCGACCACCAGCGAGACGCCGACTAAGGTGGTGAGAAACAGGGAATAGTCAATGCTGCCTTTAGAAGCCAGCAGAAATCCCCCGATGACAGAAATTAAATTCCCGAAAATAATTCCTGGTTTCGTTACTTGCAGGTATTGCTTAATCATCACAGGCGACTCTTTAACGGACCATCATGTTGTAATTGAGGTTCCACATAATCCATATAGAGCCCACTACGACAATCAGAATGATGACGGCGGAAAACACTATCGCCACCAGATTCCAACGCTGATCGGTAGACGTGCTGAGGTGCAGGAAGTAATAAAGATGCACCAGCACCTGTACCACGGCTGCAATCACCACCACGGCCAGCATCGTCGTTTTAGACGCGCCGCCTTCCATGACGATCCAGAATGGAATCGCAGTCAGGATGATCGACAGAATAAAGCCGATCATATAAGTCTTCACGTTACCGTGAGAGGTACCATGATCGCTTAATGTCTTGCTCATTACATGGCCCCCAGCAGATAAACAATGGTAAATACGCAGATCCAGACAACGTCCAGGAAGTGCCAGAACATGCTCAGGCACATCACGCGGGTGTGGTTGGTGGAGGTCAGGCCCTTAGTGGCAACCTGATACATCAGCACCAGCATCCAGATCAGACCTGACGTCACGTGCAGACCGTGCGTACCTACCAGCGTGAAGAACGCCGACAGGAAGCCGCTGCGCTGCGGACCAAAGCCTTCGGTAATCAGGTGATGGAACTCATAGATTTCCATCCCGATAAAGCCAAGACCAAACAGGAAGGTCAGGCCCAGCCAGCCGAGAACGGCAGACTTAGTCCCTTTTTCCATGCTGATAACGGCAAAGCCGTAGGTAATGGAGCTGAACAGCAGCAGGGCGGTTTCAACCAGAACAAACGGTAATTCAAAAATATCTTTCCCTGACGGGCCGCCAGCGGTGTTGTTGACCATAACAGCATAGGTCGCGAACAGCGTGGCGAAGATGATGCAGTCGCTCATCAGGTAGATCCAGAAGCCAAACAGCTTATTGGCTCCTGCATCGTGATGCCCATGCTCCGCATGGGCTTCGTGGTGCTTAGTCAGAGTTTCAGTTGACATTTTTCAGACCTGCTTTGCTAATTTCGTCAAAGTGCTGATTCTCGATTTTTTCGATCTCGGCAACGGGAACGTAGTAATCCACGTCATCGTCGAAGCTCTTGATAATCCAGGTAAGGATCATGCCGAGGAAGGTGAGACCAGCCAGCCACCAGATGTGCCAGATAGCGGCAAAACCAAACACCATGCTGAACAGACCGATGACCAGACCCGCGCCGCTGTTTTTCGGCATGTGGATCTCTTCATACTTAGCAGGACGTTTGTACGCTTCGCCTTTCTCTTTCATTTCCCAGAACGCATCGCGCTCGTGGATAACAGGCACTTCAGCAAAGTTGTAGAACGGTGGTGGTGAAGAGGTTGCCCACTCCAGCGTACGACCGCCCCACGGGTCACCGGTCAGGTCGCGCAGCTGCTCGCGGTCACGTACAGATACCCAGAACTGGGTAAGCTGGCACAGGACGCCACAAGCGATCAGCGCAGCACCGACTGCCGCAACCACCAGCAGAGTGTGGAACTGAGGATCGATATTCTGGCTCAGACGACGGGTCATACCCATGAAGCCCAGCGCGTACAGCGGCATAAAGGCAACAAAGAAACCAATGATCCAGAACCAGAAGGCGCGGATACCCCATTTTTCGTTCAGGCAGAAGCCGAACGCTTTCGGGAACCAGTAAGTCACGCCAGCAAAGCAACCGAATACCACACCACCGATAATAACGTTATGGAAGTGGGCAATCAGGAACAGACTGTTGTGCAGAACGAAGTCAGCACCCGGCACCGCCAGCAGAACACCGGTCATACCACCAACAGAGAAGGTGACCAGGAAGCCTACGGTCCACAGCATGGCAGAGTGCATCTGAATGCGGCCCTGGTACATGGTGAACAGCCAGTTGAAGATCTTAACACCGGTCGGGATGGCGATAATCATCGTCATGATACCGAAGAAGGCGTTAACGTTCGCACCGGCACCCATCGTAAAGAAGTGGTGCAGCCACACGATGAAGGAAAGGACGGTGATAACAACCGTTGCCCAAACCAGCGAGGTGTAACCAAACAGGCGTTTTTTCGAGAAGGTTGCAACCACTTCGGAGAACACGCCGAAGACAGGCAGAACCAGGATATAAACTTCCGGATGTCCCCAGACCCAAATCAGGTTGACGTACATCATCATGTTGCCGCCCATTTCGTTGGTAAAGAAATGGAAGCCCAGATAACGGTCAAGGGTCAGCAGCGCCAGCGTCACGGTCAGAACCGGGAAGGAGACGATGATCAGTACGTTAGTACACAGGGATGCCCAGGTAAACACAGGCATTTTGAACATGGTCATGCCCGGAGCGCGCATTCTCAGGATAGTAACGAAGAAGTTAATACCTGTTAATGTCGTCCCGATACCGGAGAGCTGCAGACTCCAGATCCAGTAGTCGACCCCGACCCCCGGACTGTATTCCGCGCCGGAAAGCGGTGGATAAGCCAGCCAGCCGGTCTGAGCAAACTCGCCCACACCCAGTGACAGGTTAACCAGCACCACGCCCACAGCCGTGAACCAGAAGCTCAGGTTGTTCAGGAACGGGAAGGCCACGTCGCGCGCGCCGATCTGCAAAGGAACAGCAATGTTCATCAGACCGATAACGAACGGCATTGCTACGAAGAAGATCATGATCACGCCGTGAGCGGTGAAGATCTGGTCGTAGTGATGAGGCGGCAGGAAGCCTGGATCGCCCATCGAGGCCATCACCTGCTGGCTACGCATCATGACCGCATCGGCAAAGCCGCGCAGCAACATGACGAAAGCCACGATGATATACATGATACCCAGTTTTTTATGGTCGACTGACGTCAGCCATTCAGTCCACAGGTATTGCCACTTACCGAAGTAAGTGATTGCTCCAGCAACAGCCAGACCACCAAGAATGATGGCGGCAACCGTAACCATGATAATCGGCTCATGGTACGGAACAGCATCAAGGGTTAATTTTCCCAACATCGTATTATTCCTCGGCTCCCGCGTGAGAGGCGTCGTTCATGTCCATGCCTTCATGCTCAGAGGACATAGCCATATTCCCGTGGTTCATCTTGAATTTGCCAATAACCTGCTTGAACAAATCAGGATTCGCCGTAGAGAAGAACTCCACCGGATGGTTTTCGCTTGGCGCAGCCAGTTTCTCGAAATCATCCATGGTCATCAGCTGGTTAGAAGACTCTTTCGCTTTCGCTACCCACTGATCGAATGCTGCATTATCAGGTGTGGCGATAGCTTTGAACTTCATGCCGGAGAAGCCGCGACCGCTGAAGTTAGAGGAGATACCGTCAAACGTGCCGGCCTCATTCGCGATCAGGTTCAGCTGAGTCTGCATACCCGCCATAGCGTAAATCTGGCTACCGAGGGTAGGAATGAAGAAGGAGTTCATCACGGAGTTCGAAGTGATCTTAAAGGTCACTGGCGTGTTGGCCGGGAAAGCAATCTGGTTAACGGTTGCAATACCCTGTTCAGGGTAGATAAACAGCCATTTCCAGTCCAGCGCCACCACATCAATCTCAATGGGTTTCACATTGGAAGCCAACGGTTTGCTTGGTTCCAGCGCGTGGGTTGATTTCCACGTCAGGACGCCAAGGAAGAGAATGATAAGGATGGGCACAGTCCATACCACGGCTTCCACTTTATTCGAGTGTGACCAGTTTGGACTGTATTTTGCTTCGG
The DNA here is from genome assembly GCF_041320675.1 of Erwinia sp. STN24. Lineage (NCBI taxonomy): Bacteria > Pseudomonadati > Pseudomonadota > Gammaproteobacteria > Enterobacterales > Erwiniaceae > Erwinia > Erwinia sp. STN24. Next base: position 245,496 of record NZ_JBGGPM010000002.1, on the reverse strand, counting down.
TATTCGATGCCCGATATTTCCAGGCGAACACCACGGCCATCAGGACTGCGGGAATAACGACGATCATCATCAAGCCGAAGGCTGTCAGTATCAGCGAACGTTGCTCCATTGCAACCTGTCCTTTGGGACTCAACAATGCACTATCACAGCCACTTAACAATACAGTGCCTGCGATTAATGACAGAATCCCCAAACTTTTATTGTATTTCCTGAGTCTCATTTAACGACCTCAATGACAAGGGCTCTATTGTCGTTTAAGTGTGGCGGCATTTTACGGGAACGTTTCAGTACTGTAAACCAGCAACAGCTTGTGTCAGCGAGGTGTTGACACCTTTTGCAAACACTGTCACACATGTTTCGGAGGGTGACAAAATATGAATAATAGCAGGGCTTTGGGGGTGATATAACAAAAACAGATGGAAAATCCCCTTCAGAAATCAGGGTCGCTATAAACAGCGAAATTGGTACTCAATTATTTAACATAGCTGTAGCATTTGATCTATGTCAAATAAACAAAAATAGTTTCGTAGCGGTTGTGTTTTCTCGTTTTATTGTAAATGTAAAGACGAGAATCTTTAGGAAATAACGGACGAGGCAAAATAAGCGCAGCGGTGGAATTGTTAAAAAATGATTAAATTACCTACACCACTGCCGCTATTTACAGCGAAAAAAAAGGGCGTTTGTTACGTTGCTGTTAGCTTATTTTCTGCTATGGGCAATAAATAATAGCCGTTAAGGGTGCACAGAACAGCGCTGCTAATGTATTCCGGCTTCTTCAATGCTAACCCGATGTAATCAGACGGCACTGAGTTTGCCTTAAATCCGGGGTGGTCTGCATCCGCTTTCTCGGGTGAGCGAGCTTGTTACGTGAGGTTTATCACACTATTCACTCTGGTTATCAATTGTTGTTGACAATGGCAAACGCACATCAATGAGTGAAGCCCGGCCCGGCCAGACGGGTGACAACGGGAACCGCCGTCCGATTGCCGGACGGCAAATGACCTTAGTCCTGCGCGCTGCGCTGCGCCAGATAATCGAGCAGCGAACCCAGCATCACGCCCGCCAACCCCAGCAGCGCCGCACCGCCAAACAGCGTTGCGAGTAAATGGTCGATATGCGCCACGCCCAGGGCATCCAGTGCCAGCAGCGCCAGCGCAATCCCCGCCAGCGCGCAGCCCAACAGCAGCAGACGGATAGCCCAGCTGTAGGCCTGTGGCCAACGATCGCGGGGAGCGAACTCGCGCGTTTTCTCTGCCCTGTCCAGCGTGCGCTTACAGCCCGCCAGCAACACCAGCCCCGGCAGCGCCGCCGCGACGGAAAAGGCGTAAAACGCGGGCCAGCCCCAGCCTGCCACAAACCAGCCCGCGACCGGCCCGACATAGACGCGACCGACGGCGGACAGGGCAGAAAGCAGCGCGAACTGCGTGGCGGAAAACGACTTGTTGCACAGCGTCATCAGCAGCGCCACAAAGGCCGCCGTGCCCATACCGCCGCACAGATTCTCTGCAAAGACGGCCGCCGCCATGCTGTAAAGGTGTTTGTCGGTCACCGACAGCAGCCAGTAAGCCAGGTTTGACAGCGCCTGTAGGATGCCAAACAGCATCAGCGCGCGATAAAGGCTCAGCCGCTGCATCAGTACGCCGCCGAACAGCGCGCCGATAATCGTGGCGAACAGACCAAGCGTTTTGTTCACCAGCCCCACGTCGCCTGCGTCAAAGCCCACGCCGCGAATAAGGAAGATAGTGGTCAGGCTGGCGGCAAAGGCGTCGCCAAGCTTATAAAGGACAATCAGCGACAGGATCAGCCAGGCGTTATTACGGGTGAAAAAATCGCGCAGCGGCGCAATCACCGCTTCTTCCAGCGAGCGCGGCTGAACAATTGCCTCATCCGGTTCCTTCGCCAGCAGCGTGGCGATCACGCCCGGCACCATCATCGCGGCCATCAGCCACCAGATGGCCTGCCAGCCCAGATAACGGTCGGCCAGCCAGAGCGCCAGCCCGCCGGAAACCAGCATCGCCAGCCGGTAGCCGAACACGCTGATTGCCGCGCCGCTGCCGCGCTCTTCGGCAGGCAGGATATCCGTTTTCCAGGCGTCAAAAACAATATCCTGCGAGGCGGAACAGAAGGCGACCAGCACCGCCAGCGAGGCGAGCAGCGTCAGATCGCGTGACGGCTGCATAAAGCCCATCAGCGCAATAGCGACGATCAGCAGCAGCTGGGTCACCAACAGCCAGCCGCGCCGACGTCCTAAAAACGGCGGCGTATAGCGGTCCATCAGCGGCGACCAGAGAAACTTAAAGACGTACGCCTGCCCAACCAGCGAAAAAAAGCCGATGGTTTTAATATCGACATTTTCTACGGCCATCCAGGCCTGTAACGTGCCGGACGTCAGCGCCAGCGGCAAACCGGAGGAGAAACCGAGCAGAAGCAGAAGGGCGGCGTTACGACGGGTGAAAATTTGCAGATAGTGACTGGGCATACAAACCTTAAACAGTGCCCGCCAGCGCGGCGGGCAAGGCTATATTAACGGGCGTTTTGCTTGATAAACTCGTGAATGCTGGTGTCCTGCGCCATATCGTCGATGACGTCGCCCAGCGTCGCGTTGACCGCGTTGGTGATCTTATCGTTGGTGGCGTTAAACGCGCCTTCGACGCTGTAGGTCTGACGGTAGTTTTTCACCTGCTTGTTGCCGTTTTTTGCGGTAGCAATAATAGAGATATCGGCCTTGGTGGTAATGCTGTAGCGCACGTTGCCCTGGGTAACGTCTGAATAAAGGTTGTTCACCACGATCTGCAAATCAACCGCGCCGTTCGGGCCGATCATATAGCCGCGCGCGCCCATTTGTTTCTCCAGCACTTCCTGAAGCAGGAAACGCAGATCGCGGGACGGGGTCAGCGTGACCAGCTGGCCGTCGCGGTTCACTTTGGCGAGCGCTTTATCGCTACGCTGATCGGCACCGTTAATGCTGACGGTGACGCCCATCAGGCTCGGATCCTGCTGCGGCAGTTTGATGACTGGCGAAACGTTCAGCGTAGTGCTGTTGGTGGCGCAGCCGGCCAGCATAAATACCGCCAGCAGAGGGAAGAATAATTTTTTTAGCATGCTTATGTTCTCGATTTTATGGGGTGTAGTCCGGACAAAACCGAGGTCATCATAACATTGCCTGTAGCAAGAGGAAGCCCCGGCGACGCGCAAATTCATTACCTTATCTTTTCACCCGGGCGGTCGGACGCGCTTTCTGGGCGCGGACAGTTGCAGCCGCCAGCGGGAAAATGCACAGTAGCGCGCCTGAACGGCGGATATTTTTCCGTAAACGGATCGGCAGGCGGCGAAATCCGGCTAATATTGAATAAGATGGGGCGCATCAGGTCGTAGAGGAGTGTGGTTATGATCCGCGAACAAATAGAAGAAAAGTTGAGAACGGCATTTACACCCGTGCACCTGGAGGTTCATGACGAAAGCTATCGTCACAATGTGCCTGCAGGGGCGGAAAGTCACTTCAAGATAGTTATCGTCAGCGACAGCTTTCTTAACCAGCGCTTTCTGATGCGGCATCGCGCCATTTATGGCGTGCTGGCCGACGAGCTGGCGGGAAGCGTTCACGCGCTGGCGCTGCATACCTATACCGAAAAAGAGTGGGTAGGGTTACAGGACACGGTTCCGGCTTCGCCCAACTGTCGCGGTGCCGGTACGCTGGCCTGAGGCAATCTCTGAAAATCTGAAGCGGCCTGCGGGCCGCTTTGTTGTTTCTGGTCGAAAAAACCGCGTTAACCCTTTCTTTTACTCCTTTCAGATGCAAAAAGCGTGAACCTTAACAAAATGGCGGCGCGTTGCAGCCTCGACTCGCTTTGCCGTTGCCGCTATAATGCTGCGTCTGTTTTTCCGAATGTCTTCGGGACGCTTCTGACAACAGGGAATGCGGTTCTGACATCAGAGGCCGTCCCGGTTCTTAGTCTTACTTTGCCCTGACGGGTAGAGCGAGTCTGAAGTTGACCGAGCACGTGATTTTTTGAGGTAATAAGATGCAAGTTTCAGTAGAAACAACTCAGGGCCTGGGCCGTCGCGTTACGATTACCGTTGCTAAAGATGTGATCGAAAACGCGGTGAAAAATGAGCTGGTCAGCGTAGCGAAAAAAGTGCGTATCGACGGTTTCCGTAAAGGGAAAGTGCCGATGACCGTGGTTGCACAGCGTTACGGCGCGTCTGTTCGTCAGGACGTGCTGGGCGATCTGATGCAGCGCAACTTTGTTGATGCGATCATCAAAGAGAAAATCAATCCGGCTGGCGCGCCAAATTACGTGCCGGGCGAATACAAAACCGGCGAAGACTTCACTTTCTCCGTAGAGTTCGAAGTCTATCCGGAAGTCGAGCTGAAAGGCCTGGAAGCAATCGAAGTTGAAAAACCGGTTGTTTCCGTGACCGACGAAGACGTCGATGCCATGCTGGATACCCTGCGCAAGCAGCAGGCGACCTGGAAAGAAACCGATCGCGCAGCGGCAGCTGAAGATCGCGTGACCATCGACTTCTCCGGCTCTGTAGACGGCGAAGAGTTCGAAGGCGGCAAAGCGTCCGACTTCGTACTGGCGATGGGCCAGGGTCGTATGATCCCAGGCTTTGAAGACGGTGTGGTTGGCCACAAAGCGGGCGAAACCTTCACTATCGACGTGAACTTCCCGGAAGACTACCACGCTGAAAACCTGAAAGGGAAAGCGGCGAAGTTCGAGATCGTGCTGAAGAAAGTTGAAGAGCGCGAGCTGCCGGAATTCACCGAAGAGTTCATCAAGCGTTTCGGCGTGGAAGATGGCTCCGTAGCGGGTCTGCGTACCGAAGTGCGTAAAAACATGGAGCGCGAGCTGAAAGGCGCCGTGCGTAACCGTGTGAAGACTCAGGCTATCGACGGCCTGGTCAGCGCTAACGAAATCGAGGTGCCGGCTGCCCTGATCGACAGCGAAATCGACGTGCTGAAGCGTCAGGCTGCACAGCGCTTCGGCGGTAACGAGAAGCAGGCTCTTGAGCTGCCTCGCGAACTGTTCGAAGAGCAGGCTAAGCGCCGCGTGGTGGTTGGTCTGCTGCTGGGCGAAGTTATCCGCAGCCACGAGCTGAAAGCGGATGAAGATCGCGTGAAGACCCTGATCGAAGAGATGGCGTCTGCCTACGAAGATCCGGCTGAAGTGATCGAGTTCTACAGCAAAAATAACGAGCTGATGAACAACATGCGCAACGTCGCGCTGGAAGAACAGGCGGTGGAAGCCGTGCTGGAAAAAGCCAAAGTGACCGAAAAAGCGACAAACTTCCAGGAACTGATGAACCAGACCCAAACGGCCTGATCGTCTGATTTTTCAGGATAAATTAAAGCCCGCGGTCATCATGACCGCGGGCTTTTTTCTTTTATCCGCCGGATGGCGTGACATTATGGGCCTTATTCGCTCATTAAAGCGGCAAATTATCGACTATGCTACTTTTCCTGGTTAGCAGCCGCCTGAAAACGTTGTTATGCTTGAATTAGCGGGGGTGTATCCCCAGATAGTAAAGTTACGGTAAGGCTTTAGGATCGCCGATAGCTTTCGGGTGAATAAAGTTGGGGACATAGTGTTCCGGAACGCTCTCAAGTAGAATTGGTAGTGTGGCCAAATGAAAAATCCAGGAGACGGTAATGTCATACAGTGGCGAACGTGAACAAACAGCACCTCATATGGCTTTAGTGCCAATGGTGGTTGAACAAACTTCTCGCGGAGAGCGTTCTTACGACATCTTTTCCCGCCTGCTGAAGGAGCGCATTATCTTCCTGACCGGCCAGGTCGAGGATCATATGGCGAACCTGATCGTCGCGCAGATGCTGTTTCTGGAAGCAGAAAACCCGGAAAAAGATATCCACCTTTATATTAACTCTCCTGGTGGCGTAATTACCGCGGGCATGTCTATTTACGACACCATGCAATTTATCAAACCTGACGTCAGCACCATCTGTATGGGCCAGGCCTGCTCAATGGGTTCTTTCCTGTTGACCGCCGGCGCGAAAGGCAAACGCTACTGCCTGCCGCATTCCCGCGTGATGATCCACCAGCCGCTGGGTGGCTTCCAGGGTCAGGCGTCGGATATCGATATTCACGCGCGTGAAATTATCAAAACCAAGCAGATGATGAATGAGCTGATGGCCAAACATACCGGTCAGAGCGTCGAAACCATCGAGCGCGACACCCAGCGCGATCGTTTCCTTTCTGCCAGCGAGTCGGTGGAGTACGGTCTGGTCGACGCCATTTTGAACCAGCGCGGTTAAGCGGCGCTGGTTGGTAAAAGAGATTGCTGCCGTCATAAAGGCAGACTGACGGCCCGGGCCGTCAGCGTTAAACAAGAGGGGCAAGTTAATGACAGATAAGCGCAAAGACGGTTCAGGGAAGCTGCTGTACTGCTCTTTTTGCGGCAAGAGCCAGCATGAAGTCCGCAAGCTGATTGCCGGCCCGTCAGTGTATGTCTGCGACGAATGCGTCGATTTATGTAACGACATCATTCGCGAAGAGATCAAAGAAGTCGCGCCCCACCGCGAGCGCAGTTCGCTGCCGACGCCGCACGAAATCCGCGAGCATCTGGACGACTACGTTATCGGCCAGGAGCGGGCGAAGAAGGTGCTGGCGGTGGCGGTCTACAACCACTACAAGCGCCTGCGCAACGGCGACACCAGCAACGGCATCGAGCTGGGCAAAAGCAACATCCTGCTGATTGGCCCGACCGGCAGCGGCAAGACGCTGCTGGCGGAAACGCTGGCGCGCCTGCTGGACGTGCCGTTTACCATGGCCGACGCCACCACGCTGACCGAAGCGGGCTACGTGGGCGAGGACGTGGAAAACATCATCCAGAAGCTGCTGCAGAAGTGCGACTACGACGTGCAGAAAGCGCAGCGCGGCATCGTTTACATCGATGAAATCGACAAGATTTCCCGCAAGTCGGACAACCCGTCCATCACGCGCGACGTGTCGGGCGAGGGCGTGCAGCAGGCGCTGCTGAAGCTGATTGAGGGCACGGTCGCCGCGGTGCCGCCGCAGGGCGGGCGCAAGCATCCGCAGCAGGAGTTTCTGCAGGTGGACACCTCGAAAATCCTGTTTATCTGCGGCGGCGCGTTTGCCGGGCTGGACAAGGTTATCTCGCAGCGCGTGGATACCGGCTCGGGCATCGGCTTTGGCGCGACGGTAAAAGGCAAGGCGGAGAAGGCGACGGAAGGCGAGCTGCTGGCGCAGGTGGAGCCGGAGGACCTGATTAAGTTCGGTCTGATCCCGGAGTTTATCGGTCGTCTGCCGGTGGTGGCGACGCTGACCGAGCTGAGCGAGGAAGCGCTGATCCAGATCCTGTGCGAGCCGAAGAACGCGCTGACCAAGCAGTATCAGGCGCTGTTCAGCCTGGAAGGGGTGGAGCTGGAGTTCCGCGAAGAGGCGCTGAAGGCGATAGCGGGCAAGGCGATGTCGCGCAAAACCGGGGCGCGCGGGCTGCGCTCAATCGTGGAGGGCGCGCTGCTGGACACGATGTACGACCTGCCGTCGATGGACGACGTGGAAAAAGTGGTGATCGACGAGTCGGTTATCGCGGGCGAATCGGATCCGATGCTGATTTACGGCAAGGGCGAGGCGCAGCAGGCGTCCGGCGAATAGTTCTCTGTACGACCTGCCCCCCTGAAAAAGAGAGCCTTCCGGCTCTCTTTTTTTTATCGGCCCGATCTTTCAGCCATTGACCGCCTGAAAAGCCAGACGTGGAGCCTGCTGCCTGTCGTGCCCTCAGCCTGCTCTGACGCTACGGCCCCGCAGCATCTTCCACGCGCCGCCTCTTTCAATCAAATGGTAGAGATGTTTTGAAATAAACAGCGACAGCGCGATAAACAGCAGCAGAACCGCCACCTTGATCGGGGAAGAGTCCAGGCCGACACGGGCAAGATTATTAAAGACAATCCACTTCGCGGTATAAAAGTTGGCATGGAAAAGATAGAGCGAATAAGAGTACATGCCGATAGCGTGAAGTTTATCGTAGGCAAAGCCTTTAAAATCCTCCATGTTGGCCATCAGCAGCACAAAGGTCCAGGAAGGCAGGCATGACCCCAGCAGATCGCGGATTTGCAGATTGGTTACGCCCTGTCTGGCCATCAGCCACAGCAGCAGCATAGCGACAGGGATCAGCAAAAATACGGCGGGATTTTTTTTCACGTGGTGGAAACCCAGCTGCCGTCCGCACATGCCGACGATAAACGACAGCAGCGCAAGGTTGCCCGCCACGGATTTGAACGTAACGCCGTGCCAGCCCAGATAGCCGTCATTACCCCAGGTCATGTTGGTCGCAATAAGAATGGCGAGCATCGCTACGGTGGTAAAGGAGAAAACAAAGGCTTTTTTATTCAGCAACGTTTTGCCTACGCAAAGCAGCAGATAAAAATAGAACTCGTAGACCAGCGTCCAGGCCGCCGGATTCGCCATCGATTCCGACCAGTTATAGGGCAACGCCTCTCTGTCCCACTCCGTCCAGGGGATGAGAAAGAGATTATGCAGAAGATAAGTTAATGAGCCGGTCTTGTGGAGCGTATATAAGATAAGGGGAATGGAGAGGATGAGGTAGGCGGGATAGATCCTTTTTATTCTGTTTTTAATAAAGGCGCCCGCTGACTGATCCTCTCTGAAGGTGTGCATCATAATATAGCCGCTCAGGAAGAAGAACATCGATACGCCAACCTGTCCTGCACTGAAGAAGTGAGCAACGGCGCGGGGTGAGAGATGCTCCAGCACCACGCACAGCGCGGCCAGCCCCCTGACAATCTGCAGATTGTAGATTTCTTTACGGATCATTTTCTTTTCCTTAACCATAAACGGCAAGGAATATACACGGAGTTATGGCTGGTACATATTCCTGGGCGGGAGATTCGGATAATGCTTAGTTTTACTTATGATTTGGCAGTGAGGCAGAATAAAAAAAGCCTCCGGTTAAGGAGGCTTCAGGCTGCTGAAAATTAAAGGGTCTGTACGAAATGGTTTTTTACAGCGAAACATCAGCTTCGTAGCAGCAGAGGCTGAGCGGACAAACGGACCGTTTGGCGCATGGACGTGCCAACCGAGCCTCCACGGACGGATCTACGGCGTGTCCGTGTTCCGATCTGCCTCTGGTGTTATTCTCCGGCCCGAACGCGACTTAATGAAAGGGCAGGAGTTTGTCAGCAACCTCAGCCTCCGGTTAAGGAGGCTTCAGAAGGAAGGAAAAGGGATTAACCTTTCAGCTCGTCCCAGTGGGTGATCAGATGGCTGGCGATGCCGTATTCAATCGCCTGCTGTGGACCCATCCAGTAGTTGCTGTCCGTATCCTGTTCCACTTTTTCCAGCGGCTGGCCGGTTGCTTTGCTGATCAGCCGGTTGATACGGTCGCGCGCGCGCAGCAGCTCGTTGGCTTCGATTTCGATATCGGAAACCTTGCCGCGCACGCCGCCCAGCGGCTGGTGGATCATAAAGCGGGTATTAGGCAGCGTATAGCGATCTTCTTTCTCCGCCGCCAGGAAAATGGTGATGCCCGCGCTGGCTACCCAGCCGGTGCCGATAACCTGTACCTTCGGCTTCACGAACTTGATCATATCGTGAATGGTATCGCCAGCTTCGACGTGGCCGCCCTGACTGTTGATAAACAGCTTGATCGGCTCATCGCCCATTTCCTGCAGGATCAGCAGCTGGGCGGTAACTTTCTCCGCCAGCGTCTGATCGATTTCGCCAGAAATGATCACAGATCGGGCTTGCAGTAACTTGTTAAGCGCCAGAGAGGATTTCTCTTCCGGGCTCTCTTTCTTTGGCTCCTGAGACATTATTTAGACTCCATAGGAAACGATCTGTATAAGTGACAAGAGTTTAGCATAATCCATTCAACAGCTAAATCAACTGTGGCGGCGCTGAATGATTGCCTGCCAAAACAGCGGCTTATTAGCTGTTCCCGTTACTTTTCATCACCTGGCGCCCGCTGCCTTACCGGATACTGATAAAAAATCACGGCGGCTGACAGGCGCAGCGCGTCCCGGTTTTGCTGCCAAAACGCCCCTGAAATGCGCTATATTAGGATCTGGTCCATTAATGAACACAGCCTGTAAGGGCCGCTGATAAGCCATGAGGTTAACTGATGACAGATAAGCGCAAAGACGGTTCAGGGAAGCTGCTGTACTGCTCTTTTTGCGGCAAAAGCCAGCATGAAGTCCGCAAGCTGATTGCCGGCCCGTCAGTCTATATCTGCGACGAATGCGTCGATTTATGTAACGACATTATTCGCGAAGAGATCAAAGAAGTTGCGCCCCATCACCGCGAGCGCAGTTCGCTGCCGACGCCGCACGAAATCCGCGAGCATCTGGACGACTACGTTATCGGCCAGGAGCGGGCGAAGAAGGTGCTGGCGGTGGCGGTCTACAACCACTACAAGCGCCTGCGCAACGGCGACACCAGCAACGGCATCGAGCTGGGCAAAAGCAACATCCTGCTGATTGGCCCGACCGGCAGCGGCAAGACGCTGCTGGCGGAAACGCTGGCGCGCCTGCTGGACGTGCCGTTTACCATGGCCGACGCCACCACGCTGACCGAAGCGGGCTACGTGGGCGAGGACGTGGAAAACATCATCCAGAAGCTGCTGCAGAAGTGCGACTACGACGTGCAGAAAGCGCAGCGCGGCATCGTTTACATCGATGAAATCGACAAGATTTCCCGCAAGTCGGACAACCCGTCCATCACGCGCGACGTGTCGGGCGAGGGCGTGCAGCAGGCGCTGCTGAAGCTGATTGAGGGCACGGTCGCCGCGGTGCCGCCGCAGGGCGGGCGCAAGCATCCGCAGCAGGAGTTTCTGCAGGTGGACACCTCGAAAATCCTGTTTATCTGCGGCGGCGCGTTTGCCGGGCTGGACAAGGTGATCTCGCAGCGCGTGGATACCGGCTCGGGCATCGGCTTCGGCGCGACGGTAAAAGGCAAGGCGGAGAAGGCGACGGAGGGCGAGCTGCTGGCGCAGGTGGAGCCGGAGGACCTGATTAAGTTCGGTCTGATCCCGGAGTTTATCGGCCGTCTGCCGGTGGTGGCGACGCTGACCGAGCTGAGCGAGGAAGCGCTGATCCAGATCCTGTGCGAGCCGAAGAACGCGCTGACCAAGCAGTATCAGGCGCTGTTCAGCCTGGAAGGGGTGGAGCTGGAGTTCCGCGAAGAGGCGCTGAAGGCGATAGCGGGCAAGGCGATGTCGCGCAAAACCGGGGCGCGCGGGCTGCGCTCAATCGTGGAGGGCGCGCTGCTGGACACGATGTACGACCTGCCGTCGATGGACGACGTGGAAAAAGTGGTGATCGACGAGTCGGTTATCGCGGGCGAATCGGATCCGATGCTGATTTACGGCAAGGGCGAGGCGCAGCAGGCATCTGGCGAATAAATAACCACATCTTTCCAACCGGTTAGCGCAAATGGGGGAAATTTTTCCCCCATTTACTTTTCTCTCGCACATAACGTTGAATGTCTTACATTCATCCCCATATACTCAACTACCTGTGGGTAAAACTGCATGCCTGACGATTGCGGTTCCCCTCACCCTGGCGGAAATTAAACTAAGAGAGAGCTCTATGAATCCTGAGCGTTCTGAACGCATTGAAATCCCTGTGTTGCCGTTGCGTGACGTAGTGGTTTATCCGCACATGGTAATTCCGTTGTTTGTAGGCCGTGAAAAATCGATTCGCTGCCTTGAAGCCGCCATGGATCATGACAAAAAGATCATGCTGGTCGCACAGAAAGAGGCTTCAACGGATGAACCTGGCATTAACGATCTCTTCTCTGTAGGGACCGTAGCGTCAATTTTACAGATGCTGAAGCTGCCTGACGGCACGGTAAAAGTGCTGGTCGAAGGGCTGCAGCGCGCGCATATCACTACGCTCGCCGATAACGGTGACCATTTTACGGCTCAGGCGGAATATCTGGTTTCGCCTGAAATTGACGAACGCGAGCAGGAAGTGCTGGTCCGCACGGCGATTAACCAGTTTGAAGGCTATATCAAACTGAACAAGAAAATCCCGCCGGAAGTGCTGACCTCGCTGAACAGCATTGAAGACGCCGCGCGTCTTGCGGATACCGTCGCGGCCCATATGCCGCTGAAGCTGGCCGACAAACAGTCCGTGCTGGAGATGTCCGACGTCAATGAACGTCTGGAATATCTGATGGCGATGATGGAGTCGGAAATCGATCTGCTGCAGGTGGAAAAACGCATTCGTAACCGCGTGAAAAAGCAGATGGAAAAGAGCCAGCGCGAGTACTATCTGAATGAGCAGATGAAGGCGATTCAGAAAGAACTGGGCGAAATGGACGACGCGCCGGACGAAAACGAAGCGCTGAAGCGCAAAATCGACGCGGCGAAAATGCCAAAAGAGGCGCGCGATAAAACCGAAGCCGAGCTGCAGAAGCTGAAGATGATGTCGCCAATGTCGGCGGAAGCAACGGTGGTGCGCGGCTATATCGACTGGATGGTCCAGGTGCCGTGGAACGCGCGCAGCAAGGTGAAGAAAGATCTGGTGAAGGCGCAGGAAACGCTGGATACCGATCACTTTGGCCTGGAGCGCGTGAAAGACCGTATCCTGGAATATTTAGCGGTGCAGAGCCGCGTCAGCAAAATCAAAGGGCCGATCCTGTGCCTGGTGGGACCGCCGGGCGTGGGTAAAACCTCGCTGGGCCAGTCGATCGCTAAGGCGACCGGCCGTAAATATGTCCGTATGGCGCTGGGCGGCGTGCGCGACGAAGCGGAAATCCGTGGGCACCGTCGTACCTATATTGGTTCTATGCCGGGCAAGCTGATCCAGAAAATGGCAAAGGTTGGCGTGAAGAACCCGCTGTTCCTGCTGGATGAGATCGACAAAATGTCCTCGGACATGCGCGGCGACCCGGCATCGGCCCTGCTGGAGGTATTGGATCCCGAGCAGAACATCGCTTTTAACGATCACTATCTGGAAGTCGATTACGACCTTTCCGACGTGATGTTTGTAGCGACGTCTAACTCCATGAACATTCCGGCACCGCTGCTGGACCGTATGGAAGTGATCCGTCTGTCGGGCTATACCGAGGACGAAAAGCTTAATATTGCCAAACAGCACCTGCTGCCGAAGCAGATTGAGCGTAACGCCCTGAAAGCGAGCGAGCTGACCGTAGACGACAGCGCCATCGTGGGTATCATTCGTTATTACACCCGTGAAGCGGGCGTGCGTAGCCTTGAGCGTGAGCTGTCTAAGCTGTGCCGTAAAGCAGTGAAAACGCTGCTGATGGATAAGAGCGTTACCCATATCGAAATCAATGCCGATAACCTGAAGGATTTCCTGGGCGTGCAGCGTTTCGACTATGGCCGCGCCGACAGCGAAAACCGCGTAGGACAGGTTACGGGTCTGGCATGGACGGAAGTGGGCGGCGATCTGCTGACCATCGAAACCGCGTGCGTGCCGGGCAAAGGCAAGCTGACCTATACCGGCTCGCTGGGCGAGGTGATGCAGGAGTCCATCCAGGCGGCACTGACCGTGGTACGCGCGCGTGCAGAGAAGCTGGGCATTAACGGCGACTTCTACGAAAAACGCGACATCCACGTGCACGTGCCGGAAGGCGCCACGCCGAAAGATGGCCCAAGTGCGGGTATCGCTATGTGTACGGCGCTGGTTTCCTGTCTGACCGGTAACCCGGTGCGCGCCGACGTGGCGATGACCGGCGAGATCACGCTTCGCGGCCAGGTTCTGCCTATCGGCGGCCTGAAAGAGAAGCTGCTGGCAGCGCATCGCGGCGGCATCAAAACCGTGCTGATCCCGGATGAAAACAAGCGCGATCTGGAAGAAATTCCGGACAACGTGATTGCCGATCTGGATATCCACCCGGTTAAGCGTATCGAAGAAGTGCTGACCCTGGCCCTGCAAAATGCCCCATACGGCATGCAGGTTGCCACGGCGAAATAGTGATATAAGACAAAAAGACCCTAAATCCAGAGCTGGCAGACGAATTCGTACTTGCCAGCTTTTTTTTGTGCCGTTAATTTAGGGGGCTGTTAAGCCGGTGAAGGTCTGAACAGGCCCTGCTTTTACGACTCGACAAACAACGATAATTGATGCGTGCTCGTAACGGGGGGAAGCCCGTTTGCGAAGTAAATAATAAAGAGGGGATGATTGAGTGAATAAGTCACAGTTGATCGACAACATTGCTGCAAACGCTGATATCTCTAAAGCAGCGGCGGGACGCGTGCTGGATGCTTTTATGGAAGCGGTAACCGACTCTCTTAAAGCGGGCGACGAAGTGGCGCTGGTAGGGTTTGGCACATTTTCCGTGCGTGAGCGCGCAGAGCGTACCGGACGCAACCCGCAAACCGGTAAAGAAATTACTATTCCTGCGGGCAAAGTCCCGGGATTCCGCGCCGGTAAGGCGCTGAAAGACGCGGTTAATTAACGTCAGGCAAGCAATTTCTTCGGTGGAATGAGGACTGTCCTGACGTTCTCATGTACCATACGAGGCACATCACACTATGATGTGCCTTTTTTGTTTCAACGGTCGCAAGAGCCTGATACGCAGCGGCGTGGAGCGCCCCGGGAACGTGGGAAGCAAGCGCAAGGGTTTACATTCATAATACAGCGGAGTGTTGTCACACCATGATGGACAATTTACGCGCGGCGTCGAACCATGTCGTGCTCAAAATTATACTGGGTCTGATCATCCTCTCTTTTGTTCTGACCGGGGTGGGCAACTACCTGATCGGCGGCAATGGAGATTATGCAGCTAAGGTCAATGGCCAGGAAATCAGTCGCGCCCAGTTGGAAAGAGCGTTCAGCAACGAACGTTCACGTCAGCAGGAAATGCTGGGCGAGCAGTTCTCACAGCTGGCCAGCAATCCCGCTTATCTTCAGCAGATCCGCCAGCAGGCGCTTTCTCAGCTGGTAGATGAAGCGCTGCTGGATCAGTATGCGAAAGATCTGCAGCTGGCGGTTAGCGACGATCAGATCAAGCAGGCTATTTTCAACCAGCCGGCCTTCCAGACTAACGGCAAATTCGATAACGCCCGTTATCTGGCGATTATTAACCAGATGAATCTCACTGCCGATCAGTACGCTCAGGCGCTGCGCAAGCAGCTGACCACGCAGCAGCTGATTGCGGCGGTGACCCGCACAGACTTTATGCTGCCGGGCGAAACTGAATCGCTGGCCGCGCTGGTTTCTCAGGAGCGCCTGGTGCGTGAAGCGACTATTAACGTCGCGGCGCTGGCAGCGAAGCAGAACGTCAGCGACGAAGAAGTCAAAAACTACTACGAGCAGAATAAAAACAGCTTTATGGCGCCGGAGCAGTTCCGCGTCAGCTATATCAAGCTGGATGCGGCCTCGTTGCAGAAAGCACCGAGCGAAAGCGATATTCAAAGCTGGTACGACAGCCATCAGCAGGATTATACCCAGCCGCAGCGCAGCCGTTTCAGCGTGATCCAAACCAAAACCGAAGCCGATGCGCAGGCGGTTCTGGACGCGCTGAAAAAAGGTGGCGATTTTGCCGCGCTGGCGAAAGAGAAATCCATCGATCCTATCTCTGCCCGTAAAGGCGGCGATATGGGCTGGCTGGAGCCGGATACCACGCCGGACGAGCTGAAAAGCGCTAACCTGACGCAGAAAGGTCAGCTGTCGGGCGTGATCAAATCCTCCGTCGGCTTTATCGTTGCTCGTCTTGATGACGTTCAGCCGCAGCAGATCAAACCGCTGGCGGCCGTACACGACGACATCGCCGCTAAGGTGAAACACGAAACGGCCGTCGACGCTTATTACAAGCTGCAGCAGAAAGTGAGCGACGCGGCCAGCAACGACAACGAGTCGCTGGCGAGCGCGGAAGAAGCGGCAGGCGTAAAAGCGGTGGAAACGGACTGGTTCAGCCACGACAATCCACCGGCCGAGCTGAATTTCAGAGCGGTAGAGCAGGCGATCTTTAACGGTGGTCTGCTGGGGGATAACGGCGCGCCGGGCAGCAACTCCGATATCATCACGGTTGATGGCGATCGTGCTTTTGTGCTGCGTATCGCCGCCCACAAGCCGGAAGCGGTTAAGCCGCTGGCCGAGGTCAGTGCCGAAATCGTAGCCACGCTGAAAAACCAGAAGGCGCAGGCGGAAGCGAAGGCCCAGGCGGAAAAACTGCTGGCCGATCTGCAGGCGGGCAAGGGTATGGATGCCATGAAGGCGGCTAATCTTAGCTTTAGCGAGCAGAAAACGCTGACGCGCAGCGGTCAGGATGCGATAACGCAGTCCGCCTTCGCGCTGGCGCAGCCGACCAAAGACAAGCCTGTGTACGGCATCAGCGAGGACGGGCAGGGCAACGTTGTGCTGCTGGCGCTGGATCAGGTACGCAGCGGCACGCTGCCGGAAGCGCAGAAGAAAGCGATGGTGCAGGGCATCACGCAGAACAATGCGCAGATCGCCTTCGAAGCGCTGCTGAGCAACCTGCGCAAAGAAGGCAAGATAAAGTACGGCGCAGCCGCGCAGGCGCAATAAGCCTCGCAAAAATCCTGCAAATTATTGCAAACCCAAAGGCCGCTTATGCGGCCTTTTCCATTTCTGTCATCTGCCGTTTGTGGCGCCGGTTGGTTGGGCGTAGCCTGACGTTGCTGTCAAACACATGGAGGAGAACAGCATGAAAACAACCTTACAGGCTTTATGTTTTACCCTGCTGCTGGGCGGCGCTTCGCCGCTGTACGCCGGGCCGGCCATCGATAACGTCAGCGCGCCGCAGGCCAGCGCGCAGCCGAGCGAGGAAAAGAAACCGCCGCAAAGCGAATCGGTCAGTATTAATCACGCCACGGCCGAAGAGCTGAGCGCCGTAATGAACGGCGTAGGGCTAAAAAAGGCGCAGGCTATTATCAGCTATCGCGAGCAATACGGCCCTTTTACGCAGATAGAGCAGCTAAAAGAAGTGCCCGGTATTGGTAATGCGCTGGTAGAGAGGAACCTGACCAAACTGAAACTGTGATCGCTTTCTCGACTTGCCGTTGCGGCCCCACGCATCGTGGCGTACGGGCTGCTACGCTGAAAGAGGTCATACCAGTCGGTATGGCCTTTTTTGGGAGAAGATTATGCAGATTACGATTAAGGTTCGCGGTTATCATTTGGATGTTTACCAACACGTCAACAACGCGCGCTATTTAGAATTTCTGGAAGAGGCGCGCTGGGCCTGGCTGGAAAAACTGGCCGCCTTTCGCTGGATGAATGATAACCGGCTGGCTTTTATCGTGGTCAATATTAACATTAACTACCGTCGCCCGGCGGTGCTGGGCGACGAGCTGGCGATTGCCAGCCATCTGGTGCAGCTGGGCGGGAAAAGCGGCGTTATCGGCCAGACCATCACGCTGCTGCCGGAGGGGGAAGCAATAGCCGATGCGACGCTGACCTTTGTCTGCATCGATCTGCGCACGCAAAAAGCGCAGCCGATCGTCGGCGAGCTGAAGCAGCGGTTGGAAGAGATGCTGTCAGCGTAGCCCGGTTTTGCGCTGCATTTCCTGCATTACCGTAGCGCTGTTGATCTGGTAATCGCGCAGGCCGTTAGCGCGCAGATGGCAGGCAGCGCATTCGCCGCAGCCGTCGCCCTTGATGCCGTTATAGCAGGTAAGCGTGTCGTTGCGCACCAGCGCCAGCTGCTGCCAGTAGTCCGCCAGCGCCCAGGTTTCGGCTTTGTTCAGCCACATCAGCGGCGTTTCAAAGCGAACCGGACGCGCCATACCCAGCTCCACGGCATGGTTCAGCGCCTTAACAAATTCGTCGCGGCAGTCCGGGTAACCGGAAAAGTCGGTTTCGCAAACGCCGGTAATTACCGCTTCGGCCTCAACCTGGTAAGCATAAATCGAGGCCAGCGTCAGGAACAGGATATTACGTCCCGGCACAAAAGTGCTTGGCAGGCCGCTGGCGTCGGGATCCCAGGCCGGAACGGGGATGCTGTCGCGGGTCAGGCTGCTGACGGCCAGCTCGTTAAGCAGCGTGACGTCCAGCACTTTGTGCGCTCTTGCGCCCAGCGACTGCGCCAGCTCGCGAGCGATATCGATCTCTGCACGATGCCGCTGACCATAGTCAAAGGTCAGGCAGTGCACTTCGTCATACTGCTGCAAAGCCTGGATCAAACAGGTGGTTGAATCCTGTCCGCCGCTGAATACCACTACTGCACGTTTCATACTTTTTACCTCATTAATCTGTTGAGGCGTATGGTACTGCCTGACGTGGCATAAAAACAGGGGCAGGAGCCGCGCATGTTGGTTAGCCAGGCGAAGCCCGGCACGGCGTTGTGTTGCCCGCGCGGAAGCTGACAACATGGCTATAAACCTGACGGCAACGCCCTGGCGGCTCGGGTCGTTACGGTCATGCGTGCCAATGGTTCGTGAACAAAACGCTGTTTCTTCAGGTAACAACAGGCTGAACGTAACGCATTTCCGGGAAAATTATTTACGCTATTCCCTGTAAACTACAGGGGCAACGGAGATTTATTCTTCTGCAGGCGCATACAAAAGATAAAACAGGGTCCAGGCTGTTTTTACGGCACCCGATAGCGGAACAAGGCCACCGTAAATTATGGCGGATGCCGCGTCTCTCATTACTCCGACATGCCGGAAACGCTTGAAATGGCCGGAACAGGAAGGCTATATTCGCGGCCGGGTCGCGCTGATGGCGGCGGTCCAGAGAAATAAATACACATTGGCGCTGCCGCTGAACCACGGCGCTCGCCCGAACCTGACCAGGACGTTTATTGTGCGACTTTTCAGCCAGTTGAGCTGGTACTTTATGCGTGAATGGCGCCGCTATCTTGGCGCCGTTTTTCTGCTGATTATCATTGCGCTGCTGCAGCTGCTGCCGCCGAAGCTTGTCGGTACTATCGTGGACGGCGTCTCCCATCAGCAGATGAGCGCTTCGCGCCTGCTGATGTGGGTGGGCGTGATGCTGCTCACGGCTATTGTGGTCTATCTGCTGCGCTACGTCTGGCGCGTGCTGCTTTTCGGCGCCTCCTATCAGCTTGCCGTCGAGCTGCGGCAGGACTTCTATCGTCAGCTCAGCCGTCAGCATCCCGAATTTTACCTGCGTCACCGTACCGGCGATTTGATCGCCCGCGCCACCAACGATGTGGATCGCGTGGTGTTTGCCGCCGGAGAAGGCGTGCTGACGCTGGTTGACTCGCTGGTGATGGGGCTGGCGGTGCTGGTGGTGATGAGCACGCAGATTAGCTGGCAGCTGACCCTGCTGGCGCTGCTGCCGATGCCGGTCATGGCGATAGTGATCAAACGCTACGGCGACCAGCTCCATCATCGTTTTAAGCATGCTCAGGCCGCCTTTTCGTCGCTTAACGACAGAACGCAGGAGAGCCTGACCAGCATTCGTATGATCAAAGCCTTTGGGCTGGAAGACCATCAGTCCGCACAGTTCGCCGATATCGCCCGCGACACGGGCCAAAAAAACCTGCGCGTGGCGCGGATTGACGCCCGCTTCGATCCTACTATTTATATTGCCATCGGGCTGTCGAACCTGCTGGCGATCGGCGGCGGCAGCTGGCTGGTCTGGCACGGTCAGATGACGCTGGGCCAGCTGACCAGCTTTGTCATGTACCTTGGCCTGATGATCTGGCCAATGCTGGCGCTGGCCTGGATGTTCAATATCGTCGAGCGCGGCAGCGCGGCCTGGAGCCGCATTCGCTCGCTGCTGGCAGAGGCGCCGGCGGTAGAGGACGGCAGTAAAACGCTGCCGGAAGATCGCGGCCAGCTGCAAATCGCTATCAGGGAATTTTGCTATCCTGGCGCGCAGCAGCCCTCGCTGCGCCATATCAACGTTAACCTTAAGCCCGGCCAGATGCTGGGGCTGTGCGGGCCGACAGGCGCCGGGAAAAGCACGCTGTTAAGCCTGATCCAGCGGCACTTCGATATTGCGCAGGGCGACATCCGCTATCACGGTATTCCGCTGCCGCAGCTGCGTCTGGACAGCTGGCGAAGCCGCATGGCGGTCGTCAGCCAGACGCCGTTTCTTTTTTCCGACACCATCGCCAACAATATCGCATTGGGTCGACCTACGGCGCAGCAAAGCGATATTGAGCGCGCCGCGCGGCTTGCCTGCGTACATGAAGATATTCTGCGGCTGCCCCAGGGCTACGATACCGAAGTCGGCGAGCGCGGGGTGATGCTTTCCGGGGGACAGAAACAGCGTATATCTATTGCCAGGGCGTTGCTGCTGAACGCGGAAATCCTGATCCTGGACGATGCGCTGTCGGCGGTCGACGGCCGTACCGAACACCAGATACTGCATAATTTAAGAAAATGGGGCGCAGGAAGAACCGTGATTATCAGCGCGCACCGTTTGTCCGCCCTGACGGAAGCCAGTGAAATCCTGGTGATGCAGCAGGGCACGGTGGCCCAGCGCGGGCAGCATGAGGCGTTGATTGCCCAGGACGGCTGGTATCAGGATATGTATCGTTATCAGCAGCTGGAAGCGGCGCTGGACGAGGACGAAATCGCGAAAGGGGTACCGCATGGCGAATCTTAATCAGCTCTGGCCCACGCTGAAACGCCTGCTGCGCTACGGTTCGCCGTGGCGGAAATCGCTTGGCCTGGCGATAGTATTGCTGTGGATAGCGGCGGTGGCGGAAGTGCTCGGCCCGGTGCTGGTCAGCTATTTTATCGATAACATGGTGGCGAAGCATTCCATGCCGCTGGGTCTGGTCACCGGGCTGGCCGTCAGCTTTCTCCTGCTGCAAATCCTGGCCGCCGCGCTGCACTACTGGCAGTCGCTGCTGTTTAACGAGGCGGCGGTAGGCGTAGTGCAGCGGCTGCGTACGGACGTCATGGACGCCGCGCTGCGCCAGCCGCTGAGCGCTTTTGATACCCAGCCCGTTGGCCAGATTATTTCACGCGTGACCAATGACACCGAAGTCGTGCGCGATCTCTACGTCACCGTGGTAGCCACCGTGCTGCGCAGCGCGGCGCTGATCGGTGCCATGCTGGTGGCGATGTTCAGTCTCGACTGGCGCATGGCGCTGGTGGCGATAATGATTTTTCCGGCCGTACTGACCGTGATGCTGATTTATCAGCGCTACAGTACGCCTATCGTACGGCGAGTGCGTAGCTATCTGGCCGATATTAACAACGGCTTTAATGAAGTGATCAGCGGCATGAGCGTGATCCAGCAGTTTCGTCAGCAGGCGCGCTTTGGTGAGCGGATGAGCGAAGCGAGCCGCTCGCACTATCTGGCGAGAATGGAAACGCTACGGCTGGATGGCTTTCTGCTCCGGCCGCTGCTCAGCCTGTTTTCCGCCATGATCCTGTGCGGGCTGATGCTGCTGTTTGGCTTCTCCTCCAGCGGCAGCTTCGAGGTTGGCGTGCTTTACGCGTTTATTAATTACCTGGGCAGGCTAAACGAGCCGCTGATTGAGCTGACCACCCAGCAGTCGATGCTGCAACAGGCGGTAGTGGCCGGCGAGCGCATTTTTGAACTGATGGACGCGCCTCGCCAGCACTATGGTCAGGATAGTCGGCCGCTGGCCTCGGGGCGCATTGAGATTGAACATCTGAGCTTCGCCTATCGCGACGATCGCAACGTGCTCAACGATATCAACCTCAGCGTGCCTTCGCGCAGCTTTGTGGCGCTGGTCGGCCATACCGGCAGCGGGAAAAGCACGCTCGCTAACTTGCTGATGGGCTACTACCCGGTGAAGCAGGGTGAAATTCGCCTGGACGGCAGGCCGCTGACCGGGCTCAGCCACGGCGTGCTGCGCGAAGGCGTGGCGATGGTGCAGCAGGATCCGGTGGTGCTGGCCGACACCTTTTTCGCTAACGTGGCGCTGGGGCGTTCGATAAGCGAAGAGGCGGTCTGGCACGCGCTGGAAACCGTTCAGCTTGCCGAACTGGCGCGCTCGCTCTCCGACGGTATCTATACGCGGCTGGGCGAACAGGGTAACAATCTTTCCGTGGGTCAGAAGCAGCTGCTGGCGATGGCGCGCGTGCTGGTCGCCTCGCCGCAAATTCTGATCCTGGATGAAGCGACGGCGAATATTGATTCCGGCACGGAGCAGGCGATCCAGAAAGCGCTTAAGGCCGTTCGTCAGCAAACCACGCTGGTGGTTATCGCTCACCGACTCTCTACTATTATCGATGCGGATACCATTCTGGTGCTGCACAGAGGCCATGCGGTAGAGCAGGGCAACCATCAGCAGCTGTTGGCGAAACAGGGCCGTTACTGGCAGATGTATCAGCTCCAGCTGGCGGGCGAGGAGCTGGAAGAAACGTAATACCGCTTCGCTGCACTAAAAGCAGGCGGTCGGGCTGATAAAACAGCGGCGATGCACAATTTCGACGCGTAACGCACCTTAATGGTGCGTTTTCTTTTTCCCTCTATGCTTAATGTCATCATCAGGCCGCCACGTGTACGCAATATCTGCCGCCGCGCCTTTTAAAATGCACGTTTCTGATTTATGGCACAGCCTTTGCTTTGGTTAACGCAGGGCGGAATCACCGTTTTCTTTAGCTGGAGGGGATCGTATGAAGCTGGTTACCGTGGTAATCAAACCGTTTAAATTAGAAGACGTGCGCGAGGCGCTTTCTGCCATTGGCATTCAGGGCCTGACCGTCACCGAAGTCAAGGGATTTGGTCGCCAGAAAGGCCATGCCGAGCTTTATCGCGGCGCTGAATACAGCGTGAACTTCCTGCCAAAAGTTAAAATCGATGTGGCGATAGCGGACGACCAGCTGGACGAGGTTGTCGACGTTATCAGCAAGGCCGCCTACACCGGCAAAATTGGCGACGGTAAGATTTTTGTCGCTGAACTACAGCGGGTTATCCGTATTCGCACCGGCGAAGCGGACGAAGCCGCACTCTGATCTCGGGGCTAAGAATTGTGATGGGATGGGATAAAATGAGAAAAATGACTACCTTCGGCCTCGCCAGCCTCAGCCTGTTGCCCTCGCTTGCGATGGCGGCGCCGCCAGCCGTGGCGGACAAGGCCGATAACGCCTTTATGATGATTTGCACCGCGCTGGTGCTGTTTATGACGCTACCCGGTATTGCGCTTTTCTACGGCGGCCTGATCCGGGCCAAAAACGTCCTGTCCATGCTGACTCAGGTTTCCGTGACCTTTGCAATGGTGTGCGTTATCTGGATGCTCTACGGCTATTCGCTGGCCTTCAGCACGGGCAACGCTTTCTTTGGCGACTTCAGCATGGCGATGTTGAAAAACATTCAGCTGACGGCGCTGGTTGGAACCTTCTACCAGTATATTCACGTTTCGTTCCAGGCTTCATTTGCCTGTATTACCGTCGGCCTGATCGTTGGCGCGCTGGCCGAGCGTATTCGTTTCTCTGCGGTGCTGATCTTTGTGGCTATCTGGGTCACTTTCTCCTATCTGCCCATCGCGCACATGGTCTGGTCCGGTGGACTGCTGGCGCAGGACGGCGCGCTGGACTTTGCCGGCGGCACCGTGGTGCATATCAACGCCGCCGTTGCCGGTCTGGTCGGCGCTTACCTGGTCGGCAAACGCGCGGGCTTTGGCAAAGAAGCCTTTAAACCGCACAACCTGCCGATGGTCTTCACCGGCACGGCGATCCTGTATGTCGGCTGGTTCGGCTTTAACGCCGGTTCGGCGAGCGCGGCTAACGAAATCGCGGCGCTGGCATTCCTGAACACCGTTATGGCGACCGCAGGCGCGATGCTGAGCTGGACGTTTGGCGAATGGGCGCTGCGCGGCAAGCCTTCGCTGCTGGGCGTCTGCTCTGGTGCGATCGCGGGTCTGGTGGCGATTACGCCAGCCTGTGGCTATGTTGGCGTCGGCGGCGCGTTGGTTATCGGTATTATCGGCGGTCTGGCGGGCCTGTGGGGCGTTACCGTGCTGAAAAGATGGCTGCGCGTTGACGATCCCTGTGACGTGTTCGGCGTGCACGGCGTGTGCGGTATTGTAGGCTGCATCCTGACCGGCGTTTTCGCTTCTTCTTCACTGGGCGGCGTCGGCTATGCCTCTGGCGTAACGATGGGGCATCAGATTTGGGTGCAGCTCTATAGCGTAGGCATTACGGTGGTCTGGACGGGCGTGGTCGCCTTTATCGCCTTTAAGGTTGCGGATATGACAGTCGGCCTGCGCGTAACCGAGGATCACGAACGTGAAGGTCTGGATGTGAACAGCCACGGCGAAAACGCTTATAACCAGTAAGCCGACTCGCAGGAGCCGCCCTCGCTAACAAACCCCGCGCTCTGCGGGGTTTGTTATTTCAGCTACTGACGCAGGCGCATCACGCCTTCCTGCACCGTTGAAGCGACCAGTATCCCATCCTGAGTAAAGAACTCACCGCGTACGAAGCCTCTGGCACCGGATGCCGACGTGCTCTCCACGCTATAAAGCAGCCACTGATTCAGGTCGAAAGGGCGGTGAAACCACATCGAGTGATCGATAGTGGCGACCTGCATTCCCGGTTCCAGAAATCCTTTGCCGTGCGGCTGGAGCGCGACCGGCAGGAAGTTAAAGTCCGAGGCGTAGCCCAGCAGGTATTGGTGTATACGCCTGTCGTCCGGCATGGGGCCGTTAGCCCGCAGCCAGACATGGCGCACCGGTTCATCAACGTGGCCTTTCAGCGGGTTGTGAAATTTAACCGGGCGGATTTCAAACGGTTTTTCTGACAGGAACTTTTCACGCGCCTTTTCAGGGATAAAATGCGACAGCTGTTTGGCGATTTCGCCTTCCGTCGTCAGGGACTCCGGGCCAGCGACGTCCGGCATCGGTTTCTGATGCTCAAAACCTGTTTCCGGCGCCTGGAAAGAGGCGGTCATATAAAAAATAGGCTGGCCGTTCTGGATGGCGCTGACCCGGCGGGCGCTGAAGCTGTGCCCGTCGCGCAGGGTTTCTACGTCGTAAATAATGGCTTTCTGGCTGTCGCCGGGCCGCAAAAAGTAGCTGTGGAACGAATGGATAATGCGCTCCGCCGGGACCGTCTGCTTGGCGGCATAAAGCGCCTGGCCGACCACCTGACCGCCAAAAACCTGACGCAGGCCGAGATCCTCGCTCTGGCCGCGAAACAGGCCCTCTTCCAGCTTTTCCAGGTTCATTAAATTTAACAGTTCGTGCAGTGCCTGACTCATGGCGGCTTCCTCAATAGTCGGTTCCCTTTCAGTTTGCGAAACCGAACCCGCTGCCGTCAACGTCGGGGAAAAATATTCTTCCGCACGCGTTCCTTATTTGGCTTACAGGCGAAAATCAATAACCTGTGCCAGAATTAAGGCTTACGGGGCAGGCTTGCTGTCCCTTATGTCCCGCATTGATCGCAAGGAGAATAAATCAATGAAACTTTGGCCTGTATTGACCGGCGCCGCTTTGGCGGTCGCACTTTCCGGATGTGCTGATAAAGGTAGAGATGTCCCCACGCCGACGCTGGCTTCCAAAGTCGCGGGGGAAGCAGATACGCTGCGCCAGCCGCACGTTAGCGGAACCATTACGCTTCCGGCCAACGTGCGCCTGCCGCCTGATGCTTCATTAACCGTGATGCTTTCTGATGCTTCCCTGTCAGACGCACCGGCAAAAGTGATTTCACAGCGCGTAGTGCTGACCGATGGCAAACAGGCGCCGTTCAAATTTATCCTGCCTTTCAATCCGGCGGACATTCAGCCTGACGCCAGGATCCTGCTGAGTGCAGCGGTAATTGTCGATCGCAACGTCGTATTAATAGCCGATTCTATTAAGCCGGTTATTAACGGCGGCGGTACAAAAGACCAGACGCTTAACCTGAAGGCCGTGCCGGCGAAAGCCCTACCGACGGCTCAACGCGCGCCTGTGGCGGTACCCTCGACTTCACCTACGCTGGTGACGCCGACCTCAACCGTGCCTGCGCCAACTTCACTGTAATGGTTTCCGCCCCTTTACGGGGGCGGTTCATCCCTGCCAGCGGTAGCGCTCCAGCGCAATTTTTCCGTTATGATCCACTTCTACGCCCTCTGCCAATAAAGCCTGGCGTTGGCGATCGAGATCGGCGCCCGTCAACGAAATCTCACCCAACCGGTTAATGACTCTGTGCCATGGAAGCTTGCTGCCTGCCGGTAGCCGTTTTAATACGCCGCCAACCTGACGCGCGGCGCGCGGCGAACCCGCCAGCCGGGCAATATCGCCATAGGTGGTTACCTTACCGTAGGGAATAGCGGCAACAATTTGCCAGATACGGCGTGGAAAAGTGTCTTGTTCAGTCATCTCTGCTCCCCGTTACTGCAAATAAAGTAATCGAAAGCGGTCTTAAGCTGAAGGGATGTGGCGGATAATAGCAGGGGAAAGGGCAATGTTGTGCAAGAAAACAACGGTCGTCGGGCGCGGGCTTGCAATTGCCCAGGGGTTCATTGATAATGCCCTCGCTCCATTACATGGGGCAATCAATGGGGGCCCGGTTGGTTCTCCCGCAACGCTAACTTGTGAACTCGGTCAGATCCGGAAGGAAGCAGCCGCAGCAGGTGACGCGTGTGCCGGGATGTAGCTGGCAGGGCCCCCACCCAATTCCTCCGGGGAACCCTCACCGCTTCATCTCTTATCGTACAAACTTCCAGACAGAAACCGGCACTTTATCGTAAAGCTTATTCATGGTCAGTTCGGCAAGCCGATGATCCGCCGCTGAATAAAATACGGCCAGCTCATTATCAGATAATTCGTATTTGTTTTTTTCGATAACGCGTTCGAGCGTGTCAATTGAACGGCATCGTCTTAAACGCATCAGATAATCAGTTTTCGTAAGTAGTTTATCTGTCATTATTAAACCATTGAAAAAATAAAGGTTACTAAAATGAATGGCTTGTCTGTGCGGTAACGACAGCACATTCCTCTGTAAAAACGTTGAACAGCCGTTTCGCTGATTTCTGCCAGCGCTGAAGATCCTGGCCATTAATACCGTAGTTGCTGAAAAGCATAAAGGTATCGTCAAGATATTCATCAATCTGACTAATCAACTCGCTGTCTTCAATATGCTTAATTTTGTAATTCATGGTAAACCCGGCAATATGCTCAATCAGGTCATTAAGCTGCAGGTTAATTGCTGAAGTTGGATCGTTAACCCAGCCGTGATGGCTATCGCCTAACGTGGCCAGACTTTCATCATACAGGTTTTCACACAAAAATTTCAGCTGGGCAATATCATGCCTTTTCGGTGAGTATTCGTCCATCTTTTTCCCCTCCATAGCCAGTGAAAAATGGTATACCGCAGGCTTTCTGCGAGCGGGGTGCCAGGAAGCGATATTGAATCTCGTGCGAGTGCTTTAATAAATATAACTCTCTTAAATTGTATTTTGAGTACTATTACTAAAAATTACAATTCATCCGCGGCTGCGGCGCGTTCCGTATCAATAAAATCAAATATCAGCGCATCGGGCTGGCTTTCAAAATTTACTGACTGGGTGGTCGTTTCATCTGCATCGATATCAAGACAGGCGTTGAAAACGTTCCAGCAGAAACTGTAAGTCATTTTGTAACCCGACGGCGCCGTTTGTTCAACTGAAATAATTTTCACACTTCCCGGAACATATTGCGCATTTTGTGAATACCATAACAGTGAGCCAGTTAACTCGGTTTCTATTTTGGGAATAATCCGCTGAATAAGGCTAATCCATTCGGACTCATTTTCTTCATCAGGCGCTGAAGAGACAGGAATACGTTTGCGCATTTTTTCTCCACAGAGTTAATAAACGCTTATACAGATAATTGTTGTTAGCTTTAAAATAATCAAGCCGCTTAAAAAGAGAAAAAACTATCTTGATGATTTGACTGTTAATTATTTTAGTAGAGGATCCCGCTTTCTGCGATAGAAAAACCCGATTAAGGTGAAGAAATTTTATATAACCGCATCTCTTTTTATTACTTTTTGTGGAAATAAAAAGATACATTTTAGTTCAGCGCGCTTTCCATCATCGTAATATGCTATTGTTATGTTATAACGTAACTATAGTGCTGCCATGTTAAGTTTTACTGCTTCTTCTCGTCCCACATTACTGATGCAATCAGCCCGAGCACGTTTACTTTTTGCTCTGATCGCCGTGCTGGCTTTGCTGGCGCTGAGCGGATGGGCGGTATCCCCATGATTACGCTAACAGATCTCCGGGTCGGCTATCGCGGGAGCGCCGTTACCCCGTCCCTTAACGGGACGTTCCAGCCGGGGTCAATGACCGCGCTGGTGGGGGCAAACGGCTGTGGAAAATCCACGTTGCTAAAAACCTTCGCGGGCCTGCTGCCGCCCGTAAGTGGTCAACTCAGCTGCCTGACGCAGGATACAGCATGGTTACCGCAGCAATCCGAAATTGAGAGAAATTTCCCTGTCAGCGTAGCCGATCTGGTGGCGATGGGCTGCTGGCGACGCTGCGGCTGGTTTGGGGCTATCGGTCGACCTGAAAGGCAGCGGATTATGGCGGCGCTGGAAGAGGTCAATATGGCTGAATTCGCCGCCGCGCAGCCCGGCACGCTTTCTGGCGGACAGCTGCAGCGTGTGCTTTTTGCCAGGCTACTGGTACAGGATGCTTCGCTACTGCTGCTTGATGAACCTTTTACCGGCATCGATACGGCAACGACCAGTCTGCTGCTGGCGCTGCTGCAGGCGCGGCATCGGGCTGGCTGCACGCTGATCGTGGTGCTGCACGATATGACGATGGTTACGCGATCCTTCCCGCAGATCCTGCGGCTGGACTCCACTCAGGCGGAATGGATCACGCAATCGCCGGAACCGATCGTGTTGGAGTCAGCATGACGCTTTTACAGCCTTTTATCGAATTCGCCTTTATGCGCCGCGCGCTGGTTGCCTGCATTGCGCTTTCGCTCAGCGCCACGCCGCTGGGCGTCTTTTTGCTGCTGCGTCGCATGAGCCTGGTCGGCGACGCGCTTTCCCATGCGGTGCTGCCCGGCGCGGCTATCGGCTATTTGATTTCCGGCCTTTCGCTGGTCGCAATGGGCATTGGCGGCATTATCGCCGGGCTGTCGGTAGCGCTGCTGTCGGGCGCGGTCAGCCGCTATACGCCGCTGCGTGAAGACGCCAGTTTTGCCGGTTTTTATCTCGGCTCGCTGGCGTTGGGCGTGACGCTGGTTTCACTGCGCGGCTCCAGCGTCGATCTGCTGCATGTACTGTTCGGCTCGTTGCTGGCCGTTGATAATCCCTCGCTTCTGCTGGTCAGCGCGATAGCGTCGGTGACGCTGCTGGCGCTGGCGTTGATTTATCGTCCGCTGGTGATCGATGCCTTCGACCCTGCTTTTTTACGCGCGCAGAGCCGCTGGGCTGCACTGCTGGTACACGCGCTTTTTCTGATACTGGTTGTGACCAACCTGGTGGCAGGCTTTCAGGTTCTCGGCACGCTGATGTGCGTGGGGCTGATGATGCTGCCCGCAGCGGCATCCCGCTTCTGGCGTAAAGAACTGCCCGGCATGGTTGGCACCGCCATGACACTGGGGCTGATCGCCAGCTTCAGCGGTCTGTCGGCCTCATTCTACCTGGCGCTGCCTGCCGGGCCCGCCGTGGTGCTCTGTGCCGCGCTGCTGTTCTTTATCTCGATTTTAGTAGGGCCATGCGGCGGAATATTGCGCGCGCGTTTTTTTACTGTTGATAAGGAAAAAAGATGAAAAAGTTACCCCTTATGCTGGCGCTGGCCGCCCTGTGTGCCACGCCGCTGGCGATGGCGAAAACGCTGGAGACGGTAGCCAGCTTCACGGTGTTGGCCGATATCGTTAAGCAGGTCGGCGGCGAGCATGTAGAGGTAAAAAGCCTTGTCGGGCCGAATGGCGATCCGCACAGCTTTGAGCCGACGCCGCAGGACAGCCAGGCGCTGGCTAAAGCGGATGTGGTGTTCGTCAGCGGCCTGGGGCTGGAAGGCTGGATGGACCGCCTGATCTCAGCCTCGGAATACAAAGGCCATGTCGTTGTCGCTTCAGCAGGCATTACGACGCGCACTATGGAGGAGGAGGGGAAAACGGTTACCGATCCGCATGCCTGGAACAGCATGAAAAATGGCGAAATCTATGCCAGCAACGTGATGAACGCATTGATTGCTGCCGATCCGCAGGATGCAAACGACTTCCGCCGGCGCGGCGCGGCCTATATTGCCCGACTGCAAAAGCTGGACGAATGGGCCGCTGACCAGTTTGCGGGCATCCCGGCGGCGAAACGTAAAGTGCTGACCAGTCACGATGCCTTCGGCTATTTTGGCCAGCGCTATGGCGTAACCTTTATGTCGCCAGTCGGCTTCTCTACGGAATCTGAGGCCAACGCTGCCGACGTGGCGGGGCTGATTACCCAGCTGAAAAAGGAGCATATCCACAGCTACTTTATTGAAAACCAGACCGATCCTCGCCTGGTGCAGCAGATCGCTTCGGCAACCGGCGCCCGGCCCGGCGGCGAGCTCTACCCGGAAGCGCTGACGGAAAAA
This sequence comes from Erwinia sp. STN24, assembly GCF_041320675.1. Classification (NCBI taxonomy): domain Bacteria; kingdom Pseudomonadati; phylum Pseudomonadota; class Gammaproteobacteria; order Enterobacterales; family Erwiniaceae; genus Erwinia; species Erwinia sp. STN24. The sequence continues at coordinate 215,114 of NZ_JBGGPM010000002.1, read as the reverse complement.
GGTGGCGCGGCTGATTCTCTGGAAGCGGCTTTTCGTCATAACGTAACGGCGATGCTGGCCAGCATGAAATAAAAAAGCGGGCCGATAACCGGCCCGCCTGAATAAATACTCCTGACCAGATAAAAGTAGCCTTCTTGTGGACTGCATTCCTCAGCGCTTTTTATTGCATAAGCAGCCTTCTGGCGGATCGCATTCTTCAGACGCTTTTTATGGCAAAAGCAGACTTCATGCCGGTTGCTTTTTCCCGGCATTTAATCGACAGAAATAGAGTACGTGGTGGATACGGTACCGGAAGAGAACGCGCACGATATTCTTTATGGCAAAAGCGGCTTTGATGCCGCTTGCATATCCTCAGCGCTTTTTCTTTTTGCCCTGAACCGCTTTAAAGCGCGGATTGCTTTTGCAAATCACAAAAACCCGGCCGTGACGACGCACGATCTTGCAGTCTTTATGGCGTTTTCTGGCCGAAGCCAGCGAGTTAAGCACCTGCATTTTCACTCCTTACTTACTAAAAAAGCGGCCAAAGCGCTGGTTAAAGCGGTGCGCGCTGCCTTCTTTGGCAAACTCTTTTTGTTTGCCGGTGTAGTAAGCATGGGAAGCCGAAGAGACGTCCAGCGTTACATAAGGCAGCGTTTTACCGTCCAGCTCGATTGTGCGGTCGGTTTTAATGGTAGAGCCGACGACAAAAAAGGTGTCGGCGCTGGTGTCGTGAAAAGCGACGGTGCGGTAAGCCGGATGGATTGCTTGTTTCATAAAATCCCCTGATTTTGTATGTTATAACATAACAATAATTATGCGCGCCGTGATTTTAAAATGCAAGCGTAAAGGAGGCACGCAGACCAGCAACGATAACGGAACACAGAAACAGAGAGCCCCGGAGCAGAAAAACATTGGAACAGGGGAGCAGGAGAGCAGGAGAGCAGGAGAGCAGGAGAGCAGGAGAGTAGGAGAGCAGGGGAACAGGGGAGCAAGGGAGTAAGGGAGCAAAGGAGCAAAGGAGCAAGGGAGCAGGCGAGCAGGCGAGCAGGGGAATAAGGGAGCAAGGTAGCAGGGTACGAAAACAGAGAACAAAAAAGTATGGCGGGAAGATGATTGGAAGAAGAAGACGCGTGCGCTGCCAGAGACGGTCACAAAAACAGGCATTACCGGCACCTGAAGAAAAAAGAGGCCGCAAAAGCGGCCTCTTAAAGATCAAGCGGGATGCCTTAGTGAGGACGGTCCGTATGATGCGGTTCCAGATCCTCTTTATGCTTGCTGAAGCGGCGGCGAACCACCACGAAGAACACAGGCACGAAGAAGATAGCCAGAATAGTTGCCGTTACCATACCGCCCATTACGCCGGTACCTACCGCGTTCTGCGCGCCGGAGCCTGCGCCGGTACTGATGGTCAGCGGCAGTACGCCCAGGATAAAGGCCAGCGAGGTCATCAGAATAGGACGAAGACGCATACGTACCGCTTCCAGCGTCGCTTCTATCAGACCTTTGCCTTCTTTCTCCATCAAATCTTTGGCGAACTCGACGATTAGAATGGCGTTCTTCGCCGACAGCCCGATGGTGGTCAACAGGCCTACCACAAAGTACACGTCGTTGCTCAGGCCGCGCATAGTGGTGAACAGCAGGGCGCCGATAACGCCCAGCGGCACAACCAGCATAACCGAGAACGGAATCGACCAGCTCTCATACAGCGCTGCCAGACACAGGAACACGACGATCAGCGAGATAGCATAGAGCGCTGGCGCCTGGTTACCCGAGAGACGTTCCTGATAGGACATGCCCGTCCACTCGTAGCCAATGCCCTTCGGCAGCTTCGAAGCCAGCTCTTCCATCAGGTTCATGGCGTCGCCCGAACTTTTGCCTGGCGCAGCCTGACCCAGGATCTCCATAGAAGGCAGACCGTTATAGCGTTCCAGACGTGGTGAACCGTACTGCCATTTCGCGCTGGCGAAGGACGAGAACGGCACCATTTCGCCATTTGAGGCGCGCACGTACCATTTATCGATATCGCCAGGCAGCATACGAGCATCGGCTTGTCCCATCACGTAAACTTTCTTCACACGACCGCGATCGATGAAGTCATTGACGTAAGAGCCGCCCCAGGCCGCACCCAGCGTGGTGTTGATATCAGAAATAGACACGCCCAGCGCTTCCGCTTTCTCCTGGTCGATAGTCAGCTTGTACTGCGGCGTATCTTCCAGACCGTTTGGACGCATACCTACCAGCGTATCCGGATGCTGGGCAGCCATGCCGAGCAGCTGGTTACGGGCATTGGTCAGGGCTTCATGGCCCAGGTTGCCCTGGTCAATCAGCTCAAAGTCAAAGCCGGTGGCGTTACCGAGTTCGATAATCGCCGGCAGGTTAAACGGGATCACCATCGCATCTTTGATGGCGCCGAAAGCCTGCATGGCACGACCGGCAATGCCTTCCACTTTGTTTTCCGACCCGCTGCGCTCGTCCCACGGCTTCAGGCTGACGAAGGCGATACCGGTGTTCTGGCCGCGTCCTGCAAAACCGAAGCCGTTAACGGTAAACACCGAACGCACGTTATCCTTCTCTTTGGTCAGGAAGTAGTCCGTTACCTGGTCCAGCACCTTCTGCGTACGGCCCTGAGTCGCGCCGGCAGGCAGCGAAGCCTGAGCCAGCAGCAGCCCCTGATCCTCTTCCGGCAGGAAGGCGCTTGGCAGCTTCACGAACATATAAGCCATGCCGACCACAATCACCAGATAGATCAGCAGATAGCGGCCGGTGCTGCGAATGATATGGCCAACGCTGTCGGTATAGTGGTTGGTACTTTTGTCGAACATGCGGTTAAACCAGCCGAAAAAGCCGGTGGTTTTACCGTGGTCGCCTTTCTTGATCGGCTTGAGTAACGTTGCGCACAGCGCAGGCGTCAGGATCAGCGCTACGATAACCGACAGCACCATCGCGGAAACAATCGTGATGGAGAACTGGCGATAGATAACGCCGGTAGAGCCGCCGAAGAAGGCCATCGGAATAAATACTGCCGACAGCACCAGCGCAATACCGACCAGCGCGCCCTGGATCTGCCCCATGGACTTGCGGGTAGCCTCTTTAGGCGGCAGACCTTCTTCCGCCATCACGCGTTCGACGTTCTCCACCACCACGATGGCGTCATCCACCAGCAGGCCGATGGCGAGCACCATCCCGAACATCGTTAGCGTGTTTATCGAATAGCCGAAGGCGCTGATAATGGCAAAGGTCCCCAACAATACGACCGGCACAGCGATCGTCGGGATCAGCGTGGCGCGGAAGTTCTGCAGGAACAGATACATGACGATAAAGACCAGCACGATCGCTTCGATCAGGGTTTTTACCACCTCCATGATGGAGATTTTAACGAACGGCGTAGTATCGTACGGATAAACCACTTTCAGGCCGGCCGGGAAGAACGGTTCCAGCTTGCCCAGCTCCGCTTTGACCGCTGCCGCCGTGTCCAGCGCGTTAGCGCCGGTAGCCAGTTTGATACCGATACCGGAGGCCGGTTTGCCGTTATAACGCGCGACAACCTCGTAGTTTTCACCGCCCAGCTCGATTTTCGCCACGTCTTTTAACAGCACGCGAGAACCATCCGTGTTGACTTTCAACAGGATTTTGCCGAACTCGTCGGTAGAGGTCAGACGGGTCTGCGCAATGATAGAGGCGTTAAGCTGCTGGCCCGGCACCGGCGGCGAACCGCCAAGCTGACCGGCGGCCACCTGGGCATTCTGCGCGGTGATAGCGCTGATGACGTCAACCGGCGTCAGCTGATAGTTATTCAGCTTGTGCGGGTCCATCCAGATACGCATCGCATACTGAGCACCAAATATCTGGGTATCGCCTACGCCGGTAGTACGGCTGATAGGATCCTTGATATTTGACGCCACGTAGTCCGCAATATCATTCTGCGTCATGGTGCCGTCTTCGTTGACGAAACCTGCCACCATCAGGAAGCTGCTGGAGGATTTTTGTACCTGGATACCCTGCTGCTGAACTTCCTGCGGCAGTAGCGGCGTGGCCAGCTGCAGTTTGTTCTGCACCTGAACCTGCGCGATATCCGGATCGGTACCCGACTCAAAGGTCAGGGTCAGCTGCAGCGTGCCCGATGAATCGCTGTTTGACGACATATACATCAGGCCGTCAATCCCGTTCATGTTCTGCTCGATAACCTGCGTTACCGAGTCCTGCAGCGTTTTAGCATCGGCACCCGGATAGGTGGCGCGAATCTGTACGGCCGGTGGCGCAACATTAGGATATTGCTCAATCGGCAGTTTTAGAATCGACAGCACGCCCACCAGCATAATAATGATGGCGATGACCCATGCGAAGATGGGGCGATCGATAAAGAACTTAGCCATGTATCAGCGGCTCCTGTTTAAGACTTCGGTTGGTCAGACTGCGTTTTGGTCACGTCGTCTGCACTCACTTCCTGCGGAGTCACAGTGGCGCCCGCTTTGGCTCGCTGTACACCGGTGGTGATGACACGGTCGCCCTCTTTCAGACCTGCCGTAACCAGCCACTTGTCGCCAACTGCCTGTTCCGTGGTCAAATTACGGGATTCCACTTTATTGTCCGCGCCCACGACCATCGCCGTAGCCTGGCCGGTTGGCGTGCGGGTAACGGCCTGCTGCGGCACTAACAGCGCGGAAGGATTGGTGCCTTCTTCCAGGCGAGCGCGCACAAACATACCGGGCAGCAGCGAATGATCCGGATTAGGGAACACGGCGCGCAGCGTAATGGAACCGGTCGTTTCGTCCACCGTCACATCGGAGAATTCCAATGTTCCGCTTTGCGCGAATTCGCTACCATCCGGTAATAACAGTTTCACTTTTGCCTTACCGTCGGCCTGCTGCAGCTTGCCAGAGTTCAGCTCCTGACGCAGACGCATGAAATCTTCGCTCGATTGCGTGACGTCGACGTAAATAGGATCAAGCTGCTGAACTGTGGCGAGAGCAGTGGTCTGGCCGCTCTGAACCAGCGCGCCTTCGGTCACGGCAGATTTACCAATGCGACCGCTGATAGGCGAAATCACTTTGGTGTAGGCCAGATTGATGCGGGCAGTCTCTACGCTGGCTTTTGCCACCTGTACGGCTGCGGCGGTCTGGCTCTGCGTCGATACGGCGTTATCGTAGTCCTGCTGACTGATATATCTGGTACCCATCAGCGGCTTATAGCGTTTAACGGTCAGCGCGGCGATTTGCGCGTTGGCCTGAGCCTGAGCTAAATCCCCTTTCGCACTGTCGTAGGTCGCCTGATAAGGCGCCGGGTCAATCTGATAAAGTGACTGACCGGCTTTTACATCGCTGCCTTCCACAAAATTACGCTTGAGAATGATGCCCGAAACCTGAGGGCGAACTTCTGCAACACGGAACGAGGAAGTACGACCCGGAAGATCGGTCGTAATGGTTAGCGGTGCGCTTTTCAGGGTAAGTACGCCCACTTCCGGCGCTTTTTGCTGACCGCCCTGTTGTGCGTCTTTGTTATCACATCCCGTTAGCACCAGGCTGCCTGAAAGCATCAGAACGGCCGCCAGAGGCGTTAACCCCCTGTTTTTGTTCATAAATAAACCTCGAGTGTCCGATATCGATTGTTCAATGGATCACAAAATCCATAAACCCATTGCTGCGTTTAAATTATGGTCGTGCTATGGTACATACATTCGCAAATGTATGTAAGTGCACCCTGGTTGTTAACATCCCCCTATGGCACGAAAAACCAAACAGCAGGCGTTAGAAACACGAAATCATATCCTTGACGCAGCTATCGCCAGGTTTTCCGAGCATGGTGTAGCGAAAACTTCTCTGGCCGACATCGCCGCCGCTGCCGGCGTAACGCGTGGCGCAATTTACTGGCACTTCAAAAACAAAACCGATTTGCTCAATGAAATATGGGCGCAGTCCGAGACCGGACTGGAGAATATAGAGCTTGAGTATCAATTAAAATACCCATCCGATCCACTCTCTGTTTTACGCTCCATGCTGACTTATGTCCTTGAAGCTACGGTAAGGGATAAGCGCAGGCGGGCGTTGATGGAAATTATCTTTCATAAATGCGAATTTGTCGGCGAAATGACCACGTTGCAAATGATGCAGCAAACGTTATATCTGGAATGTTACGACAAAATTGAAGATGTATTGCGGCAGTGCATGACGCAGCAGCAGCTGCCGGGCGAGCTGGATACGCGGCGAACGGCCGTGGTCATGCGCGGCTATATAACCGGTATTATGGAAAACTGGCTGTTTATGCCGGAAAGCTTCGATCTGGCTTCGGATGCGCCGCAGCTGGTAGAGGTGCTTCTTGATACCGTCATGCACAGCCCCGCGCTCCGCAAGGCCGCCTGCTAGGGAAGGGCGCCTGGATTTTCGCCGCGCGCCTTTTTCTCAAAATCTCGTTGCACGATAGCTAAAGCAGCCAGTACCGTTTGCGGCGCGATCTGGTTCTCTTCAAGCAGCATAATCAAATCAACAGCCAGCTTTACTTCTTCTGGCGCGCTTTCCAGCGACATATTCTTCTCCCGATTTAAATACGGAGTTTTTTAGCAACCAATACCATCAGCAGTGCGCCAGCCAGCGCAATCAGCTGCGCTCTGGGTTCCGCTACGGCCAGGCTGCCATAATTAAAAAAGACCCCGATATAGCCGCCGACCAGCGAGCCAATGATGGCCAGCGCCAGCGTCGCTATCAGGCCGCCGGGGCGGCCAGGAAAGACATAGCGGGTAACGAATCCTACCGATAGCCCGATGATTATCCAGGAGAGAAGTCCCATTTGCGATCTCCAGTCAGCTTTTTCAAAAAGTATAGCAACGCCGCTGCGTACTCATTGTCGGTCGCGGTTTTCAATCGCGCGCTCGATTTTTTTTAATGCCAGCAGACAACGCTGTAACCGCCCCTCCAGCGCCGCGATTTCCTGCTGCAGCTTCCGCTGCTGCGCCAGCGTTTCCTGATGAGCAAGCTGGCTTTCCCGATCGGCGACCATTGCGCGCAGGCGGCGCTCGTAATCCTGATGTTTCGCCAGCTTCTCGTAAAGATTCTCCGGCTCTGGCTCCGGTCTGGTTTCGCTGTTGCGCAGCTTTAGCGTAGCCAGCTCGCGCTGTAGCGCGCTTATCTGCAGCACCACGCGTTCGGCCATCCAGGCAACGCGCTCCGTGCGGTGGCCGTTTACGCTTTGCCTGAGTAAGGCCATACTTTGCCGCGCTTCCTGTAGATAGTCGGCAAGCCGCGTACCGTGGCAGTGAAACAGCTGGCTGTCAAAACGCGCTTTCGCGGTGCGTTGGTTAGCGTGAGGCGCAATGGTCTGCGCCAGTTGTTCCAGCTTTGCTTCCAGCTGCTCAAGCAAATGGGCGCTTTTCATTTTTCTCTCTCCCCTGGTGAGCCGCGCCTATAATACGCTTAATTTGATCGATCTGTGCGCTGGTCTGCTTTTTCCTGAGCGACTCAGGTTGATTAAGGGCAACAAATACGTGGATTTTGCTTCCGACGGTTGCAATTGTCGGACGATTTGCATAGATTTGGTCGTTTTCGTGCGTGGCTTCCCCCGGACACTCCCGTCTTGCTCTGCGACTTCCTCGCCAGAGCAACGAAGCTGCGCGAGTCAGATTTGTATTTACCAGGCATAACACTATGACCGCGACTGCGCAGCAGCTTGAATTTCTTAAAAACAGTATCAAAAGCATTGAGGATTATCCTAAGCCAGGCATTCTGTTCCGTGACGTCACCAGCCTGCTGGAAGATCCAAAAGCCTATGCACTCAGCATTGAACTGTTGGTTGAACGCTATCGTGATGCAGGTATTACTAAAGTTGTAGGTACCGAAGCGCGCGGCTTCCTGTTTGGCGCGCCGGTGGCTCTGGCACTTGGCGTAGGCTTTGTGCCCGTACGCAAGCCGGGCAAGCTGCCGCGTAAAACCTTCGCTGAAACCTACGAGCTGGAATACGGCACGGACTGTCTGGAACTGCATTGCGATGCCATCGGACCGGGCGACAAAGTGCTGGTGGTAGACGATCTGCTGGCTACGGGCGGCACGATTGAAGCGACCGTCAAACTGATCCGTCGCGCAGGCGGCGAGGTAAAAGACGCGGCGTTTATCATCAATCTGTTTGATTTGAGTGGCGAAGCGCGCCTGAAGGCGATGGGGCTGGAGTGCTTCAGCCTGGTGAACTTCCCCGGTCACTAAGCCGTTGTAGAAAAAAAGAAGGCTGGCGCTTGCCAGCCTTTTTTTATTTAAAATTTTATGTTGAAGGAGGCCGAAACCGCCTGAGCAGTTTCGTGCGACGATTTTTGCAGGTCGTAATGCAACCCATAGGTCAGATCGCCTTTTTGCAGCACCGCGCCCGTGCTGAAGCTGAAAGCCGAACCGTCGGCAAGCCGGGACTCGCTCCAGCCCGTGCCGCTAACGTCGGCCATGCTGACGCGGGTACCGTGAGTGGTATCGCCGGTGGTGGCGATAAATGAAAGATCCACTCTGGGCTTCAGCGTATAGCCCGATTCGTACTGAAATTCGCGAGCCAGGCTGACTCCCAGCGGCACCGACCAGAGCGAGGCCGAAGCGGCAGCGTTATTGAACAAGGATTTACCGCTGCTTTTCGCCGTAAAGCTATTGGTTTTCAGCCGGGTGTAGCGCAGGCCGGTATGCGGTATCACATCCAGATAGTCCAGGTTGAACAGATACTCCGCCGTCAGCCCGGCGCTTATGATGGTTGATTTCGCTTCGCCTGAGAGCGTTGGATAGCCCGCAGCCGGAAGCGACATCTTCATATCATGGCTCACCCGCGAGTAGTCTACGTCAGCCACCAGATCCCAGTTATTGTTCAACCAGCTGCCGTACAGGGAGCCGCCCCAGAAATCCAGGTCGTTTTTCACCGGATAGAGATTGCCGCTCGTCCTGCTTTTTCCCCGGCCGGTATGCAGTGCGACGCCGGTTTTCAGGATCGCGCCCTGTTGCGTAATCAACGTATCTTCAGCGCCGATAAAAGCGCCGCCCATACTGGTTTTACTTTTACTGTCAAAACCGCCAGCGCTATAGCCTTTCAGACGGGCGTTATCGTAGAACAGTGATGTCCACAGATTAAAGCCTTCTTCCGGCGGCGTGCCGTCAAAAAGATGTTCGCTTTGGGAAAGATGGCGGGCGAGGGCGCGGGTCGCGGCAGACATCGTCTGATAGCTGGCGCCTGCAACGTTAGCCACGGAGGCGAAGTTAATGGCGGATTCCACCAGACGTGCAGCGGTCGCGGCATCACTGACGAAGCGCACGTCCATCGTTTGTGAAAGGAACTGCTGGGCAGCGTTGTCGGAAGCCGTGTTTACCCCTACTTCGGTGGTCATCGCCTTAAGCAGCTTTACCGAGCCGGCAGAGAGTTTCGGCAAGGCGGCGCTGTAATCGGCATTGCCGAGCGTAAGCAGCATTCCTTCTGCATCGGTCGATGAAGTCGCCATTATCAGACGGCTGGTGGTATTAATGTTCGCCTGCTGCCAGCCGGGCGTCGTCAGGGGGTTTGCTCCTGTTGCTATCGTAAAACTTTCACCGGCGGCTACGCCATCATCCGTCAGCACCAGCAGGCTGGCTTTATTGTCAATCTGCGCATTGCCCAGCGCCAGCGCGACTTTGCCGGAGTCTATGTAGGATCGGGCATGGATCACCGTTAGCGAAGAGGATCCTAATCCCTGCGTTGCCTCATCGCCGCCGATCCGCCAGGCGAGCTCGTTGCTGGCGAAATCGATCGTGCCGTCGCCGCTCAGGATCAGCTTGCCGTTCCAGCTTGTTTGCAGCGCCTGCTGAAGCTGCGCCACGCTTTCCTGCCAGTGATGCGCGTTCAGCTCCGTAGAGCCAAAAACGATCGAGCCGTCGCCGCTGACGGTCAGCGTTCCCTGCGTCGCCTCCAGCGTTTTACTGGTAAAGGTGCCGCCGCTGACGATCAGGCTGCCGTTGTTCAGTTCCGTATTATTGACCCGGAAATTCCCGCCGCTCTGCAAATAGCGCCCGTCTGCCGTTGAGGCGACGCCGGTCAGCGCGTTCCAGACCGTGGCGGTGCCGATAGCCAGCGTGCCGGCGGTAAAGGTGCCGCCGCGCAGTTCCAGCTGGCCCGTGCCGCCAGCGCCAGCTGTCTGCGCCCAGGCGCTGCTGTTTAATACGCCGTTGTGGCTGCCGCTGGCCCCGCCGAGCTGAACGGTTGTACCGATTTGGCCGCTGCCGCTGGTGAAGATGGCGATACCGTTGCCGCCGTTACCCGCTTTGCCGCCGTTGCCCGAGCGACCTTTGGCACCGTTGTTGCTGCCGCCATCGCCCGCATCGCCTCCCTGGCCGCCCAGCTGTAGCGTGCCGCCGTTGTTGAGCGTACCGCTGTTAAACCACAGCGTACCGGCCGCGCCGTTGGAAGCATTGCCGCCACTACCGGCGGCGGCGCTGCCCTGTAACGCGCCGCCGTTGCCGCCGCTGCCGCCGTCGCCGCCAAGAGAGATGCCGGAGGTCACGGTCAGCGTGCTGCCTTCCACCGTCAGCGTGCCGGTGCCGGCCTGTCCGGCGTTGCCGCCCAAACCGCCCTGGCCGCCAGCTGCGCCTTTTCCGGCTGCCGCAACGCTATCCGCCGCGCCTGCCTGGCCGTTGCTGCCGCTGTTGCCACCGTTAGCGCCTTTCCCACCGTTAGCGCCAACCTTCAGCGCCTGCGCGTTTACGGTGCTGTTGTTAAGCAACAGCCTGCCTTCGCCACCGTTGCCGCCGTTAGCGCCGCGCCCGCCGTTTCCGCCTTTAGCGCCGCCGCCGCCGTTGCCGCTGTCGCCCGTTTCGCCTGTGACGTTGGTTTCGATATAGGGATCGGCAGTGTGTCCCGCATCGCCGCCGTTGCCGCCGTTTGCGCCATCGCCGCCGTCCGATCCGTCACCGGCTGCGCCGCCGACGGCCAGCGTACTTCTGACCGTTACCGTAGTGCCGTTGAGGGTCAATACGCCGCTGCCGCCGTTACCGCCATCGGCTCCGTTGCCGCCGCTGCCGCCTTTGCCGCCCGCGCCGCCGCTGCCGCCGTTGCCCGGCATCCCACCGGCAGCCTGCAAACCGGGGACGCCCGCCTCGCCGCCGCTTTTTCCGGCACCGCCGCCGCCGCCGGGCTGACCGTTTCCTCCCGCACTGGCGGCGCCGCCATCACCGCCGACGGCCAGAACCGTGCTGGTAAAAGCGCTTTGATTAATAGTCAGCGTGCCGTTTCCGCCTGTCGCCGCGACGCCGCCGCTGCCGCCGTTCGCGCCATGACCGCCGCTGCCGCCGTCGCCACCGTTACCGCCATCGCCGCCCATGCCTGCATTACCGCCGCTGCCGCCGTTTCCGCCTTTTCCTGCCGCGCCGCCGCCGGCACCGGCTGAGGCTTCGCCCGCCAGACCGCCATGGCCGCCGCCGCCGCCAATTTGCAGTATGCCCAGCTGTCCTTTCACATTATGCAATGAGCCAGTCGCGTCGGAGCCTCTGGTGCCGATCGCGCCGTCGACGCCCGGCGTACCGTTGGCGCCGTTGCTGCCCGACACGCCGTCGCTGCCGCTGCCGCCGTTGCCGTTTCCCGCCGCGTTAGCACCGTTGCCGCCGTTGCCGCCGGTGCCTGCTTCACCCGGCAGGCTGGCGGTGCTGCCGCTGCCGCCATCGCCGCCCTGGGCGCCGACGGTAATATTATCTTCCGCTTGGGCAGAATGAATAAAAACGGTGCCGGGCGAGATAAAGATCGCCAGCGCGTTAAAAGCGCCGAGCCATCTTTTTTTATTCTGCATACCCGGCTTTTCAGGATGAAATGTCCTTTTCTTATTTTCCATTTTACCAGTCCATTAGTTTTATTTGACAAGGATTGTATAAATTTTTCTTATAAAATCGCTTATTTTCAATTGGTTAAATATAATGTAATTTGATTCACTCTTAAATAACTCCAGCTCCTCCAGCTATTGTTTAATAAAGCTATTTTTTAGGGTGTCGTTATTAAATACGTTAATTTTTGGAGGGTAAATCTGTTTTGTCATTTTAGGAAAAGTGACTGATTTTCGGGTTGTGCGGTTTTCTGGCTGCGACAGGTAATTTTCTGCCCAACTTCACGCTATTCTTTTTTTATCATTATCTGAACGGCGTTTTTACTGGTGCTGGCCACAAGCGGATTTAGCCGCTGGTTTTACGCAAAGTGATAGGAATGACCCAGGCCGTACTGGTACACTGTAGCGGCAATCAGCAACGAGGCTAAAACACGGGTTAACGGTGTTTAGATGAATTATTCTCTATAAATCAATGATGAATCACGAATGAGCTACCAGGTACTGGCCCGCAAGTGGCGTCCCCAGGCGTTCAGTGATGTCGTCGGTCAGGAGCACGTGCTGACCGCGCTGGCGAACGGCCTGTCGCTTGGCCGCATCCATCACGCTTATCTTTTTTCCGGCACCAGGGGCGTGGGAAAAACCACTATTGCCCGTCTTCTGGCAAAAGGCCTTAACTGTGAAACCGGCATTACCGCTACGCCCTGTGGAAAATGCGACAACTGTCGCGAAATCGAACAGGGCCGCTTTGTCGACTTAATTGAGATCGACGCCGCCTCGCGCACCAAGGTCGAGGATACCCGCGATCTGCTGGATAACGTGCAGTACGCGCCCGCGCGCGGCCGCTTTAAAGTTTATCTGATCGATGAAGTGCATATGCTTTCGCGGCACAGCTTTAACGCGCTGTTGAAAACGCTGGAAGAGCCGCCCGAGCACGTGAAGTTTTTGCTTGCTACTACCGATCCGCAAAAGCTGCCGGTCACTATTTTATCGCGCTGCCTGCAATTCCATCTGAAGGCGCTGGACGTTGGCCAGATCCGTGGCCAGCTTGAGCACGTGCTGGAAGCGGAGCAGATCGCCTCCGAAGCGCGCGCGTTACAGCTGTTGGCAAGAGCCGCCGATGGCAGTATGCGCGACGCGTTAAGCCTGACCGACCAGGCTATCGCCATGGGGCAGGGGCAGATCACCACGGCGACGGTCAGCACTATGCTTGGCACGCTGGACGACGAGCAGCCGCTGGCGCTGATCGAAGCGCTGGTGAACGCCGAAGGCGAGCAGGTCATGTCTTTGCTGGACCAGGCCGCTTCACGCGGCGTCGAGTGGGAAGCGCTGCTGGTAGAAATGCTGACGCTGCTGCACCGCGTGGCGATGATACAGCTGCTGCCCTCCGCGCTGGGTGAAGAGTTCGCCACTGCCGAGCAGCGCCTGCGCGAGCTGGCGCGCGTTCTGCCGCCTGCCGACGTACAGCTTTATTATCAAACGCTGCTGGTCGGCCGCAAAGAGCTGCCGCTGGCACCCGATCGCCGCATGGGCGTAGAGATGGCGCTGCTGCGCGCGCTGGCTTTTCATCCTAAACAAGTGATTGCAGAGCCGGTCGCGCGTCCTGCGATGGTGCCGCAGGCTCAGCCTTCAGCGCCGGGCCAACAGGAAACGATCCCGTCGCCGTCCGCAGCGCAGAGCCAGCCGCCGGCAGGCCCGGCGCCGACGCATACCGTGCAGGCCAGCGCGCCGCTGCCTGATACCACCAGCCAGCTGTTGCAGGCGCGAACGCAATTGATGCGCCAGCAGGGAGCGACCAAACTAAAAAAGAGTGAGCCGGCAGCGCCCAATGCGCGGCCGGCAGGCTCGGCGCTGGAGCGGCTGGCTGCCGCGACCGAGCGTGGTCAGAAGCGGCAAAGCGCCGTTATCGCGACTGAACCGGTAAAGCCGGAGGCCTATCGCTGGAAAGCGCAAACCGTCGAGGCGAAGCCAGAACCGGTGGCCACGCCCAAAGCCTTGCGCACGGCGTTAGAACATGAGAAAACCCCGGAGCTGATGGCGAAGCTGACCACGGAATCGCAGCAGCGCGACGCCTGGGCGGCGGAAATCGCCGGGCTGACGCTGCCGAAGCTGGTGCAGCAGCTGGCGCTGAACGCCTGGAAAGAGCAGACGGCAGACGGGATCTGTCTGCACCTGCGTTCCAGCCAGCGTCACCTGAACTCGCCGTCGGCGCAGAAAGCGCTGAGCGAGGCGCTGAGCGCGGCGGCAGGCAAGCCGGTTGAACTGACGCTGATTGAAGACGATAATCCGACGGTGCTGACGCCGCTGGAGTGGCGACAAAAAATCTACGAAGAGAAACTGGCGCAGGCGCGTCAGTCAATTATCGCGGATAATCATATTCAGACGCTGTGTCGCTTTTTTGATGCGGACGTGGATGAAGAGAGTATTCGCCCCCTTTGAAACGCTGTTCCCGTGCTGCGGCATGAGTACGGCCCTTCTTAAGAGAGAAAATTATGTTTGGAAAAGGCGGACTGGGTAACCTGATGAAGCAGGCCCAGCAAATGCAGGACAAAATGGCGCAGGTGCAGGAAGAGATCGCGGCCATGGAAGTAACGGGCGAATCGGGCGCGGGACTGGTGAAGGTCACCATCAACGGTGCACACAACTGCCGTCGCGTAGAGGTTGATCCAAGCCTGCTGGAAGACGACAAAGATATGCTGGAAGATCTGGTCGCTGCCGCATTTAACGATGCCGCCCGTCGCGTAGCGGAAGCGCAGAAAGAGAAAATGTCTGCGGTATCCAGCGGGATGCAGCTGCCGCCTGGCTTCAAGATGCCGTTCTGATGCAGACCAGCCCGCTCCTTGAAAGCCTGATGGAGTCGCTGCGCTGTCTGCCCGGCGTGGGGCCGAAATCGGCCCAGCGTATGGCGTTCCAGCTGCTGCAGCGCGATCGCAGCGGCGGAATGCGTCTGGCGCAGGCGCTGACGCGCGCCATGTCGGAAATTGGACACTGTGCAGATTGTCGCACCTTTACCGAGCAGGAAATCTGCACCATCTGCGCGAATACTCGTCGTCAGCAGACGGGTCTTATCTGCGTGGTAGAAAGCCCGGCCGACATTCACGCCATTGAGCAGACCGGGCAGTTCGCCGGCCGCTACTTTGTGCTGATGGGGCACCTTTCGCCGCTGGATGGCATTGGCCCGAACGATATCGGTCTTGACCGGCTGGAACAACGGCTGGAAAAAGAGACGATTCAGGAGGTGATCCTGGCCACTAACCCTACGGTTGAAGGCGAGGCGACCGCCAACTACATTGCCGAGCTGTGCGGTCAGTATGGCGTTGACGCCAGCCGCATCGCCCACGGCGTGCCGGTTGGCGGCGAGCTGGAGATGGTGGACGGCACCACGCTTTCCCACTCTCTGGCCGGGCGCCACAAGATTAAATTTTAGTCATTTAACGGCACGATGCGTCGTGCCGTCTTGAAAACCCGCCAGTCGTCCCCATTCTACTTCTCAATGTAAACCGCCAAGTTAACTGAGGTAGCAATGACCATGAAAGGACAAGAGACGCGTGGCTTCCAGTCAGAGGTAAAACAGCTTCTGCACCTGATGATCCATTCCCTCTATTCAAACAAAGAAATCTTCCTGCGTGAGCTGATCTCCAACGCCTCCGATGCGGCCGACAAGCTGCGCTTCCGCGCGCTTTCTTCGCCGGAACTTTACGCGGGCGACGGCGATCTGCGCGTGCGTGTTTCTGTTGATAAGGAAAATCGTACCCTGACGCTGAGCGATAACGGCATCGGGATGACGCGAGACGAAGTCATTGAGAATCTGGGCACCATTGCCAAATCGGGCACCAAATCCTTCCTGGAATCATTAGGATCCGATCAGGCGAAGGACAGCCAGCTAATCGGCCAGTTCGGCGTCGGCTTCTATTCCGCCTTTATCGTGGCGGACAAGGTTTCCGTGCGCACCCGCGCTGCCGGCGCCGCTGCGGATGAAGGCGTGTTCTGGGAATCCGCAGGCGAAGGCGAGTACACCATTGCCGATATCACGAAAGAAGATCGTGGTACGGAGATTACGCTGCATCTGCGCGAAGGCGAAGACGAGTTCCTGGACGCGTGGCGCGTGCGCAGCATCATCAGCAAATATTCCGATCACATCGCGCTGCCGGTAGAGATCGAAGAGCATAACGAAGAAGAGAAAACCTCCAACTGGGAAAAAATCAACAAGGCGCAGGCGCTGTGGACGCGCAACAAGTCTGAGATCAGCGACGACGAGTACAAAGAGTTCTACAAACACGTTTCGCACGATTTTGCCGATCCGCTGACCTGGAGCCACAACCGCGTAGAAGGCAAGCAGGAGTACACCAGCCTGCTGTATATCCCTTCGCAGGCGCCGTGGGACATGTGGAACCGCGATCACAAGCACGGGCTGAAGCTCTACGTGCAGCGCGTGTTTATCATGGACGACGCCGAGCAGTTTATGCCGAACTACCTGCGCTTCGTGCGCGGCCTGATAGATTCCAGCGATCTGCCGCTGAACGTCTCGCGTGAAATCCTGCAGGACAGCCGCATTACCCAGAATCTGCGTAACGCCCTGAGCAAGCGCGCGCTGCAAATGCTGGAGAAAGTGGCGAAGGATGACGAAGAGCAGTATCAGAAATTCTGGCAGCAGTTCGGTCTGGTGCTGAAAGAAGGCCCGGCTGAAGACAGCGCCAACAAAGAAACCATCGCCAAACTGCTGCGTTTTGCCTCTACCAGCAGTGAAGGCTCCGCGCAGACCGTGTCGCTGGAAGACTATGTCAGCCGCATGGTGGAAGGGCAGGAGAAGATTTACTACATCACCGCCGACAGCTATGCCGCCGCGAAAAGCAGCCCGCATCTGGAGCTGTTCCGTAAGAAAGGCATCGAGGTGCTGCTGCTCTCCGATCGTATCGACGAATGGATGATGAGCTATCTGACCGAGTTCGATGGCAAAACCTTCCAGAGCGTCAGCAAGGCGGACGAAGCGCTGAGCAAGCTGGCAGACGAAGAAAGCGAAGAGCAGAAAGAAGCGGAAAAAGCGCTGGAGCCGTTTGTCGACCGCGTGAAAACGCTGCTGGGCGAGCGCGTGAAGGATGTGCGTCTGACGCACCGCCTGACCGACACGCCTGCTATCGTCACCACCGACGCCAACGACATGAGCACCCAGATGGCGAAGCTGTTCGCCGCTGCGGGCCAGCCGGTGCCGGAAGTGAAGTACCTGTTTGAGCTGAACCCGGAGCACGCGCTGGTTAAACGCGCTGCGGATACGCAGGATGAAGCCCGCTTCGGCGAGTGGATTGAGCTGCTGCTCGATCAGGCGATGTTTGCCGAGCGCGGCACGCTGGAAGATCCTAACCAGTTTATCCGCCGCATGAACCAGCTGCTGCTGGGCTAAATCGGTCAAAGGCAGGGGGCAACGCCCTCTGCCTTTCTGTTTGGTTTCCCTCCTGCCTGGTTCTTAACTCAACTCCCTGTCATCCCGACGCTTTCCCGCAAGCGCGATCCTGCCGAAAACCGCGTCTCTCAAGGGACTATACCGGTAGCGATCCTGCTGGCGAAAAGGTGAAATTGTCTGAAAACAAGGCTTTCGGCACGACGGCGCCCGTAAAGCGCTAAAGCGGCGTCAATAATGCCGAAACCCCCTGGCGTTACCGGTAACTTTACCGGGCGATAACCCAGCTTAACGGCCGCGTTCCTTGTGGATACAGGGGCATGATGGTATGTTCATGCCCTACATAACTTGATTAAAGCGATTCGCAAGGGGATTTACGCAATGCGTATTATTCTGCTCGGTGCTCCGGGTGCAGGTAAGGGGACACAGGCTCAGTTTATTATGGAGAAATACGGCATTCCGCAGATCTCCACGGGCGACATGCTGCGCGCAGCGGTTAAAGCCGGTAGCGAGCTGGGTCAACAGGCCAAAGAACTGATGGATGCAGGCAAACTGGTCACTGATGAACTGGTTATTGCCCTGGTTAAAGAGCGCATCGCGCAGGAAGATTGCCGTAACGGTTTCCTGCTTGATGGCTTCCCGCGCACTATCCCTCAGGCTGACGCCATGAAGGAAGCGGGCATCAAAATCGACAACGTGCTGGAGTTCGCCGTACCGGACGAGCTGATTGTTGAACGTATCGTGGGTCGTCGCGTTCATGCGCCATCCGGCCGCGTTTACCATGTGACCTTCAACCCGCCTAAGGTGGAAGGCAAAGACGACGTGACCGGTGAAGAGCTGACCACGCGTAAAGACGATCAGGAAGAAACCGTGCGTAAGCGCCTGGTGGAATATCATCAGATGACCGCGCCGCTAATTGCCTACTACAGCAAAGAAGCGGAAGCGGGCCACACCGCTTACCACAAAATTGACGGCACCCGTAAAGTGTCTGAAGTCAGCGCCGAACTGGAAAAAATCTTCGGTTAATACCTTCCGGGGCCAGCAAAAGCTGGCCCTACTACAGCAATTGGTTACCCCTTCCTGATTTTCCGCTAGAATGATTCTCGTTTTCATCACCTGACATGCCCAGAGAAGGAATAACAATGAGGCAAGATAAACCCGGCGTGCTGCTGGTGAACCTAGGTACACCTGACGCGCCAACCACGCCTGCTGTTAAACGCTACCTGAAACAGTTCCTCAGCGACAAGCGCGTGGTCGATACGCCGCGCTGGCTGTGGTGGCCAATCCTGAACGGCGTGATCCTGCCGATCCGTTCGCCGCGCGTTGCAAAACTTTACGCATCGGTCTGGATGGAAGACGGCTCGCCGCTGATGGTCTACAGCAAACGGCAGCGCGAAGCGCTGGCGGCCCGGCTACCTATGCCTGTGGAACTGGGCATGAGCTACGGCAATCCGAGCCTGAAAAGCGCGCTTGACAGCCTGATGGCGCAGGGCGTAACCCGCCTGATCGTGCTGCCGCTGTACCCGCAGTTTTCCTGCTCTACCGTGGCGGCGGTCTGGGACGGCATCACCGAGGTCTTTGCCGGTTATCGCAGCCTGCCTTCGGTGCAGTTTATCCGCGATTACGCCACGCATCCGGCCTATATTGCCGCGCTGAAGGCGTCGGTCGAACGGTCGTTTGCTAAACATGGCAAGCCGGATCTGCTGGTGATGTCTTTCCACGGCATTCCGCAGCGTTTTGCCGATCAGGGCGACGATTATCCGCTGCGCTGTCGGGAAACCAGCGAGGCGCTGATTGCCGCGCTGGGCCTGGCCGAACACGAAGCGATGCTGACTTTCCAGTCGCGCTTTGGCCGCGAGCCGTGGCTGACGCCCTATACTGACGAAACGATGCAGTCGCTGCCGGCAAAGGGCGTGAAGCATGTACAGGTCATGAGCCCTGGCTTCTCCGCCGACTGTCTGGAAACGCTGGAAGAGATCAGCGAGCAGAACTGCGAATTCTTTATGCACGCGGGCGGTACCAAGTTTGAATATATCCCGGCGCTGAACGACGATGAGCTACATATCGATATGATGGTTGAGCTGGTCAACAGCCAGCGCTAAAAAAGAGGGGTGTGGGCACTTAGCCGCATCCCTGTTATCATTGGCTGCTTCCTATTCTTTCCAGAAGTCAGCAATATGAAATTTCCCGGCCAGCGTAAATCCAAACACTACTTTCCCGTCAGCGCGCGCGACCCGCTGCTCCAGCCCGTGCAGCCGGAAAGCGAAACCGCGACCAGCTGGATAGCGGGTATCGATCAGATCCTGGTGGATATCGAAGCGAAGGTGGATGACGCTTTTGTGGCGCGCTACGGCCTGAGTGCGGGCCACTCGCTGGTGATTGAAGACGAGGTTGCCGAAGCGCTGTATGCAGAGCTGACGCAAAACAACCTGATCACCCATCAGTTTGCGGGCGGTACCATCGGCAACACGCTGCACAACTACTCGGTGCTGGCCGACGACCGCTCGGTGCTGCTGGGCGTGATGTGCAGCAACGTGCAGATCGGGAGCTACGCCTATCGCTACCTGTGCAATACCTCCAGCCGTACCGATCTGAACTATTTGCAGGGCGTCGACGGCGCTATCGGCCGCTGCTTTACGCTGATTGGCGAACACGGCGAGCGTACCTTTGCCATCAGTCCGGGCATGATGAACCAGCTGAGCAAGGAAAGCATTCCTGAAGAGGTGGTAGCGGGCGCGTCCGCGCTGCTGCTGACCTCTTATCTGCTGCGCTGCAAGCCGGGCGAACCGATGGCGGAAGCAACGATGCAGGCCATCGCCTGGGCGAAAAAGCATAACGTACCGGTGGTGCTGACGCTGGGCACGAAATACGTGATTGGCGACAATCCGCAGTTCTGGCGCGATTTCCTGCGCGATCACGTTTCCGTGGTGGCGATGAACGAGGAAGAGGGCGAGGCGCTGACCGGCTTCAGCGATCCGCTACAGGCGGCGAATATGGCGCTGGACTGGGTGGATCTGGTGCTGTGCACCGCCGGGCCGAACGGTCTGTATATGGCGGGCTACACTGAGGAAGAGGGCAAGCGCAAAACGCAGCATCCGCTGCTGCCAGGCGCGATCCCGGAGTTCAACCAGTATGAGTTCAGCCGCGCGATGCGCCACCAGGACTGCGAGCAGCCGCTGCGCATTTTCTCGCATATCGCGCCTTATATGGGCGGCCCGGAGAAGATCATGAACACCAACGGCGCGGGCGACGGCGCGCTGGCGGCGGTGCTGCACGATATCACCGCTAACGACTATCATCGTCTGAACGTGCCGAACTCCAGCAAACACGGTCGTCGCTACCTGACCTATTCCTCGCTGGCGCAGGTTTGTAAATACGCCAACCGCGTCAGCTATCAGGTGCTGAATCAGCACTCGCCGCGCCTGACCCGAGGGCTGCCGGAGCGCGAAGACAGCCTGGAAGAGTCCTACTGGGAAAGATAAGACGAGCGCGGCCTCTTCCAGAGACCGCCTGAGACTGTTAACAAAGCTATGCTCAGCCATCAGTTGGCTATCAGTCTGGTAAATAGCCGCAGAGGCAGAGCGGAACACGGACGCGCACGTCCATGTAGGCTCGTTTCGCGCGTCCATGCGCGAAAACGGTCCGCTTATCCGCTCAGCCTCCGCCGCTGTGAAGCGGTTGTATCGCTGTAAAAATGGCAGTGTAAGCCGCAGGCTTTTAAGTTTGTCATCAAACTCGCCTTTTCAGATCGGGCTGGGTTGCGGCGCGCTTGCCTTTTCATTGGCGAGCATAATATTCAGCATGCTGTTGGCAATCTCCCGCTCGCCCATCACCACCTGATTTGCGCCGCGCTCGGTAATGTAGTGCACCTCTTCGTCATGATGCGCCCGCGCGAGGATCTCAATCGACGGGCGCTTCTCTCGTGCGGCGATGACGATTTCGCCCGCTTCAAAACCATTAGGGATAGTGAGCAGCAGCCAGCGCGCGCAGTCCAGACGCGCCAGATCCATCGTCTCCGTGCGGGCAGCGTTGCCCAACACGGCGCTGATCCCTTCCGCCCTTAAGGCATCCACCCGCGTCCGGCTGTTCTCAACCACCACAATCGGCACGCCATTTTCTATCAGTTTCCTGCCCAGCAGGCTGCCGACGCGGCCAAAACCGACGATGATGGCGTGGTTACAGAGATTAACCGGGATCGGGTTTTCCTCTTCCATTATTGCGGCCTGCTGCTGCTCTTCCTCGGCCTCTTTTTTACCGAGATAGCGCTGCAGCAGCGCGAAAAGCAGCGGATTAAGCATGATGGAAAGGATGGCGCCCGCCAGCACCAGATTGCGGCCTTCATCAGGCAGCAGCTTTAGCGAGATCCCCAGTCCGGCGAGAATAAAGGCGAACTCGCCGATCTGCGCCAGGCTCACCGAAATGGTCAGCGCGGTACGGCGGGAATGGCCGAACAGCAGCACCAGCAGCAGCGCGGCCAGCGATTTGCCCAGCACGATAATAGCCAGCACGCCCGCAACCGCCAGCGGCTGTTCCAGCAGGATCATCGGGTCGAACAGCATCCCGACGGAGACGAAAAACAGCACCGCAAAGGCGTCACGCAGCGGCAGCGTATCATGCGCGGCGCGATGGCTCAGCTCGGACTCGTTCAGCACCATGCCCGCAAAGAAGGCGCCCAGCGCAAAGGAAACGTCAAAAAACTCTACCGCGCCAAAAGCGATGCCCAGCGCCAGCGCCAGCACCGCCAGGGTAAACAGCTCTCTGGAACCGGTTGCGGCGCTGCGAGCGAGGATCCAGGGCACCGCGCGTCGACCGACCACCATCATCAGCACCATAAAGGCCACCACCTTGCCGATGGTAATCAGCAGATCGATCAGCAGCATACTTACGCTGGCGTTGCCTTGCTCAAACATGCCCGCGATAGCCGGAAGCAGCACCAGCGCCAGCACCATTACCAGATCTTCCACAATCAGCCAGCCGATAGCGATCTGCCCGCGCTGACTGTCAAGAAGCTGCCTGTCTTCCAGCGCGCGCAGCAGCACCACGGTACTGGCGGTGGAAAGGCAAAGGCCGAACACCAGCCCGGTCATCCACGGCCAGCCCAGCAGCGAAGACAGCCCCATCCCTAACAGCGTGGCGACGGCAATCTGTGCCACGGCGCCGGGGATGGCGATTGCTTTAACCGCCATCAGATCCTTCAGCGAGAAATGCAGGCCAACGCCAAACATCAGCAGCACGACGCCCAGCTCCGCCAGCTCGGGTGCCAGATTGGTATCGGCGACAAAACCGGGCGTGAACGGGCCGGCCAGCACGCCAGCCAGCAAATAGCCAACCAGCGGCGAAACCCGCAGCCGATTGGCCAGCATACCCAGGAGAAAAGCGAGAACAAGCCCGCCGACAATGGTGGTGATAAGCGGGGTAGTGTGGTGCATGCTTCTCTCCTTGTATGTGCAAATGTATCCGAATGTAAGCTTAAAGTGTATGGTATATCCGGCTAGTCTGCCTGCCTTATTCAGGTAAAAATGTGAAAAAAAGCGCTGGCAGCAAAAACACACAGGATCGCGTGATTTTAATGTGTTAAGTGGCTGGAGAGCTGAATAATGACTGCTCTAATAATAAAGATTATGCAGTTATCTTTCAAAACGCAGGCCGCTTTTTTGCGACACAGCTGCAAACAACCGCACTAAACAGGATGCGTATGCAGCAAGGCCGCAGATTTAGCACTCATCTGGCCGTCGCGCTTGTTTTAAGGGCCCGCGACGCGCTGCCGAAAACCGGCACCGCTTGCCATTCGCCGCGCCTGTAGTAGATTGCTGGTTACGCCAGCCTTATAAGTGCTTCAACAAGGAGATCCGTTGTGCTTTCACTGAAAAAAAACTCGCTGACGCTATTGGCGCTGGCTTTACTCAGCGCGCCGCTTGCCGCGCAGGCCTGGGTTAAAGACCGGGTTTATAAATTCACCGTGCTGCATACCAACGATCATCACGGCCGCTTCTGGCAAAACGAGCATGACGAGTACGGGCTGGCGGCGCAAAAAACCATGATGGATCAGATCCGCTACGACGTGCAGGCGCACGGCGGCGCGGTGTTGATCCTCTCCGGCGGCGATATCAATACCGGCGTGCCAGAATCGGACTTACAGGATGCCGAGCCCGACTTTCGCGGCATGAACCTGATTGGCTACGATGCGATGGCGATCGGCAATCACGAGTTTGATAACCCGCTTTCCGTGCTGCGTCAGCAGCAAAAATGGGCGAAATTCCCGCTGCTTTCCGCCAACATTTATCAGAAAAGCACCGGACAGCGCCTGTTCCAGCCCTATGCGTTGTTTAATCGGATGGGACTGAAAATCGCGGTGATCGGACTGACCACTGACGACACGGCTAAAATCGGCAACCCAGAGAATTTTACCGACATCGTTTTTCATAAACCGGCGACGGAAGCGAAGGCGGTGGTGGAAGCGCTGCGCCAGCAGGAGAAGCCGGACGTGATTATCGCGGCGACGCATATGGGACACTACGATAACGGCAATCACGGCTCCAACGCGCCGGGCGACGTGGAGATGGCTCGGGCGCTGCCGGCAGGCTATCTGGATATGATCGTGGGCGGCCATTCTCAGGATCCGGTCTGTATGGCGAAGGAAAACGTTAAGCAGGCGGATTACGTGCCGGGCACGCCGTGCCAGCCGGATCGGCAAAACGGCACCTGGATTGTTCAGGCGCACGAATGGGGAAAATATATCGGCCGGGCCGATTTTACCTTCCTCAACGGCAAGCTGACGCTGGAACATTACGAACTGGTGCCGATCAATCTGCGGCATAAGGTGACCAATGCCGACGGCAGCGTCAGCTGGGTGAATTACACCCAGGAAATCGCCAAAAATCCGGCGATGATGAAGCTGCTGACGCCTTTCCAGAAAAAGGGAGAAGCGCAGCTTAACGTCAAAATCGGCAGCGTAGACGGCCATCTGGAAGGGGATCGCAGCAAGGTGCGCTTTGTGCAGACCAACCTTGCCCGTGTGCTCCTGAGCGCGCAGGCAGAGCGAACCGGCGCTGATTTCGCGGTAATGAGCGGCGGTGGCGTGCGGGACTCCATCGAACCCGGCGACATCACCTACAAGGATGTGCTGAAGGTGCAGCCTTTCGGCAACACGGTCGTCTATGTCGATATGAAGGGCAGCGAAGTTGAAAAATATCTGGCAGTAGTGGCGAATAAACAGGTCGATTCCGGCGCCTACGCGCAGCTGGCCAACGTTAGCCTGACGGCCGATGGCAGCAGCGTTCATGACGTAAAAATCAAAGGCGAACCGCTCCAGGCGGACAAAACCTACCGCATGGCGACGCTCAGCTTCAACGCGACCGGCGGCGACGGCTATCCTGTTATCACCTCTATGCCGGGCTACGTAAACACCGGCTTTGTCGATGCCGAGGTGCTGAAACAGTATATTGAGAAGCACTCGCCGCTGAAAGCCAGCGCTTTTGCACCGCACGACGAAATTCTTTATCAGCAGAAGGCCGCCGTGACGGAACAAAAAGCCGACGAGCCGCCGAAAAAATGGCGGCTGCCGCGTATTGAACTGGCTATGCGCCAGGTCTGGTCGTCACTGTTCTGAAGACACAGGATGCGCTTTGCGCTGCCATTTGGCGCGAAGCGTATCGTATAACCAGTTATAGACCACCGTATAGGGCAGGAAGAAAAGGAAAAAGCCGATTTCCAGCAGCAGCGCCTGCCACAGCGAAACGCCCAGCATCCAGGCGGCGATTGGCAAACCAATCAGAATAAACCCGCCTTCAAAAGCCAGCGCGTGCACGATACGCAGCAGCCAGCTCTGACGGCCGTTCGGGAATAGACGGTCGAAACCGGCGTTGTAAACCATGTTCCAGAGCATGGCGACGGTCGACAGCATAATAGCCAGCGCGCCCATCTGGAACAGCGGTTTATCCATTGCCCACGCGGCCAGCGGCGAAACTATCGTCACGGCCAATGCTTCAAAACCCAGGGCGTGGAAAAAACGTTCTTTCAGTGTACGGCTCATTGGTTCTCCTTAAAATCAGACCGGTATTTTGCCTGCCCGGTTTGCTAAGATAAAATGATTACCCATCGGAAAAAGCGATACTTAAATGCGATATTCACCGGAATCGTTACAGGCGTTTGTACAGACGGTGGAAAGCGGCTCCTTTTCTGCCGCTGCCAGAGCGCTGCGTAAAAGCCAGTCCACCGTCAGCGCTGCCGTGGCCAACCTGGAAACAGATTTGGGGTTCGCCTTGTTCAGCCGCGACGGGCGCTCGCCGGTGCTGACAGAGAACGGGCAGCGGGCGCTGGCACAGGTGCGGGAAATACTGGCGGCCAGCGAGCGGCTGGATGAGCTAGCTATCCGCCTGACTGGCGATGTGGAACCCTGCCTGAGCATGGCGATCTCCGATTTCTGGCAGGCGGATTACCATGAATCGCTGCTGAGACGCTTTGCCGATCGCTATCCGCAGATTGAATTTGAATGCATGATTGCCGAAGATGCCGACGTTATCGATCTGATCCAGGCCGGAAGGGCGCATATTGGGGTGATCCGCGTGCAGCCGCATTACCCGGCTGATATCGCCACTGCAAGGCTTCAGGTTAAAGCGCAGATGGCTATTTATCTGCATCAGGATCATCCGCTGACGCGGCAGGCTGTCGTCAGCAGCGAAGCGTTAAAAAGCGAGCGGCAGCTCTGTCTGAACACGTGGGTAGAGAAGGGGCGGCCCCGGCCGGGCAACGGCGTCTGGTCTGCGCCTTCTTATCTGCTGCTGCTGGAGATGGCGGAACAGGGCTTTGGCTGGACGATACTGCCGCGCTGGCTGGTGGAGCAGTTCGGCCATCAGGTGCTGCGCGAGCTGCCGATCGCCGGCTGGCCGCAGAATCTTTCGGTGGACGTCGCCTGGTCGCGGCTGTCGCCGCCCGGACCGGCCGGGCGTTGGATGATCGATCGGCTGCTGGCGCAGACCAACTAGCTGCGGTCGCGCTTCGCGATAGCGGCAAAACTGGCGTTGAGCTGCCGCGCCAGATCCTGCGGAGCCAGCTCTATCTCAAGCCCGCGTCGTCCGCCGGAAACAAACACGGTGGGAAACTGCTGCGCCAGCGTATCCACCACAACGGGCAGGCGTTTTTTTTGTCCCAGCGGACTGATGCCGCCAAGCTGATAGCCCGTGATTCGCTGGGCGATCTGCGGATCGGCCATGTCAACTTTCTTTACGCCCAGCGCTTTGGCGACGCTTTTTAAATCCAGCTGGCCGGCAACGGGCGTGACGGCTACTGCCAGCGTGTTTGGCTCGCCGTTTAGCGAAACCAACAGCGTTTTAAACACCCGATCGGGATCCTGGTTCAGCATCCGTACGGCTTCATCGCCAAAATGGGTTTCGCTGCTGTCGTGTTCATAGCTGTGCAGCTGAAATTTTATTTTTTGCTTTTCAAGCAGTTTTACGGCTGGCGTCACGGCGCTTCTCCTCAGGTGGCGCATGGAACAACTGGCGAAAAAAAGTACTGGCGAAAATGTGGGATCCAGGCGACAATCTTTGCCCCTTCGGCCTTTGTCGAAGGCGAACTAAAATCATAAAACAGATCTTATTCATGGCCGGTAGCGATATTGGCCTTTTTTTTAGCCTTTTTTCAGCAGATCCGGCAAATTGCCTTCGCCATACAGGTGCAGCGCGCCCACGGCTACCACATACTCCCCTGGCGGCAACGCCGTCAGATCCTGCCGCCAGCGCTGGTTGCGTTGCAGCATCAGCACCTCGTTTAACGCGCTGTTAAAGGTGCCGGGCAGGGCCGGTCGGCTGTCGGCAGGCGGCGTTTCCAGCCACCAGCCAATCATGGTTTGCAGCAGGCGCGCGTTGGTGTGCCAGTGCTGCAGCGTATCCTGCAGCAGCGACAGGCCATTATCAGGCAGCGCTTTCAACAGATCCAGCTGCGCCTGCGGCCCTTCCAGCTCGATGATTTTTTTCCCCTGCGCTTTGGCGGCGCTGAGCAGCTGGAAATCGATACCGTAATCGGCCCGCAGCCCAAGACGCTGGGCCTGCTGCGCCTGCAGCATTAAGGCTATCTGCCAGGCGGGCAGCCGATCGATAACTTCTGCGTCAATAGCGACCTCGCGGCAGACACGCTGCAATTCCTCCAGCTCCCGCTCGCTCAGACGCTCCGCCAGCGGCGGGCAGATTTCACTGGCGCTAAAAGGCGAGGCGCCGGAGGTGATATCCGCCTCCACAATCAGCGCATCGGCCCGCGCCAGTTTTTTTTGCAGCGCCGCCGGAAGCGGCATCATGGTTTGCGTGCCCATATGAATACTGCCCACCAGATGCAGATGGCGGGCGCCGAGCGCCATATCCTGCGCCGGATAGGCATAGCTAATGGGCGAGAGTTTGCGCCACAGCGCGACAGCCTTTTGCAGTAATTTTCCCATAGGCTCCGCTCCGTTAGTTTCCCTTATGCTAACGGTTTAGCCCACCGAAGGACAGACGGAGACCGGGCTTTCAGACAAGACTGTGCGTCACTTTGGCGGCTGATAGCGAAGCAGTCGGTTGGCGTTGCTGACGACGGTTACCGAAGAGAGCGCCATCGCGGCACCGGCTACGACCGGGCTGAGCAGGGTGCCGGTTAACGGATAGAGCACGCCAGCCGCAATCGGGATGCCGCAGGCGTTATAGATAAACGCTCCCAGCAGGTTCTGCTTCATATTGCGCAGCGTCGCTTTTGCCACGGCCAGCGCGTCCACCACGGCGTGCAGATCGTGACGCATCAGCGTGATGCCTGCCGTCTCAATCGCCACGTCGCTGCCGCTGCCGATAGCGATACCCACATCCGCCTGCGCCAGCGCCGGTGCGTCATTAATGCCGTCGCCAATCATCGCCACGCTGGCTCCCTGCTGCTGTAGTTTTTTAATCGCTTCTGCTTTCCCGTCCGGCAAGACCCCGGCAATAACGTCATCGATGCCGGCTTCGCTGGCAATAGCCTGCGCGGTGATTTCATTGTCGCCCGTCAGCATCACTAAACGATAACCCTGCTCGCGCAGCTGCTGCAGCGTGGCGACGCTTTCCTGACGCAGGGCATCGCGCAGGAAAAAGATAGCTTTAAGCTGATTGCCCGCTGCCAGCAGCACCGGCGTCATGCCTTTCGCGGCCTGAGAGGCGATCGCCTTGTCCATTTCCTCCTCAACCACATTGTGTTGCGCCATCAGCGTACGGTTGCCCAGCCGCCAGGTTTCGTCCTGGATCTGCCCGCTGACGCCCAGGCCGCCCAGCGTGCGAAAGCCGGTGACCTCGGGCAAAGCAGCCTGACCGGCGCGCCCGATAATGGCGCGGGCCAACGGATGCTGCGAACCTTGCTCCAGCGCGGCCGCCAGCGAGAGCGCCTGCTGCTCGTCGGCACCGTTAAACACCCGGATGGCCGCCACCTGCGGTTTGCCTTCCGTCAGCGTACCGGTTTTATCAAAAACCAGCGTATTCAGCGTGCTGGCGCGCTGCAGCGCGTCCGCGTCCCGCACCAGCACGCCAAACTCGGCGGCGCGGCCCATCCCGGCGGTAAGCGACATCGGCGTGGCTAACCCAAGCGCGCAGGGACAGGCGATGATCAGCACCGTCGTGGCAATAACCAGCGTATAAACCAGCTGCGGCGCAGGCCCGATAAAATACCAGACGGCCGCGCTCAGCAGCGCGATAGCGACCACGGCGGGCACGAAAATCGCAGAAATTTTATCTACCAGGCGACTGAGTTCGGGCTTGCTGCTTTGCGCCTGGCGAACCAGATTCACAATGCGCGACAGCGTGGTATTTTTTCCGACCGCGCTGGCGGTGAACAGCACGCTGCCGTCCTGCATTACCGTGCCCGCGTGAACCTTGTCGCCCGCGCTTTTCTCCTGCGGCAGCGCTTCGCCGGTCAGCATCGCCTCATCCAGCCAGGCCTGGCCCTGGACGATGACGCCATCAACGGGCACGCGATCGCCCGTGGTCAGGCGCAGCGTCATGCCGGGCGTCACTTCGCTGAGCGGCATCGCTTTCTCTTCACCGGCGATAACCACACGGGCGGAAGGCGGGGTGAGATCCAATAATCGCTCCAGCGCCTGAGAAGATCGCTGGCGCGCGCGCTGTTCAAGCATATGGCCAAGGTTAATCAGGCCAATAATCATTACGCTGGCTTCGTAGTAAAGGTGGCGCGCTTCTGAAGGAAAAGCAGCGGGCCACAGGGTGACCGCGCTGGAATAGAGCCAGGCCGCCGCCGTGCCGAGCGCGACCAGCGTATCCATCGTCGCGCTGCCGTTCAGCAGGCTGCGCCAGGCGCTACGATAAAAATGGCCGCCCGCAACGACCATAATTACCAGCGTCACGGCGCCCAGTGTCAGCCAGGTGACGCGGTTATCGGCGGTTAACATCATGTTGTCGCCGAGCATGCCCCAGCCCATCAGGGGCAGACCAAACGCCAGCGCCAGCAGCGCCTGCCAGCGAAAACGACGCATCGCTTTAAGCGCCGTTTGCTGCTGTTTTTCGCGGCGCTCGCTTTCATCTTCGATAATTTCGGCATCGTAGCCCGCGTTGCGCACCGCCTGAATCAGCGCATCGGGCGAAACGTCGCCCATCACCAGCGCGCTGCGTTCGGCAAGATTTACCCGCGCCTGATGCGTGCCATGCACCTGCTGCAGCGCGTGCTCAACGCGACTGACGCAGCTGGCGCAGCTCATGCCGCCAATTAACAGATGAAAGCTGTCATCGGTTGCCGGAAGCTGAGAAGGGGCCGCTGTCAGCGCTTCCGGCTGGGGATCTGATACTGTCAGCGGTTCAGGCTTTGGGCGCGCGTCGTCCGCCAGCGCGGCCTGATAGCCTGCCTCTTCTACCGCCGCGATAAGCGCCTGCGGTGCAGCGTGGCCGGTTACGCGGGCTTCATCCAGAGATACCTCGGCCTGATCCACATCATCCCGTTTCTCCAGCGTTTCTTTGACTCTTTTTATGCAATGACCGCAGGAAAGGCCATCCAGTTTTAATACCGTTGTTTGTGACATAAAAACTCCTTTGCTTAGTCGGAACACCGTCAGGATTAAGGATAAACCTTCCATCAAGGGGAGGGTCAAGCTTGTCTCTGGCCGGCACGGACAATTTTAGTCCTGCCGTGAAGAGTGTTAAAATTAAGCGATAGCAGACAGGCGGATCCCTATATGAACATTAGCGACGTAGCTAAAAAAACCGGGCTGACCAGCAAGGCCATCCGATTTTATGAGGAAAAAGGGTTGTTGACCGCACCTTCGCGCGGCGAGAACGGCTATCGCCACTACACGACAAAGCATCTGGAGGAGCTGACGCTGCTGCGCCAGTCGCGCCAGGTGGGCTTTAGCCTGGAAGAGTGCCGTGAAATGCTGCTGCTCTTCCACAATCCGCAGCGCCATAGCGCCGAGGTAAAAGCCAGAACGCTGAATAAAGTGGCGGAAATCGAAGCGCATATCAGCGAACTGAACCTGATGCGCGAGCGGCTGCTGGCGCTGGCGGCCAGCTGTCCGGGCGATGAGGGCGCCGATTGCCCTATTATTGATAACCTGGCGGGATGCTGCCACGAGAGCAA
The DNA here is from genome assembly GCF_041320675.1 of Erwinia sp. STN24. Taxonomy (NCBI): domain Bacteria; kingdom Pseudomonadati; phylum Pseudomonadota; class Gammaproteobacteria; order Enterobacterales; family Erwiniaceae; genus Erwinia; species Erwinia sp. STN24. The sequence continues at coordinate 184,383 of NZ_JBGGPM010000002.1, read as the reverse complement.
GGGGCGTTAAGCGGGCGCTCGCTAAGGCATCTTTACGGCCCGTAAAAATCGAAAGGGCTACGCCGATTGCTCGTTGTTGGGATCTCGCCTGACGATCCGCAGCGTAATCCCTTCCACCGCCACCACCGTAACCGGCGTACCGGCAGGAAGGTTTTCCGTAGCCTGGACGCGCCAGCTGCTGTCGCCAACGCGAATATGCCCTATACCGTCGTGCAGCGCTTCCTCCAGCCGTAGCGCAGAGCCAATCAGCTGGCTGCCGCGCTGGTTAAGCGAGGAGGGCGGCTGCTTACGATCCCGGCCGCGCAGCCAGCTATACCACCACAGCGCGGAAAGGATGGTCAGGATGGCAAAGCATAAACCCTGCCACTCCCAGGGCAGCGGCACCAGCCAGACCAGCAGGCTGACCAGCACGGCAGCGACGCCGCTCCAGAGCAGATAGCCGCTGGCGCCCAGCATTTCTGCCGCAAGCAGGATGCCGCCCAGCGTCAGCCACAGCCAGGCAGGATTGGCGAACAGTTCGCTCGCCATCAGCTTTGCCTGTCTTTTTTGGTTTCCTTCAGCAGCTCGGCGATGCCAGCGACCGAACCGATCAGGCTTGACGATTCCAGCGGCATCATAATCATTTTGCTGCTTTGTGAGGTGCCAATCTTCTGCAGCGCATCGGTGTATTTCTGCGCCACGAAGTAGTTGATGGCCTGAATATCCCCGGCGGCGATGGCTTCTGAAACCATTTTGGTGGCGCGTGCTTCGGCTTCTGCGCTGCGTTCCCTCGCCTCGGCCTGGAGGAAAGCTGACTGGCGCTCGCCCTCCGCTTTCAGGATCTGTGACTGCTTCTCGCCTTCCGCACGCAGGATCGCGGCCTGGCGGACGCCTTCCGCTTCCAGAATATCGGCGCGCTTGGTACGTTCCGCCTTCATCTGCGCGTTCATAGAGGCAATCAGCTCGGCCGGTGGCCGCACGTCGCGAATTTCAATGCGGGTAATTTTGACGCCCCACGGGTTGGTCGCTTCATCCACGATACGCAGCAGCCGGGTGTTGATGTTATCGCGCTGCGACAGCATCTCGTCCAGCTCCATCGAGCCCAGTACGGTACGCATATTGGTCATGGTTAAATTCACGATAGCCAGCTCAAGGTTGCTGACCTCGTAGGCCGCGCGTGGCGAGTCGATTACCTGAATAAAGCAGACGGCATCGATAGTCACGCTGGCGTTATCTTTCGAGATGATTTCCTGCGAGGGGATATCCAGCACCTGTTCCATCATGTTGATCTTGCGACCAACGCGATCCATAAAGGGCACCAGAAGGTTAAGGCCGGGCTGCAGCGTTTTGGTGTAGCGGCCAAAACGTTCGACCGTCCACTGGTAGCCCTGCGGCACAATTTTGATGCCGGACCAGACAATCACCAGCGCGACAAGAATAATAACGGGAATAACAGTCAACATATAACCTCCGGGTTGTTGAAAAACGGGCTGATCCATTCAGCCCGGATGCTTTGTTAGTAAAGCAGGGAATAGAGCTGGCGACGGTATTTTGCGGCCAGCGCATTGCCCGTGCCCAGCGCCGCCAGGATCTCCTGCAGGATCTTGCGCGCGTGGCCGTCCGCCGCACCTAAATCTTTTTGCAAATGGCCGAACAGCAGCGCCAGCGCCTCTTCGTTGCGGCCGACCTGATGCAGCTGAACGGCCAGCCTGGTCGCCAGTTCAGGGTTGTCAGGATCGGCATCAATTTGCTGCTGCAGCTGCTGAATTTCCGGCGTATCGGCCGCCTGCTTCAGCAGGTCGATTTGGGCGATCAGTCCCTGATAGCGGGTATCTTTATCCTGTAACGGCACCACGTCCAGCACCGCCTGCGCTTCATCGCTGCGGTTCAGGCTGATTAACACCTCGGCCAGCAGAAAGCCCATTTCGCTGTTTTGGTTGCTTAACTGCCAGGCTTCTTTCAGCAGCGGCAGCGCTTCCAGCGGCTTACCTTCCTCCACCAGCTGCATGGCCTGCTGCGCCTTCAGCTCTTCTTCTTTCGGCAGCACCTTGTGCAGCAGCGCGCGCACGGCTTCTTCCGGCTGCGGGCCCTGGAAACCGTCTACCGGCTGACCGTTCTGGAACAGATAAACGGTAGGAATGGCGCGCAGGCCAAACTGCTGGGCAACGGCAGGCTCCGCATCGCAGTCCAGCTCGGCAAGGATAAACTGACCGGCATACTCCTGCGCCAGGCGCTCCAGCAGCGGCGTCAGCTCCTGACAGTGCTGGCTGCGCGCAGACCAGAAGTAAAACAGCACGGGGATCTGCATCGACTGCTCAAGCGTCTGATGCAGGTTGCTTTCGTTAATGGTGACAATAACAGCTTGTGATGACATGAATTCGTCTCTTTATTCCGGGTTTCTTACTTTATTGGGGCGGATGCTTTGGCTTCAAGGTTTTGTTGGCGTCTGCGTCGGTTTACCGCGCAAAATGCGATCCAGCATCCGGCCCGGCAAAATACGCCGCAGCAGCGTGATGGCGTGAGCGACCATCGTTACAGGATAGCGTAAGCGAGGTCGCGGGCTCTCCAGCGCGTGGCGCAGCTTCGGCAGGATCGCCTCCGGCGGCAGCGTAAAGCGGGCGGCGATACCGGGATTTTCTACCGGTTTCTCCCGTTCGGCCTGATTCACATTGTCGGTAAAACGGGTTTTGATCGGGCCTGGCTCAATCAGGCTGACCTGAACGCCGCTGCCGTGCAGCTCCATGCGCAGCGTGTCGGACCAGGCTTCCAGCGCATATTTGCTGGCCGCGTAGGCGCCGCGTCCCGGCGTGGCGATCAGGCCCATTACCGAGCTGGTATTGATAACGCGCGCGTCGCCGCTGGCGCGTAAAGCCGGCAGCAGCAGCATCGTCAGCTGATGCGTGCCGAAAAAGTTGGTGGCGAACTGCTGTTCCATCTGTTGACGGCTAATTGCGGTAAGCGGGCCGTAAACGCCATAGCCGCCGTTATTAAACAGCGCGAAAATCCGGTTATCGCTTAAAGCAAGGATCTGCTCTGCCGCGCGGATAACGCTTTCGCTGCTGTTCAGATCCATTTCGACGCCGGTAAAACCCAGCTCGTCCATGCGCTGCACGTCTTCCGGTTTACGGCAGACGGCCAGAATACGGTAGCCGCGTCGCAGCAGATCGTTGGCGGCGACCAGGCCGATCCCGCTGGAGCAGCCGGTGATAACAACTGTTTTTTGCATAACTTTACCTGTAGGCGATCTGCAATCTCGGTTACTCATGGTTAACTAGCGGAGCCAGCGCTTTTGCCATCTGATCGGCAATAAAGGGCTGCGCATCAGGATTCGGGTGAATGCCGTCCTGCTGCATCCATTCCGGCTTCAGATAGACCCGCTCCATAAAAAAGGGCAGCAGCGGCAGAGAAAACTCTTTCGCCAGTCTGGGGTAAACGTCGCTGAATGCTTCGGTATAGCGACGGCCATAGTTAGGCGGCAGGCGAACCTGCATCAGCAGCGGCTGTGCGCCAGCCGTTTTCACCAGGCGAATAATTTGCCGCAGTTCCTGCTCCAGCTGCTGAGGAGGAAAACCGCGCAGCCCGTCGTTGCCGCCCAGCTCAATCAGCACCCAGCGAGGCTGATGCTGCTGCAGCAAAGCGGGCAGTCGGGCCAGACCCTGCGCCGCCGTATCGCCGCTTATGCTACCGTTAATAATGACGGGAGATTTCTGCCATTTATCATTGAGTAACGCTGGCCACGCGGCGCTGGCGGACATGCGATAGCCCGCGCTAAGGCTGTCGCCCAGCACCAGCAATTTGTCCGCCGCCGCCGCACGCAGCGTCGTCAGAGCCAAAAATAACAGGATAAGGTAATGCCAGCGGAAAACATTCTTGAAGTTCATCGTCTTAGTAAGTCCGTCGGTCAGGGTGAGCATCAGCTTTCCATCCTTACCGGAGTTGAGCTGGTTGTCAAACCGGCCGAGACCATCGCGCTAATCGGCGAGTCCGGTTCCGGGAAGTCGACGCTGTTAGGGATCCTGGCCGGTCTGGACGACGGCAGCGAAGGCGAAGTTTTTCTGCTGGGGTCGCCTTTACATCAGATGGATGAGGAACAGCGGGCAGCGCTGCGTGCTAAAAGCGTCGGCTTTGTGTTTCAGTCTTTTATGCTGGTGCCGACGCTGAACGCGCTGGAAAACGTGCAGCTGCCAGCGCTGCTGCGCGGCGAAAGCGATGCGCAAAGCCGCGAACAGGCGAAAAACCTGCTGGGCCAGCTGGGGCTGTCGGCGCGCCTGAGCCATCTGCCGTCGCAGCTTTCCGGCGGCGAGCAGCAGCGCGTGGCGTTAGCGCGTGCCTTTAGCGGACGTCCGGCGCTGCTGTTCGCCGATGAGCCGACCGGTAATCTCGATCGCCAGACGGGCGAACGGATCGTCGAGCAGCTGTTTTCACTGAATCGCGATTTTGCCACCACGCTGATCCTGGTGACTCATGACGAGCAGCTGGCCGCCCGCTGCGATCGCCGCTTAAGAATGCGCGATGGCAAACTTCAGGAGGAAGTATGATCTGGCGCTGGTTCTGGCGGGAATGGAAATCGCCTTCGCTGCTGATTGTCTGGCTGGCGCTAACGCTGGCGGTGGCCTGCGTGCTGGCGCTGGGATCGCTCAGCGACAGGATGGAAAAAGGGCTGACCCAGCAAAGCCGCGATTATATGGCGGGCGACCGCACGCTGCAAAGCTCGCGCGAGGTGCCGCAAGCCTGGCTGGATGAGGCGCGCCGCGAAGGGTTGCAGGTGGGCCGTCAGCTGACGTTTATGACCATGACCTTCGCCAGCGACACGCCGCAGCTGGCTGCCGTAAAAGCCGTGGACGACCGTTATCCGATGTTCGGCCAGCTTGCTACCGAACCCGCCGGGCTGCGTCCCGTGGCGGGCACCGTGCTGGCCGCGCCTCGGCTGCTGGCGCTGCTGGACGTGAAGGCGGGCAGCAAGCTGGATGTGGGCGATGCCACGCTGCACGTAGCCGGAGAGGTCATTCAGGAACCCGACGCGGGATTTAACCCCTTTCAGACCGCGCCGCGTCTGTTAATGAACTTGGCGGATGTGGCAAAGACCGGCGCCATTCAGCCGGGAAGCCGGGTGACATGGCGTTATAAATTTGCCGGGACGGCTTCGCAGCTGGCGAACTACGACCGCTTTATCGCGGCGCGTATTCAGCCCGAACAGCGCTGGATCAGCGTGGAAAACTCAGAGGACGCCCTCGGCAAATCGATGCAGCGCGCGCAGCAATTTTTACTGCTTTCAGCGCTGCTGACGCTGATGCTGGCGATTGCCGCCGTGGTTGTCGCCATGAACCACTACTGCCGCAGCCGTTACGATCTGGTTGCCGTGCTGAAGACGCTGGGCGCCAACAGAGCGGCCCTGCGCAAACTGATTGTCGGTCAGTGGCTGGCCGTGCTGCTGCTGGCGGCGCTTTGCGGCGGCATCGTGGGAAAAGGCTTTGAGGCGCTGCTGCTGCAAATGCTGCGGCCGGTATTGCCGGGCGAACTGCCTGCGGCCAGTTTCTGGCCCTGGCTGTGGGCAACGGGATCGCTGTTTGCCATTTCCCTGCTGGTTGGCCTGCGGCCCTATCGGCTGTTGCTGGCTACCCAGCCGCTGCGGGTGCTGCGGCGCGATGTCATCGCTTCCGTCTGGCCGCTGAAATTTTATCTTCCGATAATGGCGCTGACGATAGTGGTTCTGCTTGCACTGCTGGTCGGCGGCAGCAGGCTGCTCTGGGCGCTGATCGCCGGCATCCTGCTACTGACGCTGCTGCTGGGCGGGCTGGGGTGGGGCGCGTTGTTGCTGCTGCGGCGGCTGCGCGTGCGTAACCTGGCTTTCCGGCTGGCGGTTAACCGACTGCTGCGTCAGCCCTCGGCGACCTTCAGCCAGCTGGCCGCTTTTTCGCTTTCTTTTATGCTGCTGGCTCTGCTGCTGGTTATGCGCGGCGATCTGCTCGATCGCTGGCAGCAGCAGCTCCCGCCCGACAGCCCTAATTATTTCCTGCTTAATTTAACCGGGGAGCAAATCTCGCCGGTGCGTGCTTTCCTGGAGCAACATCATATCCAGCCACAGACTTTTTATCCGATTGTCAGAGCGCGGCTAACCTCGATTAATCAGCAGCCTGCCGATCCGTCGCTGGATAACGCGCTGAACCGCGAGCTTAACCTGACCTGGCTTGAAAAGCTGCCCGACCATAATCCGCTGGTTGCCGGTAGCTGGCCGCCCCGGACGGGCGAAGTCTCGATAGAAGAAGCGCTGGCGGAGAGGCTGGGCGTTAAGCCTGGCGATACGCTGACCTTCACCGGCGATACGCAAACCTTCTCTGCAAAAATTACCAGTCTGCGCAAAGTGGACTGGGAAAGCCTCAAGCCCAACTTTTTCTTTATCTTTCCGCCCGGCGCGTTGGAGGGACAGCCGCAAACCTGGCTGACCAGCTTTCGGCTTGATCATGATAATGCGCTGCTGGCGCAGCTGAATCGTGCCTTTCCTACGCTCAGCCTGCTGGATATCGGCACTATCCTGCGGCAAATAGGGCAGGTGCTGGCGCAGGTGAGCCAGGCGCTGGAGATCATGGTCGTGCTGGTCACCGCCTGCGGTATTTTACTGCTGCTGGCGCAGATACAGGTCGGGATGCGTCAGCGCAGGCAGGAGCTGGTGGTATATCGAACGCTGGGCGCCGGTAAAAAGCTGCTGAGGCACACGCTGTGGTGCGAGTTTGCGCTGCTGGGCTGCGTCTCCGGCATCGCCGCCACGCTGGGCGCCGAGGCGGCGCTGTGGGGTCTGCAGCGTAAGGTGTTTGATTTCCCGTGGCAGCCCGACTATCTCCTGTGGGTAACGTTGCCTCTGGCCGGCACCTGTTTACTGTCGCTGTGCGGCGGCTGGTTAGGCATAAGGTTACTTAAAGGAAAGGCATTGTTCAGAGGGTATAACGCAGCGTAGAATAAAGGCCGATATGTATCGGCCTTTATCATTTATTTTCTTTCGTATTCTGAGGCGACCGGGAACCTCTGAATCGTTTCGCCTGACCGGTTTTGCTTTCCTGCGGGCTGTGATAAAGGTCATAAATAACGTAGATAGTGGAATAGGGAAATAGCTGAAATGTTGGATCTGCTGGATATAAAATATCGTCATCTCTCTGAAATGAAGTCAACTGAGCTATTTGGTTTAAGAAAAAGAGTATTTAAAGACAGACTCAACTGGATGGTCAACAGCCAGGATGAGATGGAGTTCGATGAATATGATAATGAACAAACCACTTATGTTTTTGGCGTCCACCAGGATACCTGCGTTTGTAGCCTTCGCTTTATAGAAACCCAACACCCGAATATGATTACCGGCACGTTCCGGTCATGGTTTAAAGATTTTACGCTTCCCGAAGGGAACTACGTAGAGGCCAGCCGTCTGTTTATCGATAAAGAGCGGATGACGATGTTAAAGCTGCGTGAGAAACCCGTCAGCGCGCTGCTTTTTTTATCGATGATTAATTATGCCCGGCACTATAAATATGACGGCATATACGCCATCGTCAGCCATCCTATGTATCTCATTTTTAAGCGTTCTGGCTGGAAGGTTTCGGTAGAGGCACAAAGTCTTTCCGAGAAAAAAGAAAAGATATTCCTGATCTTTATGCCTGTAGATGATGATAACCAGCGTATATTGATTGACCTGGTAAAATCTAAGGCACCCGAGTTAACAATGGCCCTGGATGCCTGGCCGCTCTCATTCCCCGTCAGTCAGCACCGGCCTGATTAGCTGTAGCTCAATGCTTAATCTGATGGCATGTTTCATATTGGTAACGCCCAACTTTTTCACCGCGTTACCAATATGATATTTAACCGTGGTGAGCTTGATGCCCAGAATTAACGCGATTTCCTGGTAGGATTTGCCCACGCTGGCCCAGTAAATAATCTCATTCTCTCTTTTAGAGAATATTTCCCGCGTGTTCATTTCATCAAAATCAGTTTTTCTTGCCTGCTCCTGATACAGCTCCGTCAGCTTTTCATGGGCGTTAATCAGCAGCATTTGCAATTTGCTTTTATTCGTCTGGATCACTTCTTCAATATTATCGTCACAGTGCTCGTCCAGCATGATTGAGAGCACGACAAGATTGTTATTGTGGTCGTGAAGAACAAACGTATAGCCGTTGATGATATTGTGGTTACGCGCCATATCAAAAAGCTTAGGAACCTTGACGCCCTTGTTCAGCATAATGTTTTCGTCCCATGAGAAGGGCGAAACACGGTAAAGCGCCGTGATCAGAACGGGATCGATAAACTGAAAGTTGTTTTCGACATAAACCTGAAACCATTCCGGCCTGTTAGAAATTATAGAGAAATCCGCAGGGTTGCGTTTACTCATAATCGCATAGGCATACTTAACGTTACTGAACTGAGTCAGTTTCCTCTCAAGGTAATCTTTTATGGAGGAATTGATAACCTGATTACTAAAATATGATTTAGACATGTAATTATCTCCCTGAGAAAGTGGGGCTTCCATCGTCAATAGCCGACTTTACCATGTTTTTAAAGCCAGACCTAACGATGCACCCTGCTCAGACAGGCTGCCGTAGATGAGCGGCGTTAAAGTAAATGGCGGAATAATGTTCAGCACGTCCGGCGCAGCCGAAAAATCATAGTAACTTTTTATGGAAGCTGAAGAAACAGGGTGTTGACGTAAGGGCACAATTTGATGAGAGAAGCGAGGGAGGAGAACCAAACCAGACCCTGACACGTCAATCATGAAGCAAAATTTACGTGTTTATCCAGAAAATCTGAGAGTGGTTCCCTTGGTGTTGGCAAAAAAAACTTCTAATTACTTAATAGTATTATGTATTTATTGTTTTGTTCGCCAATACAATACGACTTTCACCAACAAATTAATAGCCATACTTAAGTACAGTTAAGCACTGTCTTTTTTCAGATGGGTGTTTGCCCAGGCAATGCCTTCAGCATAATCGGCAGGTAAATCCTGCGCCAGCGCGCTCAGTGCCTGCTGAAGCGATTCACGGCTGGTATCGCAAAGGTTCAGGTGCCCTACCTTGCGTCCCGGACGCACTTCTTTTTCATACCAGTGCAGGCGAACCAGCGGGTGCTCCAGCCACGCAAGGTTAACTGCCGTGCCGATCAGGTTAATCATAACCGACGGCGTGCTGACGACGGGCGCAGGCAAAGGCAGATCCAGAATGGCGCGCAGATGCAGCTCGAACTGGCTGATGGAAGCGCCGTTCTGCGTCCAGTGGCCGCTGTTGTGCACGCGGGGCGCCAGCTCGTTAATCAGCAGTCCTTCCGGCACCACAAAGCATTCCATGGCCATAACGCCTACATAGTCCAGCTCGTTCATAATAGCGGCCAGCATACTTTCAGCCTGCTGTTGACGTTCCGCATCCGGCGTCGGTAACGCCACGCTGGCGCGCAGAATACCGTCCTGATGCAGATTGTGGGTGAGGGGATAGAAAACCGTGCGGCCGTCATGAGCGCGAGCGCCAACCAGAGACACCTCGCCGGAAAAATTAATGCCCTGTTCCACAATGCACTCGCCGTAGCAATCCGCAGGCAGGGAAGCGACATCGTTCTGCCGTAAACGCCACTGGCCGCGACCATCGTAGCCGCCCGTACGGCGCTTAACGATAGCCAGCTCGCCCAGCCTGGCGAAAACATCGGGCCACTGCGCGGCATCGCTCAGCAGCTGCCAGGGCGCGGTAGCCAGGTTCAGCCGATCCAGCAGCTGTTTTTGCGTCAGACGATCGGCCAGCAGCGGAAAAATATCGCGGTTTACAAAGGCATTATGATGCGAGAGTTCACGCGTCAGCGCCGTTTCCGGCCAGCGTTCGATTTCCGCCGTGATCACGCTTTGTTGGATAGGCAGCGCTTCCGGTTCCGCATCCAGCCCGACAGGATAAACGGCTATTCCCAACGGTTCACCAGCCTGGCGTAGCATCCGCCCCAGCTGACCATTTCCTAATACGCAGACTGGCTTCATGCTTCCTCCCGCGGATCCGGGTTATTCAGAACTTCGTCAGTCTGGCTTTGACGCCAGGCGGACAGACGCTGGTTTAACTCCGCATCGTGTAGCGCCAGGATTTGTGCGGCCAGCAGCGCCGCATTAGCCGCGCCTGCTTTACCGATAGCCAGCGTGCCGACCGGGATGCCGCGCGGCATCTGGACAATGGAGTAAAGGCTGTCAACGCCGCTCAGCGCCGCGCTCTGCACCGGTACGCCCAGCACGGGCACCAGCGTTTTCGCCGCCAGCATGCCGGGCAGGTGCGCCGCGCCGCCAGCGCCGGCGATAATAACCTGAATACCGTTCTCTGCGGCCTGTTCCGCAAAGCTGAACAGCTTGTCCGGCGTACGGTGCGCTGAAACCACTTCACAATGAAAAGGAACGGCCAGGCTGGTGAGAATATCCGCGGCGAATTGCATGGTTGCCCAGTCGCTTTTAGAACCCATTACAATGGCGATGCGGGCCGGTGCGGCAGTAGAAGACATGCGGGTGTGACTCCTGTGATTATACAAACAGTGTCTGAAAGCTGGTCGGTCAGCCAGACAGGAAGGGCTGAGAGAATAGCATGACTCACCGGGCAGGAAAACGGTTGCGTCGGTTCAATCGCATCACGGAATGGGGAACTTCGCGCCTGTCAGCTGACCAGCAGCAGGCTTAAAGCCACTGCATCAGATGCCGGAACGTTAAGCCGGGAGGCTTTTGGCGTAGCTCAGACAGCAAGCGTTTTGGTCGACGCAATATGGGAAGAATTTACAGGGGAAAAGCGATCAGTTCCGTTCCGGATGAGGTTACGCGGATCATCGATCCTTCCGTGTGCCAGGCGCCCAGCACCACGCGTTCGGCGGGCAGACCGTTAACGGTGAGCGTATGAACGGCGGGGCGGTGCGTATGGCCATGAATAAGGCACTGCACCTGATAGCGGCTCATCGTATAGGTAACGGCTTCGTTATTGACGTCCATAATCGCCATCGTTTTGCTGCTGTTGGCCTGCTTGCTGCCAGCACGCATTTTCTGAGCGATACGCTGGCGCAGCGACAGCGGCAGCGACAGGAAAAGCTTTTGCAGCCAGCGCTGATGGACCTTGCGGCGAAAGCGCTGATAGCCTTCGTCATCAGTACACAGCGTGTCGCCATGCATAATCAGCAGCGGCCGACCATACAGCTCCAGCCGTTGCGCTTCCGGCAGCAGCCGCATACCGCATGATTTTGCAAAGCGCTGACCGAGCAGGAAATCGCGGTTGCCGTGAATAAAGTAGCAGGGAACGCCCGCCAGCCTTAATTCATCAAGCGCGGCGGCGACTTTGGCGTGAAGCGGATTGGGATCGTCATCGCCAATCCAGGCCTCAAACAGGTCACCGAGGATGTACAGTGCATCGGCCTGACGCGCGTCACGCCGCAAAAAAGCAAGAAAACCGGCAGTGATTGCCGGTTCTTCTTCACACAGATGTAAATCTGCGATAAACAGCGTATGCGACATTATTCGCTAACGGTGACTTTCTGGATCACGACGTCTTCTTTTGGCACGTCCTGATGCATTCCGCTGCGGCCAGTAGAAACGGCTTTGATTTTCTCAACCACGTCCATACCTTCCACAACTTCAGCAAAGACGCAGTAGCCCCAGCCCTGCAGACTTTCGTCACGGAAGTTCAGGAAGTCATTGTCCGCCACGTTAATGAAGAACTGCGCGGTCGCGGAGTGTGGCGCCTGGGTACGGGCCATCGCCAGCGTGCCTTTGGTGTTTTTCAGGCCGTTGTTGGCTTCGTTACGGATTTCCGCTTTGGTGGCTTTCTGCTGCATGCCAGGCTCAAAACCGCCGCCCTGGATCATAAAGCCGTTGATAACACGGTGGAAAATGGTGTTGTCGTAAAAACCTTCACGGCAGTAATCCAGGAAGTTTTTAACAGTTTCAGGCGCTTTATCGTCAAAGGTTTTGATAACGATATCGCCATGGTTAGTCTGGAAAGTGACCATATTCTCATCCTGTAAAGGTTGAAGGGGTGGATTTAGCTGCCGTCAGCGGAATAATCAGGCTGACAGGCGATAAAATAGAGGGCTCTTATATCACAAAATGTGATGACGAGTCAGCACCGCCGCATAAACGGAAGCGTGCCGAACCTTGCTTTGCGTGGCGCTTGCGTTAACAATACGGCAGAATATGCCTGTTACTATCACGATCGCACACGTTAAAAACGGAATGTCTCAATGCTAAAGATTTTCAACACCCTGAGTCGTCAAAAAGAGGAATTTAAGCCTATTCATGCCGGTCAAATCGGCATGTACGTGTGCGGCATCACCGTCTATGACCTGTGTCATATTGGTCACGGGCGCACCTTTATTGCCTTTGACGTGGTCGCCCGCTATCTGCGCTATTTAGGCTACTCGCTGAAGTACGTGCGTAACATCACCGATATTGATGACAAAATCATCAAGCGCGCCAACGAAAACGGCGAAACTATCGACGTGCTGACCGATCGGATGATCGCGGAAATGCACGCTGACTTCGCCGCGCTGAATATTCTGCCGCCGGATCTGGAACCTCGCGCTACGCACCATATCGCCGACATCATTGAACTGGTCAGCAAGCTTATTGAGCGCGACCATGCTTACGTCGCCAGCAACGGCGACGTGATGTTCTCTGTTGCCAGCGACGCCGATTACGGCCTGCTGTCGCGTCAGGATCTGGAACAGCTCCAGGCCGGCGCGCGCGTTGAGGTGGCCGCCGACGTTAAACGTAATCCTATGGATTTTGTGCTGTGGAAAATGTCCAAGGCCAATGAGCCGGGCTGGCCTTCGCCGTGGGGCGAGGGGCGTCCGGGCTGGCATATTGAATGTTCCGCCATGAACTGCAAGCGGCTTGGCGAGCACTTCGATATTCACGGCGGCGGTTCCGACCTGATGTTCCCGCATCATGAAAACGAAATCGCCCAGTCTACCTGCGCGCATGACGGCCCCTACGTCAACTACTGGATGCATTCCGGCATGGTGATGGTTGACCGTGAAAAGATGTCCAAGTCGCTGAACAACTTCTTTACCGTGCGCGACGTGCTGGGCTATTTCGATGCCGAGACCGTGCGCTACTTCCTGATGTCGGGCCACTATCGCAGCCAGCTGAATTACGGCGAGGATAACCTGAAGCAGGCGCGCGCGGCGCTGGAAAGGCTTTATACCGCGCTGCGCAACACCGATCCGCAGGCTGAAGCCGTGGGCGGCGAGGCTTTTGAAGCCCGTTTCCGCGAGGCGATGGACGACGATTTCAACACGCCGGAAGCCTATTCCGTGCTCTTTGATATGGCGCGCGACGTTAACCGCCTGAAAACCGAAGACAGGGCGGCCGCAAACGGGCTGGCGGCAAAACTGCGTCAGCTGGCTGGCGTGCTGGGCCTGCTGGAACAGGATCCTGAAGTCTTTTTGCAGAGCGGTGCGCAAAGTAACGACGATGAGGTCGCCGAGATCGAAGCGCTGATCAAAATGCGCCTGGATGCACGTAAAGAGAAAAACTGGGCGCAGGCTGACCTGGCGCGTGACAAGCTGGTCGAAATGGGGATCGTGCTGGAAGACGGCCCGCAGGGAACCAGCTGGCGTCGTAAATAAGCTAAAAAAGTTCAGGAGCCAATTGGCTCCTGAATGGTTTTTACTTTCTTCACCGACCGCTCAGCTTTTAAAATGCAGCCTGCAGCTGACTTTACTCAGCGACGGTGATGCTGTTGCCGTTAAAGCTGACGGTCTGGCCCGCAACGATTTTACAGCGTTTACGGGTTTCTGTTTTGCCATCTACCGTAACCTGGCCGTCCGCGATTGCGTCTTTTGCCGCACCGCCGCTTTCCACCCAACCTTCCAGCTTCAGCAGATCGCATAAATCGACGTGGGCATGTTTACCCAGAGAAAAAGTTGCCATTATTGTACTGCTCCATCATGAAATTCTTCGCAGGCTTGCAGGGTATTCTGAATCAGCGTTGCCACGGTCATTGGGCCAACACCGCCTGGAACCGGCGTAATATAAGCTGCCCGCTCGGAAGCTGCAGCAAAATCTACGTCACCAACCACTTTGCCGCTTTCCAGACGATTAATGCCCACGTCAATCACGATCGCGCCAGGCTTGATCCAGTCGCCAGGAATAAAGTTTGGTTTACCTACGGCCACCACCAACAGATCGGCATGTTCGATATGGTGACGAAGGTTTTTGGTAAAGCGATGGGTAACGGTAGTGGTGCAGCCTGCCAGCAGCAGCTCCATGCTCATTGGACGACCAACGATATTGGACGCGCCAACCACCACGGCGTTCAGGCCAAAGGTGTCAATGTTATAACGCTCTAGCAGCGTGACGATGCCGCGCGGCGTACAGGGACGCAGCTTAGGCGCGCGCTGGCACAGGCGACCAACGTTATAAGGATGGAATCCATCGACGTCTTTTGACGGCGAGATGCGCTCCAGCACCTTTACGTTATCAATGCCTGCCGGGAGCGGCAGCTGCACCAGAATGCCGTCAATTTCGCTATCGTTGTTCAACTTATCGATCAGCGCCAGCAGCTCCGCTTCGCTGGTGGAGGCCGGCAAATCGTAAGAGCGGGAGATAAAGCCCACTTCTTCACAGGCACGGCGTTTACTGCCCACGTAGATTTGTGAAGCCGGGTTCTCACCTACCAGTACCACCGCCAGGCCAGGCGCGCGTTTACCCGCGGCCAGACGCTGCTGCACTTTTTCTGCAACCTCAAGGCGCACCTGCTGCGCAATCGTTTTACCGTCAATAATCTTTGCTGCCATCAGAGAGAGGATCCATCTGTGTTGAGTTGAAACGGGAGATGGCGCCTATTCTGGCAGAAGCGCGCGCCGCTGTCAGGCACAGATTCGGAGCGGGCTGTTCAATAGTGCAGCAACAGATTGGCTTAGTAAGCAAAATCGTTGACTCGACGGCTTCGCGCCGTATAATCCGACCCTGTTCCCCATGCGCCCTTAGCTCAGTTGGATAGAGCACCGGCCTTCTAAGCCGTAGGTCACAGGTTCGAATCCTGTAGGGCGTACCATTACTTTTCAATGACTTACTCGCCTTTTCCTGTCTTCATATTTTCACCGTGGGACAGATTTGGGACAGACACCCTGAAAATAGCGTCAATATGGCGTGCGTGCTCGGTCAAATGGTTCGGTGCCAGATGAGCGTAACGCTGTACCATCTCAATGCTTTCCCAGCCGCCCATTTCCTGCCGCGCAGACAACGGCACTCCGGCCTGAATGAGCCAGCTCGCCCAGGTGTGTTGCAAATCGTGAAAGCGGAAATCCTTAATGCCTTCCTGATTAACGCTGCCCGCCATGCAGTGTTTTTGACCGGAGGCACATATTCTTGCTGAATTTCAGTCAATAAATCACTCCTCTTAATCATTTTCTCATCTCATACCTTAAATGGGTATCACGGTTGCACATCTACGCGCAAAACAATAAACTGTATAATCTTATTTTCGTTTTCTGTGAAGTTTTCGGAAAAAAAGATATTAATAAAAGTGGATTCGAATACAGGCAATAAGAACTACCTTCAAACTTTTATATGAAACCCTATACTTAACAACAGGTTGTTTTTTATGTTTAAATTTAATTTACTTAGCAATTTTATGATTTGAAACTAGTAAGTTAAGTTTCTCCTTTTTGTCGCATCACTTTCGGGATGGTAATGTTGTGAAAAAAAACATAGAAAAATGGTTTCTGAATGGGTAATCAGAAATGGACTTTATTGGATGAGTACTATTATTAGCTGGAAGCTCAAGGAAGACGAGCAGAATTGGCTGGTATCGATTGAGACGTTTAATGACGAGGTTAAATTAGAGTTTGAGCAGATCCTGAATGACTCCAGGTTCAGGGAGAAGCTTCAGGTACACACTGGAGAAGTTAGAACTTTGATCATCGACAATGTTCTGAGGAGCATCAATTTGAGACTTGCTCAATGAATCCGATACTATTCAACTGTTAAGGTAGATTATCTAAACTATAATGTATTTTTATGCAAAGTATCCTGTTTTGTTATTTTAAGGATACCTTGCCATCAGAGCTCTGGATATACGTTTTATCACCTATATTTATAAATGCTTTTCCATCTATGCTTCCTCTAACAACAAATGCTATGCTGTTATACACACAATTATTATGCTCGCCATTCGTATCATCAAAGCAGGTATAGTCATCTATTGAACCATCTCTGGTGCCTTTGGGAAGTTTCTCGTAACCATTGAAATTCATGACGATAACTGTGAAGTTATCAGGAGTGTTAATAATTTGAGATTTATTCTGAAGTAATTCTCTGTTTTTTAACCACCATTTTAGTTTTCCTTCAGTAGTCATTGGTAAGTGCTCTACAAAAACAGCACCATTATCTACTCTGACTATTTTGGTTGGCCTTACAGCAATCCATATGCAATATGCTGATATTAAAAAAACTAAAATTGCTCCAATCCTTTTATATTTAAATATTGTTTTCTCCTGTCAATGTTATGGTTGCTTCAAAATTTGTAAAAAATGGCTTTTGAGCAAAATGCTTTGCCCTCTGTAGGACGAACCATATTCTGAAATCCAGAGTATGAATTTTCAAGTTGTAAAATACAAAGTTCCTTCCAACCGCTTTTAGCAGAAGCTGCTTTCAGCGCCGCTCGTGCTTTAATGTAATATACATCTATTTCTTCAACTGTTGGTTCAATAAAGGGAATTCCGCAAATATGCTCGATATTGTCTTTGTTGAGATATTGTAATGTTCCTGTGGTATTGTTTATCAATGCTTCAGCCATCGAAATATGTAATCCTTCCTGAAAATAAGTGATGCTTAAAAAGGGTTCTTTGTCGAGCGCAGGGTAAGGATTTATCCAGCGATCCTGTCCTTTAGATAAGTACTCTAATATGTTCTCGTAATCCGTATCAGAGAATTTTTCGGTTTTCTGTTCATTAATGGCCATTAACACCTTTCTGTAAAGCTTATCCTCTGAGCTATTTAATGCGCAAGCGCTGAGCAGCAATATAAGAAGAGCGGTTGTGAATTTTTTCATTGTACAATCAGCTCCTTATCGCCGCTTTCTATTATCTTTTCCCTGTATCCCCGCATCAAAATAATACAGCCATTGGATGCGGTTCCTCTGCCATTACCACCATGAATCAAAAAACCCTCACGCCCGCACATGTTGTTCCCGCTATGTGATTAAACCTGATAACATATCTTCCTGCCGTAGGGTGAACTGCAACCGGGCCAGTTATATGATAATTGCCGCGCGGCAGCGGCCCTTTATTCTTAACGCACTCATCATCAGGGTTGTCTATGTAACCCGGCGATCCCGCATACTCAGCGCTAAATTTATAGTCGCCATTGCGGGAGAATTTCTTGGTTATTACATTGTAGATCCAGGCCATAACTCTCTATCCTTATATTATTGAATTTATTCCATCTGCTTCGCCAGCATCTCTACAAACCGCGTGACCGGCCACTCCTTAAGATCTGAAACCTGCCCGTCGCCAATTTCCACCAGCCGTGGTTCTCCGAGCGTATTCTCAATCATATCTATCGTAAAAAACGAGCTGTCTATCCGGCTGGCTATCTCTCTTACGCTTGTCGATACATCGCCGTCGGCGGCGTAAACCTGTTTGTTCAGCACAAAATAGCGCTTTTCACTGTGAGGTTTAAAAGATTCAAAACGACGCAGGCAAATACCGCCTTCGATTTCGCCACGAAATTTTTTCAGCAGCTGAACAATCTCGCGGATCTCATTGGCGTTATGCGCAACCGATCCTCGGGACGTGGTTAAAGATTTTACGTAGTCTTTGACAAAACAGACGGGCCACTGTAGCTCAGCCAGCAGGGCATCAAAATCTACATCGGGATGAACAACTCTCGTTTCCGGCGTGAAATCGCGGCAAAGATTATACCAGCCCGGCAAATGATGGCAGCGAAGATACTCTTCTGGCGACGTCATCATCGCGGCCCCACGCACGGTTACGGCATGATGCAGCTGCCGATATTCCGGTGCCGACATCATCCAGCCGCGCCAAATTATGTGGTCGGACAGAAAAGGCGAGGAAAAATGATAATCGCCCATAGCCGCCGCATCTGACGACAACAGCAGGCAATGCAGACCTTTTTCACGCGCGCAATAATACTCTTGCGCAAAGGCTTCATCAGGACGTTTTGGTTGAAATAACTCGCTGGGATAGATAATTTGCATCGAATTCTCCTTTTCTTTGCACAAGCAGTCCTTTAGCCCATACCCAGCCCGATAACGATATTGACAAAAGCGGCGATCGGCATCACGAAAGCGGGAACAAAGTAATTTTTCTCTTTTTTCCTCCGGCCTGAATAAACTAATACCAGCCCAATGGCCAGAAAGGGAAACCGAGTATTAAATAAGGCACGGAAGCTCCTGAGATGAGTATGCTGGCAGCTATTTACCAGGCCGCTCAAGGCAGCAATATTTATAACGCTGTTTTGACGATAAGCAAAGCGGCATCGGCCAGCGGCAAAAGCACTTAATGCTGTAGCGGCATTTTTTACCCTGCCAAAATGAACCGTACTCAGAAATATTGGGTAAGCAGGGCGTGCGCTAAGTGGCAGGCGGGAAAGAAAATGGCTGAGGCAAATTTTTTATCGGCGGCAGGGGAAACATTGCTGCCATCAGCACGTTGCCGATTAATGAGCAGCATTCATAGCTTTAACTCCATATGGCCTATAAATGTCCCGAACCTTAGCTGCTATGCTTCCTCACGCTATGGCTATATAAGCCCTGAACAAGCTAAAACCGGCATATAACTCTATTTAATTACAACATACTAAAGACGATAGCGGCAGAAGAGAAAAGACAATGCAGCGAGAGCAGATCATCATTTATGAGCTGGCGGCCTGGATAGACGCCAACATCCATCGGCCGTTAAAAATCGACGACGTGGCGGAAAAGGCAGGCTATTCAAAATGGCATTTGCAGAGGATGTTTCAGCGCGTGATGGGCAAAAATCTGGGCAACTACATTCGCGACACCAAACTGGCGCTGGCGGCAGGGGACTTAATTAAAACCACCGAAACGGTGATGACTATCTCACAAAAATACGGCTATGAATCTCAGCAGACCTTTACCCGTATTTTTGCTAAAAAATACCATAAGCCGCCAGCCGCCTTCAGAAAATACAATGCGCTAAAAAACGGCCCGGACTGCTGTCGGACTAACCGTTAGTTAAAGACGTTATCAAGCCAGTACCTTATACATAATCGTCACGACACAGAATCACTCGGCCAGCCGCCGTCATTCATTCAGTCATTGTCAGCAGTTATTGTCAGTCGTTCAGTCAGTCAACCCGTGAGCCGGTAAGGCCCGGCGTTGATTCCCTGCGCTGCGGCTGTCTGGCTTTAACGCTTAGTAATTAATTCGGTTCACCCTTTCTTTGTTGCCCTGTACTTTTCTTCACCGGTGCCGATAACACTCACAGAGTGATAAGCCGCGTGCCGTTGTGCGCCGCTTACCAGCGTACAAACAGTCAGGCAACCCAGAGGTAGTAATGGATAATTTCCAGAAAGAGATTGATGAGAGAGCGAATCTCGCCTTATCCAACAAGTTTGAGCTTCTGTTATTCCGTTTAGGCTCAGATCAGAACGATGCGAAATCAGAACTTTTCGGTATTAACGTGTTTAAGCTGCGCGAAATCGTCCCTATGCCGACTATTACCAAAGCGGCGGGTATGAAATCACCTCTGCTGGGCATGGCGAACATTCGCGGCCAGTTTATCCCGGTTATCGATCTGCCGGCCGTTGCAGGCTGCACGCCGGAAACAGGCTTAAACCTGCTGCTGGTTACCGAATATGCCCGCAGCACGCAGGCTTTCGCCGTGGAATCCGTGGACGATATCGTACGCCTCAACTGGAGCCAGATCCATACGGCAGAATCCGGTATCAGCAGCCGTAATATCACCAGCATTGCCTGTCTGGATGACAAAACTAACAGCATGGCGATGGTGCTGGACGTAGAGCAGATCCTGCATGACGTTATTCCTTCCGTGCGGGACGTAAAAGCAGAAGACGTTAAGGTGAAAGAGTTTAATATCAGGCCCGGATCGGTCGCTATCGTAGCGGAAGACTCTAAGGTCGCGCGCCAGATGCTGGAGCAGGGTCTGAAGGTGATGGGCATCCCTGCCGTTATGCACACCACGGGCCTCGAAGCCTGGGAAAAAATCAAGCTGATGGCGCAGCAGGCGATGACGGAAGGCGTTTCCATTCACGACAAAATCGCGATGGTATTAACCGACCTTGAAATGCCGGAAATGGACGGTTTTACCTTAACGCGCAATATCAAGAGCGATCTGGGCCTGAAAAATATCCCGGTAGTGATCCACTCTTCGCTTTCGGGCAGCGCTAACGAAGACCACGTGCGTAAAGTCGGCGCCAACGGCTACGTGGCTAAATTTGAGATCAACGAGCTTTCCGCCGTGATCCACAAAGTGCTGGAAGAAGCCGGTAACTGATTTGTTATTATCGGCGGTTAACAGGCCGCCTGATAACAATGACGTGCTGATAAGGCGAAATAAAAAAATACTGCTTCTTTAAAGTTTATATTAATGTCAGTAAATGCCGGACGATGCGCCAGAACATTATCTGTAGGTAAAGAAGAGGAAGTCATTTATTATTCAGCCGCTGTCAGACCATAAGGAGATCAGGATGACAATGCTGGAACAAATAAAAGTTCTTTATCTTAATGACGAACAGGGCGAATTTCTCAAATACGCTATTCTGGCCGATCAAACCGGACGCGCCGCGCTGGTTCTGGTGCATATCTCATTGCAGCACCAAATCGGGCAGCTGTCCTGGGCCGTCTGGACGAAAGTAGACGAGCTGAGCGTGCCGCTGGCGGAGGAAACGCCCGAAGCGGCGTTAAGGCTGGCGGTCGCGGCCTGCGTCGACCATCGCGCCAGCTGGCAAAAGTAGCGCTTAAGCTGCCTGCGGGCAGCTTTTCTACGCGGTTGCCTCGCCACATTGCTGCTGTTACTCTGACGCCCCCTGTGCCCGCAATTCCCGGTAAAAAAATGATCTGGCTGATGCTTCTGACTTTGGTGGTGGTTTTTATTATTGGCTTTCGCGTGCTGAATTCACGATCCCGCCGCGCGACCAGCGCGCTGACGAAGCGGCTGAATATCGATCCGGTCTACGTTGAATCATTGCTCAGCCTGATGGGGCGGACGGCCGGAGAAGAGTTTGTTGCCTATCTTTCTCGCGATAACGAGGCGCATTTAAGCAATGCGGCAAGCGTGCTGCTAATCTGGCAGCTTTGCCTGGTGGATGAATCGGAAGAAAATATCGCTTTCTGGCGTGGCGTACTGCGCGAAGCCTGGCTGCCGACCGAGCTTTCCAGTGAACACGTTCGGCTGGCGCTGAAATTTTTACGCGAGCTGGAGCCGGACGCGCAGGAAATGCACGCATTTCGCCTGCGCTATAACGCCCGGTTCGCACCCGATAGCAATACTGTGGAGAACGGAAGCAATAACGTGGTATCGATTCATTCTCATTCTCATCACCACTGAATAATTTTTTCCGTCTGTTCAGTGTGGGCATTATCACTTATCTGAATTATTTTTAAGCGGTTATAAGGAAATAGTGCCTTAATCGGGCAGGAAAGTAATGGCGAAGCGCTTTTTTTGTACACAACACTCGGGTATCAATTCTATTGCAGTTTTATAACAAAGTTATAAAGCTTAACTAAAAATAATTAGAGTTTAATTTTTACATTTAGAAATAATTTTATCCATAACATTACTTTTTTTCTGGTCGATAACAAAATCTATTAACTCAAATTACATTTTATTATCATGTGAGAGTCGTAATGTTATGTTGCTACAAAAAGAAACTACCCGGCGCAAGTTTTTACTGGGGTCGCTGTTAGCATTACCGCTCGGCGAGCTGGTCTTTAAAGGATTAACGGCGGCGCAGGCTGCTGAAATGGCCGCACCCGAGCTGCTCGATTATAAACCCATCTTTTTTTCTGCCGACGAATGGCAATTCGTGATGGCCGCCTGCGATCGCCTGATCCCGGCCGGTGGCAAAGGCAAGGCGCCAGGCGCGCTGGAAACCAACGTGCCGATTTTTATCGATCAGCAAATGCATGGCGATATGGGCAGCGAAATCTATATGCAGGGGCCGTTCAACCCTCATGCGCCGGCCACCATGGGGTATCAAATCCCGTTCCGTCCGCAGCAAATCCTGCAAACCGGTATTCGGCTGGTCAACAGCTGGTGCCAGCAGCAGCATCAGAAGGCGTTCCACGAGCTGGAAATAGCCGATCGTGAAGCCGTACTGACTCAGGTGCAGAAAAACCAGATCGTCTTTGCCGACCTGGGCGAAAGCGCCCTGCAGGGATCGCAATTCTTCAGCGAATTACTCTCCAATACCAAGCATGGCTACCTCTCCGATCCGATGTATGGCGGCAATAAAGGGATGAAAGCCTGGATTGCCATCGGCTTCCCCGGCGCGCGCGCCAGCTATATGGAATGGGTGAAGCAGCACAACGTGCCGTATCCGCTGGGCCCGATAAGCATTAAAGGCGAGCGAGCCTGAGTTTTTCTCTGATTACAGACTGGCAGGATTAAAAATGGCAACAATCAATAAAGAAGAAGTCGACGTTGTAGTCGTCGGCCTGGGCTGGGCTGGCTCGCTGATGAGCATCGAGCTGGCGATGGCCGGATTAAAAGTGCGCGCGCTGGAACGCGGCGGCGATCGGGGATATGAAGAGTTCGCCTATCCTAAACCGGCCGATGAATACGCCTACGCCGTGCGTAATAAAGTGATGGCGACCCCGGCGGAAGCGGCGGTGACCGTGCGTTACAACATGAGCCAGACGGCGCTGCCGACGCGTAAATGGGGCGCTTTTGCGCCAGGTACGGGCGTGGGCGGTTCCGGCCTGCACTGGACGGCGGTGCTGATCCGTCCAACGCCAACCGATCTGAAGCTGAAAACCTATGCGGATCAGGCCTACAAGCCAGGCATCCTGCAGGAAGATATGCGCATCATGGATTTCCCGTTCACCTGGGATGAAATCGAGCCGTATTACACCAAATTTGAAAATATCTGCGGCCAGTCCGGCAATACCGGCAACCTGCGCGGGCAGATCCTGGAAGGCGGCGACCCGTTTGAAGGGCCGCGCTCAGAGCCTTACCCGCTGCCGCCTCTGGAAGATACGCTTAATACCAGCATGTTTGCGAAAGCGGCGAAAAAGCTCGGCTATCACCCGTTCCCTAACCCGTCCGCCTGCGTTTCCCGTGCCTGGACCAACCCTTACGGCAACCAGATCGCGCCCTGTAACTACTGCGGCTACTGCAGTAAATATCCGTGCCTGAACTACTCCAAAGCCTCGCCGCAGACCGCCGTTATGGATGCGCTTAAGCGCATGGATAACTTCTCTTATGAAGTGCACGCCAACGTGATGAAAGTGGTGCTGCATGACGATAAGAAAACGGCTAAGGGCGTGATTTATATCGATGCGCAGGGCAACGAGTGCTTCCAGCCCGCGAAAATCGTGGTATTGAGCAGCTTCCAGTTCTGTAACGTCCGCCTGATGCTGCTGTCCGGCATCGGTCAACCTTACAACCCTATCACCGAAGAGGGCGTGATTGGTCGTAACTACGCTTTCCTGAGCAACGGCGGCGCCACGCTGTTCTTCAAAGACAAAAACTTTAATCCGTTCGCTACGGCTGGCGCTACCGGCCAGATGATTAACGATATTTCGCCAGGCAACTTTGACGGCCCGTCGCTGGGCTTTATCGGCGGCGCGAAAATTCACAGTTCGCAGGCTACCGGCACGCCAATCAGCACCGCGCTGCCAAAAGGCACGCCGTCGTGGGGAACCGGCTGGAAAGAGGGGCTGGAAGAGTGGTACGGCCATTCGATGAAAATCAGCATTACCACCACCTGCCAGTCCTATCGCGATATCTATCTCGATCTGGATCCGAACTACAAGGATGAATACGGCTATCCGCTACTGCGTATGACCTTCGACTGGAAACAGAATGAGCTGAAGCTGCAGCAGTATCTGAAAGGCGTGGTCAGCAACATCACCAAAGAGCTGAACCCGGACAGCTACAGCGAAAGCTTCCTGCCGATGGACGCGCATTTTGACCTGACCAAATACGTCTCGACCCATAACGTGGGCGGTGCAGTAATGGGCGATAACCCTAAAACCTCGGCGCTGAACAAGTATCTGCAAAGCTGGGATGTGCATAACGTCTTTGTGCCGGGCGGCAACGCTTTCCCGCAAAACTTCCAGGCGAACCCGACCGATACCATCGGCGCGCTGACGCTGATGGCGGCGCAGGCAATCAAAGATATCTATCTGAAAAATCCCGGTCCAATGGTACAGGCGTAAGCGACGATGAAGATTAAACATTTTTTACTCGCCAATGCCGTGCTGCTCAGTGCAGGTTCGGCGCTGGCGGCTCCGGCAGACAACGGCGAACTGATTAAACAGGGCGAGTATCTTTCACGCCTGGGCGACTGCAGCGCCTGCCACTCGCTGCCCGGCAAACCGGCTTTTTCCGGCGGCCTGGCGATCGAGTCAAACCTGGGCACCATTTATTCGACCAATATCACGCCGGATAAAGAGCATGGCATCGGTAATTACAGCGAACAGCAGTTTTCCGACGCGGTACGTAAAGGCGTGCTGCCTGACGGCAAACGGCTGTATCCGGCTATGCCTTATCCTGATTACGCTAAAATCAGCGACGAGGATATGCACGCGCTTTACGTCTATTTTATGCAGGGCGTGAAGCCGAGCGCGGAACAGCCGCCGGAAACCGATCTGAGCTTTCCGTTCAGCCAGCGTTGGGGCATGCGCTTCTGGAACTGGGCCTTTGCTTCCGATAAGCCTTTCCGGCCGATTGGCGGCGCTTCGGCCGAGGTTAATCGCGGCGCCTATATCGTCGAAAGCCTGGGTCACTGCGGCAGCTGCCACACGCCTCGCGGACTGGGCATGAACGAAAAAGCGCTCGACAGTGGCGACAAGGATTTCCTTGCCGGCGGCAGCCTGAACGACTGGGAAGTGCCTTCGCTGCGCGGCTTACCGCGCTGGACGGAGCAGGAAACCATCGATTACCTGGCGACGGGCCGCAACGATAAGGCAGCGGTAGGCGGCGAGATGACCTCGGTGGTGGAGCACAGCACCTCTTATATGAGCGAGGCAGATCTGAAAGCGATCACGGCCTATCTGAAGTTCCTGGGCGGCAATCCTTCACTGCCTGCCGGTGACGACAAAGCGGCCAGCGCGACGGAGGCTAAGCTGACGGCGGCCAAAAACCTGACCACCGGCGAGCGTCTCTATCTGGATAACTGCGGCGCCTGCCATTTTGTGACGGGCAAGGGCGCGCCTGGCGTCTTCCCGCAGCTGGATCAGGCCACTATCGTTAACGCAGGCGATCCGACAGGGCTTATCCATACCATTCTGGCCGGCGCACAGCAGCCTTCTACGGCGAAAGCGCCTTCCACGCTGGCGATGCCGGGCTTTGCTGCCCGCCTGAACGACGAGGAGGTCGCGCAGCTGGCTACCTTTATCCGTCAGGGCTGGAGCAATAAAGCCGCTGCGGTGAAAGCCGACGACGTGAAAAAAGTGCGCGAAACGCTGAAGCACTAGCGGTAACAGGAGAGGCGCAACGCCTCTCCTTTTTTATGCCTGAACCGCCTTTCCCGTTATATCAGAAAAAAATCCAACGTTATGCGGGCCACTTCTGTGTATTTAGCCAGCTTTACGCCTTTAACCTATATATCAAACGGTTATCAAGGATCGCCAGGCTGCGTCGTTTGCATCGCTTATCAATATGAATAATCAGTGACAGCGGAACTCCACTGTATTTTCCGCCACTTAGCTCAGGTATCAGACGTTCCGGCTAATCAGACGTTCCGGCTAAGGAGATATACCGTGCTATCGGGGATCAGAACCGCTTTCGCATCAGCATCAAGCAGCGCACAGCGCACCACTTCATCGCAAACCCGTCATGACATGCTCCGGCAGCAGGACGCTTCGCCCAGCCAACGCGGTGGCGGCACACTACAGAGCAGCGAGCCGCCAGACACCGCGGGTTTGCAGCAGGGCAGCGCGGCGCGTGCGCCCGGCCAGGGACGTTTTCGTGCCTTTAGCCATCTTCCGCTGTTTAAGAAAAACCACGCCCGCGCGACGATAGCCAACCCGGAAAGCCATCCGCTGCGCCCGCTAAACCAGCTGGACGTTGCCATTCCCTCTATAGCCGAAGGCGCGCTGGAGCAGGAGATTATGACAACGCTGGCCGACCGGCTGGCGCATCAGCCGGAGGAGAAAGGCTCGCTGGGCGTGCAGCTGACCGCAAAGCGCAACGCCGCTATCGCCGCGCCTGCGGGCCGTGACGCTCAGCGCGCGCTGCTTAAGCAGACCGTTGGCCATCCCAAAATGCACTATCAAAGCGTGGCGGCAAATAAAAACGGCCAGCAGCACGCGTTGCTGAGCGACGAAGGTAAACTGCTGTCGCTGCACTCATCGCGGGATACGCTGGTCGGCGTGGCCCACAGCAAACCGGCCTGGGCAAGAGAAGAGACGCCGGGCAGCGCATTTCCCCGGCGTAAAGCGGCAGAGGTCGTTGACCACCAGCTGACGTTCAGCGAGGACGGCGGCAGCGTGCAAATTCGTCGTAGCGATGCGCCCGGCGGACGAGCAGCCGAGGTAAAGCTACCGGATGCCGCCGTACTCAGCCAGCTTACCGGCGTGCATCATCAGGCGACGCCCGACGGCAGCCGCGCATTTTGCCTCAGCGACAACAAACTTTATCAGCTGGCTTCGCATGAAGAAGGCTGGCAGAAGGTCGACCTTTTCGGCGACGACAAAGACCAGTCGAAGCTGTCACGTCAGGGCGACAACTCGCTCTATCTGATCCATGACGATCGCCATCTGCATCATTTATCGACGCAAACGCAGAGCGCGCGCTTTGCCGATAAAATCAGCGGCGCCTCTGTGGCGGCGGATGGTCAGGCAATCGTGCTGCTTGCCAGCGAAGAGAGCAAGCAGCAAAGCATTAAGCTGCTGCCGCGCATCGACAGCCCGGAAGCGCAACACCGTACGCTACAGCCAATACCGGCTAAAACTTCGCTGGCGGCGGTAGCGCAGACCGACAGCCTGGTTATCGCCGCCGATCATCAGGGCCGTCTGCTGGTGGCGAATCGCCCCGGCGAGGCGAACGAGCTTAATTTTGGCGACGCGCAAAGCCTGAGCCTGCGCGACGCGCTGCATCAGCAAATCGCCGACGCTATCGGCGACCGCTTTCACGTACAGAGCCTGCTGTGCGGCGAAAACGGCCAGCTGCATGCGGTGGTAAAAGACAGCATGGACAGGCAGCACGCTATCGCGCTGAACCCTCATGCAGACAGGCCGCAGATGGCCTCCGGCTGGAACCTCAGCGACAGCCTGGTGATGGATTACCAGAAAGGCCTGCCAAAACCCACGCCGGCCCGTACCGATATCGTTTCCATTGGCGCCAACGGCAAGCTGGCGCTGCACGACGGCAAGGTGCGCTTCTTTAACGAGCTAACCAGCAGCTGGGAAGCGACAGAGGTCAAAGCCGACCAGCTGCGCGCCGGGCAGGACGGCCAGGCCTGGGCGCTGAAAGATAACCAGCTGAAAAGGCTGAAGGTCAACGTAGCCAGCAACAAAATCAATTTTCAGCAGAATACCTTTGCGCTGCACCAGGTGAAAAAAAGCGTCAGTGAAGAGCTGGCGATGCCCGGTCTGGATAAAAAACAGAAAACCGTCGCGGCCAGCGCGCTGGACGACGGGCGTTTCGTCACGCTGGAAGAGCAGGGCGATATCCATTTTCATCACGTTGATACGGAAAGCCGCCGTAACAAGCGGCTGCCGCAGACGCTTTCGCGTCAGGCGCTGAGCCAGGCGATGAATCAGGCCGGTGCGGTACTGAGCCGTCTTCCTGAGGATCGGCTTGAGCATAAAGCCAAAGACATAGTGTTTGGCCCGGAAAACCGCCTGTTTATATTGAGCGATAAAGGCAAAGTTTTCAGCCTGCCTGCCGAGAGCTGGCAGCAAGGAAAAGTTACCGACATGCAGGCGGAGCGGCTGCCTGCGCCGCTGAAAGATGAACTTGGCGAAGCCGCCGAGGCGCTGCCGGTTAAATTTTATGGCAACCAGAAAGGCACGCTGCTGCTGGAGAGGGATAATAAACAGGTACTGACGCGAGACGAGCACGACTGGCATCCGGTTTCCGCCGATATTTCTGCGGGCGTGCACGATACGGAAAATCAGGCCGATCGGCATTTTGAACGACTGAGCGCCGCCACGCGCGATGCCAAATTGAGTAAAACCGGTCTTACCTACAAGCGCGAGGTCAACACCTTCGGGCAGTCCGGTCACGACGGACACAAAGTCCATACGCCTTTCCGCACGCGGCTCAGCACCTTTGTATTCCGTCCCACGCTGGAGACGCCGCGCCCGCTAAAAAACCTGGGCAATCTTGTGCAGCACGCGCACGGCGGTCGTCAGGGCCTGACGGCGATCTATCAGCAGCAGTCGCAGCAGATAGCGGCGCTGACGCAGCATCTTAAACGTCAGCCAAAAGGCAGGGCGGAAGAGCCGCTCAGCCTGAAGCTGAAAACGCTGGCCGCGCGGGAAGATTTGCCCGGCTGGTTCGGCGAAATGCAAAAATTCAATACGGTGCTGGCAGACAGCGCCGCGCATCAGGCCGGTCTGCTTCAGCAGCATTATGGCGCGCAGAGCGGCGCAGGTAGGCAGCTTGATAAGCTGACCGGCAGCCTGAATCCGGCCAGCAGCCAGGGCGACGATCTGTTGAACAAGCTGCAACAGCTTTACGCCTTGCATCCCAGCGGTAAAGGCAATCACGCGCAGCTCTCCCTGGCGGCGATGCGCGAGAGCAACGTCACGCTTTCCTGGCAAAAGCCCACGGAGGCGATCCCGGCAGGGATAAATCGCGACAAGCACGATCCGATGGGGCTGACGAAATCCCGCCTGATCCTCGACGGCCTGACCAACGTCAAAATGCACGATTTAACGACGCGCCTGACGCGCGCGCTGGATTTACAGGGAGAACCCCGTGAAAAAGCGTTGCAGGCGCTGGGGAGAGAGTTCCGCGAGCTGCGGGATGACGAGTGGGAAAATAATCCGCTTAAACAGCTCACCGGCCAGGGATTTACCGGGAACGACAGGCTGGAGGCTAACTACGACGCCATCAAATCCATGACCAAAG
Source organism: Erwinia sp. STN24 (assembly GCF_041320675.1). NCBI lineage: Bacteria > Pseudomonadati > Pseudomonadota > Gammaproteobacteria > Enterobacterales > Erwiniaceae > Erwinia > Erwinia sp. STN24. Next base: position 155,175 of record NZ_JBGGPM010000002.1, on the reverse strand, counting down.
CGTTCAGCAAAACGAACCACGCGATGAACGTCACCACCCGCACCGTGATGCAGGCCGAGGATCAGCAGCTGCTTGCCCGCAGGCTGGAAACCACGGTGCTGGACATGGATAAGGGCGAAAGCCTCTCTTTCAGCCGGGCTTACGGCGCAACAACCACCATCAGCGCGCTGCCGGGTTCACAGGTCATTGCGGGCGTAGGCGGCAGAGGCAGTCTGGATCGCGGCTACAGCATGAGCCTGACGCGAGGCGAAGGCGGCGTGACCGTCAGCTTCGGGCGCGACGGCGGCGGCGCGTTAACCGCCTTTACCGGCCTGGGCTACAACCTGCTGACCGGCTATATGAAAGATCCGGCGCACGATGTCGCCGTCGATCAGCAGCGCAATCTGGCGCCTGCCGTTCGGCTGGGCGGGGTCTTCTCCGTCACGCCGCTGGATCTAAAAAAGCAAAACAGCGTCAGCTTCGAGATTACCGAAGCGGAACTGCCCGCTTTTATCGAAGGGCTGACGCAGGGCACGCTCGATCCGCTGGCGCTGCTCAACCGTGGAATAAATCACAGCGTGAAGCATGGCGAGGTGCTGAACGTCAGCCTGGACGCGAATGCCGCCGCGCTGGCTTCGGCGGGCGTGCCGTTGACCAACAAACATGAAAAGGATACGCCTGCCAGCTTCCGCGTGGGCGGCGGCGCTTATGCAGGCGTTAACGTGCTTTCCGGCACGCGGGAAAGAGGTGCCACCACCAAAGAAAGCAGCAGCGCCATCAGCCGCAGCAACAACCGTCCGCGCGGCCTGAACAAAGCCAGCGTGGGCGTGAACTTTGCGTTGCCGACCGGCGTGCTGATTAAGGGCGAAACGGGACGGACGCCGATGTTCGCCGGGCCGGCCGCCAGCGTGCAGCTTTCGATAGATAACAGGACAAAGCAGAGCCTGGCGATAGAAACCAAAACGGCCCGGCCGCTGGCGGAAGTGCATATCGACAAGCTGACCGAAACGCTGGGGAAAAAATTCAGCGATCCGGCTACGGCGGCGCTTATCGCGTCGCTGAAGGATAAAGACGATGAAACGCCGCTGACGCCCAGGCAGAAGCTGGACAAGCTGGACGCGCATTTTTCGCCGCGCGATCTCCGCGAAAAAAGCAACGAACAGCAGGCCGCACTGCGCGATCTTGATAAGCATCTGCGTCAGCAAAGCGCGGCGGAGCGGGGGCAAAAACTGTTGCAGGGCGGCGAATATCAGACAACCTACGCCAACCTGAGCAAGGTCGACAGCAACGGGCTGTGGCATCAGCTTTCGCATCTGCTCGACGGCAGCCTGAATGCCAGCAACGCCAACAAAATGCGCGAGCTGATGAAGGACGACCACCAGCTGCAAACCCTGATTGCAGCGCTACAGGACAACGTCAGCACCGAGGCGACCGTCACGCTGGAGCTGAAGGACGAGGTACGGGAGAGATTAGAGCAGCGCTGGCTGGAGCAGGGTAACAGCCCGGAAGAGATGCAGGCCGAGCTGACCAACCGCGATAATCTGCGGCTTAAATCCATCGCCTTCACCAAGTCGCAGGTAAAAACGGACGGCTTCGCCACGCCCGCTTTTCTGCTTGGCGGCGCCAACAGCGCTTCGGTTTCCATGAAGCGTAACCTGGGGAAAATCAACTTCAGCTACGGCGAAGATCAGGATAAACCGGTCAATTATGCGCTGGAAGGGCGTATCGCCAAAGCCACGACGGAACTTGCCGGCGCGCTGCGCCAGGGGCAGGAACAACACTTTGTGCTTAAAAGCTAACGGAGACAGGCATGAACGCAACAGAGCAGCTTAATCACTTCCTGGCCGGGTATGGCCGCCGCCTCAATCTTAGCCTGAGCCTGAAAAACGGCGTGTGCGCGCTGATGCGCAACCGGCACGAGGTTGCCATTATCGAACTGCCGCCGGACAGCGACTGCGTGATTTTCCACCGCAGGCTGGAGGATCTGCAAAGCGCTGCGGAAAGTCACTTGCGCACGCTATTGGCGCTGAATTTTGAGATGAATGCGATGCGCGGCTGCTGGCTGGCGATGGATGGCGACGACGTTCTGCGGCTTTGCAGCCAACAGCCGCTGGCCTCTCTGGATGCCACAGGCTTTAGCGCAGCGCTGAATGCGTTTATCGTGCAGGCAGACGAAGTCGGCGAATTTCTGGCCGAAAATCACCGCGCCGCCTGACTTAACGCAAATTATTGCCGGGCAGCGGATCCACAATTCATTCACAGTGTTAAGAAAGGGTCAGGGCGAGGTAAAGTACAGTAATTAAAGAGGTTTTAAGACAGTTAGCGATATTTTTAAGGCCAGGGTTAGACGATAGTGTCGTTCAACGGTGCGACAAAAGCCGTGAGCAAATCGAGGATATAACCATGAAAAAAACGACCCTGGCGCTGTTGATTGCCGTATTTTCAGCAAGCTCGCTCTTTTCAACCGTTACGCAGGCCGACGGCCCTCCGGGACAGGGGTGGCATCATCAGGGCGGTCATGAAGGACACGGCGGCCCGGGCGATCGTGACAGGCCTGGACGTGGCCCGGATCGCGGCCCCGATTTCGATAGTCACAGAGGTCATGGCCCCGATCGCCATTTTGAAGAGCGCGACCGTTTTGCCTGGCAGGGGCATGAATTCCATCGCGGCCAGCCGCTGCCGCCTCGCTTCCGGGGTAACGATTACCGGGTAAACGACTGGCATGCTCGCGGCCTGCACGAGCCGCCGCGCGGCGAGCGCTGGGCCTCTATCGACGGCAACTATGTGCTGATTGCCGCTGCGACGGGCGTCATTACCTCTATTCTGCTGAACAACGCTTTTCACTAAAAGCCACTTGCCGACATCGCAGGATGTCGGCATATTTTCACGCACTTCACGCACTTCACGCACTTCACGCACTTCACGCACTTCACGCACTTCACGCACTTCACGCACTTCACGCACTTCACGCACTTCACGCACTTCAAGCACTTCACGCATTTCACGCATTTCACGCATTTCACGCATTTCACCCGTTGGCTTTTTTGCCCCTTTCACCAAAGCAGACCGCTGCCCAAATCCCGCTATCCGACTAATGAAATTCTTTTTCTTTGTTGCAGTAATTTTCATCAATATTTCAGAGGATTGCCGCATTTTCCTCGCAAAAAAACGCTGGTGTTTTTTTGTTCATATCCTATGATCGCATCAAGGCTGGCTTAGGCTAAAGGGAGAAAAAAATGGAGCAAAAGATGAAGCTACTGGAAGGAAAGGTCGAGAAGCTGCTGATTGACGTTGCCGTTATCAAAGCGAACTACGCCACGAAAGTCGATATAGAAAGCGTCAGAAAAGAGCTACATTCCTCGCTCAACACGCAAACCATCTGGCTAATCGCCGCGCTGTTTGTGGTGCTGGGCGTTGGGCTGGGCGTGGCCAGGCTGATTTTTTAAACGAATGCCCCTGTTTTCCTGACCATCTCAACAGAGATAAAAAAGGGCTGCTCAAAAAGGACAGCCCCCGATCGGTCTGGTAAGGCAGATTAACTGCCGTTAGTGATGCGCGATCACCGAGACGATTGCGCCGGTCGCGATGGCAATCAGCACATAGTTACCATCAATGTTCTGCCAGCGATGGCCCGCCGGTGGCGCTTTCAGGCCGCGTTTATGCCAGTCATTTACCTGATAGCCTTCGCCGCGATATTTTTCCGGCAGCGGGCGGCCCTTGCGGAATTCCGGATGCGCTGCCTGACGGCGCTCTGCCGGATGCGCGTTGTGCCGGGGGTCGCGGTGCTGTTCTGGTTGTGAATTGCCGTGCGATGGATTGCCGTGCTGCTGCTCATGCTTAACCGGCGGCTGGCCGTCCTGCCGTGGCCCCTCGGCAAACGCGCTCAGGCTGGTGGCGAATAAAAGCGCGGAGAGGGCAATAGCGCCTGACTTTTTCATTTTCATTTCCTTGCAGGTCTGATTTTTTCTGGTCGATGGCGTTAATCTGGGGGGCAGGCGGGCGCTTAACAATATCATTATTCTTAAGAAGCAGGGGTTTAACGGTTAATTTACGCTTTGCTGGCAGAAAGCTGACAGGCTTCGCCGCTTCTGTCGGGCGCGGCGGTAAAGCCTGTTGTCGTAAAAGGTAAGGCAAAGTTCGCCGCTTCTGTCAGGCACGAACGGCAAAGCCCGTTTTCGCAAAAGGTGAGACAAAGTTCGCCGCGCTTGTCGGGCGCGGCGGTTAAGCGGGATTACGGCAAATATCAGGCGATATGGAACGCCTGTTCCAGCATAAAGCGCAGCTGCGCCTCGCTGTACTCGATCAACGCGTTCTTGCTGTTGGCGCGTGTCAGGATCCAGTCGGCCTCGGCCTGCGTGAGCGGCGGCGGATCCTGCCAGAAAGGCGTGATGGCTTTATCCTGTAGCCATGAGGCCAGCATACGCGCGGGCGGCAGCGTAAAACCGGGGAAAAGCGCGACGGCCAGCTCGTCCATCAGCTTTTGCTGTTGCGCATTTTCACTGTCGTTCAGCAGCTGTAAGAACGGCAGCAGCAGACGCCCGCACACTTCGCCGTGGTGATAATCTTTAATCGCGCCCAGCTCGCCTGCAATACCGTGGATTACGCCCAGCCCGGCCATGCTCAGGCTCAGCCCGCCCTGCCAGGAAGCAATCATCATCTGTTCGCGGGCTAAATCGCCCTGTTCGCCAGGGTCGTTCAGATAAGGCCACGCGCTGAGAAAAGCGCGCAGGCCGCTAAGGGCAGCATGACGGCTGAACAGATTGCCTTTGGCAGACAGATAAGCTTCAAAAAGATGGGTGAAAGCGTCGATAGCGCAGCAGGCCAGCACGTGGTCTGGCGCGCCGCGCAGCAGATCGGGATCGAGGATCGCAACGTGCGGCACAAAATGGGCGTGACGCAGCGAAGCCTTCACTTTGATGTCGGCTTTATCTGTTACCACCGCGTTTTGCGTCGCCTCGCTGCCGGTTCCGGCCGTGGTTGGTACCGCAATCACGGGCAGCGTGTTGCCGCTTATCGGCGTATCGCCCACCTTTTCCAGATAGCGCAGGGTATTTAACGGATGCTGACTTACGGCGGCAAAGGCTTTAGCGGCGTCCAGCACGCTGCCGCCGCCAATTGCCACCACGCGCGCGGCCCGCTCGCGCCAGCGTGCCACCCAGCCGTCGATTTCTTCAGGCGATGCTTCGTGGCGCACCACTTCAATCCCGATCAGCAGCGGCTCCAGCTCGGCTTTTATTTTTTGCCAGGCTTCGCTCTGTAAAAACGAGTTGGCGCAAAACAGCAGCGTCGGCTGCGGATCTTCGCTTAGCAATGGCACCAGCTTGTTCAGGCTGCCACGGCCGAAAAAGGTTTGTCGGTTTGCTAACTGACTGACGATCATTTCTGTCCCTCGGCACTTAAAATAAAAACAGGTTTGCGCACTCAGATGGCGCGCGCAGGGCAGCTGAAGGTAATCATCCTGTCCTGCTGCGCGTTGATCACGCTAAAGCGGGTATCGGAAAGCCGCTGCGCCAGCCAGCCCTCTCTGGTCACGGCAGAAGGAATATATTGCTGCGGGTTGCTGGAGTAAAGCTCGCCGCTTTCCAGCTTCAGCTTGTCCATAGTGACGTGAAAAGAGGTAAAGCGGTCGATAATTTTACCTTCGGTATTGCCCAGAACCTGGCCGCTCAGCGTTTCGACTTTACCTTCGCAAACCATACCGCTATTGCCGGAGGAACAGGCAGACAGCAGCAGCGGGGCCGCAATCAGTAAAGCCGTCGTGGGGAAAAGGTCGGAGAGTTTTAGTGGATCCAGCCAGCGCATGATATTCCCTTAACAACGGATAATGGCCTAAGTATAGCCTTCGCTCTGGATCCGCCCTGTAAAAGCGCAAAACCGCACAAAAAGCGGGGTCAAGCCGCGCCGCGCGGGGATGTAACGAACCTATTATCATTTTGTGGCTTATTGCTGAATCAGTTCAGCCAAATCTTTAACAACGGTTGCAAACAGGTTATTGAGTGCTACAATCCGGACGTTTTTGATACTTTCATCTTATTCTCAGCCTGCGCACAGGCGTTTGCACGGGCGGAAAGCGCAATTACCCTTATTTTGCAGGGGATTAGCAGGCAAGTTTCAAAACAGCTTGTATACTTTTTCTGCGCTGGCGATTTTATCGACAGCAGAGAAGCTTTATCGGGCGTCAGGCTGCACGCATTCTGGCAACGAATTGATCAACCGAACCAATCCTGTGAATAGAAAATCTGCTCTTTTATTGACGCCGCTGGTCCTGCTTCAGCCTGCGACCAGCCATGCACAGTCTGCCGCCGCGCAGAAGGATGCCGCCTCCACGCCGGAGAGCTCGCTGATGGTCATCAAACAGCGCAGCGGGCTTTCTGAACTGGATACGCCAGCCGCCGTCAGCGTGGTCAGCGGTCAGCAGCTGCGCAACAGCGCGCCACAGGTGAATCTGTCAGAAACGCTGGGCAGCGTGCCCGGCCTGCAAATTCAGAATCGACAGAACTACGCACAGGATCTCCAGCTCTCCGTTCGCGGCTTTGGCAGCCGTTCCATGTACGGCGTGCGCGGCGTGCGCGTCTATGTTGACGGCATCCCGTCCACCATGCCGGACGGGCAGGGCCAGACGTCTAATATAGATATCAATTCGGTTGATAAGGTTGAAGTGCTGCGCGGCCCTTACTCCGCCCTTTACGGCAACGCTTCCGGCGGCGTGGTAAATATCGACAGCGAAACCGGCAGCCAGCCGACCACCTTAACCGCAGGCACTTATTACGGCAGCTACGGTAGCTGGCGCAACAGCGTTAAAGCGAGCGGCGCCACCGGCGACGGTACGCATGCGGGCGACGTAAACTATATGATTTCCGGGTCGCGTTTCACCACGCACGGTTTCCGCGACCAGAGCGGCACGCAAAAAAGCCTGGGCAACGGCAAATTCGGCGTGCGTATCGATGATGTCAGCACGCTGACGCTGATGTTTAACAGCGTTTCGGTGGATGCCAACGATCCGGGCGGCCTGACCCGCGACGAGTGGAAAGCGAACCCTCGCCAGTCGCCGCGCGGTGAGGCCTACAATACTCGCAAGAGTCTTGACCAGACCCAGCTGGGCCTGCGCTATCAGCGCGAAATGAGCGATAACGATCGGCTTACGCTGACGGCCTGGCACGGCGAGCGTCACACCACGCAGTATCAGTCGATCCCCGTCGCCGTACAGAAAAACCCGGCTTATCCGGGCGGCGTAATCGTGCTGGAGCGTAAATATTCCGGCGTGGATACGCGCTGGCAGCACGACGATCGGCTCGGTTCCGTGCCGTTCAGCCTGATCGGCGGCCTGGACTATGAAACCCTGACCGAACGTCGTCAGGGATTTGAAAATTACCGTATCGATAACGGCAGCACGCTGTTGGGCGAAAAGGGCAGCCAGCGCCGCAACGAAAAGAACGTGATGTGGAATCTCGATCCTTATCTGCAAACCAGCTGGAACCTGACCTCAAAATGGACGCTGGATGCCGGGCTGCGCTACAGCACCGTCAGCTTTGATTCCACCGACTATTATATGACCGCCGGCAACGGTGACGACAGCGGCAGCAAGCGCTATCACAAGCTGTTGCCGATGGGCTCGCTGAATTATGCGCTGACCGACGCCTCCAATCTTTACTTCTCTGCCGGTCGCGGTTTTGAAACGCCGACGATTAACGAGCTTTCCTACCGCTCCATCAGCGGCAGCCAGACCGGGCTGAACCTGGGCCTGAAGCCGTCAACCAGCGACACCTTCGAGCTGGGCAGCAAAACCCGTATCGGCTACGGTTTATTTACCGCCGCGCTGTTCCAGACCAATACCGATAACGAGCTGGTGGTGGCGCAAAGCAGCAACGGCCGCTCCGTGTATAAAAACGCGGGTAAAACCCGGCGTCGCGGCCTGGAGCTGGCGCTCGATCAACAGTTCGCCGAAAACTGGCAGCTGAAGATGGCCTGGACGCTGCTGGACGCTACCTACCGCAACGAAACCTGCGATAGCGTCGGCAGCTGTACGCCTTCCGGCAATCGCCTGCCGGGTGTGGCGAAGAATATGGGCTACGCTTCTTTAGGCTGGCTGCCGGAAGAGGGCTGGCACGCGGGCGCGGAAGTCCGCTATATGGGCAGCATTCAGGCCGACGATGAAAATGACGCTAAGGCGCCATCCTATACCGTTGCCAGCCTGAATAGCGGCTATCGTTTTAACTGGGATAAGTGGTCGCTCGATACCTTTGCCCGCGTCGATAACCTGTTTGACAAAGAGTACGTCGGATCGGTCATCGTTAACGAAGGCAACGGACGCTACTACGAACCGGCGCCGGGACGGAATTACGGCGTCGGCGCAACGCTCACTTATACCTTTATGTAAACTCTAATCCAGAACAGCCTGCCGTCGGGCGTAAGCCTGGCGGCAGGTTCAAAGCACCGGGATGGATAAGCTGTATGTAACCGGGTGTTTTTTTACGATTGGGCTGCTGCCTAATCGAAGACGTTAAATTTTGGTAAGGTCCATACTATGCAAAGTAAAGCACCGTTATCACGGACTCTCGTGATCCTTACGGCTGTATTTGCCGCACTCAGCGGGTTATACCTGCTGATTGGCGGTATCTGGCTGGCCAAACTCGGCGGCTCGTTCTACTACATCATCGCGGGTGTGGTTGAACTGGTTGTCGCCTGGCTGCTGTTCCGTCGCCGTTCTTCAGCGCTGATGCTGTATGCGGTATTCCTGCTGGCAACGCTTATCTGGTCGTTGTGGGAAGTAGGCTCAGACTTCTGGGCGCTGACGCCGCGTCTGGACGTGACCTTCTTCCTCGGCCTGTGGCTGGTGCTGCCTTTCGTTTACCGTGGATTGTCTCAGGGCAAAGCGGCACGCGGCGCGCTGAGCGCGGTGCTGGTGGTTACGGTTATCGCCCTGGCTTACGCGGTGTTCAACGATCCGCAGGAAATCAACGGCTCGCTCAGCACGGAACAGGCCGCGAACGCTGAAAAATCGGCTGACGGCATCGCTGCCGGCGACTGGCCTGCTTACGGTCGTACCCAGGCCGGCACTCGCTATTCGCCGCTGACGCAGATCAACGATAAAAACGTTGGCCAGCTGAAAGAAGCGTGGACCTTCCGTACCGGCGATATGAAGCGCCCAACCGATCCGGGCGAAATGACTGACGAAGTCACCCCGATTAAAATCGGTGATTCCCTCTACCTGTGTACGCCTCACCAGATCCTGTTTGCGCTGGATGCGGCTACCGGTAAAGAGAAGTGGAAATTCGATCCGCAGCTGAAAACCGATCCTTCCTTCCAGCACGTAACCTGCCGTGGCGTTTCCTATCATGAAACCCCGGCGGCGGCCGATGTGCCGGCTGGCGGCAAGCCTGCGCTGTGCGCACGTCGCATTATCCTGCCGGTGAACGATGGTCACCTGTACGCACTGGATGCGGAAACCGGCGCGCTGTGCCCGGAATTCGGTGAAAACGGCAAGCTGAACCTGCAGCAGAACATGCCTAACGCGCGCGCTGGTGCTTACGAACCGACTTCTCCGCCAATCGTTACCGATACCACTATCGTTGTGGCCGGTGCGGTAACCGATAACTACTCCACCAAAGAGCCTTCTGGCGTGGTGCGTGGTTTCGATGTCAACACGGGTAAACTGCTGTGGGCATTCGATCCGGGCGCGAAAGATCCGAACGTGGTGCCGGAAGGCGAGCAGCACTATGTGGCTAACTCACCTAACTCGTGGGCGCCTGCTGCTTACGATGCCAAACTGGATCTGGTTTACCTGCCAATTGGCGTAGCTACGCCGGATATCTGGGGCGGTAACCGCACGCCAGAAATGGAGCGTTACGCGACGGGTATGCTGGCGCTGAATGCGACCACCGGTAAAGTGGCCTGGTTCTACCAGACCGTTCACCACGATCTGTGGGATATGGATGTGCCGGCCCAGCCGACGCTGGCGGACATTACCGTTAAAGACGGCAGCACCGTTCCGGTTATCTATGTACCAACCAAAACCGGCGATATCTTCGTTCTGGATCGTCGTAGCGGTAAAGAAGTCGTTCCTGCGCCAGAAACGCCAGTGCCTCAGGGCCCGGCAAAAGGCGACCGTCTGTCTCCTACTCAGCACTTCTCTGAGCTGACCTACCGTCCAAAAGACAAGCTGTCCGGCGCGGACATGTGGGGCGCGACGATTTACGATCAGCTGATCTGCCGCGTGATGTTCCACAGCCTGCGTTATGAAGGCCCGTTCACGCCACCGTCAGAGCAGGGCACCCTGGTATTCCCGGGTAACCTGGGCATGTTCGAGTGGGGCGGTATTTCAGTTAATACCGATCGTCAGATTGCCATTACCAACCCAATGGCGCTGCCGTTCGTTTCTCGTCTGATCCCACGTGGTCCAAACAACCCAATGTGGCCGGATGAGAACGACAAAGGCGGCAGCGGCAGCGAGACTGGCGTTCAGCCGCAGTACGGCGTGCCGTACGGCGTGACCCTGAACCCGTTCCTGTCTCCGCTGGGCTTCCCTTGTAAGCAGCCAGCATGGGGCTACATCTCTGCGGTTGACCTGAAAACCAACGATATCGTGTGGAAAAAACGCATCGGTACCGTTCGTGACAGCTCGCCGGTGCCGCTGCCGTTCAAAATGGGTATGCCTATGCTGGGCGGCCCAATCTCTACGGCGGGTAACGTGATGTTTATCGGCGCAACGGCGGATAACTATCTGCGTGCGTTCAACGTTACCAACGGCGAAAAACTGTGGGAAGCGCGTCTGCCAGCTGGCGGCCAGGCAACCCCAATGACCTATGAAGTGAACGGCAAGCAGTACGTGCTGATCGCGGCAGGTGGTCACGGCTCCTTCGGCACCAAGCTGGGCGACTATATCGTTGCCTATGCGCTGCCGGACGATGCGAAAAAATAAGTCCGAAGCCGCTGGCTTCTGACGGATAACAAGGGCGGCCTTCGGGCTGCCCTTTTTTTATAGGCTGGCGACAGGGCGCAAAGCCTGCCCAACAGGAGCGCCGCCGAAAGAGAAGCAATGCAGAATGATTATCGGTATAGTCAGCCTCGCTTATTTTTAAAGGAGAGATGCAATGATCCGCCGCTGGCTGTTACTGGCTTCCCTGGCTGTGTCTGCGGGCGCCGCCGCGACTACCTATCCGCTACAGATTACCGATATGGATAATCAAAACATTACCCTGGCCAAAGAACCGCAGCATGTCATCCTGCAGGACGGTCGTGACATCATGGCGCTGGCCTTGCTTGATCGGGAGAACCCTTTTCATCGCGTCGTAGCCTGGAATAATTTGCCGAAAAAGCAGGATCCGCAGACCTGGGCGCTGCTCAGTAAAACCTGGCCGGAAGCAGCTAAGATCATTGATATGGGCTTTAATGACCAGGGACAGGTGAATCTGGAAAGCGTGGTGGCACAGCAGCCGGATCTGATGATCGCTCAGCTGCGCGCCAAAGCGGCATTAAAGCAAACTGGCGTGCTGGATACGCTGCAGCGCCTGCATATCCCGGTCATGTTTATCGATTATGAACTGCACCCGGCGCAGAACACTGCCAACAGCATCACGCTGCTGGGCAAGGTGCTGAACCAGGAGCCGCGCGCGAAGGCTTATACGGATTTTTATCACCAGCGTTTTGATGCCATGCAGCAAACCATTGGGCAGATCGCTAAAAAACCTACGGTCTTTATTGAACCGATAGCGGGCAACTCGGACAGCTGCTGCTTTACGCACGGCCATAACGGCTGGGGCGGTCTGGTAGAAGCCGTTGGCGGTAAAAACATCGGCTCGGCGCTGCTGCCCGGGGCTTCAGGCTTCGTCGCGCTGGAGAAAATTATCGCCATGAAACCGGACGTTTATATTATGACAGGCTCGAAACGGCCGAATAAAAACGTGCTGCCGTTTGGCTATAACGTGTTGCCGCAGGAGGTAAAAACGACCTTTACCACGCTGGTCAACCGCAGCGGACTTCAGCAGATTACGCCGGTGCAGCAGGGCAGGGTGTACGGGATTTACCATCATTTCTACAATCACCCGTATAACATTATCGGGATGGAAATTCTGGCGCGCGATCTTTATCCACAGGCGTTCAGCAAGCTGGATCCCACCGCCGATTTCCACCAGATTATTACCCGCTTTACTAAATTGCCTGATGCGCCCGTCACCCTCAGCTATGCGCAGCAGTAAACGACGGCGTTTGTGTGGATTGATAACGTAAGGGAAGAGGCATTGCGGGGAAAAAAAGCGGGCCGTAAAGCCCGCCTGAACACCATCAGAAGTTGATGGTTGCGGTAATGCCGCCAACAAAGGCGTCTTTCACTTCACTGACTGCACCCGGCGAAGCAACGTATTGCAGGTTAGGACGCAGGTTCATCCAGTTAGTGACATGCGCGTTGTAATAAATCTCGTAGTTATATTCCGAACCGCTCTGGATCGGCAGATAAGTTGGATTATCGTAATCGTTCACGCCGTTTTCACGGTTGGTCTGGCGCAGCATTTTGCTGTAGTCGTCATTGACGTGAATACGCGCCGCGCCGATACCGATTTCATCTTCCGTACGGGAGTCAAACGGCCCGGTCCAGACCAGCGCCAGCGACTGGTAATTGTCGGTTTTCGAGGTCTTGTGATCGTTCATTACGCCCTGGGCCACAATGCTCAGGCCGCGCTTGTTATCGCCGCCCATCGCGAACAGCTGCTGTTGTAACAGCAGGTAGCCGCCGTAAGAGTGGTTATCCTCGCCGTATTGACCGTTGCTGTAAGAGCTGTAGTTGTCGCCTTTTACCGAAGAGTAGTAGAAGCCCGCGCGGTAGTTGCCCTGCAGCTTATCCGCGCCCAGCGTCGGCTGCCAGCCGAGTTCAACCGGTACCAGATTGCCTTCGGTAGGGCTGCCGTCAAGGCGGAAGCCGTTGCCGGTGTCGTAGTTGGAAGGCGTCTGGTTATAGAAGCCGACCTGCAGGAAGACTTCCGGCGTAAAGTTGAACTTCACGCGGCCGCCCCACTGGGAAACCGGCCAGTTATACCAGCGATCGCCACGCCAGTTGCCCGCCTGACCGCCGCCGAACGCCAGGTTCTGGAACTTGCTTGGCCAGCTGTCGAAGTCTTCACCCACGGTTACGCGACCCGCTTTCACTTCCACCGTGTGGTCGAAGAAGCCTTTGTTGATCCAGAACTGCGTCAGACGCCAGGTTTGTCCACGTCCCCAGACTTCCTGCACCGATGACAGACCGCCGGAGCGCGGATCGTTGATATAATCCGTCAGGTTCTGGCCGTTACGGCTGGTAACGGTTGCCTGAAATTGGGTATCGGTCCAGTTCAGCAGCTTTTCCAGATCCAGCGTGGTGCCGAAGCCCCACTGATCGGTATAGCGTGCCGACGTGGACTGGTTATAGCCGCCGGAGAAATTGCTGGCGGATTCCATGGTGTAGTTCACCTGAAACTGCACGCCGTCCTGCTCAAGCTGGCTACGGTTGCCGCCCCAGTCGCCAAAGGCGTAAGGCGAGTCGATGCTGAGCGGCGCGTAGTCCGCCAGCGCCTGGCCGGAGGCCAGCAGTAATCCAACACCACAGAACGCCACTGTTCTTTTCAAGGTGGATTCGCTTTTCATATTGGGAAACCCTGTTTTAGTGATAGCGCTGCGCTTCCACAAGCGGAAACGCTGTCGCGGCCATCATGCTTTTATCAGCATTATCTCCGGCACAATGCGTACTGTAAGGAGGAAACGGCTGACTAAAGGCGGGAGCGATGGCCTGTGCGGCAGAATGAAAGCACTAATTCGGAATTTTATTGTTATAAATAGTGCTGAATAAGTCCGGGTTTTGCCAAAAAAGCGGCATGGATCACGGTTTGCAGGGCCTGTGCGGGCGAGGGCGGGGGGAAAAAGGACAAAACGACGAATGACGGGCAAAAAAAAGGGCCGGATAACCGGCCCTGATGCAGTAACGTTACGCGACTAGCGGCGACCGAAAATCTTCGCGGCAAGGAAGCCCACGCCTGCGGCAATCGCCAGCGAAACGAAAGGGGAATCCTGCGTTTTGGTCTTCACGCAGTCCAGCGCATCGTCAACGGCATAAGAAGCTTTGGCTGCGCCCTGACGAACCTTGCCTTTGAACTCATGCTCCGGAGACTCGGCGGCCTTACCAAACTGCTCCTGGCCTTTGCCCAGCGCTTCTTCGGCTTTATCGTTAGCTTTATCTAGTAGACTCATAGTGCCTCCTTCTTGATGACATGATTTCCTCATGAGAAATTAAAGCATAGACCATCAGTGAAGGCTTGCCGCTGCGGTTGTGTGTAAATTTATGAATGATGTAAAGAAAAAGCGGTAAAAGGCTCGGATAGTTCCTGGCCTTACGCGCTTTAAGTACGCCAGGCATAAAAAAAGCCCACGCGGACGTGGGCTTTCAAACAACCGGCAATCAGAGTATCAGTGAGACTTCATGCCAGCTGCGGTCATCATAAAGCGAAACAGTGTCGCGACAACGCCAAGCGCCAGCACGCTGCCTGCATAAATGACGGCCAGCCACAGGATGCGTTTCCACACCGGGAGCTTAGGCGCCTGCTGAGTTTCAACCATACTATCCTCCGATAAGCCGTAATTAATGGTAATGCTCGTCCGGTTTGATCTTCCCGCGGAACACGTAGTAGCTCCAGAAGGTGTAGAACAGAATAACCGGGATAATCAGCAGCCCGCCAACCAGCATAAAGCCCTGGCTCTGCGGTGGCGACGCCGCCATCCAGATGGTGATGTGTGGCGGAATAATGTTTGGCCACACGCTGATCCCCAGACCGGTAAAGCCCAGGAAAACCAGCGCCAGCGTCAGCAGGAACGGCGAGTAGTGCGCATGACGCTTTAGCGCGCGCAACAGCGCGATGGAAGCCAGCAGCACCAGCACCGGTACCGGCAGGAACCAGAACAGGTTAGGCAGCGTAAACCAGCGATGCATAATGTCGGCGTGTTCCAGCGGCGTCCAGACGCTGACGATAGCGATAATCGCCAGCAGCACCAGCAGCAGGGGCTTAGTGATCGCGGTCATTTTGCGATGCAGCTCGTTCTCGGTTTTCATAATCAGCCAGGTGCTGCCCAGCAGCGCGTATGCCACGACCAGACCCAGACCACAGAATAGCGAGAACGGCGTCAGCCACAGCAGCTCAGGGCCGCTGTAGGCACGGTTAGTTACTTCAAAACCGTTGATAAAGGTGCCCAGCACCACGCCCTGGCTGAAGGTCGCCAGGAACGAGCCCACGATAAAGGACTTGTCCCAGAACGGACGGTGCACTTCGGTTGCCTTAAAGCGGAACTCAAACGCCACGCCGCGGAAGATCAGACCAATCAGCATCAGGGTCAGCGGCACGGAAAGCGCATCCAGGATCACCGCATAGGCCAGCGGGAAGGCGCCATACAGCGCCGCGCCGCCCAGTACCAGCCAGGTTTCGTTGCCGTCCCACACTGGCGCGACGGTATTGACCATCATGTCGCGCTCGGCGGCATCTTTATTGAACGGAAACAGAATACCGATACCCAGATCGAATCCGTCCATCACGATGTACATCAGCGTCGAGAAGACGATGATGGTGAACCAGATAATAGAAGTATCAATGCCCACGTTATTTATCCTTTTCCGGCGCGTTTAACTTTTCTTTCACGGCAGACAGAGGACGCGCCTGAGTATGACGTGTGCCAGGGCCGCCTTCAGGTTCATCGTGGCCTTCGCCCTGTTTCGGTCCTTTTTTGATCAGGTTAAACAGGTAGATATAGCCCACGCCGAACACCGACATATAGACCAGGATAAAGGCGAGCAGGCTGATGCTCATATGCATCTCGCCGTGCGCCGATACCGCGTCTTTGGTACGCAGCAGGCCATAAACCACCCACGGCTGACGACCAATCTCGGTGGTGAACCAGCCCGCCAGCAGCGCGATCAGACCGGAAGGGCCCATCAGCAGCGCGAACCACAGGAAAGGACGCGAGGTGTACAGGCGTTTGCGATAACGCAGCCACAGGCTGACCACGCCCAGGGTAATCATCAGCATGCCCAGGCCGGCCATCACGCGGAATGACCAGAACACGATCAGCGAGTCAGGACGATCCTCTTTCGGGAAAGTCTTCAGCGCCGGCACCTGCTTGTCCAGGCTGTGCGTCAGGATCAGGCTGCCCAGGTAAGGAATTTCCAGCGCGTATTTGGTTTTTTCCTGCTCCATATCCGGGATACCGAACAGGATCAGCGGGGTAGGTTCGCCCGGCGGATTTTCCCAGTGGCCTTCAATCGCCGCGATTTTCGCCGGCTGATGCTCAAGCGTATTCAAACCGTGGGCATCGCCCAGCACCGCCTGGATTGGCGATACGATCAGCGCCATCCACAATGCCATAGAGAGCATTTTGCGAATTGCCGGCGTGTCGTTTTTGCGCAGCAAATGCCAGGCAGCGGAAGAGCCAACAAAGAAGGCGCTCGCCAGGAAAGCCGCGGTGGACATATGCAGCAGGCGGAACGGGAAGGACGGGTTAAAGACAATCTTAAACCAGTCTACCGGCACCACCAGCCCATCCTGAATGGCATAGCCCTGCGGCGTCTGCATCCAGCTGTTAGAGGCGAGGATCCAGAAAGTAGAGATGATGGTGCCCAGCGCTACCATGCAGGTCGCGAAGAAGTGCAGGCCCGGCCCCACGCGGTTCCAGCCAAACAGCATCACGCCCAGGAAGCCGGCTTCCAGGAAGAATGCGGTAAGCACTTCGTAGGTCAGCAGCGGACCGGTGATGCTGCCCGCAAACTGCGAGAAGCCGCTCCAGTTGGTGCCGAACTGATACGCCATCACCAGGCCGGACACCACGCCCATACCAAAGTTGACGGCGAAGATTTTCGACCAGAAGTGGTACAGGTCGCGATAATCTTCGTTTTTCGTTTTCAGCCACAGACCTTCCAGCACCGCCAGGAAGCTGGCGAGCCCGATGGTGATAGCCGGGAAGATAATATGGAAGGAAACGGTAAACGCGAACTGTATCCTCGCCAGGTGGAACGCATCTAATCCAAACATTGCTGACCTCGATCTAACATAAACTGCCTTTCTTTTTTATTTACCGCACGTTAACAATAGAGCTGCAGTGCAGTCCCTGTTTATGCGGTTATTTCAACGAAGTTTGATCCTGAGACCAAATCGGGAGAAGGAGTAGCAACAGTAATAGGAATCTCAGATATAACAGCATAGATCTTTGCGATGAATTGTTTCACCGCTGCGTTAAATTATTGACTCCTATTGTTAAACTATAATTACCTCTTGCTACATTTGTGTAAAAATAATGTGCTTTTCAGCGCGTGAAAACGTTTTCATTGCGCTTTGACGCCTGTGAACGGGGGAGCCAATAAAAAAAGAAACTTATCTTTTTTTTATAATAGCGCGTAGCACAGAAACTTAACAGAATATCAATCCTGCGAATAAGCGCACAAATTGGAAATTAAACTGCCGATTAACGCCCCTACAGAAGCTAATGTTATCTTTATGTTGCCATTAGGATTTCTGAGGTTTAAAAATTGCGTGAATGATTGTTACCACCAGGCTGATAGTTACCGAAAGCAATCATCGTTACGCAAAGCAATGTAAATGTTAAACCAGAAAAACGCATTTCGATGCATAAAGAATTATTTTGTTACATTATCTTTGGCTTTAAGTCAAATTTTCTTGTTGCAGGTCAAGTCGGCGGACTAAAAAGTATGTGTATGGATTTGCCACAGGGACAGGAGGATGACGGCCATAGTGTTAACATTATTACCGATGTATCTGGCTTCCTTAGCGTCGGCCCAGACAATCTGGCCATGATGAGCGTGGCGATACGGCAGGGCAGGCGGCCCTCGCTGGCTTTAGCTGCTGACGTTATGAGTGGCTTTCTGTGCCGGGCGGTATTCGGCAGCTATACGCCGCTTTTCCAAACCGCTATAGCCGCCCAAACTTACCTGTGTGCGGCGTCTGATTGAGGCAGCTTTTACGCTCTTTTTGGCGCTGCCGGTATTGGCTTGTTGATTAAAAGGCAGACCGCCGTTTAAAACAGGGTTGGCCTTGCGGTCAGGCTCGTTTCTTCTCAAAGTTGTTATTGTTACGTAAAAAACGGTAGTAACAAAAGTTTGATCTTCATCTCAAATTGTAAATTCCTCTGCGGCAGCCCATTTTAGTTGCGCCATGTTACCGTTAACATGCCAGCAGCAGGTCACTACCTGCCTGTTGTTCCCTACTTATGCCTGCCGCATCTGGCAGAAAAACAGAAGCGGCCCACAGGCTGCCGGAGAAACATCATGCCAATACTCTTTGTCGTCATCGGCGTAGCGCTGCTGCTGTTGCTGATGGTTCGTTTTAAGCTGAACGGTTTTATCGCCCTGATCCTCGTGGCGCTGGCGGTGGGCGTTATGCAGGGAATGCCCGTCAATAAAGTTATTACCTCAATAAAAGCCGGCGTTGGCGGTACGCTGGGCAGCCTGGCACTGATTATGGGATTTGGCGCAATGCTGGGGAAGCTGCTGGCGGACTGCGGTGGCGCGCAGCGCATCGCCACTACGCTTATCAATAAGTTTGGCAAGGATCACATTCAGTGGGCGGTGGTGCTGACTGGCTTTACCGTCGGCTTCGCGCTGTTTTACGAAGTTGGCTTTGTGCTGCTGCTGCCGCTGGTATTGTCGATCGCGGCGGCGGCCCGCGTGCCGTTGCTGTTTGTTGGCGTGCCGATGGCGGCCTCGCTTTCGGTGACGCACGGGTTTCTGCCGCCGCACCCAGGCCCCACGGCTATAGCAACGCTGTTTCATGCCGATATGGGTAAAACGCTGCTGTACGGCACGCTGCTGGGGATCCCGACGGTAATCCTGGCCGGGCCGGTATTTGCACGCTTTTTAAAAGGTATTGATAAGCCGGTGCCGCAGGGGTTGTATAACCCGAAGAGCTTTAGCGAAGCGGAGATGCCGACGTTTGCAGTCAGCGTCTGGACGGCGCTGGTGCCGGTAGTGCTGATGGCGGTGCGCGCGGTGGCGGAGATGGTGCTGCCAAAAGGGCATGTATTACTGCCGTACGCGGAGTTTTTCGGCGATCCGATTATGGCCACCCTGATTGCGGTGCTGATTGCCATCTTTACGTTTGGGCTGAATCGTGGCCGCACCATGGAGCAAATTACGGACACGCTGGGCGATTCCATTAAAATCATCGCCATGATGCTGCTGATTATCGGCGGCGGCGGTGCCTTTAAGCAGGTTCTGGTCGACAGCGGCGTGGATAAATATATCGCCAGCCTGATGGAGGGCAGTTCGGTATCGCCTATTTTGATGGCATGGTCTATTGCCGCCGCGCTGCGTCTGGCGCTGGGGTCGGCCACGGTTGCGGCGATCACCGCAGGCGGGATTGTGGCGCCGATTATTGTCACCACGGGCGTCAGCCCGGAGCTGATGGTGATTGCGGTGGGTTCCGGCAGCGTGATTTTCTCGCACGTTAACGACCCGGGTTTCTGGCTGTTTAAAGAGTACTTTAACCTGAGCATCGGGGAGACGCTGCGCTCCTGGTCAGTGCTGGAAACGATTATTGCGGTATGTGGGCTGGCAGGCTGCCTGCTGTTACAGATGGCGCTTTAAGCATTTTTAATTTAGCTGCGGAGTAGAAGTCGCGGCAAGCCTGATGTAAGGCAGAAAGGGCAGATCGGAACACGGACACGCCGTGAATCCCTCCCTGGAGGCTCGATTGGCGCGTCCATGCGCCAAACGGTCCGCTTATCCGCTCAGCCCTTTCTGCCCTCTGGCTGTGGCATTGCGGTAAGAGAGTGGCGGCCAGCCTGATGTAAGGCAGAAAGGGCAGATCGGAACACGGACACGCCGTGAATCCTTTCCTGGAGGCTCGGTTGGCGCGTCCGTGAGCCAAACGGTCCGCTTATCCGCTCAGCCCTTTCTGCCGTCCGGCATGGGCATTGCGGTAAGAGAGTGGCGGCCAGCCTGAAGCAGAGCGATAAAGGTTGTGATGCTGTACGTAGGGTTGCGGCCAGCCTGGCGTAAGCGCAACGGCTGCGCCGGTTTGCCCTATGCCGGTTTAAAACCAGTAAAACCCTTTCGCCATCAGCGCCGCCAGCCCCAGCACCGAGGTAATAAGCGCAGCAAACATCAGCCGAAAGTCGGATTTCATTTCCAGACGCAGATTGATGTTTAATTTGTCGATATCGTAACGCATCTCCCGCAGGTCCGTTCTGATATCGCTGATATGGTTTTTGATGTTATCCACGTTAGATTCAAGTTTTGCGATTTTGACTTGCATGCTTTCTCCCTTTGCGTTGCTTCCTGCTGAAACGACCGGCCCGCGAGCTGGGATAATTCGCGTTTACCATGCTGCCTCACCTTATCGCTTTGCTTCTCCTGAGTGCTGCCGCGCTGATGTTTCAGGCCAGTGCCGTTTTGCTGCGGTGCGGATCAACTTTATGCCTCTCATTTTTTCCGTCAATAACGAACAGGCGCTTTTTGGCCGCAGAAGGGTATCGCTTTTTAGTTTTGGATAACGGCGCATAAAATAATGAAAATGCATGAAACAAGGCTGGCGTGATTTGCGAGCCGCATCAGCTCGTCTGGCTATCAGAAAGCATCGGCCGACGTGGCAAAAAAACAAAAGTTATTGTTACCGCCAATTTAACTTAAGCGTAGTTATTCTGCCGAATCGCTCCCTTTCATTATTCTGCTACTTTAATTGTGGATTAACCGTCTACGCTTACCTTTTCTTTTTTAACGACTATTTTCCTGGCGCGGCGAACCTCATCCTTTTTCTTGTCGCGGGTTATTTCATTGGTTGCCAGATAACAAGGCTGGTACGTATAATCTTTTGAATTGTCGCGACTTTTTAACTTAAGCCAAATTTTTTGGCGTGGCTGCCGTCGGCCGCTGGCGCAGCTTTTTATATTCAGCCTTGCGGCTTCTTTTTATTATCTGACCGAATGGGCGGGCGCTCGCCTTTGGGGATTATTGCAGTATGGAAGAACAAACAGACATCGCTTTCCAGGTGCCCGATCTGCCGCTGGACGGCATTCCGTCGTCGATTCTGCGGCTGGGTAAAAGGCTGGCGGATACCAAATATCAGGTCGATTTGCTGGGTAAAAACGGCTGGGCGGAGCTGACCTCGAATCTGCATGGCCTGGAAGCAGGCGGTGAATGGGATGGGGCGGATGACGCGCTGACCTTTTTCAGCAAGATTTTTCCTTTTGCCATTCTGCCTGCGGAAACGGAGCCGATGGGCGTATTTAACGTGCCGACCGAACGCGTAATTGGCCGCAGCTGGCGCTGGTGGCCTGAACATCTGAACGGCAGCAGCGAAGCAAGGTTTCTTGAGCATCTTAATGGCCCGTTCGCGGCGGATGGTACCTCCTGGTATTTTTTACCTGCGCTGGGCGTGCTGCTGGCCGCGCAGGGACAGGGTCGGGTCAACTACTGCCGCTATCACCATATTCCTTCGATACGCGCGCGCGTCAGTCATCTGCATTACCCGCCAGCGGATCGCTTTCGGCTTTATCACGTTATGCGGGGTGAAACGCGCCAGAGCTGGGTGGTTTACAACAACCGCTATCTGCAACCCGTGCAGCTGCCGCGCATTACCTTGCCCGCGCTGACCGCCTACGGCGTGCACAGCGCCAGCTGGCCGCTGACTTTCCCGCCCGTCGCGCGCGTCTTTGACGAGCTGCATCATCCGCAGCAGCTGGGCGATTTTATTGCGCCGGGTATCGATCTGGAAGCGGTAAAAGGCAGGATCCGGGCAGAGAAAGAGGCCGAGAAGCGCGCGGTAAAACCGGTGAAAATGGCGCTCAGCGATATGGATATTACCAATATCTGGCCGGTCAGCCTGACGCTTTCCTTCTTCTTTATCCTGGCATTGGTCGTGGCCGGATTAACCTCCGGCGCGGGCTGGCCGGGCGGCATCAGCCTGCTGGTTTGCGGCATGGCGGGCAGCCTGCTGCTGTTTATCGCCACGCCGATTTTCCTGGTCAGCAAGCGCCACCACCGCGCCTGGCAGCCGGAGAAACCACAGGCGGCAGAGACGCCGCCCGTGGAAGAAACGGAGGTCAAAACGCCCGAAGCTACTGCACCAGGCGGTGGCTGATCGCGTATCTGACGATATCGGCGTTGCTGCTGAACTGCATTTTCTCCATCATGCGCGACTTATAGGTGCTGACGGTTTTATTACTGATTGCCAGGGCTTCGGCAATGGCGTTGATGGTTTCGCCGTGCGCCAGCATCAGCAGGATCTGGCGTTCGCGGGTCGTCAGCGTTTCGTGCAGCGCGCGGTTGCCGTTCTGGTATTCGGCAAAGACGATTTCCTGCGCCAGATCATGGTCGATATAGCGCGATCCGCGCGCCACGCTGCGGATCGCCGCCAGCAGCGCATCCGGATTTTTGTCCTTGGTGATGTAGCCTCCCGCGCCGCAGTTCAGCACGCGACGGGCGATCTGCGGTTCGTTAAACATGCTCAGCACAAGAATAGGCAGATCTTCATACTGCGAGCGAATACGGTTAATTAAATCTTCGCCGCTGATGCCGGGCATAGAGATATCCAGCAGCAGCAGATCGAGGCCGCCAAGACGCAGCCTTTCCAGTACCTGACCGCCGTCGCCAGCCTCGCCCACGACGGTGATATGGTCGTCGAGCGCAAATATCTGTTTCAGCCCTTCACGCATCAGGGCGTGATCGTCGGCGATCACTAATCTTATGACATCATTCATCCTGCATCCCTGGTTGCTGACGGAAAATAGGCCTGGTTTTTTAAAGGAAGGGTCAGTTCCAGCTGCGTGCCTTCGCCGGGACGGCTGGTGATGGTCACCTGACCATTCAGCATATCCACACGCTCTTTAATCCCTAAAAGCCCGAAGGCGTCGTGACGCACGGAGTGCATCTGGAAACCGCGGCCGTTATCACGTACCTGGATCACCAGCGCGTCGCGGGTGGTCTGGACGATAATCGATACCTTACTGGCGCGGGCATGACGGGAAATATTGGTAAGCGACTCCTGCACGATGCGAAACACCGTGGTCACCACCTGGTCGGAGAGCGCTACCGGCTTGCCTTCCGGAACGATCAGCATACAGCTACAGCCGCCGTTTTTGACAAACTCGTCGCGCAGCCACTCCAGCGCGGGCATCAGCCCCATGTTCAGCATATTGGGGCGCAGCCGCGTGGAGACGTCGCGCACCACCTGGATGGTGCTGTCGATCAGCGTCATCAGGTAATCCACCTGGCTGGAAACGCGAGCGGGATTTTTGCTTTGCATGCCGATAACCGACAGCCCGGCGCGCAGGCTGGTTAAATGCTGGCCCAGCTCGTCATGGATCTCCCGCGCGATATGCTTGCGCTCCTGCTCGGTGCGCTCCTGCTGATTACTGGCAAGAAGGCGCAGCTGATGATGCGCGGCGCGTACTTCGTTTTCCACCTCCCGCAGGCGCGTGATATCGCGGCCCACGGCCAGGATTGTCACCACTTCGCCTTTCAAATCGTATTCCGGTACGCAGCGCACGTGCAGCACCATCGCGCGTTCGCCAAAGCGCGCCTCCAGTTCCGATTCGCTCTTTTCGCCGCTTGCCAGCGTATTGGAAACCAGGCGAAACAGCTGCATACCAGGCTCATCAAACGGAATGCTGTCGGTAAGCCGCCAGCCGCGCGCTTTCTCTTCGCTACAGCCGATTAAATCAAGCACGCGCGGATTAGCATAAAGGCAGCGCAGATCGTTATCGAAGCGGGCTATCAGATCCGGCGAGTTTTCCACCAGCGAGCGAAACTGCTGCTCCTGCTGCAAATAGCGCTCCGTGCGCTGCTTCAGCTCGCGCACGTCGCGCACCACGCACAGCACCAGCATTTCGCCCTCGTGCTCCCAGGCGCTGGAGTTAACCTCGACCGGGATGATTTCGCCGTTATGCATACGGTGCTGCGAGGTAAAGCGGATCCCTTCCGGCCGCAGGCTCAGTTTCCACCACAGCGCGGCGACGTCGGGATCCTGCAGTTCGCCTTCAATATCGGAATAGCTTAATCGAATAAGCGCCTGGTAATTATAACCGAGCATTTCGCAGGCTTTATTATTGATATAAGCCAGTTGGGCATCCTGACGCACCAAATAGATGGCGTCGTTAACGCGGTCAAGCGCGAAGTCGGGCAGAATGGCGCGGCCATTATAAGGCTCTTTACTGACGTTAAGGCTAAATATCTCAGACGAAAGCATTTCTCTCTCTGTTTAATGAAAAAGGGATAATAAGCATAAATTATTACAGCTTATCGTGCAGCTCAGAAAAATTTTTTAACTGACTCAGTACAGCAAATATTCTGTCAGGAGGCCATTAACCTGACTCTGAAAATGGTGACGGATCGCAAATAATTAATTATTACGCGCATCAGCCTGCAAAAATCCTGTTCCTCAGCTTATCGTGCTTTTCAGCGATTCACGCACGCGCGACAGGCGCGATTTTACCGTGCCTAAAGGGATATTCAGCGAGGTTGCCACGTCCTGGTAGCTCCCGTTGCGCTCCACCAGGATCGTCAGCATCCGCCGCGTCTCTTCCGGCAGGCGATCGATCGACGCGGCCATTACGCTGAGTAGCTGATCGTTAGCGATAATATCGCTGGGATCGCATTCCTGAATCAGTTCCAGCACGTTGTCTTCGTTGATGCTGTCAAAGAGGAAACGATTCTGATGCGTTTTGTAGTAGTTGCGGATGAGATTGGCGGCGATGCCAAAAAGCCAGGTTTCCGGCCGCGACGCGCCTAAAAATTTATGGCTGTTGCGCAGCACTTCCACACAGGTCATTTGCGCAATGTCCTCCACGTCTTCCCGATTTGAAACACGCTTGCGAATAAAATTATGCAGCTTGCGATTTTGCTGGCAAAGAATTTCCTGCCATAAAACGGCGACCGGGGCTTCAGGGGTAAAAGACATTTCAATTGGCGTGGCAGTTAACATTTTTTTGCTCCTGGCATTATTCAGATACGTTGTTATTGCAAAGGGTGTGCCAGGCCAAAAAAAAGATGAAATAGCAGTCATAGCGCGGTTGTTGTGAATTAACTAAGAATCATCTGAGACAAATAGCGACAAAAAAGCAAAAAGAGTTGTGCAAGTTTTTACACTAATAACGGAGGTTGAAAGTTTCAGCTGGTCGTCTTTTTTTTACTTTTATTTATTGGGGAACCGGCTTCGTTTTTTTACCACTTAATCCCATCGCGAAATCAACCTTTGGGGCCGGGATGATAAAAGTCCAATCTTCTCTTCAGTATCAACAGGCGCTGGCCAAAACGGTGTTAAAGCAGGATATACCGCGTCCGGCAGCAACGGGCACGGGTACAGGCCCGGAGGTTCGGGCAAGACCGGTAAACACCCCTCTGGCGGCCGCCTCGCTGACCGATTCGCTGGAAGAGATCGGCATGATGTTCAGCGAAAAGGTAGAGAAAAAAACCAAGGGCCTGAACCGTCGGCAGATCAATACCCAGCATCTGCGCAGCAATCGCGGCGCGGTAGAGCGCATCGAGCGGCTTGGCGAACTCTACCAGATGCTGGACGACGAACAGCAGGAGAAGCTGGAGGCGCGGCTTGGTGCCCTGAAAGGGGTGCTGGGGCGGGAGCCGGATGCGGAGCAGCTGGTGGCCTCTGTGGACAACGATCCGGCGCGCTGCGATCTGCTGCTGCGGATGACGCTGCGCGAAGCCGATCGCAGCGGCGATATTGCGACCGCCAACGCCGCTGGCGAGGCGCTGAACAAACTCGACGAGCAGTACGGCGAAAGCGTAAGGGCCGGGCTGAATACGGCCTCGGCCATCGCCAGCTTTACCACCGATCCCACGGAAAAGCAGGCGATACGTCATCTCTACTATCACGGCATCGTTAAGCATCAGTCGGCGGCGGTAATGCTGGACAGCCTGCTGGAGCGTTTTGGCCGTGAGCAGTTTGTACCAGGACTGCGTACTTTACAGCGCGCGCTGGCGGAGGATATTGCCTCGCTGACGCCTTCGCTCTCTTCGCGCTCGCTGCACAAAATCCATGTTGCCCTGAGCGAGGCGGGGCAGCTGACGCAGATGATCGCTAACAGCGACAAACTGCTTAACCGGCTACGCAGCGGCGGGAAAATTCCGCTCTCTGCGCTCGACGGCCTGGCGATGACCCGACGTCTGCTGGGCATCGCGGAGATGGGGCTACAGCCGCGCGATATCACCGCCATCGTGAAAGAGTTCGAGGTCGAACAGCCGCAGGCGCGGATGCGCTTTCTGAACGGGCTGCTGCCGCTGGTCAACGATATGCCGCCGAAGCTGTGGCGGGACCAGAAAAATCAGCCGGAAGCAGCGACGCTGCTGCGCGCTACCATCACCAAACTTATCAATGACCAGAACCGCGCGGGAAGTCAGGGAGCGGTATGAACAACCTGTTTTTGATCCTCAACCGCATCGCGCTGGCGGCCATGCAGCGCTCCGAGATCATCGGCGCGATGTTTGCGCTGGCGATCGTGTTTATGCTGATTATTCCGCTGCCGCTGGGGCTGATCGATGCGCTGATTGCCGTCAATATCTGTCTCTCTTCGCTGCTGGTGGTGCTGGCGATGTATCTGCCCAAGCCGCTGGCGTTTTCCAGCTTTCCGGCGGTGCTGCTGCTGACCACCATGTTCCGGCTGGCGCTGTCGATTTCCACCACGCGACAGATCCTGGTACAGCAGGACGCGGGCCATATCGTGGCCGCTTTCGGCACCTTCGTGGTCGGCGGCAACCTTGCGGTGGGGATGGTGATGTTCCTGATCCTGACCGTGGTGAACTTCCTGGTGATCACCAAAGGGTCGGAAAGGGTGGCGGAGGTGGCCGCACGCTTTACGCTGGACGCGATGCCGGGCAAGCAGATGTCGATCGACAGCGATTTGCGCGCGGGCATCATCGATGTGAATACCGCCAAACGTAAACGTGTCGATCTGGCGAAAGAGAGCCAGCTGTTCGGCGCAATGGATGGCGCAATGAAGTTTGTAAAAGGCGATGCGATCGCCGGGTTAGTTATCCTCTTTATTAACCTGATCGGCGGTTTCAGCATCGGCGTAATGCAGCTGGGAATGCCGGCAGGCGATGCGATGCACACCTATTCGGTGCTGACTATCGGCGACGGCCTGATTGCGCAGATCCCGGCGCTGCTGATCTCGCTGACGGCCGGGATGATTATCACCCGCGTTTCGTCCGACGGCGACAGCAGCATGGATAACAATATCGGTCGGGAAATTGCGGAGCAGCTCACCAGCCAGCCTAAAGCCTGGATTTTTTCCTCCATCGGCATGTTCGGCTTTGCGCTGCTGCCGGGGATGCCGACCGGCGTCTTTGTGGTGCTGGCGCTGCTGACGCTGGCCTCGGGCAGTTTTCAGGTGTGGCGCACAAAAAGAGAGCTGGTAGCCAGCCAGCCGCAGATGGAAAACGAGGTGATCCCGCCCGAGCTGAACGGCACGGAAGATTTACGCCAGTTCAACCCCACGCGGCCCTATCTGCTGCAATTTCCGGCCAACGCGCGCGGCACGGCGGAAACGCTGGAGCTGGTGCAGGCTATCCGTCGCCTGCGCAACAGCATCGTTTATAACTACGGCTTTACGCTGCCCGCTTTTGATATCGAGTTTCAGGAGCAGCAGCCCGCCGATGAGTTTCGCTATTCGGTCTACGAGATCCCGCGCGTTATCGGCACCTTTGGCGTAACGACGCCTGCCGTCAGCCGCCACGAACATGAAGCGTTGGCGGCGCAGGAGGGCGTGCAGCCCGGCACGGAAGCCAGAAGAGAAACGACGCTGCTGTGGCTGCCCGCCGATCACGCGGTGCTCCAGGACGAAAACGTGCCGCGCTGGGGTTTTCACGAACTGCTGATGAAAAGGATGGAAAACGCCATCCACGCCAGCGCGCCCAACTTTATCGGTCTGCAGGAGACGCGCGCGCTGATGGGCTGGCTGGAGAGCGAACAGCCCGAGCTGGCGCAGGAGCTCCAGCGGGTGATGCCGATTGCGCGTTTCTCTAACGTGCTGCAAAACCTGGTGGCGGAACGCATCCCGCTGCGCTCGGTGCGCGCCATTGCCGAAGCGCTGATCGAACACGGTCAGCACGAGCGGGATATCAGTCTGCTGACCGATCTGGTGCGTATCTCTCTGAAAGAACACATCTGTTATCAGTACGCGCAGGATGATGGCCTGCACGTCTGGCTACTGACGCCGGAGATGGAAGAGCAGCTGCGCGACGCGCTGCGCCAGACGCAGAACGAGGTCTTTTTTGCGCTGACGCAGGAACAAACGATGGCCATCCTGACCCAGTTGCGCAGCGCCTTTATGCCGGAACAGTCGGCGTTGGCGGTGCTGCTGGTGGCGCAGGATCTGCGCAGTCCGCTGCGCGGTTTGATTCAGGATGAGTTCCATCAGGTGCCGGTGCTGTCGTTTGCCGAGCTGCAAACCAACCTGGCGATTAACGTTGTCGGTCGTCTTGAACTGGAGGAGGGCATCGACGCTTTCGATGCCTGAGGAGCGGATTATGTTTGAGCTACGCGTACTCACGGGCCGCCATCAGGGAGCGGCATTGCCGGTCAGCGGCGGGCGCTGGACGCTGGGCCACAGCGAAGAGGCCGATCTGCAATTAACTGACGACGGCGTGGCTTCTCAGCACGCCGCGCTGTGTTTTGAAGACGAGCGCTGGCAGCTGCACGGCATTGAAGGCCAGGTGCGTCAGGCGGAGGGCGAGCCGCTGACGCTGCTGGATCCGCTGTCGCCCGATACGCCTTTTGCGCTGGGCGAGGTCTGGCTCTGTCTGGCGCCGGCGGAGCAGCCCTGGGAAGCGATGCGCGCGGCGCCGCTGCCCGTTGCACCTGCGGCCGTCGCCGCACCGGTTGCTGCCTCCGCGCCCGCGCCTTCGCGCCTTTTTTCTCGCGGTATTCAGGTGCTGTCGGTCAGTCTGATCCTGCTGCTGAGCTTCACGATTATCAGCTGGATCCTTCAGCCCACCGTGGCGCAGACCGCCACCACGCCTTCCAGCCGCAAAATGCTGGAAACCTTACAGGAGGTGCGGCCGCCGCTGCTGGCGATGCTGCGGGAGCGAGGCCTGACGCCGGGGGTGAAAATCGATATGGATAAAGGACGGCTGATCCTGAACGGCGAGCTGAGCAAAGAGCGGTTACAGATCCTCGACAGGATGCTGACGCGCTTTCAGGCGCAGTATAACGTGCTGCCGCAGCTGGTTAACCATACGCGACTGCGCAGCGCGAAGCTGCCTTTCCGCATCGTGCAGATCACCACCGGCAAGCGGGCTAACGTGGTGACGGACGCCGGCGAACGGCTGTTTGTCGGCGATCAGGTTGGCGATTTGCGGCTGGTGGCGATCACCTCCAGCGAAGTTGAATTCGCCGGTCGGGAACAGATAAAGGTGAACTGGTGAAGTCTGATTTTCCTCTGCTTGACGACTGGTTTACCGCCCATCAGCAGCGGCTGGCGCGCTTCTCGCCGGTGGCTATTTACGGGCGCATCACCGGCATCAGCGGCATTCTGCTGGAAAGCAGCCTGCCGGGCGCCCGCATTGGCGATCTCTGCCAGATTGAGGGCAAAAACAACACGCGTGTGCTGGCGGAAGTGGTGGGATTCAACCCTCAGCACACGCTGCTTTCCGCCTTAGGCCAGCTGGACGGCATCGCCCAGGGCGCCCGCGTGACGCCACTGTTTCTGCCGCACAGCATCCGCGTGTCTGAGCAATTGCTGGGCAGCGTGCTGGACGGCTTTGGTCGCCCGATTGAAGCGGGCAGCGTCAGCGCGTTTGCGTTGCCGGGCGAAGCGGACAATGTCAAACCGGTGCTGGGCGATGCGCCGCCGCCAACGGCCCGACCCAGGATCGACACGCCGTTGCCGACCGGGATGCGCGCCATCGACGGGCTGCTGACGCTGGGCGTCGGCCAGCGCGTGGGTATTTTTGCGGGTGCAGGCTGCGGCAAAACCACGCTGCTGGCCGAACTGGCGCGCAATACGCCGTGCGACGTGATTGTGTTTGGTCTGATAGGCGAGCGCGGCCGCGAACTGCGTGAGTTTCTTGACCATGAGCTGGATAGCGAGCTGCGCAGCCGTACGGTGCTGCTGTGCGCCACGTCCGATCGCAGCAGCATGGAGCGCGCCCGCGCGGCTTTTACCGCCACCGCCATCGCCGAAGCCTTTCGCGACCAGGGCAAAAGCGTGCTGCTGATCCTGGACTCCCTGACCCGTTTTGCCCGCGCGCAGCGTGAAATCGGCCTGGCGCTCGGCGAACCGCCGGGACGTGGCGGCCTGCCGCCCTCGGTCTATACGCTGTTGCCAACCCTGCTTGAACGCGCCGGACAAACCACTACCGGCGCGATCACCGCGCTCTATTCGGTGCTGATTGAACAGGATTCAATGAACGATCCGGTCGCGGACGAGGTGCGCTCGCTGATTGACGGCCATATCGTGCTGACGCGCAAGCTGGCGGAGCGCGGTCATTATCCGGCTATCGACATTCTTGCCAGCCTCAGCCGCACCATGAGCAACGTGGTGGCGCGCCAGCAGATTAAAGAGGCGACCTCCGTGCGCCAGCTGATGGCGGCCTGGCAGCAGGTGGAAATGCTGATCCGGCTGGGCGAATACCAGCCGGGCAACGACAGCCTGACGGATGCGGCGGTAGAGGCGCAGGACGCCATCAACGGCTATCTGCAACAGGCGATGCGCGCGCCGTCCGGCTTCGAGCAGACCTGTTTTCAGCTGTCAGAGGTGAGCCGCTATGCGCCGTCACGTTAATCCGGAACCGGAGCCGGTTGCCGACGTCGCCGCCGTTGAGCTGCGGCGCACGCTGGATCTGCTGCTGCCGATCCGTCGTCAGCGGCTCAACCGCAGTGAAAGACAGCAGCGCGAGCAGGAGCAGACGCTGCGCCAGCTGGAGACGCAAACAGATCGGGCTGGCGAACAGCTGAACGAGCGGCGGCAGGGCTATCAGCAGCTGAGAGCGGGTTTCGCGGCGCAAAACTGCGGCGTGCGTCAGGCCAGCTATCTGCTGGAGCGCGCCCTCGAACAGGAGCAGCAGGCGCTGAAAAAGGTGCACAGCGGACAGCTGAAGCTGCACGAACTGACCCAGGCTCAGCATGATCAGCAGCAGCGCGTCGAGGCGGCGCGTCAGGAGACGCGGCAGCGACAGCGCGATGTGGAGAAACTGGAATTTTTACTACAGCAGGAGGTAAGCGAATGATTACCCTTTCCGCACAGAGACAGGCGGCGCGGCTGCAACAGCAGCACGATCTCCAGCGCCAGACAACGGAACGCCACAGGGAGCAGCGCGGCGAAGCGCGCATCGCGCAGCGTAAAGAGAAGCCTGCCGACGACGGTGAAAAGGTTGCGCTACGCCGCGAGCCGCGCAAGCCCGCGCGTGAAGAAGATGCATTGTTCAGCGAACTGCTGGAAGAGGGCGAGAGGCCGTTTACGCCGCCGCCTTTCAGCCAGTCCGATTCTCAGCAGCAGGGCTTTGCGCAGCTGGATGAAAGCAGCGCTTACGGCGCGCCGCCCGCGATGGCGATGTGGCAGGAAATCGAAACGGATCTGCTCGCTGCCACGGAGCAGCGCCCGCCCGCTGAGATGACGCTGACGCTGCTCTTGCCGAAGCTGGGCCACATCGACGCCCGCTTTTCCGCGCTGGCCGCAGGCGGTTGGGATATCGCCCTGCAGCTGCAGCCCGCCGCCTGGCGCGTCCTGCTGCCGCATCAGGAGCGCTGTCGTCTGTCGCTGCGTCAGCGCATGGCCTGTCAGGTACGGCTGCGTTTCGAACGACGCTCGTCGGAGCAGGAAGCATGAACAGGCTGTCGCTAAAAAAACTCAGTAAACAGGCCGCGCGGCTGCGCGGGCAAATCGGCGCGGGCTGTTTTTATCCCTGGCAGCTGGCCGGTGAACCGGGCGTGCTGCGTCTGGCGCTGGCTGACGGCTATCAGCCCGGCGAAATGAGCGTCTGGCAGTGCGAAGCGGGCACGCTGGCATTTACCGACGCGCAGGCGGTGCTGTCGCTGATGGCCGCCACGCCTACTTTTGCCCTGCCTGCGACCGCGCCGGAACAAAGCTGGTACTGGCCGTGGTGGCAAAGTCAACTTTCTGGCGAACTTCTGGCGTTGTTCGGCCACATAGCTGTAACGGAAGAAAAAGCAGCGGGCGAATTTCTGCTGGTGATGACGCTGGCATGGGGAGACAGAGAGGCGCGCAGCCTGCTGGCGCTCTCAGCCGACACCCTGTCGCGTCTTCTGAGCAAACCCGGCTGGCAGCGAGAAGCCATGCCGCTTCCGCCCGATTTACCACTGGCTTTGCCGCTGATTATCGGCGAAGTCGAGCTGTCGCCAGGCGCGCTGAAGCGCGGTGATGTGGTGCTGCCGCCGCAGCCTTTTTTTGCCCCGGACGGGCGTGGAACGATCCGTTGCGCCGGGCGTTTGCTGCACGGAGAGTTGCGGATAACGCCCGGTACGACGGCTCATTTTTATCTTAGCGAGATGGAGAACGATGACGTGACTTTGCCCCCTGACGAGTTTGAGCAGCCGATCACTCCCGATCCCCAGTGGGACGAGGGATCGACGACGGAAGCCACGGATTTCTCCGTACTGCCGCTGGCGCTGTCGGTACGCTGCGGCCAGCTGCAGCTGACGCTGGGAGAACTCTCTGCCCTCGCTCCGGGCGCGACGGTGATGATCGATAACGTGACGCCCGGCGAAGCGCTGCTCTGCCACGGCGACTATGCGGTAGCGAAAGGCGAGCTGGTCGACGTGGAGGGCCGCCTTGGCCTGCAAATCACCCAGATGCTGCCGGGCCACAACCCGCTGGCGCGGTAGACGCATGGATGCTTTATCGCTGAACCCGATGACGCTGGCGCTGTTTCTTGGCGCGCTGTCGCTGGTGCCGATTTTAATGATTGTCTGCACCTGCTTTTTAAAAATCTCTATGGTGCTGATGCTGACCCGCAACGCGATGGGCGTGCAGCAGGTGCCGCCCAACATGGCGATTTACGGCATTGCGCTGGCCGCCTCGCTGTTTGTGATGGCGCCGGTTTTCAACGAAATCAGCCAGCGGGTAAAAACGGTGCCGATTGACACCCAGTCCGCGGAGCGGCTCGACTATACGGTCAGCAACGGCGCGGAGCCGCTGAAGCGTTTTATGGTGAAGAATACCGACCCGGATATCTTGATCCACCTACAGGAAAACGCGCAGCGCATGTGGCCAAAAGAGATGTCGGCCACGGTATCTCACGACAGCCCGCTGCTGCTGATCCCCTCGTTTGTTTTGTCGGAGCTGCAAAACGGCTTCAAGATCGGCTTTCTGATTTTTATTCCCTTTATCGTGGTGGATCTGATCGTCTCCAACGTGCTGCTGGCGCTGGGGATGCAGATGGTGTCGCCCATGACCATTTCGCTGCCGCTGAAAATTCTGCTGTTCGTGCTGGTCAGCGGCTGGACGCG
Organism: Erwinia sp. STN24; assembly: GCF_041320675.1. Lineage (NCBI taxonomy): Bacteria > Pseudomonadati > Pseudomonadota > Gammaproteobacteria > Enterobacterales > Erwiniaceae > Erwinia > Erwinia sp. STN24. Next base: position 121,762 of record NZ_JBGGPM010000002.1, on the reverse strand, counting down.
GCTGCTCGACGGCCTGTTTTACAGCTATCTGTGAGGGAAAAATGGATATCCTGACCCTTTTTCGCCAGGCGATGCTGCTGGTGGTGATCCTTTCCGCGCCGCCGCTGATCGTGGCGGTAATCGTCGGCGTCATCGTCTCGCTGCTGCAGGCGGTGATGCAGCTTCAGGATCAGACGCTGCCTTTCGCCATTAAGCTGGTGGCGGTGGGCGTCGCGCTGGCGCTGACCGGCCGCTGGATTGGCGTGGAGCTGACCGAACTCACGCAAAGCGCCTTTGCCATGATGCCTAACGTGAAGTACTAACCAGAAGTTAGCTTTATAAAAAAATAAACCCGCCGGATCGGCGGGTTGTTATTACAGGGTAAAGGACAGGTTTATTCACGCGACTGCTCTGGCAATCAGGCGCTGTAAATTTCTCTGTCAGCGACTTCATAGCCGTTATTTTGCGTGCCGCGACAGCTTCGCCGCCAGGAAACGAGGTGTTCGTAAGTGCCTGTTGCAGCTCGCCATCAACATAAATTTTACTGCCGCTGCCTTTTACCGTCGTGCCATTAATGTTGGCCGGTCATAAAAACCGGCTGATAGTCAGGAATCGATTTCCAACGGAATACGATAGTTAATACCGTTGATGCGCACGCGCAGCTTGTTGTCTTTCGGCAGTGCTTTCGTGGTCAGCACCAGCGTGCCGTCGGTATCAAAAGCGATGCCGTGCCCGCTAAGCGTACCAAAAGCAGCGGCATCAACCGGTGTCCACGGAGAGCTCAGCTTGCTGACTACCGTATCTGCCACGACCTCGCCACGCGGTGTCCACAGGAAGCACTTGCCGCCATGAAAACGGCTGTCGGTAGTGCTTTCAACCTGTACGTGAACGTAGCCGCTGTTGGCGGGCAGCTTCACATAGATGCTCACATTATTCGCATAGGGCCGGTTTAGCCGGATATCGGTTACCGGGCTCGATCCCCTGACTTCCACCGCGCCCACTGCTTTAACCGTATCGTCGCCTTTCGCCCGGCGCATACGCAGGATAGCTTCCCCGCCGCCAAAGTTATTGGTCAGATTATTAATGGCGCCGCTTGCTGCCGGGCTCTCAGAACGGGCGCCTAAAAAGCGCACGGTAACCTGATCGCTTTCGGCCGTGGTGACATAGTCGCCAACGTAAACCCATACCGGCGCTTCGGTGGTGTTGTTAAAGCGCAGATTGGAGCTGTACCAGTTAGCCGCCATGGATCCGGCCAGCGTGGTGCCAAAAGATTCTTCACGACGGTAGCCCATATCGTAACCGCCGAGATAGCGCACTACCGTGGCGTTATTACGGTTAAACGCGGCGTTTTGCAAATTGATATGGCGCAAAATAGCTTTTGTAAAGGTGATATCGGCAGGCACCGTTGCGCCTTCCATACTGAACACGTCAATGGTCCACTCGCCGTTACTGATATCCATCGGGTAGTTACATTTCTCCATCCAGCCGTTGTAGATACAGCACTGGGTGGCGCGCGGTAAATCAAAGGCCGGCGTAGTAGAGTGGCTTTCCTGCACGTTAAAGTTGCTGAGTTCGATAGCGGTAAGATGATTCCATGAATTTTGATAAGACGGACGGCCTTTCAAAATAGAGTCGTAAGTATTGCTGGTGTAAAAGCTGTTGAACTTCGTATCCAGCGTATCGATCATATTAAATACGATGCCGCCCGTTTGGCTAATATTAAGCCTGTCGCACTGATAGTACTGTCCTTCGGCGCATTTATTCGTCATAAAGCCGCGCGTATTTTTTGCTAAATCGTACTGACCATAAATTTCGAGGCAGGAAACTTCCGTGCGGCGAGCATTGGTATTAAAAACAAAACTGCCTTCATCGCCTATAAGCGTGAGCTTTGCCACAGGCGAGTAGCCGTAAGCAACGGTAGGCCCATTAATTCTCAGCATACGCAGGTAAACAGAAGAAATATTCAGGCTGGATACGGCATAATTACCTTCAGGAAAAGTAATCCAGGCTTTATATGCCTCGCCTGAATGCTTAAACGTGAAGTTATACATGGCTTTGATCGCGGCGATAGCGTCCGTTTTACCATCCGGTACGGCGCCAAAGTCGCCAATGTTTAAATCTGCCAGGTTATTGATTTGTCGACGCCAGTGGTAGGCGTTGCCGGCGGTATTGGCAATGGTGCCGCCATCGTCCGTTGCTGCCGTCAGCGAGCCGACAAACCAGCCGCCGCCGGTGCCTTTATAAATGGCCTCACCAGGGGCGGTGTGACAGCGAAGCAGCACGCTTTCGCCTTCATAGGCAGGGGCAAGCTTGCGCAGATCGTTAAAAGTGGCAACGCTTTTCGTATGTACGTCATTAACAGTAGTAGTGGGCATTTTTTTCTCCAATGAAAAAATAATTTTTAATTAACCAGGCGAGTTAACCCATTGGATATTTAATCTTAAATATCCGGTTTCATTTAATATTATGCAACCTTGTAAGGGTCTTAACTGCGCCTGTTTTCTTTTTTAACATGGGAAATTCGTTACGAATATGATTTTTTTACGATGATCGTTAATATTATTTTTCAGGGCGCGATTTACCTTTTTTTATTTTTTTTGCAAGGGGCTTGTGATGGGGGTTTTTCTTAAAATATCTTGTAAGAATAATCTTGCCCGCAATGAACGTAAGCAGGCGCTTACCATCTTTAAGTAATCCGTACATCCGTATAGCTTTTTTAGTGAACTTTCTGTGGTTTTCTGCCACTCAGCTATAAACGGCAACCCGAAAGATTTAACAATATGTGGAACAACGTCCTTTTTGATGGCTACCACTTTATCCTTGCGCTGACGCTGGCGATGGCGCGCATTTTCCCCTGCCTGCTGCTGTCGCCGGTGTTCTCGTTCAACGCCATTAAAGGCGGCCTGCGCTCCGGCATCGTGCTGGCGCTGGCGCTGTTTCCCGCACCGATGATCCAGCAGCAGCTGGCGGCGGACGATCCCTCGCTGTTTCTGCTGGCGGCGCTGGCGCTGAAAGAGGTGATTATCGGCGTGGCGATCGGCCTGCTGATGGCGATGCCGTTCTGGCTGTTCGAGTCGGTGGGCGCGTTGTTTGATAACCAGCGTGGCGCGCTGACGGGCGGCCAGCTCAACCCGCAGCTCGGGCCGGACGCCACGCCGCTCGGCTTTTTGATGCAGCAGTCGATTATCCTGCTGCTGGTAGTCGGGCTGGGCCTGTCGACCATTACGCAGATTATCTGGGATAGCTATAGCCTCTGGCCGCCGATGCAGTGGCTGCCGCTGCCGGGCGAAGCCGGGCTGAAGGTCTATCTGGAGCTGCTGGGTGGTATCTTCACGCATATGGTGCTTTACGCCGGGCCGCTGGTGGCGCTGCTGCTGCTGGTGGATTTTAGCGTCGGCATCCTCAGCATCTACAGCCCGCAGCTCCAGGCTACCGTGCTGGCGATGCCCGCCAAATGCCTGTTGGGCATGCTGTTCTTTGTACTCTATTTGCCGATCCTGAATTACGTTGCGGGCGAGCGGCTGTTCGATTTAAAAGATCTGGTGCCGCAGCTGGCGGACATGTTTAAAGGGGTGCGCTGATGGCGGAAAAAACCGAAGACGCCACGCCCCAAAAGCTCAAGGAGTCGCGCAAAAAGGGTCAGGTCGCCCAGACGCCGGATATTCCCAAACTGCTGATTTGCGTAGGCGTGATGGAGACGATTTTCGCGCTGGTCGGCGGCGGCATGCAGCGGCTGGAGGCGATGATTATGCTGCCGCTTGCCCGCCTGAACGATCCTTTCGGCCATGCCATGCAGGAAGTGATGCTGGACGGGGTGATGGTGCTTTGCTATTTCTGCGGCATCGTCTGCGCGCTGATTTTTCTGCTGCGCATTATCGGCGGCTGGCTACAGTTCGGCCCGCTGTTTTCTACCGAGGCGCTGGCGCCAAAGTTCGACGCCATCAACCCGGTCGGCCACCTGAAGAATATGTTTTCCGGCAAACAGCTGAGCACGCTGCTGACCAGCGTGCTGAAGGCGGTCGCCATCGGCGTTATTTTTTACCTGGCGATCGAACCCGACCTGGGGCCGCTGGCGCAGCTGGCCTACGGCGAGGATCTCAACGGCTTTTGGCAGGCGGTGCTGGCGCTGTTTATAAAAATCGTGCGGGAAACGCTGGCGCTACTGCTGGTGCTGAGCGCGTTCGATTTCGGCCTGCAAAAATATTTCTTCCTCAAACAGCAGCGCATGAGCCATGACGATATCCGCAACGAGTTCAAGCAGAGCGAAGGCGATCCGCATATGAAAGGGCATCGCAAATCGCTGTCGCATCAGATCCTTAACGAAGAGCCCAGGCCCAGAAGAGAAGTGGCGGTGGAAGAGGCGGATATGGTGCTGGTCAACCCTACGCACTTTGCCGTCGGGCTTTACTACCGCGCCGGTGAAACGCCGCTGCCGCGCCTGCTGTTTAAGGCGGAAGGCTTAGATGCGCAGGATATTATTGAGGAAGCCAAAAAACGGCAGATGCCGGTGATCCGTTTCGTCTGGCTGACCCGCACGCTGTTCAGAACGGTGAATGAAGGCGACTATATCCCGCGAGAAACGCTGAAGGCCGTCGCCCAGGTCTATCGCCTGCTGAAAGAGCTGGAGGATCAGCAGCTGGATGAAGTGCTGGAAATCGAAGAGTAACAGAGCGTGCAATGCCAAAGCCGCTTTACTGAGCACGGGTGTAATGTCATTTTTAGTCAGTTCATAAAGTTGAGTAATTGAATTTATATCAATTAAATCAATATGTTAACTGGTAAACTTCCATTTGAAGATGGCCGTTTACGGCTTATTTCCCGGAATACGGAAACCTTTCCGCTACGGAAACTGCTTAAGGAAATTTAGTGCCAGATAATCCGTAGCCTTAACGGGAATACGCTTTTTTATATTATACGTTTCCCCGTTTTATGTCGGGGCCTGCTGGCTACGTCATATCCGCCAGCGAATACAGCGTGCCGATCGCATCCTGCGGCACTTCGCTGCCGGTGAGTTGGAGCATCAGCAGCGGCGCGCCTTCGGGCGTAGCGGAAAGATAACAGCCTTCGTAACGGCCGGGCGCGAGAAAGCGGCGCATCAGCGCCTCACGCAGCCGGAAAGGGGAAAAAGGAGCGGGCAGCAGCTGGAGCGTCGGCACGGGTTGCGCATAAAAACGCAGCTCGTGTCCGACGGGATCGCACCAGCAGCACGCCTCACCACGCTGCCATGCAGCCAGAAAGGCGCGATGGGAATCGACGCGGATCACTGATTAACCGAAGCCTGTGAATAGTCAAAAGGCCCGTTGCGCATATCCGGCTGCCACCAGATGGTGACCGCCCGATCGTCCGACACCGGGCGACAAGACATCTCGCTACAGCCCGCGAACTTAGGCTTTGCACAGGCGGTAAGCAGCATCGCCATCAGCAGGATCAGAACAGGTTTTTTCATTATCAGCCTCATTAGCGCGACAGCAGGCGCGTCGTTTTTACGCCGCTGGTGGACAGCGACACCGGCGCCGATTGCAGCAGCGACACGCGGCCAGGTCTGGCCGGCGCCTGCGTATCGTAAGCCACGTACACCTCGGTGGATTCGCCCGGTTGCAGGCGGGTATGCGGCCAGGCGGCCACGGCCAGCGTGCGATCGCCCCGGCAGGATGCCTCGTCAAAACGCGCCTCTTTTCCGCTGGTGTTGGTGATCACGCCTACCGAAATCTGCATCGCGTCGTTGCCGTACCACTGCTGGCGAGCGCTGGCGCGGAAGGTCAGCGGTACCGAACAGAGCGAGCCGAGCGGCAGCCCCGTCTGGCTGGGCTGTAAACCGCCCGGCTGACGGCTTTCGGCCAGATCCTGCATCGCATTTTCGATGGTGCGCTTCATGTCGCCGAACTGATGGCGTCGGTTGATATCCCGCAGCGCATCGTTAATCTGCGCGCTGTTTTGCGCATCAACGTAGCGGGAAGGATCGACCTGGTCGCCAATCAGGTGCGGCGTAATAATAAACAGCCGCTCGCGCTGAGAAGTGGTGCGGTTGTTGGAGGTAAACAGCTTGCCCAGCAGTGGAATTTTGCCGAGGATCGGCACGCGCTCTTCGTCATCGCCGCTCTGCTTGGTGTGGAAACCGCCCATCACCAGCGACCGTTTTTCCTGCACCAGTGCCTGAGTGCTGATCACGCCGTTTTCCGTACCCTGCGCGCTGCCGTCCTCGTTTTTGTCCAGCTTGCCGTCTTCCACATCCACCACCAGCTGCACGGCGGCTTTTTCCGGGTTATCACCGATTGAACGCGGCGTGACGCGCAGGCTGGTGCCCGCCGTTACTTCCCGAATGTCCGCAACCCGCTCGCCGATGGCGGTGATAAAGGCGGTATTGCTGAAGTCGATCACCGCAGGCTGGTTTTCCAGCGTCAACACCGACGGATTGGCGATAATCGACGCGGTGCCTTCGCCTTCCAGCGCCTGAATATCGGCGAAGAAGCGGTTAAAATCGGTAACGAACAGGGTACTGGCGCCGTTCAGCATCGACGCGCCGGCGGTTACGTTGCCGAACTGCCCGGACCAGTTGGTGGAAAGACGGGCCAGCTCGTTGCGGTCGATATCCACGATGACCGCATCGATTTCAATCAGCTTCTGCGGCACGTCGATCATTCTGACCAGCTCCTGATACTCCGAGCGCAGCTTTTTGTTGTCGCGCACCAGCAGCGTGTTGTTGCGTACGTCGGCGGAGACTTTCCCCTGCAGCGTTTTGCCCGGCTGCTGCTCGTTGCTGCGGCCAAGCCGGGTATTGCGGCCAATCATCTGTTCCATGATGCTGCGGCTTTCGTTCTGCATCGCCTGGTAGGGGCTGTCGCTGCCGCCGCGACCGTTCTGCGTGGTGGTGGCGCCGTTGGCCGAACCGTTGCTGTTTTGCCCCAGCAGTTCGTTAAGCATGGTGGCCACGCCGGGCACCACCAGCGTCTGGTTGCGATATTTGATAGTGCGATCCGCCACGTCAGCATATTTCAGCGGAAACGCCATCATTTGCTTGTCTTCGCTGGTTTCCGGCTCGGATTTTTTGCTGAAATCCGCAATCAGATCGACATATTTGGGCGGCCCGGTGACCAGCACCACGCCGTCGTCGGGCAGCTCGCCCCAGCCGAATCGCGGCTCCAGCAGGCCGACGCCCTGTAGCGCCTGTTTAATATCGGGCGCGGCATCCGGGCTGATCTTCAGACGACGCGAGGTCTGCTGCGACTGTGGGCTGACATAAAGCGTGTTGTTATAGACGAACCACTGAAAGCGATACTCCAGCGCCAGCCTGTTCAGAAAGGCCTCGGCATTGTCGGAGCGCAGGCGCGCGGTGACAAAGGTATCGGGCAGGCCGGTGACGTTGGCATCCACGCCGTGGCTGCCGGCGAAATCCTGCAGGATCACGCTGAGCGGCGTATTGTCAGCGGAATAGGCGTAGGCGCCTTCGCGCCATTCTTCCGGTGTAGTGGCGTAGCTGTGTGAGACAGAAAGCCCGATCGCCAAAGCCAGCAGCAAAGGGCGAAAGGGTAAAAAAGCAGACGGCGTAGGCACGCTTCTCTCCTTGTTACAGGCTCGTTGGCCGCATTAGCATCAGCAGGGTGTCCTGCCAGATTTCACATTGATTACAAAGACTTTCTAACAGCGCGACGGCGGCCTCTTTTGCGTCGCTTTTTAACCGCGCCAGCAGACAAAGCGTTTCGCGCTGCGGATGCAGGCAAAGCGCGGCGGTAAGGTCGCCGAAGTGATGCAGCGCCGGGTCGGTCAGCCGCAGCGCCCGCTGCATCAGCGCATCATTAACAGGCACAGGCAGCTGTAGCTCGGCAAAAAAAAACCAGCCGCCGGGCAGGCGCTGTAGCGTGATCGGCATCTCGTCAATCCACAGCGCCAGCTCGCCGTTGGTTTTATCCAGACAGGCTTCAATCAGATCGGCGACATCAGTTGATGGCATCAATGATGGCCTTGCGGATACCATGCTTGTACTGGGTGTACTGCGAGCTGGCCCAGTTGGCGTTGGAGACGTCGAGCATCTCGTTCTGGAAGGCGTACATATCACTGACGTTAAACGGCTGGTCCTGACTCTCTTGCGCGAACTGATACATATCTTTTTGCGCGTGCGCGACCTGACTGGTCAGGCGACGCTGGATCGAATCTTCATAGCTCATCGTTTCAGTCTCCGGTTGGGGGGTGCCATTAAGTGGCGGAGAACGCGAGCGGGTTCCGACGAGGCGAAAAAATTGTTGTGGCAGAAAAGAAGGGCGCTAGTCGGGGATCAGCGCCGCGCAAACCTGAGTCCAGCTCAGGCTCAGCTCGCCGTTGTCGGTGGTCAGCCGCAGCGTGTCGGCATCCAGCGAACTGTCGCTGACCAGCTGCCAGTCGAGCGGATGCTGCTTCAGCCAGGCGGCAGCTTCATCCTGTCGGACGGGCGCGCAGCTTAGCGTAGCGGCAGCCTGACGGCCCTGCGCCTGTTGCAGCTGCCGCAGCATGGCGGTCAGGCGGTCATCGGCGGGCAGCGCCGCCAGCAGCTGATTCATTGCCTGTTTCAGCAGCGCCTCGGCCTGGGGGATCAGCGCCTCCTGCCACTGCTGCTGCTGCTGCTGCCAGTCGGCGAAAAACTGCTCCGCCTGCGCGACAAAAGCCTGCTGTCGATCGGCAACGGCCGCGTCCGCGCGCGTTCTGGCTTCTTCCAGCAGCCGATCGGCTTCTTCTTCGGCACGGGCCAGCCGCTGCTGCGCCTGTTGTTCCGCCGTTTGCAGCAGGCTCAGCGCCTGCTGATGGTCAACCAGCGCTTCGCGGCTCAGCAGCGGCCCCGCAGGCATCGCCAGCACGGCAAGTTTTTTAGTGATCCACATGCGGCTCGGTTCCTGATTGCTGACACTGCCAGATGGCCGCGTCGTAAAGCGCCGCCAGCCTGGCGTGCGGCAGCGTTAACGTGGGATATTCTTCCAGCTGTGCGGCCCATTCAGGGGGAAAACGCAGCCGTAAACGAGGCCAGCTTTCCGGATGTAGCGCGCGCAGCAGCAGCAGGCCGCCGATGGGCCAGGGATGAAAGCAGGCGGCATCCAGCCAGCTGTCGCAGCGCAGGCCTTTGCTTAAGCGCCGACACCAGATCAAATCGCTGCCCGCCATCCCGGACGGCGTGGCCTGTGGGGCGCAGGTGGCGGCCAGCAGCGCCAGTAGACGCTGCCAGCGCTCGTCGTCGAACGCGATCAGCGCCAGCATCCGCGCTGACGGTTCCGGCGGCAGGGCGGGGGAGATGCCGAAGCTGGCCGCGACGGCCTGCGGCTGCTGCCAGCTCAATGCCTGCTGCGCCGCCGGCGGCAGAGCGAAAAAGTCGGATGTCCAGCCCGCCTCCGCCTGTTGCCACCAGCCCTGCTGCCACCAGTGCAGCCAGTCCGCGATGGAAGCCTGCTCCACGGCTTATTTTCCTGTCGCCGCAGCGGCGCTGGCCGGTTTTTCTTTTTTCCGGCCGGGTTTGAACAGCAGCAAAGCGAAGGCGATCAGCAGCACGATGGCGAACAGCGCGAATACCCATTTCACCGTGCCGTACTCATCCGGCGAAAGCTGAAACGGCCCCATCTGTACCACTTCAATCTTGTCTTCATAGGTCTGCGCCGGCACAAAAACGATCGCTAAATCCTTATCGCTTTTGCCCGCCAGGCCCGGAATGCTGGTGGAAACCATCTGGCGGATGCGCGGCTCAATGCTGTCCGGATCCAGGGTGTTATGGTATTTGATAAACACCGAGGCGGAAGCGGGCTGTACCGGCTCGCCGGGCGCCAGCCTTTCCGGCAGCACTACGTGCACGCGCGCCACCACCACACCGTCGATCTGCGCCAGCGTCGATTCCACCTCCTGCGAAAGCGCATAGATATAGCGGGCGCGCTCCTCCATCGGGCTGGAAATCACGCCGCTTTTCTGGAACACCTCGCCAAGATTGGTGCGCGCCTTGTGCGGCAGCCCGGCGGAGTCGAGGATTTTTACGCTGCGCTCGATATTTTCCGCATCGACCGACACGGAAATGCCCGCTTTTTCAATCAGCTTTTGCGCGGCAATTTGATGCTGATTCAGTTCGGCGATGATATCGTTGGCGTCGCTTTCCGCCAGCCCGCTGTACAGCACGGTTTTATCGCCGCAGCCGACCAGAAAAAGCGCCAGCGAGCTAATCATTAGCCATTTCAGCAAAAGTTTCATAGGGGCTTACTGTAGGTTGGTCAGTTTATCAATGCTCTGAACGCCTTTGGCGACGATTTTTGCATTCATTAAATTTTCAATATAGTAATTAGATAAGGCGGCATTAGCCTGACTAAATTCTAATAAATTGGACGAGCGGGAAGCTTTTTGTAAATCCTGATAGGCTTCTTTTCTCTGGTGTTCATTATTACTTAATGAACTGGCAATGCCGGAAAGAAAATTCGTGACTTCGGCAGGGGCGGAAACTTTTTCAACCTGCGGTTCTTTAAGCTGGGCCGAAAAAAAATCGACGTCGCTTTGCTGCGGCTCCGCCGTGGTTTTTATTTGCGGAAGCTCGGTTAAATCTGCCGGGGAGGAATTTATTTTCATAACGATCTCGCGCTGGATAACAGAACGAAAAGCGGTGCGGGTCAGGGGCGCAGACCCGCACCAGCAGGCGAAACTAGTACTGGATTTTTACCTGAGCGGCAGCAGAACCCGCCTTACTGGCACTGTCCGCAACGCCGTTCATTTTGTTGTTCTGTGCATCAAGCTTGGCTTTATCGACCATATCCTGCTGCATCTGGCCCTGAACATCCTGCATCTGTGACATAAAGCTTGCGCCATCAGTTGCGCTTTCAACTCTTGTTGCCGCTGTAGCTGCAGTAGAGATACCTGAGGATACTGAAGACATAGTGTGGCTCCTGATTATATTAAGGGGTGGTTGTTAGCATATTCGTTAATTAAGTGGGTGTGGCGCAAAAAGGGTTCCAAAGAAAACAAATTATTTTTATAAACGCATCAGGCAACAATATTCAGCAATTTGATACGGTGATAAAGGGTGCGGCGCGGAATACCTAATTCATGCACCACGTCATCAATCTTATGGCCGTGACGATGCAGACACTCTTTAATCAGGCTGCGCTCAATGCGACGCAGGCGATCTTTTAATAATGTCGCTTCGCCTTCGCCCGGCGTGATATTACACAGCGGCGGCAGATGCAGCACGTGGCGTTCCGCCGCGGCTTTCAGCTCGCGAATATTGCCGGGCCAGCTGTGCAACAGCAGAGCTTCGTCCAGCGCCAGCGAACGCGGCGGAATAGGCTGCTGTAGCCGCATGGCCGCTTCCTGGGTAAAGCGGCGAAACAGCGGAATAATCAGTTCGGCATGGGAACGCACCGTCGGCGTCTCCAGCTTGATGGTGGAAAGCCGAAAATAGAGGTCGCGGCGAAAACGTCCTGCATCCACCAGCTCAATCAGCGGCGTCTGGGAAGCAGCGATCACGCGTAGATCCAGCGGCACGGGCTGCGTGGAACCCAGTCGGTGAATGGCGCGGGTTTCCAGCACGCGCAGCAGCTTCGCCTGTAATATCAGCGGCATGCTGTCTATTTCATCCAGAAACAGAATGCCTTTGTCAGAGGCTTCAATGTAGCCCGGCCGGGAATGCGTGGCGCCGGTGTAGGCGCCGGCGATTACGCCGAACAGTTCGCTTTCCGCCAGGTTTTCCGGGATAGCCGCGCAGTTCACGGAAATCAGCGGCCCTTTCGCGCCCGAAAGCTGGTAGATGCGGCGGGTCAGCGTATCTTTGCCCGTCCCGGTTTCGCCTTCCAGCAGCAGATCGACTTTCAGCGGCGCAAGGTTGTCGATCAGCGGATGCAGGCTGGCGTGGATATCCGTTCTGGCTGCGCCAGGCTCGGTAAGGAAAGCCGTGACTTTATCGTGACGGATACTGCCTGATTCTTTCTCACTACCCGTTACCATATTTTCTCCTGTCTACCCTCGGACTATGCAGTTAGCAATCTGCTGCAACTTAAGCGAAAACAACACGGGATCAGCGGCGGGCTGCTCGGGGTAACACTCAATATTCGCTTACTATTTACTAGCGCGGCCTTGAGAGGCTATCAGTTTCCTCTGAAGTTGTTGTGGGGATCTCCGTGGGGCAAAGTAGGGAAATCCCTACACAAATTTCGCAGCGCAGCGGTAAGCTGATGTAAACAAGCGCATTATTTAGATTACAAAACGTTAAGAATGTGTAATTTAATTTACCGTAATTAAGACTTTACCAGCGCCAATGGAACATGCCCGGCCCGATCGCCACCCAACACGGAGACGAAGCCTTGACGGGTGGACTCGTGACGATCATTTCACTGAACAGAGGAAGCGGCATGAAAATAGGCGGCGGTGTAAACGGCGCGATTGGCGGCGGCAAAACGGGTGGCGATGCGGGTCTGGAGCTACCACTCAGCAACAAGCAAAATAACGGTCAGGGCAGCCCGGGACTGGGTAATATCCTGAATTTTGCTACTTCGGCGTCAAACAGCGGCGGCGGCCAGGGCGTGCAGTTTGGCAGCAAAGAGGCGCTTGCCCAGAACGGCAGTAACGGCAGTAACGGCAGCAGCCAGTCGACAGGCAACGAAAGCAGTATTACGCAATTGCTGAACGCCATTCTGGAGCTGTTGAAAGGCAGCGAGGCGAACAGCGATAAAAACGGCTCTGGCTCTTCGGGCTCTGGCAACGGAACGTCCGGCGCTCAGGAAGCCGCCGGCAGCGGCGATATCATGACCCAGCTGATGGAGATGATTAAAAAGATGCTGGGGCAGTCATCTGAAGGCGCCAACGCATCCGGCCAGGGTGGCTCAGGCGGCTCGGGCGGCGCAACGCAGGGTGGTAAGGGAGCCGAAGACGAGCAGGGCAGCAGCGGGCTGGCTGCTAAGCTGGGCGGTGCCCTGCAGATGCTGGGCCTGGGCGCCATTCTTTCAGCCCTTTCCGGCGGCGCTGGTGCGCAGGGCGGCGGCGAAAGCAAATAGGTTTTCCGGCATACCTTTTCAGGGCGATCGTCGATCGCCCTTTTTTTATCAGGCTGGCAGCGTGCCTTTACCGGTAGCAATGGTATTGGCAAAATCCATCACCTTATCGACATAGGTCGCGTCGCCCGTGCCCGTTTTGGAAATATCACTTAAATCAGCGGTGTTGACGTTGTTTGGCCCGGAATTATAGGCGCGCAGAGCTGCGCCCATACTGCCATCAAATGCGCCGAGCTGCTCTTTCATGTAGAGCGCGCCCGCCATGATATTGTCATGCGCGTTATCAGGGCTGGCGTTGGCGCCCAGCAAATCCGGATTTTTACTTTGCAGATCGGCAAAGGTATTGCTGTTGACCTGCATCAGACCGGCATCCTGTAGCCCGTTGCCGCCGTTGACCGTCGCCGCGCCCAGATTGCCGCGGGACTCCTGCCAGATTTGCGCGGCAAGCACGTTAGCAGGCACGCCGGTAGCCTGCGCCGCATCCTGAATGTCGGCCTCAAAAGGCTTGAGCGAGTCGGGCAGATGAAGATCGCTGCTGCCGAGAGAGAGGGCCGGAGAGCTGCCTGACGTCGCGCTCGTCTGGGCTGCGGACAGCGCTGGGACAGCGGTTTGCGCTCCGCTGTTTTCCGCTGGGTTACCGCTGTTTTTGAACGTTACTGGCGCGGTGGTGCTGCCTGAACCGGTAGCGCCGTTTTCGCCACTGCTGGCCTGCTGGCCCTGAAGCAGCTGCTGGATCAGCGGCAGCACGGCCTTCATGATTTCCGATATCAGCTGCGATACCTGCTGCGACAGGTCGCTGTTTTGCTGCGTGTCGTTGCCGTTATTATCAAGCAGACTTTCCAGCGAGGTGCCCTGGCTGCCTGACTGCGCGAAATTAATCGAGGCCTGGTGTTTTTCATTAAGCGGACTAAGTAAATCTTCGCCGGGCGACAACAAACTATCCAGGCCGGGGATAGTCGGCGGCAAAGCGTTAGCGGAAGAAATTGGGGTCATCATGAATTTCCTTAAGCGTAGACCAGGGAAGAGTGATGATTAGTGGCCCGGAGGCGGTATGGGTTCCGCCTGAGGGGAACTTCCCGTTTTGTCACGCCACTTACTGCTACGGATTTTTACCAGATGGAAAATTTATGCCCTTTAATCTTTTTGGTACCTCTTCTGGCGCCAGCCACCGCACCCGTCATGACGCGAAAGTAATGCTGCCGGGCAAGCCGGGCCTGGAAGGGACGCGCAATGGCCGCATCATCACCGTGACGGAGAGCCAGCAGCAGATCCTGAAAAAAGCGAATCGCTCGATTGAAGATACCTGGAAAACGTTAGATAAGGGGTCTGCTAACCAGATCCACGACATCCTGCACACGCGCGGCGGCGTGGTAAAACGTACGGTCGCCTGCCGGGCCGAAAACAGCTCTGAGGATAACCGCCCCTGGCGCGCCGCCCGCTTTCGGGCCGGAAACTGCGGCGAAATGGCGGCGGTAAACGGCCTGCTGCTGGCCTCCTCCGGCATCAGCGAGCCGGTAGCCGTTTGCAGCGCGCTGGATGGCGATCACGCCTTTGTGATGGTAGGCGACAGGCGCATCAACGGCGAGCGCATCTATTCCGATGCCTGGCCGCTCTATGGCCGCGCCGACAAAGAGCAAAACTACGACCTGTCCAAACGCTATCGCATCGTGAAAGAGTATGCGCCGCAGGCCGCTAATCCCGAGGTGCGGGAGCGATTAGTGCATGGCGACAAGGCCAGCCGCGAGGAAGTCAATGCGCTTTACCAGCGCGAGATGCGGCGGGAGGGGCAGCCTATCGACAGTAAGGATCTTAGCTCGTTGAAACAAATTGCCCGGCGTCACGGTGGCGGCCTGTATCAGCAATATCAGGCCTCGAAAAATATCAATGTGTACTATCAAACCGAAAGCGGCGGCGATGCCACCGAGCTAAAACCAGAGATGAAGCGATCCGTGTATGAATCCCGGCGCCGTCGTCAGGATGATGCGACCCGTACAGAGGTGGCGGAGCTGATGCGCAACATTAACCGCGGCGTGTAAACGCTTAACAGGAAAATTATGGCTATCAGTCGACTGAAAACGCTACTGGCTCCGCTGCTGCGTCAGTTGCGCATTGATGAGGCGCAGCTGGAAGAGAGCGGAAGCTACGTAATGGAAGCGCAGGGCATCGCGCTGCTGTGGGAGGAGAGCCCGCGAGATTACCTGACGCTAAGCTGCCAGCTGCCGATGCGCGAAAGTGATTTTGCCGATCCCGCCACGTTAAACATGCTGTTGCAGTGCAATCTGCTGGGGCTGGCGCATCCGCCGGTGCTGACCGCCACGCTGCCGGAGCAGCAAAGCGTGCTGCTGTGGACCCGCGAGCCTTTTATTTTACTGGAGCCGCACCAGCTGCTGGCGCTGTTTGAACGCTTTATCGCACAGGCGGAAAGCATGCAGCGCTTTTTGACCCTGCCGACCACAGGCTCGTCATAAAAAAAGGGCCACGAAAGTTGGCCCTTACGCTGTCAGTGCGGCTGTTTAAACCCGGCCTTCACCAGCTCTTCTTTAAAGGCGTTGGTAATGGCACGGTTGCCGCCGGTGACAGGATAGATAACGTTATTGATCACATCATCCAGATAATGCTCATCGAACTCCTGCAGCGTCAGCGGCGAGCCGCCTTCATCATTAATGGCAATTGAGCCGTGGATATGATCGCCCTCGTTTTTTGCCTTCAGGCTGTATCGACCCAGGCTGCTGTCCAGAGTGCTCATAAGATCTCCTTATTACCGTCAGGGATTGGTATCGCAAGCCCTGTTAAGTTTAGCCAGCGCCTGCCTGCGCGCCTAAGATTCCTCTGTAAAGAAAGCGCAAAGTGCGATCGCTGTCGCTTAAAAAATGCATGGCTGGATATTTATTTAATTCATTGATTTTTAAATATTTTTATTTAAACGCCGTGAAGGTACCTGAAATCACAATGATTTAAGGATAAAAGGCGAAAAATGGTACTAAATTGCTGGCAGAGGTCAGGAACGTCTGCGAACGAAGCGGTAAAAGGTCATCATGAAAAGCGACGAAGGCTGTTTTACAATGGGCAGCGGCCGGAAAAAACGGACGGCGAAAACGGCAGGACGGAAATCTTCTTCTATAATCAAGTGGCTACACAGTAGTAATTTTTTTATCTGGCTGAGGAAAATGGAATGAAGATTATTCTCTGGATTATTGCGATTATTTTTATTGTCGGCCTGCTGACGTTAACCGGCGTCTTTAAAGTACTTTTCTGATTAGTCATCAGGTGGCAATACGCGCGTATTGTCACCTTTTGCCCGCCGGTTTCGCCAGAGCGGACGCCGCGGTCATTTTTTCCTTTTTATCCGGTAACTGATGGAATATGTCGGCTTCATCCTGCTCTGTTACCGCGATAGCCTGACGAAACAGGCAATCTTTTAAGGTGATGGGTTTCCAACAATACGCACATATCGCCCCGTGATGATCGCCAAAGCGGTCGCCGCGAGTCGTGAAAATGAGCTCTGCGTGCCCACATCTCCCGCATCGTATTCTCACGTCGGCTCCTTAAATTTCTGTGTTAACCAGGATTAATTTTACCAAAAAACGCGTATAGATCGATAAATAATATTTATCAGTTTCGTGAAATGATATTAACCCATAACAACATGATTCAAAAGAGATAACCCAGTTCTTTCCTTTTATTTACAATAGGGAGACGATGAATATTGTTACTTTGGGCGCTTTTATTTCTTTTTTTGGTTAAATAAGCATTAATTGCGCTAAATAAATGATCCAGATCAAACTCCATTAAAACAATTCATGATTGTAACTGACCCCATTAGCGCATTATTTCGTCCCGTTTTTAATCAGAAAAAAAAGAGAACTTTGCATAACCGCAATGTCGACCGGCTCAACTTTAAAAAAATTTGCACAGTTGAAAATTTGTTCGCTGTGCATTCATGAACCGTTTAATGGCGGTAATTACAATAGGGGCCGGATTAACAATATGACCAGGCCTGCCGTTTTTAATCAGCAACGGCAGAGATTTTTTAACAGCACCACGGGTGAGCGGTAGATTAAAATGACATTTTTTCGCTTTTTTCTTCTTTTCCTGAGCCTGGCAGGCGCAGGAAGCCTGTCCGCTACAGCTCAGGCACAAACACTGGGCGCCGCGATCTCCGGCGGCTGGCAAAATTTTAGCGACGGCGTCAGCACGACCTGGAACGAGCCGCAGCATTACGACCTTTACGTGCCGGCTATCACCTGGCACAACCGCTGGACTTACGACCAGGCGCATATTGATAAATACAACGAGCGCCCCTGGGGTGCAGGCGGCGGCATGTCGCGCTATGACGAAAAAGGCAACTGGAACGGCCTGTACGCGATGGCCTTCAAGGACTCCTTTAACAAATGGGAACCCTTCGGCGGCTACGGCTGGGAAAAAATCTGGCAGCCGCTGCGCAATAAAGATTTTCGGCTGGGGTTGGGCTATACGGCTGGGGTAACGGCAAGAGACAACTGGAAATATATCCCGGTTCCGGCGGTTTTGCCGCTTGCTTCAATAGGTTTTCGTGATGCCACCTTCCAGATGACTTATATTCCGGGGACTTACAACAACGGCAACGTCTATTTTGCCTGGCTGCGCTGGCAGTTTTAACAACAGGCGCACGCTAAAATTAAAATTGATGCGTAAAAAAAGCGATATTTATCACTTTTTCGTGAAAGGCCACTGGACAAAAGGCTCAGCAATTGCTGTACTAACCGTCGACACAGTTTAGTGTCCATTTTTCATGTAAAGGTAATATAGATGTCTAAGATCAAAGGTAGCGTTAAGTGGTTTAATGAGTCCAAAGGATTCGGTTTCATTACTCCTGAAGATGGTAGCAAAGACGTGTTCGTTCACTTCTCTGCCATCCAGAGCAACGGTTTCAAAACTCTGGCTGAAGGTCAGCGCGTAGAGTTCGAAATCACCAACGGTGCCAAAGGCCCATCTGCTGCTAACGTTGCCGCTATTTAAGTTATCAGACAGAATTTTAAAAACCCGCCTTATGGCGGGTTTTTTTTCGCCTGAGTGATGCCTCGTCTCCATGGAATGCCCGGCCAGGTGAGCCTGTAAGCCGGATAGCTGTTGCGAAAGTTCCCGTA
The DNA here is from genome assembly GCF_041320675.1 of Erwinia sp. STN24. NCBI lineage: Bacteria > Pseudomonadati > Pseudomonadota > Gammaproteobacteria > Enterobacterales > Erwiniaceae > Erwinia > Erwinia sp. STN24. Next base: position 103,683 of record NZ_JBGGPM010000002.1, on the reverse strand, counting down.
CTGCTCTGTGCCTGCATATTGCGCAGGTTCCCGCCGTAAGTACCGCTCTTTGCCTGCGTGTTGCAAAGGTTCCCTTAATGCTCTGTGCATGCGTGTCGCGCTGATTGCCGCCTGTAAGTTCCGCCCTCTGTTGGCCTGCCGCGCAGGTTCCTTTAATGCTCTGTGCTTGCGTGTCGTGCAGGTTACCGTCTGTAAGTACCGCCCTTTGCTGGCGTGCCGCGTAGGTTCCCTTAATGCTCAGTGCATGCGTGCCGCACAGATTTCCGCCTGCGAGTCCTGCTCTCTGCTTGCGTGCGCAAAGATCCTGTCCTGTTAGCGCTTCTTCCTGCTTGCGTAAAGATTGTGCCAAAACGTGATAAACGAAACAGTCATCGTTAACTGCGCCGGGTGCAGATGCCTGTTTTGCGGTCTGTGAAGCCCAAACGCGGCTTATTCTGTAACAGGCGTCGGCGTCGGTCGGGTTGCTTATCGTGTCAGTCAGGCTATATAACCTGTAGAAGAAAAGCGCTGACGCCCTGAGCGGGCCGCAATTAACAGGAGAGAGAATGAGGATCCGACTGGCGAATACGCACGACGGTTTTGCCCTGAGCGCGCTGTTAACCGAACTGGGCTATGCCAACACCGAAGTCTTTATTGAGCGTCGTCTGGCGCAGCTGATCGACGACAGGGCAGAACAGCTGCTGATTGCCGAGCAGGGCAGCACCGTATTAGGCTTTCTCTCGCTACATTTTATTCCGCAGCTGGCGCTGGCGGGGGATTTCGCGCGCATCAGCTATTTTTGTATCGCGGACGGCAAGCGTAGCGAAGGCGTCGGGCATCAGCTGTTAAGCCACGCCGAGAAGCTGGCAAAAGCGCACGGCTGCGATCGGATGGAAGTCCACTGCCATGAGCAGCGCATCAAGGCTAACGCCTTTTATAGCCGGGAAGGCTATAGCGAGGCTCCCCGCTACCTGATTAAAAATCTCGATGCGCACGCTTTTTATCCCCACGGAGAGACATAATGAAAGTGGCTTCAGGACAGTTTGCGGTCAGCCGCAGCTGGCAGGAGAATGCGGCAACCTGTACGGACTTAATGACCAGGGCGCTGGCCGGCGATGCCGATCTGCTCGTTTTACCGGAAGCCGTGCTGGCTCGTGATATCGCCGATCCGGATTTGGTGCTGAAAGCCGCTCAGCCGCTGGACGGGCCATTTTTAAACGAAATCCGTGCAGCCAGTCGCGGCAACGGCTTAACCACAATAATGACCGTACACGTGCCGACCGATAACGGCAAAGCGCTGAATGTGCTTATCGTCATTCGCAATGGCGAAATCCTTGCCCGCTACGACAAGCTGCATCTTTATGACGCTTTTACCATGCAGGAATCCCGCAATGTCACCGCCGGTGACGAGGTGCCGCCGCTGGTGGAAGTTGCCGGTATGCAAGTGGGTCTGATGACCTGTTACGACGTGCGTTTTCCTGAACAGGCTCGTCGTCTGGCGCTGGACGGCGCGGAAGTGCTGGTGCTGCCAGCCGCTTGGGTGAGAGGGCCGCTGAAGGAGATGCACTGGGAGGTGCTGGTAACGGCGCGTGCGCTGGAAAACACCTGTTATATGGTGGCCGTCGGCGACTGCGGCCCGCGTAATATCGGCTGTAGCCTGACGGTCGATCCGCTGGGCGTGGCGATAGCCAGGGCGGCTGAAGCGCCGATATTGCTTTTTGCTGATTTGGATCCCGCCCGTATCGCTCATGCGCGTAGCGTGCTGCCGGTGCTGGAGAATCGCCGTTTCGCTCGCCCTGAACTTATCAGCTCGCGGAAGCTTTGAAATATTGGGTAAGGAACGCTTCAGAGTGAGAGGGCAACAGGTGATATCACCATACCGCTATGGAGCAATGGTGTGGCATTGATAACGCGTTGCGGTACACTAGCCCCCAACATCCGCGATTTCAGGCTTTCCTGAGTCGCTTTATCTGATATCATTTCGCAGGCCGCTGTGCAGATATTACTCTGTTACAGATGGCAGTTTGTATTGACCGACAATCTGCGCGTTAATACACTTTATGCTTATTGACCTTTACCGGTCCGGTTAAATAAAGAAGGTGTGTATGGAAGGTATCAGTATTGCCAAACTGCTGATTATTGGCGCTCTGATTGTATTGCTTTTTGGAACCAACAAGTTACGCTCGCTGGGCGGCGATCTGGGTTCGGCGATCAAAGGCTTTAAAAAGGCGATGAGCGACGATGACACCTCCGCGAAGAAAGCGCCTGTCGCTGAAGAAAAAGCGGCTGAACAGGTTGCTCATAAAGAGTAACGCCCGCGTTAAGCGATAAAAAAACGGATGACAGGGTCATCCGTTTTTGTTTTTGTTGCAAATATGTAAAGAGTTATTTCACTTCCAGGCCTTTCGCCTGCATATCCGCATGGTAGGAAGAACGCACGAACGGGCCGCAGGCCGCGTGGGTAAAGCCCATTTCCATCGCCGCCTCTTTCATTTCGTCAAATTCCGCCGGACTGACGTAGCGCTGTACCGGTAAATGGTGGCGGCTTGGCTGAAGATACTGCCCCAGCGTCAGCATGGTCACACCGTGACGGCGTAAATCGCGCATCACTTCCACGATCTCGGCATTGGTTTCGCCCAGACCCACCATCAGGCCTGATTTGGTCGGGATCTCAGGATGCGCTTCTTTAAAGCGCTCCAGCAGCTTCAGCGACCACTCATAGTTGGCGCCGGGACGAACCTGGCGGTATACGCGCGGCACGTTCTCAAGGTTGTGGTTAAACACGTCCGGCGGCGTGGCGTTCAGAATATCCAGCGCGCGATCCATACGGCCACGGAAGTCCGGCACCAGCGTTTCGATTTTAATAGTCGGATTTTTAGCGCGGATAGCAGTGATGCAGTCGGCAAAGTGCTGAGCGCCGCCGTCGCGCAGGTCATCGCGGTCAACGGAAGTGATCACCACGTAGCGCAGGCCCATATCGGCGATGGTCTGCGCCAGCTTTTCCGGCTCGTTGGCGTCGGGCTGCACGGGACGCCCATGCGCCACGTCGCAGAAAGGACAGCGGCGGGTACAAATCGCGCCCAGGATCATAAAGGTGGCGGTGCCGTGGTTAAAACATTCTGCAAGGTTAGGGCAGGAAGCCTCTTCACAGACGGAGTGCAGACCGTTTTTACGCATGGCGGCTTTAATGCCCTGAATGCGGCTGGAGTCGGCAGGGAGTTTGATTTTCATCCACTCCGGCTTACGTAAAATCTCTGTGCGTTCGGTGACCACGGTTTTGACCGGGATCAGCGCCATCTTATCTGCGTCGCGGTACTTAACGCCGCGTTCCATCTGAATAGGTTTACTCATAATCTTGCTGTTTCCAGGTTGGCATGCGCTAAACAGCCGCGTGACGTTCAAATTTTTTTGAGAAAAGCGCAAAAATTATATCACCTCGCGGCGCGGGTTTCAGCCAGGGCAGAGGAGAAAATGTGACGGAATTGTAAATTTATGGCGTTCGCTCGTCCAGCCACTTTACGTCCGCTATCGCCAGCTCGCGGGCAAAATGCTTGATTAACAACGGCTGCACGTCGGCCAGCGTCACGCCCTTTTTATAGGCGCTGATTTGCGTCATCTCCAGCCCGGCGTAGCCGCAGGGATTGATGCGCAGAAAAGGCGCAAGATCCATATCCACGTTCAAAGCCAGCCCGTGAAAAGAGCTGCCGTTGCGGATGCGCAGGCCCAGCGAGCAGATTTTTTTGCCCTCGACGTAAACGCCGGGCGCATCCGGCCGGGCAGCGGCCTCAATATCGTAGTGCGCCAGCGTGGCAATCACCGTTTGCTCAATGGCGGTAACCAGCTCCCGCACGCCGGTTTTGCGACGTTTCAGGTTTATCAGCACGTACATGACCTGCTGACCTGGCCCGTGATAGGTGACCTGTCCGCCGCGATCGCTCTGCATAACCGGGATATCGCCCGGCATCAGCAGATGCTCCGCTTTACCGGCCTGGCCTTGAGTAAATACCGGCGGGTGTTCCACCAGCCAGATTTCGTCAGGCGTTTCCGCGCCGCGCTGATTGGTAAAATCGTGCATGGCCTGAGAGACGGGCGCCCAGGGCTGCAAACCGAGCTGACGAACGAGTAGGGTATCCTGATGCATGGAGAGTCCGGTCAGGGAGTAAAGAAGGGAGTATAACGCCGAACGAGGGCCGTGGTCAGCCCCCGATCGGTGATGGCTACAGCACCATCCGCACGATTTCTATTTTGCCCAGCTCGTCATACAGCGTTTCCACCTGCTCGATATGGGTCGCCGTAATAGTAATAGAAACCGAGTGATAGTTGCCTTTGCTGCTGGGTTTTACATCCGGAGAGTAATCGCCAGGCGCATGGCGCTGTACGACTTCAACTACTTGATCAACCAGTTCCGGCTGCGCCAGACCCATCACTTTATAGGTGAACGGGGTAGGAAATTCGAGCAGTTCTTTAAGATTGGTTTTCATAGGGGCTCCGGTAACGCTAAAACAAAGACTCCCGCCAACAGCGGGAGCCTACAGATAATATCAATATGCGGGCCATTCAGGCCGAAATCAAGCGCGGAACGCGACAGATTTAGCCAAACCAGTGATGGAACATCAGCTTGATGTAGTCAACGATACGGCCGAAGAATCCGCCTTCCGGCATATCGTTCAGCACCACCAGCGGATGCTGCTCGATGGTTTTGCCGTCCAGCTGGAAGTTGATGGTGCCGACCACCTGGTTTTTCGCCAGCGGCGCGTGCAGTTCGGTGTTGCTCAGCGTATAGCTGGCTTTCAGATCCTTCATGCGGCCGCGAGGGATAGTCAGGTAAACGTCTTTCTGCACGCCCAGCTGCACGCGGTCGCTGTTGCCGAACCATACCGGCTCGGAGGCGAACTCTTTACCGGCTTTCAGCGGCGCCACGGTTTCAAAGAAGCGGAAGCCCCAGGTCAGCAGCTTTTTGCTCTCGACTTCGCGGCCTTTAAAGGTACGTCCACCCAGCACGGCTGAAATCAGACGCATCTGGCCTTCGGTCGCGGAAGCGACGATGTTATAGCCTGCCGCATTGGTGTGGCCGGTTTTGATGCCGTCAACGTTCAGGCTGGTATCCCACAGCAGGCCGTTGCGGTTGGTCTGGCGGATATTGTTAAAGGTGAAATCTTTTTCTTTATAGACCGAGTACTCATCCGGCACGTCGCGGATCAGCGCCTGGCCGATCAGCGCCATATCGCGCGCCGAGCTGTACTGACCTTCGGCGTCCAGGCCGTGTACGGTCTGGAAATGGGTATTTTGCAGACCCAGCGCCTTAACGTAGTTATTCATCAGGCCGACAAAGGTGTCCTGACTGCCTGCGACATAGTCGGCCATCGCCACACAGGCGTCGTTGCCGGACTGAAGCACGATACCGCGAGTCAGCTGCGAAACCGGCACGCGATCGCCCGGCTTCAGGAACATCAGCGAAGAGCCTTTAAACACCGGGTTGCCGGTCGCCCAGGCATCTTTACCCACGGTGACCATATCGTCCTGATGAATTTTGCCCGCTTTGACCGCCTGGCCAATCACGTAGCTGGTCATCATTTTTGTCAGGCTGGCCGGATCGCGGCGCGCGTCGGCGTTTTTCTCCGCCAGCACTTTGCCAGAGTTGTAATCGATCAGCACATAGGCTTCGGCATCAATATCCGGCACGCCCGGGATCATGGTTTTGATGTTCACGTCTTCAGCGTGGGCGAAGGCGGTAAGGCTGAGGGCGATCAGCGAACCTGCCGTCAGGCGTTTGAACAGTTGGGAAGAGGTCAGAGTATTCATGTCGGGGACAACAACATCCATGGCTAAGTTAAAAAAAAGTGACTCACTATAGCAAATGCATTTCGGAGCGGCATCCGTCTTTACCTGGCTCATACAGCGTAACGCCAGGTAAAGATGGATTGCCGGATCGTTATCACATTTTGCCAGCTGCCGTGGTCACGAAAGAGGTGAGGTTGGCTTCGCTGGCAAGCCGTTGCTGCAACGCTGCCGCCTGCTGACGCGAGGTAAAATGCCCCAGTTGCACGCGATAAACGCCGCCGCGCGCGTCAACGCTGCCCGGCACGCCAAATTGTTTGCTCAGTGAGGCCGCCAGCTGCTGCGCGCGTGCGCCATCTTTCAGCGCGCCCGCCTGCACCGTAAAGGCCGTTCCGGCTGCGGCCGGTGCCGAAGTCGCTGCGGCTGGCGCCGAGACAGGGGCTGGCTGAGTCGGCACCGGTGCCGGTTCCGCTGGTGCAGGCTCGCTGCCTTCCAGGACGCCATTGGCCAACGGCTGCGGCGCGCCTAAAAAGCCGCTGCTGCGTACCGGCGCGCCCAGGTTGTCGTCGCTGCTGAGCGTGCTGTTATCCACGGGCCGGACGTCAGGCGGTGTTTGTTCAGAAAACGAGGCGCCGGTGCTTTCCTGCGTGCTTGTCATGCCCTGTGCCGCCGCCGCGCCGCCCATTACCACCATGCCGCCGCTGAGATCCGGGCGAGGCGGCAGCGCGTAGCTTTGTTTCGCGACCGTGGTGCCGATGGTGCCGGGGCCGGAAACCGAGCCGTCCGGCGCGACCTTAATAAAGTCCACCTTCACGCGGGAGTTATTGGAGATATTCAGGCGATCGCCCGCCGCTTTGGACAGATCGATAATGCGGCCCGGCTTGTAAGGCCCGCGATCGTTGACCCGCACCACGATTTGTCGTCCGTTCGCCAGGTTGGTGACGCGCACATAGGACGGCAGCGGCAGAGTAGGGTGCGCCGCCGTCAGCCCCTGCGGATCGTACTGCTCGCCAATCGCCGTGCGGCTGCCGTCGGCCGATTCGCTATACCAGCTGGCCAGCCCGGTTTCGCTGAAATTAGACGGATCGGTGACGATGCGGTAGTTCTGGCCGTTGACCCGATAATCCTGGTTGGCATTGGGGCTTAACGGCTCGTAGCGCGGCTCAACGCCGCCGATTTCAACGACCGGGCCGTTATAGGTTTGCTGTTGCTGTGTAACCGGTGCCTGCTGTTGTTCAGTAACACAGCCTGCCAGCAGCGCCGCTGCCAGACTAATCCAGAGCCAATCCTTACGCATATAAGCCTCTTAAACGCTTTTCGACAACAGTTTACGGTGGGTATGGATCGACATAATAATGCCAAACCCGGCCATCAGAACAATCAGGGCGGAGCCGCCGTAGCTTACCAGCGGCAGCGGGACGCCGACTACGGGTAATATACCGCTGACCATGCCAATATTCACAAAGACATAAACAAAGAAGATCAGCATCAGGCCGCCTGCCATCACGCGGCCAAAGGTGGTTTGCGCTCTGGCCGCCATCAGCAGGCCGCGCATGATCACCAGAATATAGAGCACCAGCAGCACCAGCACGCCGACCAGGCCCAGCTCTTCCGCCAGCACGGCAAAGATAAAGTCGGTGTGACGCTCGGGTAAAAACTCCAGCTGCGACTGGGTGCCGTGCAGCCAGCCTTTGCCGCGCAGCCCGCCGGAGCCGATAGCGATTTTGGACTGAATAATATGGTAGCCCGCGCCCAGCGGATCGCTTTCCGGATCCAGCAGCATCATGACGCGGTCGCGCTGGTAGTCGTGCATCAGGAAGAACCAGAGCACCGGAATGAAGGCGGCGACCAGCATCACGGCCACGAGGATCAGCTTCCAGCTCATGCCTGATAAAAACAGCACAAACAGGCCGGAGGAGGCTATCAGGATAGCCGTTCCCAGATCGGGCTGCGCCGCCACCAGCAGCGTGGGCATAAAGATTAGCACCAGCGCAATCGCGGTGTTTTTAAGCGTGGGCGGACAGACGTCGCGGTTGATAAAGCGCGCCACCATTAGCGGCACGGCTATTTTGGCTATTTCCGAGGGCTGAAAGCGCACCACGCCCAGATCCAGCCAGCGCTGCGCGCCTTTACTGATATGGCCGAAAGCGTCCACGGCTATCAGCAGGATCACACAAAGGATGTAAAGATAGGGCGCCCAGCCTTCGTAAACGCGCGGCGGGATCTGCGCCATGACCAGCATGATCACCACGCCCATCGCAATCTGGCCCAGCTTGCGCTCCATCATGCCCGGATCCTGGCCGCTGGCGCTCCAGATAACCAGCGCGCTGTAAACCAGCAGGGCGGAAATCAGAATAAAAAAGGTCGGGTCGACGTGGATCCTCGTCCAGATAGTGCTTTTCTGGTGCCGATCGTTCATGGTTATTCGCCTTCATAGCCAGACGGCACCGGAGCGGCGTCTGGCAGGTTGGTATTGTTGTCCCCGAGCATAATATGGTCGAGAATTTGCCGCATAATGGTGCCGACCGCTGGCCCCGCGCCGCCGTTTTCCAGGATCATCGCCACCGCTACCCGAGGATGATCGTAAGGCGCAAAAGCGGTCATCAGCTTATGGTCGCGCAGCAGTTCGGAAATTTTATGGGCGTTATAGGTTTCGTTCTCTTTCAGGCCGAATACCTGCGCCGTTCCTGACTTGGCAGCGATTTTATAAGGCGCGTCGGAAAAACTTTTGCGCGCCGTGCCGTTAGGTCGGTTGGCTACGCCATACATGCCGTCCTTGGCGATTTCCCAGTAGCCGGAATGAATATCGGCGACCGGCGGGATCGCCGGCTGCTTCCACGGCACGGTAACGTTATTCACCTTGTTGGCCATCATCAGATGCGGCGTACGCACGATGCCGTCGTTAATCAGGATCATCATCGCTTTGTTCATCTGCACCGGCGTGGCCGTCCAGTAGCCCTGGCCGATACCTACCGGAATGGTGTCGCCCTGATACCAGGGTTTTTTAAAGCGCTTCATTTTCCATTCGCGGGTCGGCATGTTGCCGGCGGTTTCTTCCACCAGATCGATACCGGAAAGATGGCCGTAGCCAAATTTACCCATCCATTCGGAAAGCCGGTCGATGCCCATATCGTAGGCGACCTGATAGAAGAAGGTATCGGCGGATTCTTCCAGCGATTTGGTGACGTTAAGGTGGCCGTGGCCCCAGTGCTTCCAGTCGCGGAAGCGTTTTTCAGAGCCGGGCAGCTGCCACCATCCCGGATCGAACAGGCTGGTGTTTTTATTGATTACGCCGGCGGAAAGCGCCGAAACGGCAATATAGGGTTTTACCGTGGAGGCTGGCGGATAGGCGCCCTGAGTCGTACGGTTAATCAACGGGCGGTTCGGATCCTTCAGCAGCTTGTTGTAATCTTTGCTGCTGATGCCGTCGACAAACAGGTTCGGATCGTAGCTGGGCATGGAAACCATCGCCAGGATTTCGCCGCTGCGCGGATCGGTTACCACCACGGCGGCGCGGCTGCCCGCCAGCAGCGTTTCGATATACTGTTGCAGCTTGAGATCGATAGTCAGCCAGATATCCTGACCCGCCTGCGGCGACTGTTCGTGTAGCTGGCGGATCACACGGCCACGGTTATTGACCTCGACCTCTTCATAGCCGGTTTTGCCGTGCAGCATATCCTCGTAGTAGCGCTCTATGCCCAGCTTGCCGATATCGTGCGTGGCCGCGTAGTTAGGCCATTTGCCTTCTTTATCCAGTCGCTCAACGTCGCGATCGTTGATCTTGGAAACATAGCCCAGCACGTGGGTGAGGGCTGAGCCGTAAGGATAGTAGCGGCGCTGGTAGCCTTTGACTTCCACGCCGGGAAAAGCGTATTGATTCACCGCGAAACGTGCGACCTGCACCTCATTCAGCCCGGTTTTTACCGGAATAGAGGTAAAGCGGCGCGAACGCTTGCGCTCTTTTTCAAAGGCGACGATATCTTCATCGGTCAGGTCGACCACCGGGCGCAGCGCCAGCAGCGTTTTTTCGAGGTTTTCGACCTTCTCGGGCACCAGCTCAATCTGATAGATAGTGCGGTTCAGCGCCAGCGGCGTACCGTTACGATCGTAAATAATGCCGCGGCTTGGCGCGACAGGCACCAGCTTGATGCGGTTTTCGTTGGAGCGGGTACTGTAATCGGTGTAGCGGATAATTTGCAGATGATAGAGATTAGCTACCAGGATGCCGGAAAGCAGTAAGATGCCGAAAAAAGCGATCATTGCCCGCCGAACAAACAGCGTCTGCTCGGCGGTATAGTCACGAAAGGCGTTACGTTGTAATTTCATCCGCTGCGTTAATCTGTCCAGTTAAGGGCTATTCGCGATGGTAAGGGTGATTAGTGGTAATACTCCATGCCCGATAAAGGCTTTCCGCCACCAGCACGCGCACCAAAGGGTGAGGCAGCGTCAGCGTGGAGAGCGACCAGCTCTGCTCGGCGGCAGCCTTGCAGGCGGGCGCCAGGCCTTCCGGGCCGCCGATCAGCAGGCTGACGTCGCGGCCGTCCTGCTTCCAGCGCTCCAGCTGCGTCGCCAGCTGCGGCGTTTCCCACGGCTGCCCCGGAATATCCAGCGTCACGATGCGGTTGCCTTTGCCCACCGCCGCCAGCATCATTTCGCCTTCCTTTTCCAGAATGCGTTTGATGTCGGCGTTCTTCCCGCGTTTGCCGGCCGGCACTTCAGTCAGCTCAAACGGCATATCCTTGGGAAAACGGCGCAGGTATTCCATAAATCCGGTTTGCACCCAGTCAGGCATTTTCGTGCCGACGGCAACCAGCTGCAGCTTCACGGATTAGCTCCAGAGCTTTTCGAGTTCGTAGAGACGACGGCTCTCTTCCTGCATCACGTGGACGATCACATCGCCCAGATCGACCACCACCCACTCGGCGGCGGCTTTGCCGTCAACGCCCAGCGGCTTCAGCCCCGCCGCGCGCGATTCCTGCACCACGTGATCGGCGATAGAGGCGACATGGCGCGTTGAGGTACCGGTACAGATAATCATGCAGTCGGTGATACTGGATTTGCCCTGTACGTTAACAGTGACAATATCCTGGCCTTTCAAATCGTCAATTTTATCGATGACGAATTCCTGGAGTGCTTGACCTTGCAAAAGGTTCCCCTCTGAATACGGTTGAATGAGATGTCTGTCCGCCAGGCGGAAGCGCTATTATCCCACGTCGGCGCGGAAGATCCACGTTCCTGAGTCGAATAATTGTGAGCTTGTGTAGCCGCCGGGTAAAAAACATGGCAGCGGAGAATAACAGCCCCCGGCTGAGAGTCAATGGCTGCCGGGCCGATAGTTGCCCCGGAGAAGAGATGACGGCCGCAGAGGTACGGCCGTCGACAGAAAGAAAAAAGCGCAAGCGCGCAACGGCTCTTCCGCCTGTGTTAACGAAGTTGTAGCTTTATGCCGTTAACGGTTATTTATCGGTTATCACCAGGGCGGGAAAATGCGTTTTAACGCATTCGGTATAGTCGCCTTTTTTGAAGGCGCTATAAGGCGTTTGCTAACCTACCCGCTTACAGGCGTAGCTTTTGCCGCCCGGATTTTTTGCGTTGTAATCCCAGTTCATTTCCCGGTAGATGGGCAGGGCGCTGCCGCCGCACTCGACACGACCGTTGATGACCTGCGCCGTTACGCCGAAACCAGGCACCATGCCAGCCGCTTTAATCCAATGCGCTTATAAGAAGGACAAGTTTTGCTAAAAGTAAAGGCTTGATAAAAAAGGAAAGGCATTCTGTAAAAAGGCTGAATCAGCTTCGTACAAAATCCGCTGCTTTATTTAAGGGATATAAAGCAGCGTTATGAACGAAATAATTATTTTTGTGCCGGATAAAGATTTTGCTGGTTTATCCAGTTAATCACTGCCTCTGGCAGCATCCCGTCGCAGGAAAGGCCGGCGCGGCGGCGTTGCCGGATCTCGGTAGCGGAAATCGGCAGCAGCAACGTATCAGCAAGAAAAACCGATCCGGCGGGAAAATGATGCAGCCGCGAAATATCTTCTGTGCGGTGCGTGTCAAGCCAGTGCTGCTGTTCCGGCGTGGCCATGTTTTCGGCATAGCCGGGACGTTTACAAACCAGCAGATGGCAATAATCCAGCAGCTCCTGCCAGCGATGCCATTTATGCAGCGTCAGCAGGGAATCCTGACCGATAATAAACCCCAGCGGCTGCTGTTCTCCACGCTCCCGGCGAAGCTCAATTAATGTATCAATCGTCCACGAGGGAGTCTGACGCTGTAATTCGCGCTGGTCGATATCAAAAAGTGAATTATTAGCGATAGCCAGAGAAAGCATTTTTACGCGCTGGGCCGGAGAGGCTTCCGGCTGAGGGCGATGGGGCGGCACGTTGTTGGGCAACAGGGTAATCTTTTGCAGGCCAAGCCGGGCGGCCAGCGTTTCCACCGGGCGAAGATGGCCGTAGTGGACAGGATCGAAGGTGCCGCCAAACAGCGCCTGGAGCGTGGCCGGTTCAGTCATCGCAGAAGGTCTCGGGAAAAGCAGTGGTGCAGAGCAGCAGCGACAGCGTTTCCAGCTCGCGCCAGACAGCCTGACCATAATCCTGCTTGATCGTCAGTTCGATACGCGTCAGCAGCCTCACCGCCTGCGCCAGCTGTTTCGCCGTCAGCCGCTGCAGGGCCTCCGTAAACAGCGGGCGACGGTTCTGCCAGACGCGATGCTGGTCAAACAGCGTGCGCAGCGGCGCCTGCTGCATTTGCCGCTGTAGCGTCAGCAATGTCAGCAGCTCTCTTTGCAGCGTGCGCAGCAGGATCACCGGCTCGCTCTCTTCCGCTTTAAGCTGGCGCAAAATATGCTGCGCCCGCTTGCTTTTGCCGGCCAGCAGCGCATCCACCCAGTGAAAGGGCGTAAAATGGGCGGCGTCATTAACCGCCTGTTCCACTCTGGGCAGCGTTAATTTGCCGTCCGGCCAGAGCAGCGAAAGGCGTTCCAGCGCCTGCGACAGCGCCAGCAGATTGCCTTCGTAGCAGTAGCAGAGCAGCTGCACGGCTGCATCGTCCACCGTCAGCCGCATGCTTTTCGCGCGCGCGTTTACCCAGCGAGGCAGCTGAGCCTGCTCGGGCGTCTGACAGGGCACGATAACCGCGTTGACGCTGAGCGCTTTAAACCACGCGCTGTTTTCCTGAGCTTTGGTCAGTTTAGGCGCGCGCAGCAGCAGCAGAATATCCTCGTGCAGCAGCGTGGACAGCGTCAGCAGCTTTTCCGCTATCGCGGCATTCGGGCCGTTTTCCGGCAGCGATAAAAGCAGCGTCTGGCGGCTGGCGAACAGGCTGAGCGCCTGACAGGTTGAATAGATGGCGTCCCAGTCGGTCTGTTGATCGACCGCGACGCTGAAATGTTCGGTGAAGCCCTGCTGCTGGGCGCTGGCTCGTACGGCATCCTGCGCCTCCTGCAGCAGCAGCGGTTCATTACCGCTCAGAATATAGCAGGCGCGCAGCCCCTCACGGAGCTGCGCGACAAGCTGTTCAGGATAGATCCTGATCATCTGGCGTAAGAGCTATCTGGTAAAACAGCGCGCGATGAAGTCTGGTCAATCGCAGGCGGTGAATTCCCCAGCGTATTGACGGAGCTGTCGTTTTCCGCCGCGTGGACGGTCAGCAGCTTACGCACCAGCTGCTGGGCAGCCTGCACGCGCATTTCACTGATGATGATGTCCTGCTCGGAATCTTTCGCCAGCGCCGCCAGCGGGTTATCAAAGAAGGAGCGATAAACCGTGGCGCTCAGCGGATAGATGCCTTTATTCGGGATCAATACCTGCGCGTTAACGGTCATCACCAGCGAGTACTCGGCGGTTTTACCATCCTGGAAAATAGACGCGGTGTCGCGTCCCTGAGTTTCCGTCCCCAGACGCAGCGACGGCACGTCTTTGCGCAGGCCCGGTTTTTCCAGCACGGTTACGTTGTTAAGACGCAGCTGCTCACGAACGGCACGCGCCAGCGGCCCGTACGGATCGCCCGTATCCACGATCATGGTTTTCATTTCGTGCGGAACCGACGTGGTTCCGCGCAGGTGATAGCCACAGCCGGCGGTAAGCAACACCAGCCCGGCGATAAGCAAAGAGATAATCTGTCGCACGCTTCCTCCTGACATTAACCCACGACCAGGTTAAGCAGCTTGCCCTGAACGTAAATCACTTTACGAATAGTCACGCCATCAAGATATTTTGCGACCAGATGCTCTTGTGCGGCACGCGCCTGCACCTGCTCCTGAGTCGCATCCGCCGGAACGGTGATCTTGCCGCGAACCTTGCCATTTACCTGCACCACCACCAGCAGAGAATCCTCTACCATTGCGGCGTCGTCAGCCTGCGGCCACGGCGCATTATCCACTTCGCCTTCGCCGCCCAGCGCTTCCCACAGGGTGAAGCAGGCGTGCGGGGTGAAAGGATAGAGCATACGCACGACGGCCAGCAGCGCTTCATGCATCAGCGCCCGATCCTGCGGCTCTTCCTGCGGCGCGCGCGCCAGTTTGTTCATCAGCTCCATAATGGCGGCGATGGCGGTGTTAAAGGTCTGGCGACGGCCAATATCGTCCGAGACTTTAGCGATGGTTTTGTGCAGATCGCGACGCAGCGACTTCTGATCTTCATTAAGGCTGTTCAGGTCGAGCGCGCCAGCCGGGCCTTTCGCAGTATGTTCAAAGACCAGCTTCCACACGCGCTTCAGGAAGCGGTTAGCGCCTTCCACGCCGGACTCCTGCCATTCCAGCGTCATTTCGGCCGGAGAGGCGAACATCATAAACAGACGCACGGTATCCGCGCCGTAGCGCTCGACCATCACCTGTGGATCGATACCGTTGTTTTTCGACTTGGACATTTTGCTCATGCCCGCGTACACCAGCTCGTGGCCCGCTTCGTCGGTGGCCTTCACGATGCGGCCTTTTTCGTCGCGCTCGACGGTTACGTCAACCGGCGATACCCAGTTGCGCTCGCCATTGGCGCCCAGCCAGTAGAAGGCGTCAGCCAGCACCATGCCCTGGCAGAGCAGGCGTTTGGCTGGCTCATTGGAGCTGACCAGGCCGGCGTCGCGCAGCAGCTTGTGGAAGAAGCGGAAGTAAAGCAGGTGCATGATCGCGTGCTCGATGCCGCCTACATACTGATCGACCGGCAGCCAGTAGTTGGCCGCAGCCGGATCCAGCATCCCTTTGTCGAAATCCGGGCAGGTATAGCGCGCGTAGTACCAGGATGACTCCATGAAGGTGTCGAAGGTGTCGGTTTCACGCAGCGCCGGCCGGCCGTTGACGGTGGTTTTTGCCCACTCGGGATCGGCTTTAATCGGGCTTGTGATGCCGTCCATGGTGACATCTTCCGGCAGGATCACCGGCAGCTGATCTTCCGGCGTCGGCATAACCGTGCCGTCCTCCAGCGTTACCATAGGGATTGGCGCGCCCCAGTAGCGCTGACGGGAAACGCCCCAGTCGCGCAGGCGGTAATTGACCTTGCGCTCACCCACGCCTTTCTCCGCCAGGCGGGTGGCGATGGCGTTAAAGCCATCTTCATAGGAGAGGCCGTCGAATTCGCCGGAGTTGAACAGCGTGCCTTTTTCGGTCATCGCTGCCGCGCTCAGATCCGGCTCGCTGCCGTCCGCATTGAGGATAACCGGCTTCACCGGCAGATCGTATTTGGTGGCAAACTCCCAGTCACGCTGATCGTGGCCCGGAACGGCCATCACCGCGCCGGTGCCGTATTCCATCAGCACGAAGTTGGCGACCCACACCGGCAGCTGTTCGCCGGTCAGCGGATGCGTGGCGAACAGACCGGTCGCCATGCCTTTTTTCTCCATTGTCGCCATTTCTGCTTCGGCGACTTTGGTGTTGCGGCATTCAGCGATGAAATCCGCCAGCACGGGGTTGTTCATTGCGGCCTGGATGGCCAGCGGATGACCGGCAGCAACACCCAGATAGGTCACGCCCATAAAGGTATCCGGACGCGTGGTATAGACGGTCAGCTTCTCTTCACTGTCCTTGACGTCAAAGGTGATTTCCACGCCTTCGGAGCGGCCAATCCAGTTGCGCTGCATGGTTTTGACCTGCTCAGGCCAGCTTTCCAGCGTGTCCAGATCGTTTAACAGCTCGTCGGCATAGGCGGTGATTTTGATAAACCACTGCGGGATCTCTTTACGCTCGACCTTGCTGTCGCAGCGCCAGCAGCAGCCGTCGATAACCTGTTCGTTAGCCAGCACGGTCTGGTCGTTCGGGCACCAGTTAACGGCGGAGGTCTTTTTGTAGACCAGGCCTTTTTCATACAGTTTGGTGAAGAACCACTGCTCCCAGCGATAGTATTCCGGCTGGCAGGTCGCCAGTTCGCGGCTCCAGTCATAGCCAAAGCCCAGCAGCTTAAGCTGGTTCTTCATATAGGCGATATTGTCGTAGGTCCACGGCGCTGGCGCGGTGTTGTTTTTTACCGCGGCGCCTTCGGCAGGCAGGCCAAACGCATCCCAGCCGATAGGCTGCAGCACGTTTTTGCCCAACATGCGCTGATAGCGGGAGATCACGTCGCCGATGGTGTAGTTACGCACGTGGCCCATATGTAGGCGACCAGAAGGATAGGGCAGCATGGAGAGGCAGTAGTACTTCTCTTTGCCTTCCTCTTCGGTGACTTTAAAGGTTTGCTTCTCGTCCCAGTGCTGTTGAACACGGGATTCTATCTCTTCCGGGCGATATTGCTCTTGCATGGCAGCCAGTGGTCCTTTGTAAATAGCGCCGGGCACCTGGTGAGTCGCGCCGGGCTTAATGTTCGTTCAGATCCGCATAGCATAGCTGATCCGCCCCCGGCGCAACAACAGTAACCGCCCCGACAACGGGCATTTCTCTGCAAGCTGGAAGATGGCAGGCAAATTTCACCGCCGTCCCGCTGCAATAATCCGTTTAGCGCTAAACTGAATGAAGCATATATCGGCACGCTCAGGAGATAAAATGAACAAGGTTGCTCAGTATTATCGTGAACTGGTTTCCTCTCTGACCGAGAGAATTAATAAAGGCGAGCATGATATTGATGCTTTGGTGGAGGCCGCCCGGCAGCGCATGAATAATCGCGGCGAACTGACGCGCAGTCAGATTGACGACGTTACCCGCGCCGTGCGCCGCGATCTGGAAGAGTTCGCCCGCAGCTATACGGAAAATCAGGCGGACAGCGGCGACAGCGTTTTTATGCGGGTTATTCGGGAAAGCGTCTGGAAAGAACTGGCGGATATCACCGACAAGAGCCAGCTGGAGTGGCGCGAGGTTTTCCAGGATTTAAATCATCACGGCGTTTATCAGAGCGGCGAGGTGGTCGGGTTGGGCAATCTGGTCTGCGAAAAATGCCAGTTTACCCGAGCTATCTATACGCCGGAAACGCTGACGCGCTGTCCGGAATGCGGCAACGATCAGTTTCAGCGTCAGGCTTTTGAACCCTGAGCAGCAGGTAAACGCGCGGGCTGCTTTACTGCCCGCGCGGCAGATCCTGGGTCGAATTCCATTTAAAGCGCCGGGCCTTTTTACTGCCCGCGCTGGCTCAGGGACTAGTGCAGAATTTTGGCTAAGAAATCTTTCGCACGATCGGAGCTGGGATTATTAAAGAAATCGTCTTTCGGCGAATCCTCAATAATTTTGCCCTCATCCATAAAGATCACCCGGTTCGCCACTTTGCGGGCAAAGCCCATCTCGTGCGTCACCACCATCATGGTCATGCCTTCGTTCGCCAGCTCGACCATTACATCCAACACTTCGTTGATCATTTCCGGATCCAGCGCGGAAGTGGGTTCATCAAACAGCATCGCGACGGGATCCATACAGAGCGCCCGGGCGATAGCCACGCGCTGCTGCTGACCGCCGGAAAGCTGACCGGGATGTTTATTGGCGTGCGCAGACAGCCCTACGCGCTCCAGCAGCTTCAGGCCTTTCTGACGCGCCTCTTCTTTATTACGCCTGAGCACTTTAACCTGCGCCAGCGTCAGGTTTTCCACAATCGTCAGATGCGGGAAAAGCTCAAAATGCTGGAAAACCATGCCGACCTTCGCGCGCAGCTGCGCCAGATTAGTTTTCTTCTCCGTCACCGCCGTGCCGTTGACGGCGATGCTGCCTTGCTGAACGGGTTCAAGACCGTTGACCGTTTTGATCAGCGTCGATTTGCCGGAGCCGGAAGGGCCGCAGACCACGACCACTTCACCTTTTTTAACTTCGGTAGAGCAGTCGGTCAGTACCTGAAAGTGACCATACCACTTAGAAACGTTTTTCAGGGTAATCATTTAAACCGTCCTTTTTTTCTTCAGATAGCTGACCAAAAGCGAAGCGCTAAGGCTGATAACAAAGTAAACCGCGCCGGCAAACAGCACCATCTCGATCTCGGTGCCGTTATTGATGCCGATAGTGTCGGCGGTGCGGAAGAAGTCGGCAAGGCTGAGGACGTACACCAGCGAAGTATCCTGAAACAGCACGATGCCCTGAGTCAGCAGCAGCGGCACCATGGCGCGAAACGCCTGCGGCAGAATAATCAGCTGCATCGCCTGCCACTGCGTCATGCCCAGCGCCAGCGCGGCCTTGCCCTGACCGCCCGCGATACTCAAAATGCCCGCGCGGATAATTTCCGAATAGTAGGCGGCTTCAAACAAGGCGAAGGCGACCATTGCGGAGATCAGCCGGATATCGGTTTTAGGGGAGATCCCCAGCACCTGCTGTAAAAAGCTGGGCACCACCAGGTAAAACCAGAGCAGCACCATCACCAGCGGGACGGAGCGGAACAGGTTAACGTACAGTTTGGCGAACCAGCTGACGAGCTTAAATCTCGACAGCCGCATCACGGCCAGCAGCGTGCCCCAGATAATGCCGAACACCACGGCGATAGCGGTGATTTTCAGCGTGATAATCATGCCGTTAATCAGGTAGGGCAGATTGGGAACAATGGTGCTCCAGTCAAACTCGTACATTATTTGCCTCCCATGCCGCCGGGCAGGCGCACTTTGCGTTCGACCAGGCTCATCAGCAGCATGATTACGACGTTAATGGCGATGTAGGCCACGGTGATTGCGGTAAAGGATTCATAAGCGTGCGCGGAATAATCCAGCAGTTTACCCGCCTGTGCCGCCATATCGACCAGCCCGATGGTTGAGGCGATAGCGGAGTTTTTTACCAGGTTCAGCATTTCCGAGGTCATCGGCGGCACAATTACCCGGTAGGCGTTGGGCAGCAGCACGTAGCGGTAGGTTTGCGGCAGCGTCAATCCCATTGCCAGGCCGGCATTCTTCTGACCGCGCGGCAGCGACTGAATGGCAGCGCGCACCTGTTCGCAGACGCGAGCGGCGGTGAACAGGCCCAGGCAGAGTACAGAACAGGTGAAAAACTGGATATTGGGATCCAGCTCTGACTTAAACCACATGCCGACGCTTTCCGGCAGCAGCTCCGGCACCACCAGATACCAGATAAAAAACTGTACGATCAGCGGCACGTTGCGGAACAGCTCCACGTAGCAGGTGCCAAGAGCGGAAAGCCAGCGGTTGGGTACGGTACGCAAAATACCGAACAGCGATCCGACACAGAGGGCGATGATCCAGGCGCAGACGGAGACGGCGATGGTGACCTGAAAGCCGGACCACAGCCATCCCAGATAGGTGGTATTACCGAACGGGGCCTGCTGCAGGAAAATGCCCCAGTTCCAATCAATAGACATAAGTCACTCCGGTAGAAAAAAGGGTAGCAGCGCTACCCTGAAGATTGATGAGAGGCGTGTTTACCGTGGGGAACGACCGCGGCAAACGTCAGCCTGACTGTCGGCTTGTTGGTACCGAACTTATCAGGCCGCTGTCTGTCCTTGCCCGTGTTCAACAATCAAAGGCGGCACGCCGCCCTTATTTTTGTTATTAATTCAGCGCCTTATCATTCGGTGTTTTGAACGTGGCTTTCATATCTTCAGAGAGCGCAAAGTTCATATTCAGGTTTTTAGGCGGAATAGGCTGGGTAAACCATTTGTCGAACCATTTTGTCGCCTCGCCTGACGTCTGCGCTTTAGCGATGGTTTCATCCATCAGCTGTTTAAAGGCGGTATCGCCTTTGCGCAACATACAGCCGTAGGCTTCTTTCGACTGCGGCGTGCCTACGATTTCCCAGTTATCCGGTTTTTTGGCCTTGGCGCGTTCGCCTGCCAGCAGCGCATCGTCCATCATAAAGGCGACGGCACGGCCGCTTTCCAGCGTACGGAACGAGTCGCCGTGATCTTTAGCGCTGATGATACGCATCTCCAGCTTCTTCTCGTCGTTCAGCTTGTGCAGCAGGATCTCAGAGGTAGTGCCGGAAGTGACCACCACGGTTTTGCCTTTCAAATCCGGGAAATCCTTAATCGGACTGCCTTTTTTCACCAGCAAACGGGTGCCGATAACAAAGACGGTATTGGAGAAGGCCGCCTGTTGCTGACGTTCCGCGTTATTAGTGGTAGAGCCGCACTCAAAATCATAGGTGCCGTTTTGCAGCAGCGGGATACGGTTTTGCGAGGTGATCGGCAGCATTTTCACCTGCAGATCGGGCTTGTTCAGTTTGGCTTTGATCGCCGCCACGATGGCGTTGGAATAATCCTGCGAATAGCCGACGACTTTTTGCTGGTTGTCATAGTAAGAAAAAGGAACGGAAGACTCACGATGGCCGACGACGATAACGCCGTTTTTGGCAATTTTGTCCAGCGTGCTTTGCGGGGCATCAGCTGCGTGAGCCACGGCGGAGGACAGGCCAGCCAGTGCCAGCAGGCACAGCCCAGTTTTCCGAAATTTCATCTCCAACTCCTTCGTTGTAAAGCGCCATAACGGTGCGCCGATTGTGATGTTGTGTTTGTAACCGTTTATTGTTGTATTTTCAGCGCCAGGGCCGCGCCGGATAGCCATAACATAGCTGAATGTTAACGGTATGAAACAATAAAGTTTCGGTTTTGCGAAGCGTGCCGCACCAAAATAATGCATTGCCTGAAGGGCTGCCCGCTGGTGGCGCAGAGGACGAGCAGTTATGGTGCATTTCCGGCCAGCCGGTCGCTGTCGCTGACGTTTTCAGCGTAGTCGGGAAATAAATTGCAATCGCCATGCCAGATTTTCCGTATGGCTTTGTTGTGAGTGGTTTTTACGCGGGAAAGGTTCGGAAGAAAGCAGAAAAACGGGATGTGAAAGGCATGGAGGAAATAAAGCGCAGGGAGCCGGCAAAACGCCCTGCGCTTTAACTATCAGCGTCTGTTCCGCCGGCCGGTAAACAGGGCGGCCGCAGCAAACAGCGCTGTCACAATCCATACCGTCCAGTTGCCGAAACGCGCGTACGGCGTAAGTCCACGGGTTGGCGTAACGCCGGTTGCCAGTACATCCGGAACAAATTGCGGGATCATCTCTTCCGCGCTGCCGTCCGCATCAATTACCGCCGTCACGCCGTTGTTGGTATCGCGCAGCAGCGGTCGGCCCAGCTCCAGCGCGCGCATCCGCGCCATCTGGAAATGCTGCCACGGCCCAATGGAATGACCGAACCAGGCATCGTTAGAGATAGTCAGCAGAAAATCGGTATCGGGACGGAAATTATCCCGCAGCTGCTGGCCCAGCACGATTTCATAGCAGATTGCCGCCGTCAGCTTATAGCCGCCCGCCTGGAGCTGCGGCTGGCGATAGGCGCCACGGCTAAACGAAGACATTGGCAGATCGAAAAAGGGCGCCAGCGGACGCAATAACGCCTCCAGCGGCACGAATTCGCCAAATGGCACCAGATGGTTTTTCTGGTAGCGGCTGCCGCTCTCGTAGCTGTAGGGCTGTTTATCACCCAGCACAATGATCGAGTTGTAATCGTGATAGCGATTATTTTCCAGTCGCGAATCGACAATACCGGTGATCAGGCTGCTGCCTTGGGAACGCAGCTCGCGGTCTATGGTTTGCAGGAAAGGCTGCTGATTGGTTTCCAGATCGGGAATAGCCGACTCCGGCCAGATAATCAGCGGCGTCTTATTAACGTAAGGCCGCGTCAGCGCTGTATAGGTTTTCAGCGTGTTGATAAGCTGGTTGGGATCCCATTTCAGCGACTGAGGAATGTTGCCCTGCACCAGCGCGACATTTACCGTGCGTCCGGGCTGCGGCTGATACCAGCTAATCATGCGCAGCGGCCAGGGCAGCAGCAGCAGCGCCAGCGCGCCGACGGCCGCTATCCAGCTGCGTTTTGCCGCAGCAAAGACCACCAGCCCGGCGACGATGGTCAGGACAAAGGTAATGCCCTCCACGCCCGTCAGCGGCCCCAGCCCTTTTAGCGGCCCGTCAATCTGGCTGTAGCCAAATTGCAGCCACGGGAAGCCAGTGAGCACCCAGCCGCGCAGAAACTCGGTGATTTGCCACAGTACGGGCGCGGCCAGCGCCAGCCGCGTCAGCGAGGTTTTGGGGAACAGCCGGTTCAGCAGAGCGGCAAACAGCATGGTGTAGAGCGCAAGGTAAGCCGCCAGCAGGATCACCAGAAAAACGTTGACCGGGCCAGGCATGCCGCCAAACGTGGCGATACTGACATAGACCCAGTTAACGCCGCTGCCGAACAGGCCGAAACCCCAGACGAAACCGATAGCGGTTGCCTGGCGCGTCGAGCGGTTAAGGGTCAGCGCCAGCAGGCCGCAAAGCGAAA
Organism: Erwinia sp. STN24; assembly: GCF_041320675.1. Classification (NCBI taxonomy): domain Bacteria; kingdom Pseudomonadati; phylum Pseudomonadota; class Gammaproteobacteria; order Enterobacterales; family Erwiniaceae; genus Erwinia; species Erwinia sp. STN24. The sequence goes on along the minus strand of NZ_JBGGPM010000002.1, from coordinate 81,281 downwards.
CCAGCGCGGCGGGCCAGAAATCATAAGGCGAAAACGCCAGGGTGCCAGCGGCACCCGTCAGCAGCGCTAAAAGCAGGCGAACCCGCTGGCGCTGGTATAAAGAGGCAATAGCCATAGGGAAATTATTCTTCCAGTATCGGTTGCGTCGCGTTTTCCGGAATTTTGACGTGCACCTGAATAATACGGCGGCTGTCGGCCATGGCGACCTTGAACTGATAGCCTTCAATTTCGATGCTTTCGCCGCGCGCGGGCAGATGCCCGAACGCCTGCATCACCAGCCCGCCGATAGTATCCACTTCCTCATCGCTGAAGTGCGTTTCAAAGACCTCGTTGAAATCTTCAATCGGCGTCAGGGCGCGGATGGTGTAGGTATGACGGCTCAGCTGACGAATATCGCGATCTTCCTCGTCATCATATTCGTCTTCGATTTCGCCGACGATCAGCTCCAGAATATCTTCAATGGTGACCAGACCGGATACGCCGCCGAACTCATCAATCACAATCGCCATATGGTAGCGCTGCGAGCGAAACTCTTTCAGCATCCGGTCGACGCGCTTGCTCTCCGGCACCACTACGGCCGGACGCAGCACTTTTTCGATGCTGAACGGGGCGGATTCGCTACTCATAAAAGGCAGCAAATCTTTCGCCATCAGAATGCCTTCGACATGATCCTTATCTTCGCTGATAACCGGAAAGCGCGAGTGGGCGGATTCGATAATGGTATCCAGGCACTCGTCGAGCGACTGGTTACGCTTCAGCGTCACCATCTGCGAGCGCGGGATCATAATGTCACGCACGCGCTGTTCAGCGATATCCATGACCCCTTCAAGCATGTCGCGGGTATCCTGGTCTATCAGCTCGTTCTGCTCGGAATCGCGGATTAGCTCCAGCAGATCGTCGCGGTTTTTAGGCTCACCGTGAAACAGCTGGTTGAGGATAAGGGTGAAAAATCCCTTTTTGCTACTGGGACTGTCGTTGTTCTGTGAATGGTCATCGCTCATGGCGTTTTTGTTTCTGTCACTCTTGCTGAGATTAAGGGTGTCCCTTCCGGTGGGGAAGGGACGCGGTTTAGAACTCTTTCTCCGAAATGTACGGGTCGGCATAACCAAGAGCAAGCATTATCTCGGTCTCGATCGCCTCCATCTCTTCGGCTTCGTCATCTTCGATATGATCATAGCCCAGCAGATGCAGGCTGCCGTGAATGACCATATGCGCCCAGTGCGCCAGCAGCGGTTTTTCCTGCTCTGCCGCTTCCTGCTCCACCACCTGGCGACAGATGATCAGGTCGCCCAGCAGCGGCAGCTCAATGCCCGGCGGCGCTTCAAAAGGAAACGACAGCACGTTAGTGGGTTTGTCCTTGCTGCGATAGGTGTGGTTCAGCTCGCGGCTTTCTGCCTCATCCACCACGCGGATCGTTACTTCGCTTTCTTCCTGAAACTGCGGCAGCACCGCTTCCAGCCAGCGCTGAAAATCCGCTTCGGCCGGTAAACCTTCCGGCTGTTCGCACGCCAGCTGTAAATCCAGTATTACGGTACTCATTTCTGCTCCTGCGCGGCCTGCTGCAGCGCCAGCGCCTCGCGTTTACGTTCTTCGGCCAGCGCGTCACGGCGCTTCTGGTCGGCGGCTTCCCAGGCTTCATAGGCGATAACCACGCGGGCGACCACCGGGTGACGCACAACGTCCTCGCTGTGGAAGAAGTTAAAGCTGATCTCTTCCACGTCGGCCAGCACTTCAATCGCGTGGCGCAGGCCCGATTTCAGGTTGCGCGGCAGGTCAATCTGTGTGACGTCGCCGGTGATGACCGCTTTGGAGTTGAAGCCGATGCGGGTCAGGAACATCTTCATCTGTTCGATAGTGGTGTTCTGACTTTCATCCAGAATGATAAAGGCGTCGTTCAGCGTGCGGCCGCGCATATAGGCCAGCGGCGCGACTTCAATCACGTTGCGCTCAATCAGCTTTTCCACGCGCTCGAAGCCCAGCATTTCAAACAGGGCGTCATACAGCGGACGCAGGTAAGGATCGACCTTCTGGCTCAGATCGCCGGGCAGAAAGCCCAGCTTTTCGCCAGCTTCCACCGCCGGACGCGTCAGCAGGATACGGCGCACTTCCTGACGCTCCAGCGCGTCTACCGCCGCGGCTACCGCCAGGTAAGTTTTCCCGGTACCGGCCGGGCCGACACCAAAAGTGATATCGTGATCGAGCATATTTGCCACGTACTGCGCCTGGTTAGGCGTACGCGGTTTGATGACGCCGCGTTTGGTCTTGATGGTGACCGCTTTGCCATATTCCGGCACGCTCTCCGCCGACTGTTCCAGCACCCGGCTCTCTTTGATCGCCAGATGGATCTGCTCGGGATCGATATCCGGGATATTGCCGCGTACGGGAGCCGTATCGACATAAAGGTCGCGCAGAATACGAACGGCGGCGTCGACAATCAGTGATTTGCCCGTCAGCTTAAAGGCGTTATCGCGACGATTAATCTCAATGCCTAACCGGCGTTCCAGCTGCTTGATATTGTCGTCGAACGGGCCGCACAGGCTCAGCAGACGATGATTATCAGCAGGATCTAAAGTGATTTCGCGTGTTTCAATATTCAAACTAATCCTTTGGGTCGCTCAGGGCCAGGTTGAGGATGGCTTTTTACAGGCTGGTCACGCCGGTAACGCCGTGACCATAAGGGAATTATTTATGGCTGCGCCCTAATGCGCAAGCGCAGGTGAAGATATTTGGGCACAGTGCGCAGAAAGCAAGCCGCGTACGCGTTTTCAGGCGGCGAACCTGTGAAATTCGCCGCAAAAATTCGGTGGGATCAGGGCTGGAACAGGCCAACGCCCAGCTCGTTTTCCTTGCGCGTGCGCGCAATCACGGAAGCCGGGGATTCAATAGTGCGCAGGCCCATTTCCTCTTCGGTGCGCACGACTTTGCCGCGCAGCGAATTGGTATAGACATCGACGATCTCAACATCCACAAACTTGCCGATCATCTCTGGCGTGCCTTCAAAGTTCACCACGCGGTTGTTTTCCGTGCGGCCGGACAGCTCCATCACGTTCTTACGCGAGGTGCCTTCCACCAGGATACGCTGAACGGTGCCCAGCATCCGGCGGCTCCATGCCATCGCCTGCTGGTTAATGCGATCCTGGAGGATCCACAGACGCTGCTTCTTCTCTTCTTCCGGCACGTCGTCCGGCAGATCGGCGGCAGGCGTACCCGGACGGGCAGAATAAATAAAGCTGTAGCTGGTGTCGAAATTGACCTCGCCGATCAGCTTCATGGTCTGCTCAAAATCCTGCTGGGTTTCGCCAGGGAAGCCGATAATGAAATCCGAGCTGATCTGAATGTCCGGTCGCGCCGCGCGCAGCTTGCGAATAATCGCTTTATATTCCAGCGCGGTATGGGCGCGCTTCATCAGCGTCAGAATACGGTCTGCGCCGCTCTGGACGGGCAGATGCAGGAAGCTGACCAGCTCCGGCGTGTCGCGGTAGACTTCAATGATATCGTCCGTGAACTCAATCGGATGGCTGGTGGTGAAGCGAATGCGGTCGATGCCGTCAATCGCCGCCACCAGGCGCAGCAGGTCGGCAAAGGTGCAAACTTCGCCGTCAAAGGTTTCGCCGCGATAGGCATTGACGTTCTGACCCAGCAGATTGACTTCACGCACGCCCTGCGCCGCCAGCTGGGCGATTTCAAACAGAATATCGTCGCATGGACGGCTGACTTCCTCACCGCGGGTATAAGGCACCACGCAGAAAGTACAATATTTATTGCAGCCTTCCATAATAGAAACGAAGGCCGTCGGGCCGTCTGCTTTGGGTTCCGGCAGGCGGTCAAATTTTTCAATCTCCGGGAAGCTGATATCAACAATCGGGCTTTTGGAGCCGCGCACGGTATTGATCATTTCCGGCAGGCGATGCAGCGTCTGCGGGCCGAAAACGATATCGACGAAATGCGCACGCTGGCGAATATGTTCGCCTTCCTGCGACGCCACGCAGCCGCCCACGCCGATGACCACATCGGGATTGCGATCCTTCAGCGTTTTCCAACGCCCAAGCTGATGGAAAACTTTTTCCTGGGCCTTTTCACGAATGGAACAGGTGTTGAGCAGCAGCACATCCGCCTCTTCCGCCACTTCCGTCAGGGAATAGCCGTGGGTGCTGTTTAACAGGTCAGCCATTTTGGATGAGTCATACTCATTCATCTGACAGCCCCAGGTTTTGATATAAAGTTTTTTCGTCATCTGGTTGCCATTTATCATGCAGGAGAGAATGCAGGGCGCGTATTGTAAAGCTTTGCTGCTGTGGTGACCAGCACCGCGCCGTTTTCTCAACAGCCGCTAAAAATCCGGTACACTTAGGGTAACAGAATTAGCCCGTCGGACGTCCACTGGACAGGAAAATATGATGACAGAAACAACGCAAAAATGGGATGTCGCTATCGTGGGCGGCGGGATGGTAGGCGCGGCGCTGGCCAGCGGACTGGCGGCGCAGGGCTTTCAGGTAACGGTATTGGAAAAGCAGGAGCCGGCTGAATTCGTGGCCGAGAGCGATCCGGATATCCGCATTTCCGCGCTGGGCGCCTCTTCGGTTGACCTGTTGAAGCAGCTGGAGGTCTGGCCTCGCGTTCAGGCAATGCGCAGCGCGCCTTACCGCAAGCTGGAGACATGGGAGTGGCAGACGGCGCAGGTTGGTTTTGACGCCGCTTCGCTGGGCCTGCCGGAGCTGGGTTTTATGGTGGAGAACAGCGTACTGCAACGAGCGCTCTGGCAGCGGCTCCAGCAGCAGGAAGTCGCGTTGAAAACGCCTGCGCGGTTGCAAACGCTGCAGGCCTGTAATGGCGGCTGGGCATTGACGCTGGCGGACGGCGAAAAGCTTCACGCCAGGCTGGTAGTGGGCGCCGACGGCGCCAGTTCACAGGTACGCCAGCTGGCAGGCATTGGCATTCGCGGCTGGAACTATGCGCAGGCCTGTATGCTGATCAGCGTGCGCTGCGAGCACGACGCCGGCGACTGTACCTGGCAACACTTTACGCCAACGGGGCCAAGAGCTTTCTTGCCGCTGTTTAACGGCTGGGCGTCGCTGGTGTGGTACGACAGCCCGGCGAGGATTCGTCAGCTACAGGCTATGAGCATGGCGCAGCTGGCGGAAGAGATCAAAACGCATTTCCCGGCGCGGTTAGGCAAAGTGACGCCGGTAGCGGCAGGATCCTTTCCGCTGGTGCGCCGACATGCTACCCGCTACGTGCTGCCGGGGCTGGCACTGGTAGGCGACGCTGCACACACCATTAATCCGCTGGCGGGGCAGGGCGTGAATTTAGGCTATCGCGACGTGGACGCGCTGATTGATACGCTGACCGCCTCACGTGAGCGGGCCGAAGACTGGGCGTCGGAAAGAGTACTGCTGCGCTACCAGCGCTCACGCCATACGGATAATCTGCTGATGCAGAGCGGCATGGATCTCTTCTATTTCGCCTTCAGTACGCAGGCGGCGCCTCTACGTATTTTGCGTAATCTGGGCCTGATGGCGGCGGAGAGGTCGGGCGTGCTGAAGCGGCAGGCGTTGCGCTACGCGTTGGGATTATAGGTTTTAAGACGCAGCGCACGGGTATGAAGCGCAAGAGGTTTCTTTAAGCTTAAGGTCCGACAGGACCTTATTATTTGCGGCGTTCGGCGGCTTTTTTAGCTGTTGCTGCGGATAAAGAGCGATTTACGCGTTGTATGCGCATCGCAAAGCGGTTGTGAGGAAAGATCGCAGACGTAAAAAAGCCCGCTTGCGCGGGCTTCTTTACTTATTGGCTGGGGTGCAGGGATTCGAACCCCGGAATGCTGGTATCAGAAACCAGTGCCTTACCGCTTGGCGACACCCCAATTTTTTGGGTGCGATCCGCTTGGGCAGATCGTCTTTTTTATGGCTGGGGTGCAGGGATTCGAACCCCGGAATGCTGGTATCAGAAACCAGTGCCTTACCGCTTGGCGACACCCCAATAAAATTGGTGGCTACTACGGGAATCGAACCTGTGACCCCAGCATTATGAGTGCTGTGCTCTAACCAGCTGAGCTAAGTAGCCTAATTTTACTGCGTTACAACTATACTACATCCTGACTGGCTGGGATACCTGGATTCGAACCAGGGAATGCCGGTATCAAAAACCGGTGCCTTACCGCTTGGCGATATCCCAATGTCCGTACACAAGTCACAAAACCATCAGAACAAACTGGCTGGGGTACCTGGATTCGAACCAGGGAATGCCGGTATCAAAAACCGGTGCCTTACCGCTTGGCGATACCCCATCCGTGCAATGCTTCGAAATGGTGCGGGAGGCGAGACTTGAACTCGCACACCTTGCGGCGCCAGAACCTAAATCTGGTGCGTCTACCAATTTCGCCACTCCCGCTAAAAAAAAAGATGGTGGCTACTACGGGAATCGAACCTGTGACCCCAGCATTATGAGTGCTGTGCTCTAACCAGCTGAGCTAAGTAGCCATCTTTTTTCGCGTTACCTTCATCGGCGTTGCGGGGCGCATTATGCTAAGTTGGCCTGAAAGCGTCAACAAGTTTTTTCCCGTTTTTTCGCTGAAATGATTCGTTTGTCTGGCTTATAACCAGTATGGCGACTAATTCAGCAAAGTCAGCGTTTTTTTAAACAATTACGGGCCGCTGGCGGCCCGATTTGTGAATAAAAGCCGTAAGTTATTTATAGGCGGACTGATGAACGCCTACCGCACGACCGGAAGGATCGTCCATGGTTTTGAACGCTTCGTCCCATTCAATTGCTTTTGCCGAAGAACAGGCGACGGATGGACCGCCCGGCACGCATTCAGCCGCGCTGGGAACCGGAAACAGCTCTTCAAAAATTTCCCGATACAGATAGCCTTCTTTTGAGGTCGGCGTGTTGTACGGGAAGCGGAAATGCGCCGTTTGCAGCTGCTGGTCGCTGACCTGTTTCGCCGCGACTTCTTTCAGCGTATCAATCCAGCTGTAGCCTACGCCGTCGGAGAACTGCTCTTTTTGACGCCACGCCACGCTTTCCGGCAGATAAGAAGAGAAGCATTCACGCAGGATATGCTTTTCCATTTTGCCGTTCGTGCCGCACATTTTGTCCGCCGGGTTGATGCGCATCGCCACGTCGAGGAATTTTTTATCCAGGAAAGGCACGCGTGCCTCCACGCCCCATGCCGACATCGCCTTGTTGGCGCGAGCGCAGTCGAACATATGCAGCGCCAGCAGCTTACGCACGTTCTCTTCGTGAAACTCTTTAGCGTTGGGGGCCTTATGGAAATAAAGATAGCCGCCAAAGACTTCATCGGCGCCTTCGCCGGACAGCACCATCTTGATGCCCATCGCTTTAATTTTACGCGACATCAGATACATCGGCGTGGAGGCGCGAATAGTAGTCACATCATAAGTTTCGATGTGATAGATAACGTCGCGGATCGCATCCAGGCCTTCCTGCACGGTAAAGTGGATCTCATGGTGCACCGTACCCAGATGGTCGGCGACGGATTTCGCCGCTTTCAGATCCGGCGATCCTTCCAGACCTACCGCGAAGGAGTGCAGCTGTGGCCACCATGCTTCGCTCTTGTCCTGATCTTCGATACGCTTGGCCGCGAATTTTTTGGTCACAGCGGAAATAATAGAGGAGTCCAGGCCGCCGGAAAGCAGCACGCCATAAGGCACATCGGACATCAGATGGCTTTTCACGGCCTCTTCCAGCGCATCTTTCAGCGCCGTCGCGTCAGTTTTGTTGTGCTCTACCGCCTCATAGCTGAACCAGTCGCGCTGCCAGTAGCGGCGGATCTCGCCATCGGTGCTGGAAAGGTAGCTTCCCGGTGGGAATTCTTTAATTGATTTACAGACCGGCACCAGCGCCTTCATTTCTGAAGCAACAAACAGGTTGCCGTGTTCGTCGTTACCCATATACAGCGGAATGATGCCGATATGATCGCGGCCAACCAGGTAAGTGTTTTTTACGCTGTCATAGAGGATAAAGGCGAACATGCCCTGCAGGTCGTCCAGAAAATCGACGCCTTTTTCCTGATAAAGCGCAAGAATAACTTCACAATCCGATTCGGTCTGAAACTCGTAGCGGTCACTCAGCTCTGCACGCAGCGCCTGATGGTTATAGATCTCACCGTTTACCGCCAGCACGTGGGTGTGGGCTGCGTTGTAGAGAGGCTGCGCGCCGTTGTTGACGTCCACAATAGAGAGACGCTCGTGGGCCAGAATCGCGTTGTCACCTGCATAAACGCCTGACCAGTCCGGGCCGCGATGACGCATAAGACGAGAAAGCTCCAGCGCTTTCTTACGCAGTTCAACCGGATCGCTTTTGAGATCCAACACGCCAAAAATAGAACACATAGCTAACTCCCTAACGACAAACCGCAACGGTGATATTGATGAAAAAAAGCATAGTTAACGGCGACTTCTTCGCCCGATAGATAAGAAAATGCGCCAGATTGAGAGAGTGTGCAAGCCTTTTAGCTGTTTTCTGATAAATGGCCTGTTGCATCGCGCTTAAGTTTGATGATTATGCAATATATGGCGTTATTTTTTGCGTAATCGATAATAAACATCAAAAAGCGGTCAAAAAACAGGCAGGCGAGGCGGATAAAAAAGCCCGGCGCGTTGGCCGGGCTGGCGATTCAGAGAATGTCGATGTCCGCGACCGACGGGAATACCCAGCTGGGTCGGAAAGGCATGGCGTCAATATCGCTCAGGGTGGAAACGCCGGACAGCACCAGAATAGTTTCCAGACCGGCCTGGAAACCAGCCAGAATATCGGTACGCAGATTATCGCCGACGATCACCGTCTCTTCGGAGTGCGCCTGCATCTTGTTCAGCGCCGCGCGCATAATCCACGGGCTGGGTTTACCCACGTAAAAAGGCGTCCGGCCGGATATTTTTTCAATACCCGCGCACAGCGCGCCACACGCCGGTACAAAGCCACGGGCGTGCGTATCGGGGTTAGTTGCGATAAAGCGCGCGCCGTTCGCCACGAAATAGGCGGCCTTATGCATCATATCCCAGTTAAACGAGCGCGTTTCGCCCACGATAACAAAATCGGGATTGATGTCGGTAATGGTAAAACCGGCTTTATAAAGCTCATGCACCAGCGCCCCTTCGCCAACCACATAGGCTTTCTTGCCTTCCTGACGGCGTAAAAAATCGGCGGTAGCCATCGCTGAGGTATAAAACACGCTTTCCGGCAGATCGATGCCCGCCGAAGAGAAGCGGTTAGCCAGATCCAGCGCGGTTTGCGAAGGGTAGTTGGTCAGCACCACCAGCGGCATCCCTTTAGCCAGGATGCGCTGCAGGAAATCGTTAGCGCCGGGTACGGCGGTATTATCGTGCATCAAAACGCCGTCGATATCGCAGATGACGTTTTTGATAGCTATTTTTTCGCTGTCGTTCAGGGTTAGAGCGCTCATCAACTTTCCATTAAATGTTGTAACAGGATGCCGTTAAGCATGGCACGCTTTGCCAGCGCGAAAGCGCCTATGGCAGAACGATGATCGAGCTCAGAACGCACCACCGGTAAATTCTGGCGGAAAGCTTTCAGCGCCTGAGTGTTGATACAGCCTTCAATAGCGGGCAGCAGGATTTTATCTGCTTCAGTGATCTCGCCCGCAATCACTACTTTTTGCGGGTTGAACAGATTAATGGCGATAGCGATCGCCTTGCCTAAGTGGCGTCCGACGGATTCTATCACTTCGGCTGCCAGCGCGTCGCCGCGGTTGGCGGCCTTGCAAATTTTCGGCATCAGACAGTCATCCAGCGTCAGCGTGCTTGGATAACCCTGGGTAAGCAGATGACGGACGCGATTTTCTATCGCGCTGTTGGCCGCCAGGGTTTCCAGACAGCCGAAATTGCCGCAGTGGCAGCGCTCGCCCAAAGGATCGACCTGGATATGGCCCAGTTCGCCCACGTTGCCGTTACTGCCTAAAAAGATATGACCATTGGTGATGATGCCTGCGCCCGTCCCGCGATGGACTCGCACCAGAATCGAGTCAGCACAGTCGCGAGACGCACCAAAATAGTGCTCGGCAAGCGCCAGGCTACGGATATCGTGACCCACAAAGCTGGTGACGTTGAAACGCTTTTGCAGATTGGCGACCAGCGGCCAGTGATGAACCGCGATATGTGGCATATAGCGGATAACGCCGTTATTAGGATCGACCAGACCTGGGAGGATAACGGCGATGGCGATCAGCTCGCGCAGCTTGCGCTGATACTGCTCGCAGAAACTGGCGATAGCGTTGAACAGCGCATGTTCCAGCGTTTCCTGGGTGCGTTCCGGCAGCGCGTAGTCCTCCTGCGCCAGCACTTTTCCACTCAGATCGAACAGGGTAAGCGTGGCGTCATTGCGGCCCAGACGGATGCCGATAGTATTGAAGCCGCGGGTTTCGGTGACGATAGAGATAGCGCGGCGGCCGCCGGTAGAGGCCTGCTGATCCACTTCTTTGATCAGGCCGCGCTCTATCATCTGGCGAGTGATTTTGGTGACGCTGGCGGGCGCTAGCTGGCTATGTTCGGCAATCTGAATGCGCGATATAGGGCCTTGCCGATCGATAAGCCGGTAAACGGCCGCGCTATTGAGTTGCTTAACAAGATCGACATTTCCTATTTGAGCCTGGCCGCCAGTGGTCATTCAGTTTCTACTCGCTTAAGACTTCGTCACCATTAACGACAGTCTGGATTATTTGATAGTCACGGGTGAACACCGTCAGGTTCGCGACTTTTCCGGCTTCGACGGAACCTAACTTATCCTCTACACCCATAGCGCGGGCTGGGTACAGCGTTGCCATCCTGATCGCCTCATCCAGCGCAATACCGACATGTTCGACGCTGTTCGCGACAGCTTCAATCATGGTCAGCGCAGAGCCGCTGAGCGTGCCGTTTTCGTCAACGCAGAGTCCATCCCGATAGTATATTGTTTTTCCTGCAAAAATGAACTGGTCAATCTGCGCGCCCGCCGGCGCGGTGGCATCGGTGACCAGGATTAGCCTGTCGCCTTTGAGGCGTTTTGCATTACGAATATTAACGTAGTTGACGTGTAAACCGTCGGCGATGATGCCGCAGTAGACGTTGGGCGAGTCAAAAAGCGTACCGATTAAGCCTGGCTCACGGCCGGTCAACGGCGGCATAGCATTATACAGATGGGTGGCAAAACTGATGCCGGCGGCAATACCCTGGCGCGCCTCTTCGCTGGTGGCATAAGAATGGCCAGCGGAAACCACGATGCCCGCCTGATGCAGCTGGCGGATCACGGCAGAATCAACCTGTTCCGGTGCCAGGGTGATTTTGGCAATCACATCGCTGTTTTCACACAGATAATCGACCATCGCTTTTTCCGGGGGACGGATCAGCGCCGGATTATGCGTGCCTTTTTTGAGTGGATTCAGCCAGGGGCCTTCCAGATGCAGGCCGAGCGCCTGGTTAGCGTTTTGCGCCAGGTAAGCGCGCATCACTTCCACCGCGCGTTTCATCAGCTCGTCGCTGCTGGTGATTAGCGTCGGCAGGAAGCTGGTACAGCCCGACTTCTCGTTAGCTTTTTGCATAATCGCCAGCGTTTCAACGCTGATAGCGGCGATATCATCATTAAACTGCACGCCGCCGCAGCCGTTAAGCTGCAAATCGATAAAGCCGGGAGCAATCAGCGCGCCGTTTACATCACGCCGGGTGATATCCGCAGGCAGCTCTTCCAGCCTGCAGACACGGTCAATCAGGCCGTTGGCGATGACGACGGCGTGATTATCCAGTACTTCGTAGCCGGTAAAGATACGGCCATGGGTTAAAGCATACATAATTTTCTCCCGGCCAGCGCCGATAGCCTTGTGCAGATGAGTTACAGATTTTCCATATTTTCCGCTTCCATTTCGCGGAAATATTTAACCGTTTTCACTTTCAGTTCCATCGTCGCGGGCTCGTCGCAAACCACGATCGATTTGGCATGCAGCTGCAGGCAGCTGATGGTCCACATATGATTAACGTTGCCTTCGACGGCTGCCTGCAGCGCCTGCGCTTTCAGGTGTCCCGTCACCAGAATCATCACTTCCTCCGCGTCCAGCAGCGTGCCCACGCCAACGGTCAGCGCATATTTCGGTACCTGGCTGACGTCGCCGTCAAAAAAGCGGGAATTCGCCAGGCGCGTATCGTGCGTCAGCGTCTTGATACGGGTACGGGAAGCCAGCGATGAAGCGGGTTCATTAAAAGCGATATGCCCGTCATTACCTACGCCGCCCATAAACAGGTGAATTTTACCGTAAGCGCGGATTTTCTCTTCATACTGGCGACATTCTGCGTCAATATCAGGCGCGTTGCCATTAAGAAGATTGATATTTTCACTTTGAATATCAACGTGATTGAAAAAGTTGCGGTACATAAAGCTGTGATAGCTTTCCGGATGCTCTTTCGGCAGGCCGACATATTCGTCCATATTGAACGTAACGACGTGTTTAAAGCTGACCTGGCCCGCTTTATGCATTTCAATGAGATGACGATAGGCTTCCAGCGGCGTGCCGCCCGTGGGTAAACCCAGCACAAACGGACGCTCTGCGGTGGGTTGAAACGCGTTGATACGGTTTACAATATGGCGGGCGGCCCATTTACCGACCTGGTTTGGCGTCGTAAGAGGGATCAATCTCATTTTTTTACCTCGTTATAAGCAATTTAAGGAAATATTTTACACCGGTTTCACTGTAGTAAGCGTAATCTGCATAATCAGTAACGGGCGCGAAACAGCACCACGATCATTTTTTTCATCATAAAATAAGTAGGCGGGGTTCGCCAGCATCAACCGCGTTAAAATAGCTTCTTTGGTGATAAATATCACAAATGCTATGGTTTTAATTTGCGCAGCGAATTAATTTTTCCTTACACTGCGTCGAATAATGATTGGTGTCATTCAGAGCAGTCCGCTCAATAAAAACTGCACAACGGGCGCCTGGCGGCTCTCATAGGGGGAATAGTGAATATTTTAGGGTTCTTTCAAAGGCTGGGGCGCTCTTTACAGCTACCGATAGCCGTATTACCAGTGGCGGCGCTGATGTTGCGCTTTGGTCAGCCCGATCTGTTGAATATGCCGTTTATCGCGCAGGCTGGCGGGGCGATTTTTGACAATCTGGCATTAATCTTTGCTATCGGGGTGGCTTCTACATGGTCTAAAGATAACGCAGGCGCCGCTGCGCTGGCAGGCGCCGTGGGCTACTTTATTCTGACCAAAGCGATGATCACCATTAATCCGGCGATCAATATGGGCGTGCTGGCGGGGATCGTGACTGGCCTGGTAGCGGGCGCCACCTATAACCGCTGGGCGGATATCAAGCTGCCCGATTTTCTCAGCTTTTTCGGCGGCAAGCGTTTCGTTCCTATCGCAACCGGCTTCTTCTGTCTGATCCTGGCCGCTGTGTTTGGCTACGTCTGGCCGCCAGTGCAAAACGCCATTCATGCGGGCGGCGAGTGGATTGTCTCGGCTGGCGCGTTTGGCGCAGGCGTCTTCGGTTTCGTTAACCGCCTGCTGATCCCAACGGGTTTACATCAGGTACTGAATACCATCGCCTGGTTCCAGATTGGCGATTTCACCAACGCCGCTGGCGCCGTTTTCCATGGCGATATCAACCGTTTCTATGCGGGCGACGGCACGGCGGGCATGTTTATGTCCGGCTTCTTCCCAATCATGATGTTTGGCCTGCCCGGCGCTGCGCTGGCCATGTATATGGCCGCGCCGAAAGCGCGTCGTCCTATGGTTGGCGGTATGCTGCTTTCGGTGGCGGTTACCGCTTTCCTGACCGGCGTGACGGAGCCGCTGGAATTCCTGTTTATGTTCCTGGCGCCGATGCTTTATCTGATCCACGCCATCCTGACGGGCATTAGCCTTTATATAGCGACGGCGCTGGGTATCCATGCCGGTTTCTCTTTCTCTGCGGGCGCAATCGACTATGTGCTGATGTATAACCTGCCGGCGGCCAGCAGCAATGTCTGGGTGCTGCTGGTGATGGGCGCTATCGCATTTGTGGTTTACTTTGCGCTGTTCAGCGCGGTTATCCGCATGATGAATCTGAAAACGCCGGGCCGTGAGGATGCGACCGTGCAGCCGGAGGAAGAGGCTAACAGCAACACGGAAGAGGGGCTGGAACAGCTTTCCCGCCACTATATTGCCGCCGTCGGCGGGTCGGAAAACCTGGACGTTATTGATGCCTGTATCACCCGCCTGCGTCTTTCCGTAAAAGATGCCGCGCAGGTAAACGATGCGGCCTGTAAGCGTCTGGGCGCTTCGGGCGTGGTGAAGCTGAACAAGCAAACCATTCAGGTTATTATCGGTGCCAAAGCGGAATCCGTAGCGGAGACGATGAAAAAAATCATTGCCAAAGGGCCGGTTGCGCCAGTTGCGGTCAGCACCGTCGCCGCGACCGTCGCGCCAACCACGCCGCCTGCACCGGCTGCTGCTGCAAAGGGCGTGCTTGAAACGCTGCTGGCGCCGGTAAGCGGAGAAGTTGTGGCGCTGGAGCAGGTGCCGGATGAGGCTTTCGCCAGCAAGGCGGTCGGCGAGGGCGTAGCCATCAGGCCAACCGGCAGTACGGTGGTTTCGCCTGCCAGCGGCACCATCCTGAAAATCTTCAACACCAACCATGCTTTCTGTCTGGAAACGGAAAAAGGCCTGGAAGTGGTGGTGCATATGGGCATCGACACCGTCGCGCTGGAAGGAAAGGGCTTTACGCGGCTGGTAGAAGAGGGCGCGCAGGTTAAAGCGGGTGAACCAATTCTGGAGATGGATCTGGCCTGGCTTAACAGCCATGCGAAATCGATGATCAGTCCGGTCGTGGTCACCAATATTGAAGATTTTAGCGGTATCAGGCTGGTTGCAGGCGATACCGTCATTGCGGGCGAAAGTCCACTTTGCGAAATTACCGGCTGACGGCAGCGGTAAAAAAACGAGGGCGGGAAGCGATTCCCGCCCTTTTTTATGCGATACGCTAACAAACGGTTGTTTCCCTGAACGGCTTTGTGGATCATACTCCGTTATTTCACGCACTAAAGTATTCCAGAGGATATTAAGATGAGTGAGGCTGAAGCCCGCCCAACTAACTTTATTCGTCAGATCATCGACGAAGATCTGGCGAACGGTAAGCACACCAGCGTGCATACTCGCTTCCCGCCGGAGCCGAACGGCTATCTGCACATTGGTCACGCCAAATCAATCTGCCTGAACTTTGGCATCGCTCAGGATTACCAGGGCGAGTGTAATTTGCGTTTTGACGATACTAACCCGGTCAAAGAAGACCTGGAGTATGTCGAATCAATCAAGCGTGACGTACAGTGGCTGGGCTTCGAATGGAGCGGCAAGGTCCGTTATTCCTCTGACTATTTTGACCAGCTGCATCACTATGCTGTTGAGTTGATTAATAAAGGCCTGGCCTATGTAGACGAGCTGTCGCCGGAGCAGATCCGTGAGTATCGCGGCACCCTGACCTCGCCGGGTAAAAACAGCCCGTACCGCGATCGCAGCGTAGAAGAGAACCTGGCGCTGTTTGAGAAAATGCGCAACGGCGAATTCGCCGAGGGCAGCGCCTGCCTGCGTGCCAAAATCGATATGGCCTCTAACTTTATCGTCATGCGCGATCCGGTGCTTTATCGCATCAAGTTTGCCGAACATCATCAGACCGGCAACAAGTGGTGCATCTACCCGATGTATGACTTTACCCACTGCATTTCCGACGCGCTGGAAGGCATTACGCATTCGCTTTGTACGCTGGAATTCCAGGACAACCGTCGCCTGTACGATTGGGTGCTGGACAATATCACCATCCCGACGCATCCGCGCCAGTACGAGTTTTCGCGCCTGAATCTTGAATACGCCATCATGTCCAAGCGCAAGCTGAACCTGCTGGTAACCGAAAAAATCGTGGAAGGCTGGGACGATCCGCGCATGCTGACCGTTTCCGGTTTGCGTCGTCGCGGCTATTCGGCCGCCTCGATCCGCGAGTTCTGCCGTCGCATTGGTATCACCAAGCAGGACAACATTGTTGAGATGGCCTCGCTGGAATCCTGTATCCGCGACGATCTCAATGAAAACGCGCCGCGTGCTATGGCCGTTCTCGATCCGGTTAAGCTGGTGATCGAGAATCTGCCGGCCAACTATGAAGAAATCATCACCATGCCGAACCATCCGAACAAGCCGGAGATGGGAACGCGTGAAGTGCCGTTCAGCCGTGAGATTTATATCGATCGTGCGGATTTCCGTGAGGAAGCCAATAAGCACTACAAGCGTCTGGTGCTGGGTAAAGAAGTTCGTCTGCGTAACGCTTACGTTATCAAAGCCGAGCGCGTGGCTAAAGATGAAGCAGGCAACATCACCTGCCTGTTCTGCACCTGCGACGTCGATACGCTGAGTAAAGATCCGGCTGACGGCCGTAAGGTGAAAGGCGTTATCCATTGGGTATCCGCCGAGCATGCGCTGCCGGCCGAGTTTCGTCTTTACGATCGTCTGTTCAGCGTGCCGAATCCTGGCGGCGCCGAGGATTTCCTGACCACGATCAACCCGGACTCGCTGGTTATCCGTCAGGGCTTTGTCGAGCCTGGCCTGAAGGCTGCCGAAGCGTCCAGTCCGTTCCAGTTTGAGCGTGAAGGCTATTTCTGCGCGGACAGCGTTTACTCCAGCAGCAGCCATCTGGTGTTTAACCGCACGGTAGGCCTGCGCGATACCTGGGCTAAAAGCGGTGAATAAGTCATAATTTAATAAAAAAGCAGCCTTCAGGCTGCTTTTTTTTTGGATAATATATTAATCTGCTTAACGGCTAAAAAACAAATATAATACAACCTGTTTTGCATCATAGTTTACAACGACAATAATTGTTATTAATTGCCAGCTGCCTCACCAGTAAATATAATCAGCGCGCAGTCGGTTAATTACTGTTTGTTATTTTTTATATTTTACGATTATTTATTTATTGTTTATATTTCTTTCGAGAAGGATTTCTCAATGCACTCTGTTAATTTAGCGCGAAAAGCGCTGGCGATGGCTGTCGCCTGCGGATCTGCTCTTGCCGGAAACTTTTATGTTCCTGCTGCTTCCGCCGCCGGGTTTATTGATGACTCGACGCTGACGGGCGGTATTTATTACTGGCAGCGGCAACGCGACAGAAAAGAGATGGATCCGGTTCATAATAAGTATGGCCAGTACACAGAAAATCTTCACCATTCAACTTTTAACGGCAGCCTCGATTTCTCTTCAGGCTATGCGGCCGATTTTATTGGTATAGAGCTGGGCGTGAATGGTTCGCTACAGCTGGCGGGAACCGGGCCTGCCGCGCCGAATGAAATTGCTTTCAGCAACGCAAAAAGCCGCTGGGACGAAAGATTTGATGGCGACGCCGACGGTGCTTCCTTTTATAAAGCCGCTATTAAGCTGAAGCATGATAATTATTGGTTAAGAGCCGGTTATATTCAGCCGCAGGGACAAACATTAATCGCGCCGCAATGGGGGTTTGTACCCGGCACCTATCGCGGATTTGAAGCCGGCTCGGTTTATGATTTTGACAATGCGGGCGCGCTTTCCCTCTCCTATATGTGGACGGATGAATATAAAGCGCCCTGGTATCGTAAAATGTATAATTTTCGTAAACCCGATTTAAAAACTGAAATAAAATATCTTCATTCCATCGGAATAAAGTACGATTTTAAAAACAAACTGGTGCTGGAAGGGGCGCTGGGCCAGGCCGAAAATTATATGGAGCAGTATTTTAGCAAAGTGTCGTGGGCGTTTCCTGTTGCCGGCAACGATCTGCATACCAGCTGGCAATTTTACGGCGCGCGTAATAAGGAACAGGGCGGCGTAAACAATATCAATAATGTTTATGATGGCCTGGCCTGGCTACAGGCCGTGACGCTGAACTACAAAACCGGCCCGTTCGATTTTCGCGTTGAGGGCACCATGGTAAAAGCCCACGGCAACCAGGGCTTTTTTCTGGCGCGCATGACGCCGGTAGGGGCGACCTCCAACGGACGTAACGACGTCTGGTGGGATTCCCGCAGCGACTTTAACGCCAACGGGCAGAAGGCGCTGTATGGAGGAGTGATGTATGACCTGAAAGGCTGGCAAATGCCGGGCTGGGCGGTAGGTACTTCTTACGCTTACGGCTGGGATGCCCGTCCGTCCACGGATCCGATTTACGATCAAAGCATGCGCCGCCGCGAATCCGCCTGGAACATGGATCTGCGCTACACGGTACAGCATGGTCGCGCCAAAGATACGCAGGTCAACCTGCACTATACCCGTTACAAAAACCACTCTGATATCCCGAGCTTCAGCAACGGCTACGGCAATATGTTCCAGGATGAGAAGGACGTGAGGCTGACCGTGATCGCGCCTTTCACCGTGTTCTGATGCCCCATGCTGCCAGACCCGGCCGCGGCAAAAGCGCATCAGACGGGGAATAAGCGCTTTTCCGCTAACGGCAAAAAATTTAACTAGCGGATGAGGAAAGAGATGAAAAAAGTGAGATTAACACTGGTGGCGACAGCGCTGATGATGGCGATGGCCAGCGGCAGCGCCGTTGCGGATCAACGCGTCGTCGATCAAATCAGCCAGTTTGGCGTAAAGTATACCGTTAACGATAACCATGCCGCGCTGCACGGCGTTGATTGTGCCGCGCTGGGGGCCGACTGGGCCTCCTGCAATCGGGCAACGATTACCTTAACTAACCCCGGCGAAGCGCTAACCAGTAAAGACTGGGTTATCTGGCTGCCCAATATTCGTCAGACGCTGCGGGTGGACAACGACCAGTTCCGCATGGTGCATGTGGTAGGCGATCTGACGCGGCTGGAGCCAACCGAAAAATTCAAGGGTTTCGCCGCCGGTGAATCGGTGGATATTCCCATTGTTAACGAATACTGGCAGCTGTTTATCACGGACGTGATGCCGCGCTGGTACGTTACTTCTGAAAACGCCCAGCCTAAAATCATTGCCAGCACCGATACGGAAGATCTGACCTCGTTTGTCTCGCCAATGGATAACTACTGGAAGCGGACGGCCGACGATCGCAACGTGTTGATGACGCCTGTCAGCCGCTTTGAAAAAAACAGTGATACGGCGCAGCTCGCTGCCGAAGCGCTGCGCGGACAGATCCTGCCGACGCCGCTGCATACTACCCTTCATGCGGAAGATGCCGATTTAAGCCGGGGCGTGCAGTTCGAGCTGACCGGGCTTAACGCCGATTCTGCAGAAGCGGTAAGGGATCGTTTTGCGCTGCTGGGTCTGGCAGAAAATGGGCAGGGCTACGTGATTAAAAGCAGGCTTGCACCCGCCGCTTTCACGGGCAAAGAGGCGGTTTCCGGCGCCTACAGGTTGAGCATCCGCGCGCAGGAAGCACAGGTAGAAGGTTTTGACGAGGCGGGCATCTACTACGGCATGATGTCCATTCTGTCGCTGCTGTCGGCCAGCGGCGAACAAAAGATCGCTACCCTGGACGTCACCGATGCGCCCCGCATGGCCTATCGCGGTATTTTTCTCGATATCGGCCGTAACTTCCACAGCAAAGAGGCGGTGCTGCGCCTGCTGGATCAGATGGCGGCGGTTAAACTCAATAAATTCCATTTTCATCTGAGCGATGATGAAGGCTGGCGTATTGAGATCCCCGGCCTGCCGGAGCTGACTGATATTGGTGCCAGACGCTGCCACGATCTGACGGAGCAGCGCTGTCTGCTGCCGCAGCTGGGATCCGGGCCTTTCGCCGACGCGCAGGGCAATGGCTATCTGACCCGCGACGACTACATTGCTATCCTGCGCTATGCCAAAGCGCGCCGCATCGAAGTCATCCCGGAAATCGATATGCCTGCTCATGCCAGGGCGGCGGTGATTTCTATGGAAGCCCGCTACAACCGGCTGATGAAAGAGGGTAAGACCAAAGAGGCAAACGAGTATCGCCTGGTCGATCCAACCGATACTTCGAACACCACCTCCGTACAGTTTTACGATCGCACCAGCTATCTGAATCCGTGCCTGGAATCCTCCATGCGTTTTGTTGATAAGGTGATTAGCGAAATCCAGGCGATGCATCAGGCGGCCGGCGCGCCGTTGACCACCTGGCACTTTGGCGGCGACGAGGCGAAAAACATCCGCCTGGGCGTTGGCTATACCGATGCGGCCAGTCCCGAAGCGGGCAAGGGCAGGGTCGATTTGAGTAAGGAAGATAAACCCTGGGCGAAATCGCAGGTTTGTCAGGCACTGGTGAAATCGGGCAAGGTCGCGGATATGGATCATTTGCCCAGCTACTTTGGCAAAAAGGTCAGCGAGCGGGTAAACGCGCACGGTATTGAAAAGATGCAGGCGTGGCAGGATGGCCTGAAGGATGCGAAGGGCGCTAAAGACTTTGCGACCAGGCGCATCGGCGTTAATTTCTGGGACACGCTTTTCTGGGGCGGCTTTGACACCGTTAACGACTGGGCTAACAAAGGCTACGAAGTCACCGTCTCCAACCCGGATTACCTTTATATGGATTTCCCTTATGAGGTCAATCCGCTGGAAAGAGGCTATTACTGGGGCACCCGCTTCAACGACG
The DNA here is from genome assembly GCF_041320675.1 of Erwinia sp. STN24. Classification (NCBI taxonomy): domain Bacteria; kingdom Pseudomonadati; phylum Pseudomonadota; class Gammaproteobacteria; order Enterobacterales; family Erwiniaceae; genus Erwinia; species Erwinia sp. STN24. The sequence goes on along the minus strand of NZ_JBGGPM010000002.1, from coordinate 60,733 downwards.
AGCGCAAAATGTTCAGCTTCGCGCCGGACAATATGCCGCAGAATGCAGAGACATCGGTGGATCGCGACGGTAACTTCTTTGATGCTAAATCCGATAAGCCCTGGCCGGGCGTGTATGGGATTTCAGCCCAGCTCTGGAGCGAAACCGTACGTACCGACGAGCAGATGGAATGGATGATTTTCCCACGCGCGCTGGCCGTGGCGGAGCGCGGCTGGCATCGTGCTGCCTGGGAGCAGACTTACCAGGCCGGACGTGAGTATAAAGGCGGCGAAACGCGGCATGTCGATCGGGCGGCGTTGAATAAGGACTGGCAGCGTTATGCAAACCTGCTGGGCCAGCGCGAGCTGCCGAAAATGGATAAAGCCGGGATCCACTATCGTCTGCCGCAGCCGGGCGCACGTCTTGTCGCGGGCAAGCTGGCAGCCAATATCGCCCTGCCGGGCGTGGCTATTGACTACTCGCTGGACGGTGGCAACAGCTGGCAGCGCTATCATGACAGCGCCCGCCCGTCGGTTTCCGGCGAGGTGTTGATCCGCGCCGTCAGTAGCGACGGCAAGCGCTTCAGCCGCGTGGAAAGCCTGAAATAGGCGGGGCGCAGGCAAAAAAAACCGGCGAGCGATCGCCGGTTTTTTATTGAAATCGATTACTTATCGTGCAGCGTGTCGTCTTCACGGCAGTCGCCGGTGGCGCAGTGACCGTAAAGATAGAGGCTGTGGTTGCTGAGTTTGATACCGTGCTTCGTCGCAATATCACGCTGGCGGGATTCAATAGACTCGTCGCTGAATTCGATTACTTTGCCGCAGTCCAGGCAGATCAGGTGATCGTGATGCTGCTGCTGGGTCAGTTCAAACACGGACTTGCCGCCTTCGAAGTTATGACGGGTCACGATGCCCGCATCGTCAAACTGGTTCAGAACGCGGTAAACCGTCGCCAGGCCAATCTCTTCGCCCATGTCGATCAGGCGTTTATACAAATCTTCCGCACTGACGTGATGGCACTCTGGTTCCTGAAGCACTTCCAGAATTTTCAGTCGAGGAAGCGTGACTTTCAGGCCGGCCTTCTTTAATGCGGTGTTATTGTCAGTCATGCGGATATTGTCCTGTTACTTTGCTGGTCACTAAGTGGCTGAGAAGCCGTGAGCATCGGTCGACGCAAAAGCTGAGCGTCTCATTATAGAACCGATGCCTTGAAGAAACCACAGCGGAGATGCAAAACCATCAGGGGATGTAAGGATAAGAAGTCGTTACGTCCGGAAAAGCAAGCACCCATTTACGCTGGGTTGTCAGTTCGCTCTGCCTGGTTTTCGGCGCCGCAGAAGCGGAGGCGGAGCAGTGCTATTCTACCGTTTTGACGGTAAAAGTTACAAATATGTATCTATCACTTCTATAGGAAAAACCATTGGCCCGCTGTGGATTCGTACAGCGGGCCAATGCTATCACGCTTCGAGAATATCCTGGAGCTGAAGCTCGTCAGAAATCTGTTTGACCCACTTTTCAACGCGTTCGTTGGTCAGCTCCGGCTGGCGATCTTCATCAATGGCCAGGCCAAGGAAATGGGTATCGTCCGCCAGGCCTTTAGAGGCCTCGAAATCATAGCCTTCTGTCGGCCAGTGGCCGACGATCACCGCGCCGTTAGGCTCGATAATGTCGCGAATAGTGCCCATCGCGTCGCAGAAATATTCCGCGTAATCTTCCTGATCGCCGCAGCCAAACAGCGCGACCAGCTTGCCGTTGAAGTCGATCTCTTCCAGCGTAGGGAAGAAATCATCCCAGTCGCACTGCGCTTCACCGTAGTACCAGGTCGGGATGCCCAGCAGCAAAATATCAAAGGCTTCAAGGTCTTCTTTGCTGCTTTTAGCGATATCATGAACTTCAGCCACCTCTTTACCGAGCTGCTTCTGGATCATTTTTGCAATGTTTTCCGTATTGCCCGTATCGCTGCCAAAGAAAATGCCTACGATTGCCATGAGTTTAATAACCTCTTGAAACTTAATGATATGCGGCGGCTAGCCTGAAAATGTTAAGGGCAATAATAGCAGACAGCAACAGGGGGATAAACGGCTAATCCGCCTGCATTTGTCGCTTTGTGCTTTACCGTAGCGCGTGCTTCAGCGCTCAGGCCTGGCTAACTGCGCCATGACCATCTCTTCTATCAGTTCGCTGCGGCTCATATTACGCTGCTCGGCGAGCTGGTTCAGGGCGTCAACTGCGTCACTGTTCATTTTCAGTTCTACGCGCTTCAGCCCGCGCACTTTATCACGCTTAAGCTGGTTGCGTTTGTTAATGCGCAACTGCTCATCACGTGCCAGTGGATTGGTTTTGGGTCGTCCCGGTCGACGCTCGTCTGCGAACAGATCGATCGTGGTGCGGTCCGTGTTTTCTTTTGCCATAGAATCGTGATACTGAAGGCTGGAGTTCTGATGGATTGAGCCGTTAGCGTTTGCGGCCGGTGCCGTCGACAAATTTTAGCGCGCCATCATACCCCAGCGAAAGTCGCGACGACAATTATTTAGCCTTTTACTGAAACATTTGTTTTCACAGGGCAAAAAAACGGCGGATGGCGCGCAAAACGGCATCAGGTTTCTCGGCATGCGCCCAGTGACCCGCGCCGGTAATCACGTGGGCGCGGGCGGCAGGGAACTGGGCCAGCAGCGCGTCACGATACGCTTCCTGTAGATAAGGCGAATGTTCGCCCCGAATAAACAGCGTGGGATGTGGCCAGGCGGGCAGCGTTTCCCAGCCGATAATCCGATCGTAGTGCTGCCAGAGCGCCGGCACGTTGAAACGCCATTCGCCGTCCTGAAACGATTTAAGCAGAAACTGAATGACGCCTTCTTCCTCTATGGTCTGACGCATCAGCGCGGCGGCTTCGCTCCGGCGGGTAATGCCCGCTTCGCTGACGGCGGCCAGCGCGGCGAAAATCGCGTCGTGATGGCGTTCCCGGTAGGCCACCGGCGCAATATCGATAACCACCAGCTGCCCGACGCGTTCCGGGGCAAGGGAAGCCAGCGTCATGGCGATTTTCCCGCCCATGGAATGGCCTATAATATCAAACCGGTCGGCATCAAGCTCATCCAGCGTTTCCAGCACGTCGCGCGCCATTGCGGCATAGCTTATTTCATCCGACCTCGGCGAAAGGCCATGATTTCGGACGTCCACCTGAATAATGCGGCGATCCGCTTTCAGGTCGCGCGCCAGCACCCCAAGGTTATCCAGGTTGCCGAAAAGGCCGTGAATAAGCACCACGGGCGCGTCAGAAACGGTCGTTTGTTCAGATTGCAGGCGGAAATTCAATTTCATGGCAAACTTCTTACGGAGGAAACGAGGGGTTAGGTTATCATAAAACAGCGATTTTCTGCCGCCGCGACAGACCCGATCTTTTTACGGCATATTCCGACTTTTGTCCGCAATTGGGGCTGGCGCTACAACCCGGCAGGATTTAACTTTATAATCCTCGTGTTAGAGCTGGTCCGTCCGCGCCTGGGTAAAACAGGTCGCTAACCGGCTCTTATCAGCAATAATCGTACTGGATCAAGATGAAAACTATTGAAGTCGACGAAGAGCTCTACCGTTATATCGCCAGCCACACTCAGCATATTGGTGAAAGCGCCTCCGACATTTTACGTCGTATGCTGAAATTTTCTGCTGGTCAGGCAGCGCCGAAGGCACCTGCTGTTACGGCTGCGCCCGCGCCTGTCGCCAGCGTACAGGAAACCGTGGTGAAAGAGACGTCTCGCCCGCAGGATCGCGTTCGCGCCGTGCGCGAGCTGCTGCTGTCGGACGAGTATGCGGAGCAGAAAAAAGCGGTAAACCGTTTTATGCTGATCCTGTCGACTTTATACAATCTGGATCCCAAAGCATTTGCCGCGGCGACCGAGTCACTGCATGGTCGTACGCGCGTCTACTTTGCAGGCAATCAGCAAACCCTGGTACAGAACGGCACCCATACCAAGCCGCAGCATATTCCCGGCACGCCGTATTGGGTGATCACCAACACCAACACAGGCCGTAAACGCAGCATGATTGAACATATCATGTCGTCCATGCAGTTCCCGACGGAACTGGCGGACAAGGTTTGCGGCACACTCTAAACACAGCGTCAGGGAGAAGCGCCAATGGCCAGTCACCCCCGTGCCGGGCAGCCAGCACAGCAGAGCGATTTGATTAACGTTGCACAATTGACCTCGCAGTATTACGTCCTGCAGCCGGAAACAGGCAACGCGGAACACGCGGTGAAATTCGGCACGTCCGGCCATCGCGGTAGCGCAGGCCGACAGAGCTTCAACGAGACGCACATTCTGGCTATCGCGCAGGCGATTGCGGAAGAGCGCAAAAAGAACGGCGTTACCGGCCCTTGCTACGTGGGTAAAGATACGCACGCGCTGTCCGAACCGGCGATTATTTCCGTACTGGAAGTGCTGGCGGCGAACGGCGTGGATGTGATTGTACAGCAGGACAACGGCTACACGCCGACGCCTGCCATCTCTAACGCTATCCTTGAGCACAACAAAGCCGGCGGCGCGCAGGCTGACGGCATCGTTATCACGCCTTCGCATAACCCGCCGGAAGATGGCGGCATCAAATACAATCCGCCAAACGGTGGCCCGGCCGATACTAACGTCACTAAAGTGGTGGAAGATCGCGCTAACCAGCTGATTAAAGACGGCCTGAAAGATGTTAAGCGCATGGCGCTGGACGAAGCCTGGGCAAGCGGCCATCTGCAGGAAAAAGATCTGATCCAGCCTTATATCGAAGGTCTGGCGCAGATCATCGATATTCCGGCTATTCAGAAAGCGGGCCTGAAAATCGGCGTCGATCCGCTTGGCGGCTCCGGCATCGCCTACTGGCAGCGTATCGCGGAATATTACAATCTGGATCTGACTATCGTTAACGATTCGGTCGACCAGACGTTCCGCTTTATGCACCTGGATAAAGACGGCGTGATCCGTATGGACTGCTCATCCGAAAGCGCGATGGCGGGCCTGCTGGCGCTGCGTGATAAGTTCGATCTGGCGTTTGCCAACGACCCGGACTATGACCGCCACGGCATCGTTACGCCTGCGGGCCTGATGAACCCTAACCATTACCTGGCCGTTGCTATTAACTATCTGTTCCAGCACCGTCCGCAGTGGGGCAAAGAGGTTGCCGTCGGCAAAACGCTGGTCTCCAGCGCGATGATCGACCGCGTGGTCAACGACATCGGCCGTAAGCTGGTGGAAGTGCCGGTAGGGTTCAAATGGTTCGTTGACGGCCTGTTCGACGGCAGTTTCGGCTTCGGCGGCGAAGAGAGCGCGGGCGCTTCCTTCCTGCGTTTTGACGGTACGCCTTGGTCAACGGACAAAGACGGTATCATCATGTGCCTGCTGGCCGCCGAGATCACCGCTGTGACCGGTAAAAATCCGCAGCAGCACTATAACGAGCTGGCGGAGCGCTTTGGCGCACCAAGCTATAACCGTCTGCAGGCTTCTGCGACCTCCGCGCAAAAAGCGGCGCTGTCGAAGCTGTCGCCGGAAATGGTCAGCGCCGATACGCTGGCGGGCGATCCTATCACCGCTCGCCTGACGGCGGCGCCAGGCAACGGCGCATCAATCGGTGGCCTGAAGGTGATGACCGAGAACGGCTGGTTCGCAGCGCGTCCGTCCGGTACGGAAGACGCCTACAAAATCTATTGCGAAAGCTTCCTGGGTGCCGAGCACCGCGAGAAGATTGAGAAAGAAGCGGTAGAAATTGTTAGCGAAGTACTGAAAAACGCCTGATATCAGGGCTGAAAATAAAAGGCGCTAATTTATTAGCGCCTTTTTTATATTCCAATTTTGCCTGTTTCGGGATGTCCCGAATAATTCAGCCGATTTTAAAGCTGTGAACTTCCCTTATTCGTATACCCAAGCCGTCTGTTCCGGGAGTGGCTGGAACAAACAGGGCGCAGTGATAAAACAGCATCAAGCTTAAACAGTTGAACAATAATGCATTTACCCTGTACAAAACTGCTTAAACCCCTTCAGGCAGTGGCCATGCGGCTACAGGCTTGCTGCAACGGCGCGGGGCGGTGGTTATGGCCATATTTAAACAGATGCAATGTAACGTAGTTGTTATTTATTTAATTTAAATTAACTTTAATTTAACTTATTGCCTTTACCTGGATAATTTTTAATTTAATCTGGTCGGATGAGTGGTAAATATATCGCCAGATCGGTATTATTTTAGCCAGACTTTTACTTTTCCGGAGGGCGTATGAATCTCTATCATCAATACTCGCTGCCTCATCTTCTACTGCGTCGGCTGGCAACGCTTGCGGTCGGTGTTGTCGCGCTGCCTTTTATGCTTTTTTATCGCGACCGCTCGCGCTTTTACAGCTACCTGCATCGCTGCTGGTGCAAAACCAGTACGCAGCCCGTGTGGCTGGCGCAGGCGGAAAGGGCCGCTGCCGATTTTTATTAATCGCGCCCGCATGCTTTAACGCCGCCTTATCCTCATGCTTTAGATTTTTCTTAATGCTCCGGTTTCGGGGCATGCTTCTTATCTTTCCACCGCCTTCAGACCGCTGTTAATGCCCCGTTTTAGGGGCATTTTTCTTTTCTTCCTGCCGCTTTGCCTTGTTCCGTAAGGTTTTTCGTGGGCCGGCCTTTTTTCGATAAATCACCGGTAGCAATTCTTTCCATAAAGTTGTACAACTTATTTTGTCTTGTACAGATTTAACCGCTACACTTAATGATGAAAGTAGCGAAGGGGAGAAAGGTATGAGTGAGAAAATTCCGGTAGGCATCAGCGCCTGCCTGCTTGGCGACAGTGTCCGCTTTGATGGCGGCCACAAACGTTGCGCCTTTGCCGCCGAAGATCTGGCGCCTTTTATGCGTTATGAACCGGTTTGCCCGGAAATGGCGATTGGTCTGCCCACGCCGCGTCCGGCCCTGCGCCTGACCGAAACGGCCGAAAATAGCGTTGAGCTTTGCTTCAGCAACGGGAAAGGCGATCCGCTGACCCAGGAAATGCAAAGCTTTTCCGAGAAAAAAATCGCCAGCCTGCATCACCTTTGCGGCTACATCGTCTGCGCCAAATCGCCCAGCTGCGGCATGGAGCGGGTGCGCGTCTACCAGCCAGAAAATAACAACAACCGTAAAGAAGGCGTTGGCATCTTTACGCGTGAACTGATGAAGCAAATGCCGTGGCTGCCGGTCGAAGAAGACGGCAGGCTGCACGATCCCGTGCTGCGCGAGAACTTTGTTGAGCGCATTTACACGCTGCATGAATTTAACCAGCTGTGGCGCAGCGGCCTGACGCGCGGCAAGCTTATTGCCTTTCACAGCCGCTATAAGCTAACGCTGCTGGCGCATTCACAGCCGGAATATCGCGAGATTGGTCGCTTTGTGGCGGCTATTGAGCAGTGGCCTTCACTGGAAGCCTTTGCTTTTGAGTATCGTCAGCGCCTGATGGATCTGCTGAAGCATAAAGCCACGCGCGGCAACCACACTAATGTGATGATGCACGTACAGGGCTATTTCCGACCGCAGCTGAACGCCAAACAGCGCGAGGAGCTGACCTCGCTGATCGATCACTATCGTCAGGGCTTACAACCGCTGCTGGCGCCGATGACGCTGCTCAAACACTATATGTCGGAATATCCCGATCCTTACCTTACCCAGCAACGCTATTTTGAGCCTTATCCGGAAGCGCTTCGCCTGCGTTACGGCCATTAATTACAGGGAAAGCTATGGCCACCCATCTGGTCTGGATGCGCAACGATCTGCGCATCCACGATAACTACGCGCTTTATGCAGCCTGCAGCGATGTCAATGCGGAAGTGCTCGTTCTCTATATCGCCACGCCAAAACAGTGGCAATCGCATGATATGTCACCGAAGCAGGCCGCTTTTATTTATCAAAGCCTGCACGATGTCCAGGGTGCTTTGGCAGAAAAAGGCATCCCGCTGCACTATTTACAGCGCGATGATTTTTCCGCCTCCGTTGAAGCGCTGAAAGATTTCTGCCGTGAGCATCATGTCGACAGCCTGTTTTATAACTATCAGCACGAAGTCAACGAGCGCCAGCGCGATGCGCAAGCGGAACGCGAACTGAGCGAGCTGGATATAGTTGTGCAGGGCTTCGATGACGGTCTGCTGCCGCCCGGCAGCGTGCTGACAGGCAATCGGGAAATGTTTAAAGTCTTTACGCCATTCAGCAAAGCTTTTGTTCGCCGACTGCATGAAGGGATGCCGGAATGCGCGCCCGCGCCCAAACCGCGCGCTCAGGCGCCGCTGGAAAAACTACCCGCTCTGGAACCATTTGATTACCCGCAGGAAGACTTTAATACCGATCTTTTCCCGGTAGGGGAGAAAACGGCTATCCAACGTCTGCGCGAGTTCTGTCAGCAGCCGGTCGCGGAGTATGCGGCCAGGCGAGACACGCCGGCCATTGACGGCACGAGCCGCCTGTCCGTTTATCTGGTTACCGGGGTGCTGTCGCCGCGCCAGTGCCTGCATCGCCTGCTGCGCGAGCATCCCGACGCGTTAGAAAACGACAAAATATTCAGCTGGTTTAACGAGCTTATCTGGCGCGAGTTCTACCGGCACCTGATTGTCGCCTGGCCCGCGCTCTGCAAACATCAGCCCTTTATCAGCTGGACAAAAAAGGTGCAATGGCAGCGCAATGATGACCAGCTGGCCGCCTGGCAGCAGGGCAAAACCGGTTATCCGATAGTGGATGCCGCTATGCGGCAGCTGAACAGTCTTGGCTGGATGCATAATCGCCTGCGGATGATTACCGCCAGTTTCCTGATTAAAGATCTGCTGATCGACTGGCGGATCGGCGAACGCTATTTTATGTCGCAGCTGATCGACGGCGATCTGGCAGCGAATAACGGCGGCTGGCAGTGGGCCGCTTCCAGCGGCAACGATGCGGCGCCTTACTTTCGCATCTTCAATCCCACTACGCAGGGCGAACGCTTTGATAAAGAAGGCGAATTCATTCGGCAATGGCTACCGGAACTGAAGGCGGTGCCCGTTCAGCATATTCACCAGCCGCATGAATGGGCGCGGAAAAACGGCGTTCAGCTCGATTATCCTCACCCCATCGTTGACCACAAAGAGGCCCGCAAACGTGCGCTGGCGGCCTACGAGGCGGCAAGGAAATAGCCGCGCGTTTTGCCGCCCTCTGCTAAAGTAGCCGCATTGAGAACGGCAAAAGAGTGTACGCCCTATGCAAAACAGTGAATTAGAAAACATCGTTAACCAGCAGCTGAATACCGCGAGCTTCAGCGACTATGCGCCGAACGGTCTTCAGGTAGAAGGGCGCGAGCAGGTACAGAAAATCGTTACCGGCGTGACCGCCTGTCAGGCGCTACTGGATGAGGCCGTACGTTTACAGGCGGACGCGGTGCTGGTGCATCACGGCTATTTCTGGAAAAGCGAAGCGCCGGTGATTAAGGGCATGAAGCGCAACCGGCTGAAAACGCTGCTGGCGAACGATATCAACCTTTACGGCTGGCATCTGCCGCTGGACGCGCATCCCGAGCTGGGCAATAACGCGCAGCTGGCGAAACTGTTTGGGATTGAGGTCAAAGGCGAAGTGATGCCGCTGGTGTTCTGGGGCGAGCTGCAGGAGCCGCTGACGGGCGAGCAGCTTGCCGCACGCATCGGCCAGACCCTGCATCGCGACCCGCTGCACTGCGGCGATAACGCGCCAGCGCTGATCCGCAAAGTGGCGTGGTGCTCAGGCGGCGGCCAGGGCTTTATTGATGCCGCGGCGGCTTTCGGCGTGGACGCTTTTATTTCCGGCGAGGTTTCCGAACAAACCATTCACAGCGCGCGCGAGCAGGGCCTGCACTTTTTTGCGGCCGGACATCATGCTACCGAGCGCGGCGGTATCAAGGCGCTGGGTGAATGGCTGGCGGCACAGCATGGCCTGGACGTCACCTTTATCGATATCGACAACCCCGCCTGACAGCAGACAGGCGGCCCCGGTGGCCGCCTGTTAACCTCAACGCCCGCTTAAGGGTAGGGTGCGACTGAGATCACCGTAAACTCTGCCGCGCCGTGATGCTTCGCAATATCCTGGCGCACCGCGTCCTGTACGGCTTCCTCTGTCGGTTCGCCCTCGCTTTCCAACAGCACTTCTTCGGAATGCAGATGGCCTTCGGCCTGATGTTCGTAATGAATTTTGAATGTCGTGCTCATCGCTACCTCCTTTATGCAGAAACCGTAATAGTAGCCACTGTGTCGCGCCTGGCTAATCGATTATTGACACTTCTCTGACATTTCCGCATAACTATTTCTTCTTTCTGGAAAACGGTGGCCTTATCAACGGGCCGGGAGAGTGTTTTGCAACGAGCACGTTGTTACCTTTCAGGTGAGCGCGCGGTAGTGCTTGAGCTGGAACCCCCTGTCTCTCTCAGCAGCCAGCAGCGTATCTGGGGCCTGTCAGCGCGTCTGACCGGCCGGCCGGAAGTCACGGAAGTCATTCCCGGCATGAACAATATCACGGTGATTTTAAGCAACCCGCAACAGCACGCGCTGGACGCCATCGAGTGGCTCCAGGGCTGGTGGGAAACAAGCGAAGCGCTGGTGCTGGAAACGCGGGATATCGCCATTCCCGTTATCTACGGCGGCGCAGCAGGGCCGGATCTGGACGAGGTGGCGCGTCAAAGCGGACTGACGCCGCAGCAGGTGGTGGAAGCCCACGCGGCGGGGCGCTATACCGTTTATTTTATCGGCTTCCAGCCCGGTTTCCCTTACCTGGCAGGCCTGGACGAGCGGCTGCATACGCCCCGGCGGGCGGAGCCGCGCCTGAAGGTGCCGGCCGGATCCGTGGGCATCGGCGGTAGCCAGACCGGCGTTTATCCGCTTGCCGCGCCGGGCGGCTGGCAGCTAATTGGCCAGACGAGTATCGCTCTGTTTACGCCTGAACAGCAGCCGCCGACGCTTTTACGTCCCGGCGATCAGGTACGCTTTATTCCGCAAAAGGAGGGCCTGTGCTGAATATTATTCGGGCTGGCATGAGTACCACCTTACAGGACGCAGGCCGTATCGGCTGGCGTCAGTTCGGCGTCAGCAGCGGCGGCGCGCTGGACTATCCGGCAATGGCGACGGCCAACCTGCTGGTCGGCAATGAGCAGAACAGCCCGGTGCTGGAAATTACGCTCGGCCAGTTCTGCGCGGAGTTTACCCGGGACGGCTGGATGGCGCTGACGGGCGCGGGCTGTAGCGCCGAGCTGGACGGCAAACCGGTGTGGACGGGCTGGCGCCTCGCCGTACGCAAAGGATCGCGCCTGACGTTGAAAATGCCGCAGCGCGGGATGCGCAGCTACCTGGCGCTGGCTGGCGGTTTTGCCGCCGTGCCCGTGCTCGGCTCCTGCAGCACCGATTTGAAAACGGGCCTGGGCGGCTTTGCGGGACGGCAGATTGAAGACGGCGACAGGCTGCCGCTGGGCGAACCCGCGCGCACATTCAGCAAACCGGCGGGCGTGCGCCAGCTGCTGTTTGGCAACCGCGTTCGCGCGATGGCCGGCCCGGAATACCACGAATTCAGCCGCGAAAGCCGGGAGCTGTTCTGGCGGACGGGCTGGCAGCTCAGCCCGCAGAGCAACCGTATGGGCTATCGCTTACAGGGTCGCGCGCTGGTGCGCGAAGCCGGGCGCGATATGCTGTCGCACGGGCTGATCCCCGGCGTGGTGCAGGTGCCGCCTAACGGCCAGCCGATTGTGCTGATGGCGGATGCGCAAACCACCGGCGGCTACCCGCGTATCGCCTGCGTGATTGAAGCCGACCTCTATCATCTGGCGCAGATCCGTCTGGGCGAGCCGATCCATTTTGTGCACTGCACACTGGAAGAAGCGCTGCAGGCGAAGCGCGAGCGCGATCGGGTACTGGAACAAATGGCATGGGGATTAGCGCATGAAAATTGATTTAAACGCCGATTTGGGTGAGGGCTGCGGCAACGATCGCGCCTTATTACAGCTGGTTTCCTCGGCCAATATCGCCTGTGGTTTTCACGCGGGCGACGCGGAAACCATGCGGCAGTGCGTGCGCTGGGCGCTGGAGTATGGCGTGGCGATTGGGGCGCATCCCGGCTTTCCCGATCGCGAAAACTTTGGCCGCACGCGTATGGCACTGCCTGCTGAAACGATTTATGCGCAGACGCTTTATCAGATTGGCGCGCTCCAGGCTATTGCCCGCAGCGAAGGCGGCAAGGTGACGCATGTGAAGCCGCACGGGATGCTTTACAACCAGGCCGCTGAGGACGCCTCGCTGGCGGAAGCTATCGCGCAGGCGGTCAGGGCTGCCGATCCGCACCTGATCCTGGTGGGGTTGGCGGGCAGCGAATCTGTTCGCGCCGCTAAATCAGCGGGCCTGACCACCAGAGAGGAGGTTTTTGCCGATCGCGGCTACCAGGCGGACGGTTCGCTGGTGCCTCGCTCGCAGCCCGGCGCGCTGATAGAGAGCGACGAGCAGGCTATTGCACAAACGCTCGCGATAGTGCAGCGGGGGAAAGTGCGGGCCGTCAGCGGCGAATGGGTCAGCGTCAATGCCCAAACCGTATGCCTGCACGGCGACGGCGCCCATGCGCTGGCCTTTGCCCGCCAGCTCCGTGAGGCGTTCGCCGCACGAGATATTGCAGTCAGCTACGGCTGACGTATCGCTACGGACGGCCCGCTTGCCTGGCCGTCTCCCTTATTGCTCCTGCACGCAGCGGGAAGCTTCAGCCTTTATCAGGAGGATAAATGGATCCTGTCGTTAATCTCTGGCCGCTGGCCGGCATCGCTGCCATCGTGGTTGGTTTTCTACTGCGCTTTAACCCGGTGCTGGTGGTGCTGGTCGCCGGTTTAATCACCGGGCTGGCGGCAAAAATGCCGATCGGCGATATTCTGGAAAAACTGGGTTCGGGCTTTCTCAATACCCGCAACCTGCCGCTGATCCTGCTGTTGCCTTTAGTGGTGATAGGCCTGCTGGAGCGCCACGGGCTGAAAGAGCGCGCCCAGGCCTGGATTGCGCAGATCAAAAGCGCTACGGCGGGAAGATTGCTTATTGTCTACCTGCTGGTGCGTGAGCTGACGGCGGCGATGGGGCTGACCAGCCTGGGCGGCCATCCGCAAATGGTGCGTCCTCTGCTGGCGCCGATGGCGGAAGGCGCTACCGAAAATCGTTACGGCGAGCTGCCGCCGGAAGTGCGTCATCGCCTGCGCGCTATGGCGGCGGCGACCGATAACGTCGGGCTGTTTTTCGGCGAGGATATCTTTGTCGCTTTTGGCGCCATCATCTTTATGCATAATTTTATGCAGCAGTCGGCGGGCATCCAGACCGATCCGCTACAGATAGCGCTCTGGGGCATCCCGACCGCCGTTTGCGCTTTTCTGATCCACGCCTTTCGCCTGCGTCGCCTGGATAAAACCCTGGCGGCAGAGCTTGCCGCGCTGAATGCGCAGGCGCAGAAAGCCAAAGGAGGGCGCTGATGTTTCAGCAACAGTATCTTTACTGGCTGGCGGGTTTGATCCTGCTGGTGGTCGCCGTGATGTCCTGGCGAGACAAAGCTAATCCGCGTCGTCTGACTACCGGCCTGTTCTGGGCGCTCTACGGCCTGGTTTTTCTGGTCAGCGACGGGGCATCGGCATGGTTCGGCGCGCGTTCGCTCCATATTGCTATCGGCGTGGTGGTGGTGATTATGGCGCTGATTGCCGGTCTGGGCGGCGTAAAGCTGGGCTCCTACCATCAGCGCAGCCATCAGGAGCGCGAGGCGAGCGCCAAACGCCTGCGCAACCGGCTGTTTCTGCCTGCGCTGGCCATCCCGGTGGTTACGGTTGCCGGCGTGCTGCTGTTTAATAATTTGCCGGGCGCACGGGTAGCGCTGTTTGGGGAAGGCAATCAGGCCACGCTGGTCACGCTTTTCTCTATGATGGTTGGCTGCGTGGTGGGCTGGCTGATCGCGCTGAAAATGACGCATGAAGCGCCCGCGCAGTCCGTACAGGAAGCGCGCCGCCTGCTTGATGCTATCGGCTGGGCCTTTATTCTGCCGCAGATCCTCGCCACGCTGGGCCTGCTGTTTACTACCGCCGGGGTGGGCACGGCGATTGCGCATCTGACGGAAACTTACCTTGCCGTGGACAACCGTTTTATCGCCGTAGCGGCCTACGCTACAGGCATGGCGCTGCTGACCATGATTATGGGCAACGCCTTTGCGGCTTTCCCTATCGTCACCGCCGGTATCGGCATCCCGATCCTGGTCTTGCAGCACCACGGCAACCCGGCCGTGATGGCGGCGATCGGCATGTTCTCCGGCTATTGCGGCTCGCTGATGACGCCGATGGCCGCCAACTTCAATATCGTACCCGCCCGGCTGCTGGAGCTGCCCGATCGTAATGCGGTGATCAAGGCTCAGATACCGACCGGCGTGCTATTGTTAATAACCAATATTTTTCTTCTCTGGTTTCTGATGTTTCGGTGAGGCGGCAATGAAAACAGTATTAATGGCGGCGTTTGAGCCATTCGAGGGCGAGCTGGTCAACGCCTCCTGGGAAGCGGTCAGCCAGCTGCATGAAAGAATGATCTGCGGCGCGCACGTGGTGGCGAAACAGCTGCCTTGCGTATTTGGTGAATCGCTTCAGGTATTAAACGACGCGATGGATGAGCTGGAGCCGGAGCTGGTGATCGTGGTCGGCCAGGCGAACGGCCGGCCCAATATCACGGTCGAGCGCGTGGCAATTAATATTGACGACGCGCGTATTCCCGATAATGCGGGCAGACAGCCGATTGATGAACGCATCGTTGCGGACGGCCCGGCCGCTTATTTCGCCACGCTGCCGATTAAGGCGATCGTCGAAGGTATCCGCGAGGCGGATATCCCCGCGGCGGTATCCCAAACGGCCGGGACTTTCGTTTGCAATCATGTGCTTTACGGTTTGCTGCATCGCCAGGCGCAGCAGGGCGGTCGCGGTGGGTTTATCCACGTGCCGTATTTGCCGCAGCAGGCGGTGAGGCATCCGGGCGCGGCCAGTATGCCGCTCCAGACGGTAGTGCTGGCGCTGGAGATGGCGCTGAGCATCGCGCTGACCGTGGAAGAGGACAAAAAGCTGGAAGGCGGCGCCACACAATAACAAGGAGGCACCATGCCGGAAGGGCCTGAGATCCGCCGCGCGGCGGACAAGCTGGAAAAAGCCATCAAGGGTAAAACGCTGACCGACGTCTGGTTTGCTTTTCCCCAACTGAAAACCTACGAATCCTCGCTGATTGGCGAAAGGGTAGAGGCGATCGAAACGCGCGGCAAAGCGATACTGACGCATTTCTCCAACGGATTGATCCTCTACAGCCATAACCAGCTTTACGGCGTCTGGCGCGTGATTAAAAGCGGCACCGAGCCGCAAAGCAATCGGGTGCTGCGCGTGAAGCTGGCGGCAGAAGATAAAACGCTGCTGCTGTATAGCGCCTCTGATATTGAACTGCTGACGCAGGATACGCTGGCCGCCCATCCTTTTTTGCTGCGCGTCGGCCCGGACGTGCTGGATATGACGCTGACGGTGGAAGAGGTCAAGGCGCGCCTGCTGTCACCGCGCTTCCGGCGGCGCCAGTTCAGCGGCCTGCTGCTGGATCAGGCTTTCCTGGCGGGTTTAGGCAACTATCTGCGGGTAGAGATCCTCTGGCACGCCGGTCTGGCGCCGCAGCATAAGGCACAGGATTTAGACGAGGCGCAGCTGGACAAGCTGGCGGAAGCGCTGCTGGCCATCCCCCGGCTTTCTTACCAGACGCGTGGCGTGGCAAAAGAAAACAAGCATCATGGCGCGCTGTTCAGCTTTAAAGTTTTTCATCGGGCGGGCAAACCGTGCGAGCGCTGCGGTGGCATCATTGAGAAAACCTCGCTCTCTTCACGGCCTTTTTACTGGTGTCCGGGCTGTCAGACATAAAAAAAGCGCCGCATTGCGGCGCTTCTCATAGCAACGTTAGCCTTATTTGGTCAACGAGTTAAAATCGCGCTGATCGTAGCCGGTGTAAAGCTGACGCGGACGGGCAATTTTAATGCCGTCGTCGTGCATCTCTTTCCAGTGGGCGATCCAGCCGACCGTACGCGCCATGGCGAAGATAACGGTAAACATAGAGGAAGGGATACCCATCGCTTTCAGGATCAGGCCTGAATAGAAATCGACGTTCGGATAGAGTTTGCGCTCGATAAAGTACGGGTCGTTCAGCGCAATATGCTCCAGCTCCATGGCCACTTCCAGCAGGTCGTCCTTCATGCCCAGCTCTTTCAGCACTTCGTGACAGGTTTCACGCATCACCGTGGCGCGCGGATCGTAGTTCTTATACACGCGATGGCCGAAGCCCATCAGGCGGAAAGAGTCGTTCTTGTCTTTCGCACGACGCAGGAATTCCGGGATATGCTCAACCGTTTTGATCTCTTCCAGCATACGCAGGCAGGCTTCGTTGGCGCCGCCGTGCGCCGGTCCCCACAGGGAAGCGATGCCCGCAGCGATACAGGCGAACGGGTTAGCGCCGGAAGAACCAGCTGTACGCACGGTAGAAGTGGAGGCGTTCTGCTCGTGATCCGCGTGCAGGATCAGAATACGATCCATGGCGCGTTCCAGCACCGGGTTGACCACGTACTCTTCGCAAGGCGTAGAGAACATCATGTTCAGGAAGTTACCGGCATAGGAAAGGTCGTTGCGCGGATAGACGAACGGCTGGCCGATGGAATACTTGTAGCACATGGCGGCCACGGTCGGCATTTTCGACAGCAGACGGAAAGCGGCGATTTCGCGGTGACGCTCGATATTCACGTCCATTGCATCGTGATAGAAAGCCGCCAGCGCGCCGGTTACGCCGCACATGACCGCCATCGGATGAGAATCACGACGGAAGCCGCGGAACAGATGGTGGATCTGCTCGTGGATCATGGTGTGGCGGGTAACGATAGTGCTGAACTCTTCAAACTGCTCTTTGGTTGGCGCTTCGCCATTCAGCAGGATATAGCACACTTCCAGGTAGTTAGAGTGCAGCGCCAGCTGGTCGATAGGGTATCCACGGTGCAGCAGAACGCCTTCGTCGCCGTCGATATAGGTAATTTTGGATTCGCAAGAGGCGGTGGAGGTAAAGCCCGGGTCAAAAGTGAAATAACCTTTAGAACCGAGGCTACGGACATCGATCTCTTCCTGGCCTAGCGTGCCGCTCAGTACGTCGAGTTCGATAGCGTCTTCGCCGGGCAGGTTAAGCGTTGCTTTTTTATCAGCCATTTAAGTCTCCTTAGCGCCTTGTCGATGAATCTATGACATCTGAAACGCCGTTATGTCCACCGCTGCGGGTAAGCAGTATCAACTCTGTGGCATCTTATTACGTGCAGGGTACAGAGTGACGGCGCCTATGGGCCGGAAGGGCACAATCAGGCTTTGTTTAGCAGTTGTTAAAGATTCGGTATGGTCGTAACTTGTTAACCTGATGCTTAATAAGTTTAGCTCACCAATGTTACATAACTTGTGCTTAGGGGAAAGTGTATCCCCATAACTTTTGTGCATCATAGAACTTTTCGCGCTCAGTTTGTAACAAAAATGTTGAAGTTTTGTCAAATCAGATAATTAAATTTGTACAATTTGTGAAAAACGTGAGTGAGATCACTGTTCCATCTATTTTTCACCAAGATGTTTGTAGGGGAATTGTAATGAGATTGTGATCGACCTATACTGCCGCCAGGTCTCCGGAATACCCTGACACCAGGAGCCACCCAGCGTTTTAGCGCCACAATTAACACTGGATGTTGCTGTTTTGGTGCCGGTTCACAGTCCGAATGCTTATGTATTTGGCTGTCACCTTCAGGACCGGAGGAAGCAAAATAAGAAAGGCTCTGTGGGCAAAACCGTGAAAAAACAAAGACCTGTCAACCTGGATCTCTCAACGATCCGGTTTCCCGTTACCGCAATCGCGTCCATTCTCCACCGCGTGTCCGGCGTCATTACGTTTGTTGCCTTGGGCATACTGCTTTGGTTATTGGGCCTGTCGCTGTCGTCGCCCGAAGGCTTTTTGCAGGCGTCTGCCGTTATGCAAAGCTTCTTCGTTAAATTCATCATGTGGGGCATTCTCACCGCGCTGGCGTACCATACCGTCGGCGGGATACGTCATATGTTAATGGATTTTGGCTACCTGGCAGAGACGCAGGTGGTGGGAACGCGTTCGGCGCAAATCTGCTTTGGTATCACCGTCGTGCTTTCAATTCTGGCTGGAGTCCTCGTATGTTAAGCAACGCTTCCGCATTAGGACGCAACGGCGTTCACGACTGGCTGCTGGTGCGCGCCACATCTATTGTGATGACGCTCTACATCCTTTACATCCTCGGCTTTATCGTAATGACGGACACGCTGACTTACGACATCTGGCGCGGTTTTTTTGCCTCCTCCGTAACGAAAGTGTTCACGCTGCTGACGCTGTTCTCCATTCTGATGCATGGCTGGATAGGGATGTGGCAGGTGCTGACAGACTACATCAAACATCTGGCGACGCGTCTGCTGTTGCAGATGGCGATTGTGGTAGTGCTGTTTGTCTATGCGATTTATGGAACCGTCGTTGTGTGGGGTGTGTAAAAAATGAAGTTGCCAGTCAGAGAATTTGATGCCGTCGTAGTCGGCGCAGGTGGTGCAGGTATGCGTGCCGCACTGCAAATTTCCCAATCGGGCCAGACCTGTGCCCTGTTATCTAAAGTATTCCCGACCCGTTCCCACACCGTGTCCGCGCAGGGCGGTATTACCGTCGCGCTGGGCAACAGTCATGAAGACAACTGGGAATGGCATATGTACGACACGGTGAAAGGTTCCGACTATATCGGTGACCAGGACGCCATTGAATATATGTGCAAAACCGGCCCGGAAGCGATTCTGGAGCTGGAGCATATGGGCCTGCCGTTCTCCCGTCTGGACGATGGCCGTATCTATCAGCGTCCGTTCGGCGGCCAGTCGAAAAATTTCGGCGGCGAGCAGGCGGCACGTACCGCGGCAGCGGCTGACCGTACCGGCCACGCGCTGCTGCATACGCTCTATCAGCAGAACCTGAAAAACAAGACCACCATCTTCTCCGAGTGGTATGCGCTGGATCTGGTGAAAAACGCCGACGGCGCGGTGGTCGGCTGTACCGCACTGAATATCGAAGATGGCGAAGTCGTCTACTTTAAAGCAAAAGCCACCGTGCTGGCGACCGGCGGCGCAGGCCGTATCTATCAGTCCACCACCAACGCACACATCAATACCGGTGACGGCGTGGGCATGGCGCTGCGTGCCGGCGTGCCGGTGCAGGATATGGAAATGTGGCAGTTCCACCCGACCGGCATTGCTGGCGCGGGCGTGCTGGTGACGGAAGGCTGTCGCGGCGAAGGCGGCTACCTGCTGAACAAGCACGGCGAGCGCTTTATGGAACGCTACGCGCCTAACGCCAAAGATCTGGCCGGACGCGACGTGGTTGCCCGCTCGATGATGATCGAAATCCGCGAAGGCCGCGGCTGCGAAGGCCCGTGGGGCCCGCATATCAAGCTGAAGCTCGATCATCTGGGTAAAGATGTGCTGGAAGCGCGTCTGCCGGGTATCCTGGAGCTTTCCCGCACCTTTGCCCACGTCGATCCGGTCAAAGAGCCTATTCCGGTTATCCCGACCTGCCACTATATGATGGGCGGCATTCCGACCAAAGTGACCGGCCAGGCGATAACGCTGAACGAGCAGGGCGAAGACGTCGTGGTGCCGGGTCTGTTTGCCGTAGGCGAAATCGCCTGCGTATCCGTACACGGCTCTAACCGTCTCGGCGGCAACTCGCTGCTGGACCTGGTGGTATTTGGCCGCGCGGCTGGCCTGCATTTACAGCAGTCGATGCTGGAGCAGGGCGAGCTGCTGGACGCTACCGACGAAGAGATCGACGCCTCGCTGGCGCGCCTGAACCGCTGGAACAATAACGAAACCGGCGAAGATCCTGCCGAGTTGCGTAAAGCGCTGCAAACCTGCATGCAGAACAACTTCTCGGTATTCCGCGAAGGCGACGCGATGGCAAAAGGTCTGGAAGAGCTGAAAGTCCTGCGCGAGCGGCTGAAAAGCGCCCGTCTGGACGACCGTTCGCCTGACTTCAATACCCAGCGTATTGAGTGTCTGGAGCTGGATAACCTGATGGAAACGGCTTACGCCACCGCGGTTGCCGCCAACTACCGTACGGAAAGCCGTGGCGCGCACAGCCGCTTCGATTACCCGGAACGTGACGACGCAAACTGGCTGTGCCACAGCGTCTATCTGCCGCAGAGCGAAAGCATGACTCGCCGTGAGGTGAACATGGAGCCGAAACTGCGCGCGGCTTTCCCGCCGAAAGCCCGTACCTACTAGTTCGCGGAGCATATGATGAGAATCGAATTTTCAGTTTATCGTTATAACCCGGACGTCGATGACGCGCCGCGGATGCAGGACTACAGCCTGGAGTCGGAAGAAGGGCGCGATATGATGCTGCTGGATGCGCTAATCCGTCTGAAAGAGAAAGATCCGACGCTGGCTTTCCGTCGCTCCTGCCGCGAAGGCGTCTGCGGCTCCGACGGCATCAATATGAACGGTAAGAACGGCCTGGCCTGCATTACGCCGGTTTCCGCGCTCGGCGCGGGAAAACGTAAAATTGTGATCCGTCCCCTGCCTGGATTGCCGGTCATCCGCGATTTGGTAGTAGACATGGGCCAGTTCTACACTCAATATGAGAAAATTAAGCCTTACCTGTTGAATAATGGGCAAAATCCACCGGCTCGCGAGCACCTGCAGCAGCCGGAACAGCGGGAAAAACTGGACGGCCTGTACGAGTGTATTCTTTGTGCGTGCTGTTCCACTTCCTGCCCGTCGTTCTGGTGGAACCCGGACAAGTTTATCGGGCCGGCGGGGCTGCTGGCGGCCTACCGTTTCCTGATCGACAGTCGCGATACGGAAACCGGTGCACGCCTGGATGACCTTAACGATGCGTTCAGCGTATTCCGCTGCCACAGCATTATGAACTGCGTCAGCGTTTGTCCGAAAGGGCTGAACCCGACGCGCGCCATCGGCCATATCAAGTCGATGCTGCTGGCGCGAAGCGCTTAAGCGCAGACCGTCCGGGAGCCTGGCTCCCGGTCGTTTTATCAGGCCGGGTTTTGCTTAAGCGGAACACGGCCGAGGGCAAGCCGCTGACGCGGCGCGGGGCTTAGCTGTTCCGTTACATAATCACGGCAACAAAAAAGCGTAATGCTTTAAGGGATCACAATGCAGAACAGCGCGATGAAACCCTGGCTGGACTCCTCCTGGCTGGCCGGCGCGAATCAGACCTATATAGAGCAGCTCTATGAGGACTATCTGACCGATCCTGACTCTGTCGATGCGGCCTGGAAAACGCTGTTTCAGCAGCTTCCGGGTCACGGAGTCAGGCCAGAGCAATTCCACTCCACCACTCGCGAATATTTCAAGCGTCTGGCGAAAGATGCCTCTCGCTATACCTCTTCCGTCAGCGATCCCGACACCAACGCCAAGCAGGTGAAGGTGCTCCAGCTGATTAACGCCTTCCGCTTCCGTGGCCATCAGCAGGCCAATCTCGATCCGCTGGGCCTGTGGAAACAGGAGCCGGTGCCGGATCTGGATCCCGCGTTTCACGATCTGACCGAGGCCGATTTCCAGGAAACCTTTAACGTAGGTTCCTTCGCCTTCGGCAAAGATACGATGAAGCTGGCCGATCTGTTCAGCCTGCTGCAGCAAACCTACTGCGGCTCGATCGGCGCGGAATATATGCATATCACCAACACCGAAGAGAAACGCTGGATCCAGCAGCGCATTGAATCGGTGGCGGGCCAGGCCTCTTTCTCTACGGATGAGAAAAAAGGCTTTCTGAAACAGCTGACCGCTGCGGAAGGGCTGGAGCGCTATCTGGGCGCGAAATTCCCCGGCGCGAAACGCTTCTCGCTGGAAGGCGGCGATGCGCTGGTGCCGATGCTGAACGAGATGATCCGTCACGCGGGCAAAAGCGGCACGCGCGAAGTGGTGCTGGGTATGGCGCACCGTGGTCGTCTGAACGTGCTGATCAACGTGCTGGGCAAAAAGCCGCAGGACCTGTTCGACGAGTTCTCCGGCAAGCATAAAGAGCATCTCGGCACCGGCGACGTGAAATACCATATGGGCTTCTCGTCCGACGTGGAAACCGAAGGCGGCATGGTGCATCTGGCGCTGGCGTTTAACCCGTCGCACCTGGAAATCGTCAGCCCGGTAGTCATGGGATCGGTTCGCGCCCGTCTGGATCGTCTGGACGAGCCGCGCAGCAGCAAAGTGCTGCCGATCACCATCCACGGCGACGCGGCCGTTACCGGCCAGGGCGTGGTGCAGGAAACCCTGAACATGTCGCAGGCACGCGGCTATGAAGTTGGCGGCACCGTGCGCATCGTGATCAACAACCAGATTGGTTTCACCACGTCTAATCCGCAGGATGCGCGCTCCACGCAGTACTGTACCGACATCGGTAAAATGGTGCTGGCGCCGATCTTCCACGTCAACGCTGACGATCCGGAAGCGGTGGCGTTTGTTACCCGCCTGGCGCTTGATTTCCGTAACACCTTCAAGCGCGACGTCTTTATCGATCTGGTTTGCTACCGCCGCCACGGCCACAACGAAGCCGACGAGCCAAGCGCAACGCAGCCGGTGATGTACCAGAAAATCAAAAAGCATCCGACGCCGCGTAAGCTTTACGCCGACCGTCTGGAAGCGGAACAGGTCGCCAGCCTGGAAGACGCGACGGAGATGGTCAATCTCTATCGCGACGCGCTGGATGCCGGTGAATGCGTGGTGCCGGAATGGCGTCCGATGAGCCTGCACTCCTTTACCTGGTCGCCTTACCTGAACCACGAGTGGGACGAAAGCTATCCGGCGACGCTGGATCTGAAACGCCTGCAGGCGCTGGCCAAACGCATCAGCACCGTGCCGGAAGCGATTGAAATGCAGTCGCGCGTGGCCAAGATCTACAACGACCGCGCCGCGATGGCCGCAGGCGAGAAGCCATTTGACTGGGGCGCAGCGGAAAACCTGGCCTACGCCACGCTGGTAGACGAAGGCATTCCGTGCCGTCTGTCCGGCGAAGATATGGGCCGCGGCACCTTCTTCCATCGTCACGCGGTGATCCATAACCAGGCCAACGGCTCTACCTATACGCCGTTACAGCATATCCATAACGGTCAGGGCACGTTCCGCGTCTGGGATTCCGTGCTCTCTGAAGAAGCGGTGCTGGCGTTTGAATATGGTTACGCCACGGCGGAACCGCGCACGCTGACTATCTGGGAAGCGCAGTTCGGCGACTTCGCCAACGGCGCGCAGGTGGTTATCGACCAGTTCATCAGTTCCGGCGAGCAGAAATGGGGCCGCATGTGCGGTCTGGTGATGCTGCTGCCGCACGGCTATGAAGGGCAGGGGCCGGAGCACTCCTCCGCGCGTCTGGAACGCTATCTGCAACTCTGCGCCGAGCAGAACATGCAGGTTTGCGTGCCTTCCACGCCGGCGCAGGTTTACCACATGCTGCGTCGTCAGGCGCTGCGCGGGATGCGTCGTCCGCTGGTGGTGATGTCGCCGAAATCGCTGCTGCGTCATCCGCTGGCGGTCTCTTCGCTGGAAGAGCTGGCTAACGGCAGCTTCCAGCCGGCGATTGGCGAAGTCGACGATCTCGATCCAAAAGGCGTTAAGCGCGTGGTGCTCTGCTCCGGCAAAGTCTATTACGATCTGCTGGAAAAGCGGCGTAAAAACGAGCAGACCGACGTGGCTATCGTCCGCATTGAACAGCTCTATCCGTTCCCGCACAAAGCGGTGCAGGAAAAACTCCAGCAGTACGCGCACGTGCATGATTTTGTCTGGTGTCAGGAAGAGCCGCTGAATCAGGGTGCCTGGTACTGTAGCCAGCATCATTTCCGTGAGGTAGTGCCGTTTGGTGCTTCATTACGTTACGCCGGTCGTCCCGCTTCGGCCTCGCCGGCAGTTGGCTATATGTCCGTTCACCAGCAGCAGCAGCAAGATCTGGTTAATGACGCGCTGAACGTTAATTAATTAAAGGAAAAATAATGAGTAGCGTAGATATTCTCGTTCCCGACCTGCCTGAATCCGTCGCCGACGCCACCGTAGCGACCTGGCACAAAAAACCTGGCGACGCGGTCAGCCGTGACGAAGTGCTGGTAGAAATCGAAACCGACAAAGTGGTGCTGGAAGTGCCTGCTTCCGCCGACGGCGTGCTGGAAGCGATTCTGGAAGACGAAGGTGCCACCGTAACTTCTCGTCAGGCGCTGGGTCGCCTGAAAGAAGGCAACAGCGGCGGCAAAGAAAGCTCCGCCAAAACGGAAGAGAAAGAGTCTACTCCGGCGCAGCGCCAGAGCGCCTCGCTGGAAGAAGAGAGCAACGACGCGCTCAGCCCGGCTATCCGTCGCCTGATTGCCGAACACGGTCTGGAGCCGTCGGCGATCAAAGGCACCGGCGTGGGCGGACGTCTGACCCGTGAAGACGTAGAGAAACACCTGGCGAAAGCGCCAGCTGCCAAAGCCGCCGAGCCGAAAGCGGCTGAAGCCGCGCCTTCGCTGGCTGGCCGCAGCGAAAAACGCGTGCCGATGACTCGTCTGCGTAAGCGTATCGCCGAGCGTCTGCTGGAAGCGAAAAACAGCACCGCGATGCTGACCACGTTTAACGAAGTCAACATGCAGCCGATCATGAACCTGCGCAAGCAGTACGGCGAAGCCTTCGAAAAACGTCACGGCATCCGTCTGGGCTTTATGTCCTTCTACCTGAAAGCGGTAGTGGAAGCCCTGAAGCGCTTCCCGGAAGTTAACGCCTCTATCGACGGCGAAGATGTGGTTTACCACAACTACTTCGACGTCAGCATCGCGGTATCCACGCCGCGCGGCCTGGTTACGCCGGTGCTGAAAGATATCGATGCGCTGGGCATGGCGGATATCGAGAAAAAAATCAAAGAGCTGGCGATCAAAGGCCGTGACGGTAAGCTGACCGTAGACGAACTGACCGGCGGTAACTTCACCATTACCAACGGCGGCGTCTTCGGCTCGCTGATGTCCACGCCGATCATCAACCCACCGCAGAGTGCCATTCTGGGGATGCACGCGATCAAAGATCGTCCGATGGCGGTCAATGGTCAGGTGGTGATCCTGCCAATGATGTATCTGGCGCTCTCTTACGATCATCGCCTGATCGACGGCAAAGAGTCCGTGAGCTTCCTGGTCGCGATCAAAGAGCTGCTGGAAGATCCGTCTCGTCTGCTGCTGGACGTTTAATTCCTGTCGGGCGCGGTGAAAGCCGCGCTCAACCCTATGTGTGGCCAAAGCGCTGGCATACTGCCGGATTTGGCCAAGTCTTTTCCGAACTGGATGGATTAACAACATGAACTTACATGAATATCAGGCAAAACAGCTGTTTGGCCGGTATGGTTTACCGGCACCTGTCGGCTATGCCTGCACCACTCCACGCGAAGCAGAAGAAGCCGCTTCTAAAATTGGCGCTGGCCCGTGGGTCGTGAAATGTCAGGTTCATGCCGGAGGCCGTGGTAAAGCGGGCGGCGTGAAGGTAGTAAAAAGCAAAGAAGAGATCCGCGCATTTGCCGAGCACTGGCTGGGCAAGCGTCTGACCACTTACCAGACCGACGCTAACGGTCAGCCGGTCAACCAGATCCTGGTGGAAGCGGCAACCGACATCGATCAGGAACTTTACCTGGGCGCGGTCGTGGATCGCGGCACCCGTCGCGTAGTCTTTATGGCCTCGACCGAAGGCGGCGTGGAAATTGAAAAAGTGGCGGAAGAGACGCCGCATCTGATCCACAAAATGGCGCTGGATCCGTTAACCGGCCCGCAGCCTTATCAGGGCCGCGAGCTGGCGTTCAAACTGGGCCTGACCGGCAAACAGGTTGGTCAGTTCACCAAAATCTTTATGGGTCTGGCGACCATGTTCCTGGAGCGCGATCTGGCGCTGGTCGAAATCAACCCGCTGGTGATCACCAGGCAGGGCGATCTGATCTGCCTGGACGGCAAGCTGGGCGCAGACGGCAACGCGCTGTTCCGCCAGCCGGAGCTGCGTGAAATGCGCGATCCAAGCCAGGAAGACTCCCGCGAAGCGCACGCTGCGCAGTGGGAACTGAACTACGTGGCGCTGGAAGGTAATATCGGCTGTATGGTTAACGGCGCAGGCCTGGCGATGGGCACCATGGACATCGTGAAGCTGAGCGGCGGCCAGCCGGCTAACTTCCTGGACGTTGGCGGCGGCGCCACCAAAGAGCGCGTGACCGAAGCGTTCAAAATCATCCTTTCTGACGACGCGGTGAAGGCCGTCTTCGTCAACATCTTCGGCGGCATCGTCCGCTGCGACCTGATTGCTGACGGCATCATCGGCGCGGTAGCGGAAGTGGGTGTTAACGTGCCGGTCGTGGTGCGTCTGGAAGGAAACAATGCCGAGCTGGGCGCGCAGAAACTGGCGGACAGCGGCCTGAATATTATTGCAGCAACCAGCCTGAGCGACGCGGCGCAGCGCGTTGTTGCCGCAGCGGAGGGTAAATAATGTCCATTCTGATCGATAAAAACACCAAGGTAATCTGCCAGGGCTTCACCGGCGGACAGGGCACTTTCCACTCCGAGCAGGCGCTGGCTTACGGCACGCAGCTGGTTGGCGGCGTAACGCCAGGCAAAGGCGGCACCGAGCATCTGGGCCTGCCGGTCTTTAATACCGTGCGTGAAGCGGTAGAAGCCACTGGCGCCACCGCCTCCGTAATTTACGTTCCGGCGCCGTTCTGCAAAGACGGCATCCTGGAAGCGATCGACGCGGGCATCAAACTGATTATCACCATCACCGAAGGTATCCCGACGCTGGATATGCTGACCGTGAAGGTGAAGCTGGATGAAGCGGGCGTGCGTATGATTGGCCCGAACTGCCCTGGCGTCATCACCCCAGGCGAATGCAAAATCGGCATCATGCCGGGCCACATTCATAAGCCAGGCCGTATCGGCATCGTGTCCCGTTCCGGCACGCTGACCTATGAAGCCGTGAAGCAGACTACCGATATCGGTTACGGCCAGTCCACCTGCGTGGGCATCGGCGGCGACCCGATCCCTGGCTCTAACTTTATCGATATCCTGAAACTGTTCCAGGACGATCCGCAGACTGAAGCGATCGTCATGATCGGCGAGATCGGCGGCAGTGCGGAAGAAGAAGCCGCCGCCTTTATCAAAGAGCACGTGACCAAGCCGGTTGTCGGCTATATCGCAGGCGTTACCGCGCCGAAAGGCAAGCGTATGGGCCACGCGGGCGCGATTATCGCAGGCGGTAAAGGCACGGCGGACGAGAAGTTCGCGGCGCTGGAAGCGGCCGGCGTGAAAACCGTGCGCAGCCTGGCCGATATCGGCGATGCGGTGAAAGCGGTTCTGCCGCAGTAAGCCGGATCCGTCTTCTCATCAGGGCTGCCTCAGGGCAGCCTTTTTTATTTTTGCATTCATGCCAGAATATTGGTTAAGCTTTCTTATTAATAAGCTAATATAATGCAAAGCTTCCTGTAAAATAACGCGATAAAATTAACCCCGCCGGTTAATATTACAAAATTGTTTTCTGTATTGAATATTAATTAAATTAAATAATCCTCTTTGTTAAAATAATCCCTTTCATATTTACTTTATCGCAATTAATTAATCGCGATCAAAGAAACGCAAGTTATTTACGCTTCGGAGGCTGGCTAAAAATCAGCTTTGGGATTAAATTGCTCTGCGTCAAAAAATCAGCTTTACGCTTTTAATTATAAAAAGGGACTTCCTGTGTCGATCGCAAATTTTCCCGATCGCTATCCTGAAAAAACAGCAACGGCGCGGGCCCGCTGATTTTTTCTCATTAACATTATTCACTTACCTACAGGGTTACGTCACCCCGATGAGGAGCGATCCTGTTGCGCCATACGCTGGCCGCCCGGCGCATGGACAAAACTGAGCACGGAGCAAGGAGTCAACATGTTAGATGTGGTCGAACTGTCGCGTTTACAGTTTGCGCTAACGGCGATGTACCATTTTCTGTTTGTCCCTTTAACGCTGGGAATGGCGTTTTTGCTGGCAATAATGGAAACGGTTTATGTGCTGTCAGGCAAACAAATCTATAAAGATATGACGAAATTCTGGGGGAAACTCTTCGGTATTAACTTTGCGCTTGGCGTGGCCACCGGCCTGACGATGGAATTCCAGTTCGGCACCAACTGGTCTTATTATTCCCATTACGTCGGCGATATATTCGGGGCGCCGCTGGCTATTGAAGGCCTGATGGCTTTTTTCCTTGAATCCACCTTTGTCGGCATGTTCTTTTTCGGCTGGGATCGGCTGAGTAAAGTGCAGCACCTGACGTGCACCTGGCTGCTGGCGTTAGGCTCTAACCTGTCGGCGCTGTGGATCCTGGTGGCGAACGGCTGGATGCAGAATCCCGTCGGCTCAGAATTCAATTTTGAAACCATGCGCATGGAGATGGTTAGCTTTTCCGAACTGATCCTCAATCCGGTGGCGCAGGTCAAATTTGTGCATACCGTTGCGGCAGGCTACACCTGCGGCGCCATGTTCATTATGGGCATCAGCGCCTTCTATCTGCTGCGCGGTCGCGATATCGCTTTTGCTAAGCGCTCTTTCGCTATTGCCGCCAGCTTCGGCATGGCAGCCGTTCTGGCCGTGATCCTGCTGGGCGACGAGTCGGGCTATGTGGTCGGCGACGTGCAGAAAACCAAGCTTGCCGCTATCGAAGCGGAATGGGAAACGCAGCCCGCGCCGGCGGCCTTTACGCTGTTCGGCCTGCCCGATCAGCAGGCGCAGCAAAACCGCTACGCCATTCAGATCCCCTGGGCGCTGGGCCTGATCGCTACCCGCTCTGTGGATCAACAGGTTACCGGCATCAAAGATCTGATGGCGCAGCATGAGATCCGCATCCGCAACGGGATGCGCGCTTACCAGCTGCTGGAACAGCTACGGGAAGGCAACAGCGATCCGGCAGTACGCGCCGCCTTTAACCAGGCGAAGCAGGATTTGGGTTACGGGCTGCTGCTGAAACGCTATACGCCAAACGTAGCCGATGCCAGCGAGGCGCAGATCCGTCAGGCCACGCAGGATTCCATCCCACGCGTCGCGCCGCTCTATTTCGCTTTCCGCATCATGGTGGCGTGCGGCGTGCTGATGCTGCTGGTTACCCTCTGCTGTTTCTGGAGCGTCATCTGTAACCGCATTGGTCAAAGCCGCTTCCTGCTGAAATGCGCGCTGTACGGCATCCCGCTGCCGTGGATTGCTGCGGAAGCCGGCTGGTTTGTTGCCGAATATGGCCGCCAGCCGTGGGCGATTGGCGAAGTGCTGCCGACGGCCGTTGCCAACTCATCGCTGACCACGGGTCAAATCCTGTTTTCGCTGCTGCTTATCTGCGGGCTTTACACGCTGTTTTTGCTTGCCGAGATGTACCTGATGTTTAAGTTCGGCAGGCGCGGGCCAAGCAGCCTGAAAACAGGGCGTTATCACTTTGAACAGGCCACCGGAACAGGAGTTTAACCATGATCACCTATGAACTGTTGCGTTTCGTCTGGTGGGTACTGATTGGCGTGCTGCTGATCGGCTTCGCGGTTACCGACGGGTTTGATATGGGCGTTGGGATGCTTGGCCGTCTGATTGGCCGCAACGACGTTGAGCGCCGTATTATGATCAACACCATCGCGCCGCACTGGGACGGCAATCAGGTATGGCTTATCACCGCAGGCGGCGCGCTGTTTGCCGCCTGGCCGATGGTCTACGCCGCCGCCTTTTCCGGCTTTTATGTGGCGATGATGCTGGTGCTGGCCTCGCTGTTTTTCCGGCCGGTAGGATTCGACTACCGCTCCAAAATAGAAAATCCGCGCTGGCGCGGCATGTGGGACTGGGGCATTTTTATCGGCAGCTTTGTGCCGCCGCTGGTTATTGGCGTGGCGTTTGGCAATCTGTTACAGGGCGTGCCTTTCTATGCCGATGAATATCTGCGTCTGTTCTACACCGGCAGCTTCTTCCAGCTGCTGAACCCGTTTGCGCTGCTGGCAGGCGTGGTCAGCGTCACCATGATCCTGACTCAGGGCGCCACTTACCTACAAATGCGCACCACGGGTGAGCTGTATCTCAGATCCAAAACGATCGCGCAGATCGCCACGCTGGTGATGATGGCGGGCTTCGTGCTGGCCGGTATTTGGGTGAAGTACGGCATTGAAGGCTATCAGCTGGTGTCCACGCTGGATCACAATGCGGCTTCCAATCCGCTGGCGAAAGAAGTGACCCGCGTAGCGGGCGGCTGGCTGGTAAACTTTACCCATCAGCCGCTGCTGTGGATTATCCCGGCGCTGGGCGTGCTGCTACCGCTGTTTACCGTTATCTGTTCACGGATGAATAAAGGCGGCTGGGCGTTTCTTTGCTCTTCGCTGACGGTAGCCTGCGTGATCCTGACGGCGGGCGTGGCGATGTTCCCGTTTGTGATGCCTTCCAGCAGCATGATGAACCATAGCCTGACCATGTGGGACGCCACTTCCAGCCTGCTGACGCTGAAAATCATGACCGTTACGGCCGCGATCTTTGTGCCGCTTATTCTGATTTACACCAGCTGGTGCTACTACAAAATGTTTGGCCGCATCACGCGCGCGCAGATAGAAGCCAACACGCATTCCCTTTACTGATTAAGGAGCAGAACGATGTGGTATTTTGCCTGGATCCTCGGCACGCTGCTGGCCTGCGCCATCGGGGTGATTACCGCGCTGGCTATCGAACATCTCGATAAGCGCGCATAAAAGAATTTTACTGCCTGCCGTAATAAAAGCGGGATAATAACGGATCGGTTCGCCGGTCCGTTTTTCCTGCTCGTCGCCGCTGCTCTCCTTCGTTAACCCGGCTTTTTTCAGCCCTGGGTTATGTCAGTAAACGTTTAAGATTTCTCCCTAAATCCACATAATTGTTTCCGGAAGATAATTATTTTGTTTAGCCTCTGGCAATCCATTCCAAAGGCGTATGCTCTTGCGTATAGTAGCAACGTTTAAAAAGTTATACCGGGATGTAGAGTGAGTACAATGCTTTTTCGATGGCCGGTGCGTGTCTACTATGAAGACACCGACGCCGGTGGCGTGGTTTACCATGCCAGCTATGTCGCTTTTTATGAACGGGCACGAACCGAGATGCTGCGCCAGCACCATTTCAGTCAACAGACGCTGCTGGAACAGCAGGTCGGTTTTGTCGTGCGTCGTCTCACGGTTGATTACCTGGCCGCCGCGCGTCTTGATGAACTTCTTGAGGTGCAGAGCGAGGTCGTCAACATGACCAGAACGACCATGACATTCGCACAACGTATTGTTAATGCAGAAGGCCGGACGCTGAATGAAGCCGAAGTCCTGATCGCCTGCATCAATCCACATCTGATGAAGCCCATTGCGCTTCCCAAGTCTATTGTCGCGGAGTTCAAGCAGTGACTGACATGAACGTTCTTGATTTGTTCCTGAAGGCGAGCCTTCTGGTCAAACTTATCATGTTGATTTTGATTGGCTTTTCTGTTGCCTCCTGGGCAATCATTATTCAGCGCACCCGTATTCTGAATGCGGCGGGCCGTGAAGCCGACGCGTTTGAAGACAAATTCTGGTCGGGCATTGAGCTGTCGCGCCTGTATCAGGAAAGCCAGGCGCGCCGTGATGAGCTGGCCGGATCTGAACAAATTTTCTATGCCGGCTTTAAAGAGTTCGCCCGGTTGCATCGTGCCAACAACCACGCGCCGGAAGCGGTGGTGGAAGGCGCAACGCGCGCCATGCGCATCTCGCTGAACCGTGAGCTGGAAGCGCTGGAAAACCATATTCCTTTCCTGGGCACGGTTGGCTCGATCAGTCCTTACATCGGCCTGTTCGGTACGGTCTGGGGCATCATGCACGCCTTTATCGCGCTGGGCGCGGTAAAACAGGCCACGCTGCAGATGGTGGCGCCGGGGATTGCCGAAGCGCTGATCGCGACCGCTATCGGTCTGTTTGCCGCTATTCCGGCAGTTATGGCGTATAACCGCCTCAACCAGCGCGTGAACAAGCTGGAGCAGAATTACGATAACTTTATGGAAGAGTTCACCGCTATTCTGCACCGTCAGGCTTTCTCCAGCGAGAACAGCAGGTAGGAGTGACCTATGGCCAGAACGCGCGGTCGCCGTAAACGCGACCTGAAGTCCGAAATCAATATTGTTCCGCTGCTCGACGTTCTGCTGGTACTGCTGCTGATCTTTATGGCGACGGCGCCGATTATCACCCAGAGCGTAGAGGTGGATCTGCCGGACGCCACGGATTCCAAAACGGTGTCCAGCGACGATAATCCGCCGGTGATTGTTGAAGTGGCGGGCGTGGGACAATACACCCTGGTGGTCGATCACGATCGCATGGAACAGCTGCCGCCGGAGCAGGTCGTCGCTGAAGCGCAGCGCCGTATCGAAGCGAATCCGAAGACGGTGTTTCTGATCGGCGGCGCGAAAGAGGTGCCTTACGATGAGATCATCAAGGCGCTGAACCTGCTGCATCAGGCGGGCGTGAAGTCGGTTGGATTAATGACGCAGCCGATTTAATTTCGGACCGTTTTTGGGAATCGAAAGTGTCGAAGGTAACCGAACAGAACGATAAGTTAAAACGCGCCATCATCATTTCAGTGATCCTGCATATCTTTCTGATTGCGTTACTGATCTGGAGCTCGTTTGACGAACATATCGACGCCAGCAGCGGCGGCGGCGGGGGTAGCGACATTGATGCCGTCATGGTGGATCCTGGCGCTATCGTCGAGCAGTACAACCGCCAGCAGAATCAGCAGAGCGACAGCCAGCGCGCCGAGCAGCAGCGTCAAAAGCAGGCGAAGCAGCAGGCGGAAGAGCTACAGCAGAAGCAGGCTGCGGAACAGCAGCGTCTGAAAGCGCTGGAAAAAGAGCGGCTGGAGGCGAAGCAGGAAGCGGCGCAGGCGGCGGAACAGAAGAAAGCGGAAGAGGCCGCGAAGCAGGCCGCAGAACAGCAAAAAGCTGAGGAAGCGGCGAAGCAGGCGGCCGAGCAGCAGGCCGCGGCGCAGGCAGAGGCGAAAGCCAAAGCCCAGGCGGATGCCAAAGCGGCCGCGGCGGCAGAAGCGAAAGCTAAAGCCCAGGCGGATGCCAAAGCGCAGGCCGATACGCAGGCGAAAGCCGCGGCGGACGCGCAGAAGAAAGCGGAAGCCGAAGCGAAAAAAGCCGCGGCGGATGCTAAAAAAGAAGCGGAAGAAAAAGCGGCCGCGGCGGCGCAGGCGGCTAAAGTGAAAGCGGCGCAGGAGGCAAAAGCCAAAGCGCAGGCCGATGCGAAAGCCCAGGCTGCTGCCGAAGCGAAGGCGGCGAAAGAAAAAGCCGCCGAAGAAGCCAAAGAGAAAGCGGCGCAGCAGGCGAAAGAAGCCAAAGAAAAAGAAGCCAAAGAAAAAGCGGCCGAGGCGGCGAAGGCAAAAGCGGCTGAGGAAGCAAAAGAGAAAGCCGAAGCGGCGGCGAAAGCGAAGGCCGAAGCGGCGGCAAAAGCCAAAGCGGACGCAGCCGCAAAAGCGAAAGCGGCGGCCGATGCGAAGAAGAAAGCCGCGGCGGAAGCGGCTAAAGAGAGCAGCGACGTCGACGACCTGCTGGGCGGCCTGACCTCCGGCAAGAACGCGCCAAAAGAGGGTAAAACCGGCGGCGCGGGCGCGGCGGGGCAGGGCAACCAGAAGAAATCGGGTGCCTCCGGCGCCGCTATCGACAGCTACCTTGGCCAGGTACAGAGCGCTATCCAGAGCAAGTTTTATGACGCGGATACGTTTAAAGGACGCACCTGTAACGTGCATATCAAGCTGGCGCCGGACGGGCTGTTGATTTCGGCCACCCCGGCAGGCGGCGATCCGGCGCTGTGTCAGGCGGCTATTAACGCTGCCCGCATGGCGAGGATCCCGAAACCGCCAAGCACGGATGTGTATCAGGCGGTGAAAGAGGCGACGTTAATCTTCAAACCGTAAGATTAGCTGTAAGAAGATGCCAGGACGCGGCAGGTTGAACTATGGTCAACTTGCCGTACTCTATAAATGCACCATTGGTTTGTTGAAACACTGCTAATTATCGTGGACGTAGCGTTCAGGTAAGGGAGAGAAGATGAAGCAGGCATTACGAGTAGCACTAAGTTTCCTGATGCTGTTTGTCGCTATGGCGCATGCAGAAGTTCGCATTGAGATTACCCAGGGCGTTAACACCGCACGTCCTATCGGCGTAGTCCCGTTTAAATGGGCTGGCCCGGGCGCAGCCCCGGAAGATATTGGCGGCATCGTGGCGGCGGATTTACGCAACAGCGGCAAATTCAATCCGCTGGATCGCGCTCGTCTGCCACAGCAGCCAGGCACCGCAGCGGAAGTGCAGCCTGCTGCATGGACCGCGCTGGGTATTGATGCGGTGGTGGTCGGGCAGATCCAGCCTGGCGCCGACGGCAGCTATACCGTTTCTTATCAGCTGGTGGATACCTCCGGTAATCCGGGCACCGTGCTGGCGCAGAATCAGTACAAGGTGACTAAACAATGGTTGCGCTACGCGGCGCATACGGCCAGCGATGAAAGCTTTGAAAAGCTGACCGGCATCAAAGGCGCGTTCCGTACCCGTATCGCCTATGTGGTGCAGACCAACGGCGGCCAGTTCCCGTATGAGCTGCGCGTATCCGACTATGACGGCTATAACCAGTTTGTGGTGCACCGTTCGCCTGAGCCGCTGATGTCTCCGGCCTGGTCGAAAGATGGCAGCAAGCTGGCCTATGTGACCTTTGAAAGCGGCAAATCGGCGCTGGTGATCCAGACGCTGGCCAACGGCGCTATCCGCCAGGTTGCTTCTTTCCCTCGTCATAACGGCGCGCCTGCGTTCTCGCCTGACGGCAGCAAGCTGGCGTTCACCCTGTCGAAATCCGGCAGCATGAATCTTTACGTGATGGACTTAGGTTCAGGCCAGATGCGTCAGATCACCGACGGCCGCTATAACAGCACTGAACCTACCTGGTTCCCGGACAGCCAGACGCTGGCCTATACCTCGGATCAGGCCGGTCGTCCACAAATCTATAAAATTGGTGTAAACGGCGGCGCGCCGCAGCGTCTGACCTGGGAAGGCTCTCAGAATCAGAACGCCGATGTCAGCACCGATGGAAAATCTCTGGTGATGGTAAGCACCAACGGCGGTGCGCAACATATCGCCAGACAAGATCTGGAAACGGGAGCCGTTCAACAATTAACGGACACGTTCCTGGATGAAACGCCGAGCCTCGCGCCAAACGGCACTATGGTTATCTACAGCGCTACTCAAGGCATGGGATCCGTACTGCAGCTGGTGTCGACCGACGGTCGTTTCAAAGCGCGTCTTCCGGCTACTGATGGACAGGTAAAATCACCTGCCTGGTCGCCGTATCTGTGATGCATATAAATATGTATGGCAAACAATAATAGGATTGTAGAAATGCAACTGAATAAAGTGCTGAAAGGCTTAATGCTGGCACTGCCAGTTATCGCAGTGGCTGCATGTAGCTCACACAAAAACAACAACAACGACCAGACCAGCGGTATGGGTATGGGCGATGACGCAAACGGCGGCATGAACAGCGGCATGAACGGCGGCATGAACGGCGGCAATATGTCCTCCGACGAGCAGGCGCGCCTGCAGATGCAGCAGCTGCAACGCAACAACATCGTGTACTTCGGTCTGGACAAGTATGACATCCAGTCTGAGTTCGCTCAGATGCTGGACGCGCACGCTACTTTCCTGCGTAACAACCCGTCTTACAAAGTGACTGTAGAAGGTCATGCGGATGAGCGTGGTACGCCAGAGTACAACATCGCCCTGGGCGAGCGTCGTGCTACTGCCGTTAAAATGTACCTGCAGGGCAAAGGCGTTTCTGCTGACCAGATCTCTATCGTTTCTTACGGTAAAGAGAAGCCAGCCGTACTGGGCCACGACGAATCGGCTTACGCCAAAAACCGTCGTGCCGTACTGGTATACTAAGAGAATCATATGATTAGTAACTTCAGACTTCACTTGCTGGGTCTGTCGTTACTGGTTGGCGTAGCGGCCCCCTGGGCCGCTAATGCCCAGGCGTCAATCAGTAACGTAGGTTCAGGCTCGGTCGAAGACCGCGTCACCTCGCTTGAGCGTATCTCTAACGCGCAGGCACAGCTTCTTCAGCAATTCCAGCAGCAGCTTGCCGACAACCAGCGTGACATTGACTCGCTGCGTGGTCAGATTCAGGAAAACCAGTATCAGCTTAACCAGATCACCGAACGCCAGAAGAATCTCTATCAGCAGATAGATACGCTGAGCAGCGGCGCGTCTGCGCAGCCTCAGGCGGCTTCAGGCGCTACGGCTCCGGCAGCGGCCGCAGAAGGCGCTACAGCCAGCGACAGCGCTTCTGCTGCGCCGACGCAGGGTGGCGACGCCAACAGCGACTACAACGCGGCTGTGGCGCTGGTATTGGAGAAAAAGCAGAACGAGCAGGCTATCGCTGCGTTCCAGGCTTTTATCAAGAAGTATCCGGATTCAACCTACCAGCCGAATGCTAACTACTGGCTGGGACAGCTGAATTACAACAAGGGTAAAAAAGACGACGCGGCCTACTATTTCGCCACCGTAGTGAAAAATTACCCTAAATCGCCGAAAAGCGCGGATGCGCTGTATAAAGTGGGTGTGATCATGCAGGAGAAGGGCGACAGCGCGAAAGCGAAAGCCGTCTACCAGCAGGTGATCAAACAGTATCCAAACACCGACGTGGCGAAACAAGCGCAAAAACGTGCGGCTGCGCTGTAATTAACCGCTTACGAACGGGTTTAGCCTAATTTATGGCCCGGTCGGGTGAAACTCAGGCAGTTGAACAAGTTATCTGAAAATAGTGGTTGCGCTGAAACGGTAAATCAGTAATATATGCCGCCGTTGCCGGGACATATGTTAAAACGTTCTGACAGCGTAAAAGTGGGTCGTTAGCTCAGTTGGTAGAGCAGTTGACTTTTAATCAATTGGTCGCAGGTTCGAATCCTGCACGACCCACCACTAATTAAGTAGTGACAAAAGGTAAGCGTGAAGGATTTGAACCTGCAGCAGGTTCGGTTAAGCGAAGCGAAACAACGTTGCGTTAAGCAACGGGCCGACAGGCCGAGGGACGCCGAGTCATCCTGCACGACCCACCACTAATTAAGTAGTAAGCAGTACCGCATGATGCGGGTCGTTAGCTCAGTTGGTAGAGCAGTTGACTTTTAATCAATTGGTCGCAGGTTCGAATCCTGCACGACCCACCACTTTTTAAGTGGTATCTGATGCAAGACGTGAAGGATTTGAACCTTCCGGTCTTCAGGCATTAAGCGGCAGGCAGTACACAGCGGGTCGTTAGCTCAGTTGGTAGAGCAGTTGACTTTTAATCAATTGGTCGCAGGTTCGAATCCTGCACGACCCACCATTATTAAGATGGTAACC
This sequence comes from Erwinia sp. STN24, assembly GCF_041320675.1. Lineage (NCBI taxonomy): Bacteria > Pseudomonadati > Pseudomonadota > Gammaproteobacteria > Enterobacterales > Erwiniaceae > Erwinia > Erwinia sp. STN24. The sequence goes on along the minus strand of NZ_JBGGPM010000002.1, from coordinate 23,294 downwards.
GCTGTGAAACGTGAAGGATTTGAACCTGCAGCAGGTTCGGTTGAGCAAAGCGAAACAACGTTGCCATAAGCAACGGGCCGTCAGGCCCAGGGACGCCGAGTCATCCTGCACGACCCACCATTACTAAAATGGTAACCGCTGTAAAACGTGAAGGATTACTTTCACGAGAAGTACCGAAGTGGGTGATTAGCTCAGTTGGTAGAGCATCTCCTTTACACGGAGGGGGTCGGCGGTTCGAGCCCGTCATCACCCACCACTTCGGGTCGTTAGCTCAGTTGGTAGAGCAGTTGACTTTTAATCAATTGGTCGCAGGTTCGAATCCTGCACGACCCACCAATGTAGAAAGGCGCCCTAAAGGCGCCTTTTTGCCGTTTGTAATTCGGGCAGGGTTCGAACCTGCCGCAGGTCGAGTCGACCAGAGGGAGACAGCGTTGCCAAAGGCAACGACCCGAAGGGCGAGGCTTTAGCCGAGTCATCCTGCACGACCCACCAATATAGAAAGGCGCCCTAAAGGCGCCTTTTTGCCGTTTGTAATTCGGGCGGGGTTCGAACCTGGCTAACTGGCCTGAAGCAGCAGTATTATTATTCTGTCGCGATAAGATCGGAGAATGGCAGCAGAGGCGGCTGAGGCAGCTCGGAACACGGACGCGCCGTCCCCCAGGCTCGTTTCGCGCGTCCATACGCGCCCAGCTCCGGTCGCTCTAAAGCGGCCTGAGTGCAGCGCTTCAACTGCCGTGCTACTTCAGCGGCGTCAGGTTTTTCCAGATATGCATCACCGCGTAGCTGCGCCACGGCCGCCAGGCTTCTGCCAGCCGTTCCGCTTCTTTTGCCGTCACGCTACCCAAATTTTTTCGCACCACGATATCCGCCGCCGGAAACGCATCGGGCCAGCGTAAGGCGCGCATAGCTATGTAATGTGCCGTCCAATCGCCGATGCCCGGCAAGGCGGTCAGCCTGGCTATCATCAGCTCCGGCTGCGCGGCTGTTTCTGGCATGCCCTGCGCGCAGGCATCTGCCAGCGCCAGCAGCGTTCTGGCTCGCGTACGTACGATGCCAAGGCTGGCTATTGCTTCAGGCGTGCTGCACGCAACTGTAGACGCCTCAGGCGACAGATGCGTCAGACCGGGAACAGGCGTGGTAATAACCTCGCCAAAAGCGTCAGCAAAGCGCCCGCCAAGCGTTGTGGCTGCCTTTACCGTAATCTGCTGGCCCAGTACGGCCCGCACCATCATTTCAAAGCTATCGAAAGCGCCAGGCACGCGCAGGCCGGGGTTTTTCAGCAGGCTTTCGCTCAATAAAGGATCCTGACCAAGATGCTCCGCAACGATCTGCGGATGCGCATCCAAATCGAATAAATTTCGCAGCCGCAAAAGCAAAGCAGACAAAACCGGCGCGAGTGAATGCGTAAAGGTTACCTGAAGCGAGTTTCCTGTGTGGATGACGCGGATCCAGCCCCGATGCGCGCCCAGACGCACCGTACGGGCATAGCTGACGTCATCGACCGCTTCCACGCCTTTTAGCGCGCGCAGGCGAAGAAAATCCAGCAGGGCCACCCAGTCAAAAGGGGGGCGGTAATGCAGTAACAGCGTCGAGGTATCGCTATCCGCAGGTATCTGTTTGCGCAGGCGGCCGGGCGGCATCCGGTAGCGCTTGCTAAAGGCATCGTTGAAGCGGCGCAGGCTGGCAAAACCGCTGGCCAGCGCAATTTCCGTCACCGGCAGCGCGGTTTCAGTCAGCAGCTGTTTTGCCAGCAGCAGCCGGCGAGTCTGCTTTAGCTCCAGCGGCGATACGCCCAGTTCTTTATGCACAATGCGCCGCAGCTGCCGCAGGCTGACAGAATAACGGGCCGCCAGCGTTTCCAGACTGGCGTCTTCTTCCAGCACGCCCTCGGCAATATGCTGGATAAGGCTGTCCGCAATACGTCTGCCGTTATCAATAGGCGCATTGCCGGGTGCCAGTTCAGGCCGACAGCGCAGGCAAGGGCGGAAATGCGCTTTTTCGGCGGCGGCAGCGCTGTCAAAGAACAGACAATTTTTCGCCAGCGGCGCCTTTACGGGACAGACCGGGCGACAGTAAATCCCCGTCGAGATCACGCCTACATAGAACACGCCATCGAAACGGCTGTCGCGCGAGGTAAGCGCAAGGTACGCGATTTTTGCATCAATCATCATCTTTTCCCGTCAGGCAACCTGTCTGGCAGAGTAGGCCGCTTTTCGATGCCGTGCCAGCCATTTTCGGACAGCTAACTATTTCAGATCGATGACCGAAAACGGCTGGCAACTCGGGCCGTTACGCGGATAATTACTGTCCGTAGCACGGAGGAGGAGGAAATAAGATGAGTCATTTTTACACGCTTATGCCGTCGCCGGTCGGCACGTTAAAACTGATTGCCAGCGATAAAGGGCTTGCAGCCGTACTGTGGGAAAACGAAGATCCCAGGCGTTACCGACTTCCCGAGCTGTTGCGGGAAGGATCGCATCCGATTTTGCTGGAAACGGCGCGCCAGCTTTCGGAATATTTTGCCGGCAAACGCAGGCAGTTCGCGCTGCCGCTTGATTTTGTCGGCACGGAATTTCAGAAAAAAGTCTGGGCCGCGCTGGTGGCGATCCCCTTTGGCGAAACCCGCAGCTATCGGGAGATTGCCTGCGAGATTGGGCATCCAGCCGCAGTACGCGCGGTAGGCGCGGCTAACGGCAAAAATCCCGTATCGATTATTGCGCCCTGCCATCGGGTGATCGGCGCCAACGGCAAGCTGACCGGTTTTGCCGGTGGGCTTGAGGTTAAGGCTTATTTACTGAAGCTGGAGGCGACGGATAACTTCCAGCTTCGTTAAGGGCAGCAAATAATCCGCGACAGCGGTGAAAGTTTCGGCTATCTTGTTTAGCATATAAAACAAGCCGGGCGGATAAGCGCGTAACGAACGTTATGGCCGCCACTCTGGTTAAGTGCACAAAACGAGAGCCGTGTGATGAGCCTGATGTTCGATCCCGAAACCGCTGTCTATCCTTTTCCGCCTAAGCCTGCCCGCTTAACGCCTGATGAAAAGCAATTTTATCGCAGCAAAATCAAAAGGCTGCTGAAAGAGCGCGATGCGGTAATGGTTGCGCATTACTATACCGATCCGGAAATCCAGGCGCTGGCGGAAGAGACCGGCGGCTGCGTGGCGGATTCGCTGGAGATGGCGCGCTTTGGCAGCCAGCATCCGGCCTCCACGCTGCTGGTGGCGGGCGTACGTTTTATGGGCGAAACCGCAAAAATACTCAGCCCGGAAAAAACCATTCTGATGCCGACGCTTCAGGCGGAATGCTCGCTGGATTTGGGCTGTCCGATTGACGAATTCACCCGGTTTTGCGATGCGCATCCCGATCGTACCGTTGTCGTGTATGCCAACACTTCCGCAGCGGTAAAAGCGCGCGCGGACTGGGTAGTGACCTCCAGCATCGCCGTTGAACTGATTGAACACCTTGACGGTCTGGGGGAAAAAATTATTTGGGCGCCGGATCGCCATCTTGGCCGCTACGTTACCCGCCAGACCGGCGCGGATATTCTGTGCTGGCAAGGGGCCTGTATCGTCCATGACGAATTCAAAACCCAGGCGCTGGCGCGGATGAAAGCGCTCTATCCCGATGCGGCGGTACTGGTGCACCCTGAGTCGCCGCAGGCCATTGTCGAGCTGGCCGATGCAGTAGGCTCAACCAGCCAGCTGATCCAGGCGGCGAAAACGCTGCCGCAGCGGCAAATGATTGTGGCAACCGATCGCGGTATCTTTTACAAAATGCAGCAGGCCTGCCCGGACAAAGAGCTGCTGGAAGCGCCAACGGCGGGCGAGGGCGCAACCTGCCGCACCTGCGCGCACTGTCCGTGGATGGCGATGAACGGGCTACAGGCTATTGCAGAAGGGCTGGAGCACGGCGGCAGCGAACATGAAATTAACGTTGATGCGGCGCTGCGCGAAGGCGCGTTACGGCCGCTGGATCGTATGCTAACCTTTGCTGCATCATTAAAATAACGCCCGTTTTCAGCTACAAGGTGCCAATATGGATTTTTTCAGCACGCAAAATATTCTGGTTCACATCCCTGTAGGGGCGGGCGGCTACGATCTCTCCTGGATTGAAGCGATCGGCACGCTGGCGGGTTTGCTCTGTATCTGGCTCGCCAGCCTTGAAAAAAACATCAACTACGTTTTTGGTTTGATCAACGTCACGCTCTTCGCGGCGATCTTTTTCCAGATCCAGCTTTATGCCAGCCTGCTGCTGCAGCTCTTTTTCTTCGGCGCTAACGTTTACGGCTGGTATGCATGGACGCGGCAGACCACCGACAACCAGCAGGCGCTGCAAATTCGCTGGCTGGGCCTGCCAAAAGCCCTTGGCTGGGCGCTGTTCAGCGTGGTGGCGATTGCCCTGATGACCCTGTATATCAACCCGGTTTTTGGCTGGCTGACGGAAGTCGCCGTTAAGCTGATGCAGACGCTGGGACTGGCGGTGGCGATGCCGCAGCTTCAGCCGGACGCTTTCCCGTTCTGGGATTCCTGTCTGCTGGTGCTGTCGGTGGTGGCGATGATTTTAATGACGCGGAAATATGTCGAAAACTGGCTGCTGTGGGTGGTGATTGATGTGATTAGCGTGATGATCTTCGCTCGTCAGGGGGTTTATGCAATGTCGCTGGAATATGCCATTCTGACGTTAATTGCGCTGAACGGCTCGTGGCTCTGGATTAAAAGCGCCCGCAGGCAGGCGCTGGCTTAATCAGTGATGATGGTGGGCATGGTCGTGCCCGCTTTTTCCCCATGACAGCTCGCAGTCGCCATCGTCACAGCTCTGGTATTCCATCTGCACCGTGGCGTGCTCGATCTGATAGTGCTCGTGCAGGTAGTCATGAATACGGTGCAGCAGGGCGTCGTGATCGTAAGGCGGGATCACCTGCGTATGCAGCGTGATCACCGGCTTTTCGCCCACCAGCCACAGGTGAACGTGGTGCACGTTGCGTACCTCAGGAATATCACGCGTTAACGCCCGCTTCAGCTTCTCCACGTCCAGCTGCGGCGGCGTCCCTTCCAGCAGTTCATGAAAACTCTCTTTCAGCAGCGCCCAGGCGCTGCGCAGCACCAGCACCGCCACCAGCAGCGACAGGATCGGGTCGATGGGCGTCCAGCCGGTAAACATAATAATCAGCGCGGCAGCAATGGCGCCGACGGAACCCAGCAGATCGCCCAGCACGTGCAGCGCGGCGGCGCGAACGTTAATGTTCTTCTCTTCACTACCGTGATGCAGTAGCCAGAAAGAGAGCAGGTTCGCCAGCAGGCCCGCTACGGCAATGCCCAGCATAAAGCCACCGGCCACGGGTTCGGGATGCATAAAGCGCTGGACGGCTTCCCAGACGATCAGCGCGGTAATCACGATCAAAGCGATAGCATTGATAAACGCGGCCAGCGTAGTCAGCCGCAGCAGACCGAAAGTGTGGCGTGCGTTTGGCTTGCGACTGGCGAACTGCACGGCCAGCAGCGCCATCAGCAGCGCGGCGGCGTCCGTGAGCATGTGCCCGGCATCGGCCAGCAGCGCCAGCGAGCCGGAAAGCAGGCCGCCAACAACTTCCGCGACCATAAAAACGGCCGTGACCAGAAAGGCGGCCAGTAAACGATTGCGGTTTCCGCCGCTATGAGAATGCGAATGCGCCATAAGTATCCATCTTTTCAATAAACCTGCTTTATCATAACAAGGAATGGAGCATGCCCGTGACGGGCTTTTTTATTGTGAATGCGCTGGGGCGGCCAATAAAAAAAGGAGAGCCTCAGCTCTCCTTTTGTCATCCGCGGCTAACTTACTGCGAGGTGCCGTCGGTTTTTCTGTCAGTGCCAGGGCCTACCTTCTGGTTAATGTCAGGACATTTACCGTCTTTGCACTGGGTATTTTTATCGATCTCATCCGCGGTCATTTTCTTTTTAGCGTGATGGGTCGTTTTGTGCGTGGTATTGGCAGTGGCGTCGCCGGTATTATTGATATGGCTGTTATCAACGTTGTTCGGCGCAATATTCTGTTTTGCGCTGCCCGCTGCGGCCCCGGCGTCTGCCGCCTGGTTAGCGGTACCGTTGTTGCTGCCCGCCGCCATGGCGGAAGCGCTGCCCAGAGTCATTGCTGCTGTCAGGAAAACGATTGCAAACTTTTTCATCATCTTACTCCGTTAATTTTTTTTGCGTCTTGGCGAACCAAACCCTGCTAAAAAAGCGGTTTGCATAAAGTGGAAGAGGCAACCTCTCCTTACGCAAGCGATACGCGGCGATAAAGCAGGCGATCCCTGTGCGTTTTTTTTAAGTATTAACAAGTTAAAGTGTAGTAAAAAGCGCGAAAACGGCAACTCGTACTGATAATAATTTGTGCAAAGTCGATTTACAGGCTGGGGTTCACGCGATAAATTGGTCTGGATGCGCCTGGTGTGCAGTACGGCTCAGTAACTATCTGGAAATATTATGAATTATCAGAATGATGACTTAAGAATTAAAGAAATAAAAGAACTTTTACCTCCCGTTGCGCTGCTTGAAAAATTTCCTGCCACGGAGACGGCGGTTAAAACTGTCGCTGATACCCGCCAGGCCATTCACCGTATCCTGCAAAAAAACGACGATCGCCTGCTGGTGGTGATCGGCCCTTGCTCAATTCACGATACCGAGGCCGCAAAGGAGTACGCTGCCCGTCTGCTGAAGCTGCGCGCAGAGCTGAGCGACTCGCTGGAAGTGGTCATGCGCGTTTACTTTGAAAAACCGCGCACCACGGTTGGCTGGAAAGGGCTGATCAACGATCCGCATATGGATAACAGCTATCAGATCAACGACGGTCTGCGCATTGCGCGCAAGCTGCTGGTGGACATCAACGATACCGGCCTGCCGGCGGCGGGCGAATTTCTGGATATGATCACGCCGCAGTACGTGGCCGATCTGATGAGCTGGGGCGCGATTGGCGCGCGCACTACCGAATCTCAGGTGCACCGCGAGCTTTCCTCCGGGCTTTCCTGTCCGGTCGGCTTCAAAAACGGCACCGACGGCACCATTAAAGTGGCTATTGATGCGATCAATGCCGCCAGCGCGCCGCACTGCTTCCTGTCGGTGACCAAATATGGACACTCCGCCATTGTGGAAACCAGCGGCAACGGCGACTGCCATATCATTCTGCGCGGCGGCAAAGAGCCGAACTACAGCGCGCAGCATGTGGAAGAAGTGAAGACAGGCCTGGCGAAAGCGGGCCTGGAGCCGCAAATTATGATCGACTTCAGCCATGCCAACAGCAGCAAGCAGTTTAAAAAGCAGCTGACCGTGGCGGACGACGTGGCGCAGCAGATTGCGGGCGGCGAAAAAGCGATTATCGGCGTAATGATCGAGAGCCATCTGGTTGAAGGCAATCAGAGCCTGGAAAGCGGCGAGCCGCTGGTCTACGGCAAGAGCGTGACCGATGGCTGCATCGGCTGGGAAGATACTGAAACCGTGCTGCGCCAGCTGGCAGAGGCGGTGAAAGCGCGTCGCGGATAAGTTTCCCGTACGCGACATAAAAAAATCCGCCTTTCGGCGGATTTTTTTATTGGCTCTTACTTCGCTTTACCCTGATTCGCTACGGCGGCGGCTTTAGCCGCGATCTCGTCCGCATCGCCCAGATAGTAGTGCTTGATTGGCTTGAAGTTTTCGTCGAACTCATACACCAGCGGCACGCCGGTTGGGATGTTCAGCTCAAGGATCTCTTCTTCGCTCATGTCGTCCAGGTATTTCACCAGCGCGCGCAGCGAGTTGCCGTGTGCAGCAATGATCACTTTCTCGCCTTTCTTCATGCGCGGCAGAATAGACTCGTTCCAGTAAGGCAGCACGCGATCGATGGTCAGCGCCAGGCTTTCGGTAGTCGGCAGCTGCTCGGCAGTCAGCGCGGCGTAGCGCGGGTCGTGGCCAGGGAAACGTTCGTCAGCGCGATCCAGCTCCGGCGGCGTGACGGCAAAGCCGCGACGCCACTGTTTAACCTGCTCGTCGCCATATTTCTGCGCGGTTTCCGCTTTATCCAGACCCTGCAGCGCACCGTAGTGACGCTCGTTCAGACGCCAGGATTTTTCAACCGGCAGCCAGGCCTGATCCACTTCGTCAAGAATGTTCCACAGCGTGTGGATGGCACGTTTCAGCACGGAGGTATAAGCGAAATCGAAGGTAAAGCCTTCTTTTTTCAGCAGCTGACCCGCCGCTTTCGCTTCGGTACGCCCTTTATCGGACAGATCGACATCGTACCATCCGGTAAAGCGGTTTTCGTTGTTCCACTGGCTTTCGCCGTGACGTACCAGAACCAGCTTAGTTACAGCCATAGCTTAACTCCTTAATAATCTGACGTTTCTAAGATAACGGAAAGCGAAAATTGCCGACGCAATTTTAACTGGCCATTACCATAGCGGAAATCTGCGCGCCACGTAAGCCTGCCGCAGGCGCGATGCACGTTTTTCATGCGCTTAATCAAAGCGGCGTCAGGCGATAACGCGTTTCTGACTGATACGATTCACCTGGCTGCAGCCAGCAGTCGGGCTGCGGCCATTCCGGATGATTAGGCGAGTCGGGTAAAAACTCGCTCTCCAGCGCAATGCCCTGAAAGGCAGTATAGACGTCCTGCTCGCGAGCCGGGGTGCCTTCCAGATAATTTCCTGAATAGAACTGTAGCGCAGGCGCGGTGGTAAACACGCTGAGCTTCAGCCTGCAGTCGGCCGACCACAGCTCCGCGTCCGGCTGCGTATCGTCACCGCCGTTCAGCAGAAACGCGTGATCGTAGCCTTTGACCGCGCGCTGATCGTCATCCAGCAGGAAGTCCTGCGCCACCGTTTTGATCTCTCTGAAATCAAAGCCGGTATCGGTGACGTCGGTCAGCAGGCGGTTGGGAATGCCTTCGCTGTCGACCGGCAAATAATGGTCGGCACGCAGGCGCAGGCGATGATGGCGCGCGTCGCCGTGCTGCGCATCCAGATTGAAATAGGCGTGGTTGGTCAGATTAACCGGACAGGCCTGGTCCACCGTGGCGTGATAGCGGATCGTGAGCGTATTGTCCTCTTCCAGCCGATAGCGCAGGGTAACCTGGAGATGGCCGGGATAGCCCTGATCGCCGTCAGGGGAATCCAGCTGATATTCGACTTCCTGGCCGGTCTGGCTGACGATCTGCCAGCGACGGGCGTGAAAGCCCTGTGGCCCGCCGTGCAGCTGATGTTTCCCCTGATTGGCCGCCAGCTGCCAGCGCTGCTCGCCTGCACTGATAGCGGCGTTAGCGATACGGTTGGCGTAGCGGCCAACCGTTGCGCCCAGATAGGCGGTCTGATTAAGGTAGTCGGCCGGCGTGGCACAGCCCAGCAGCGCTTCGCGCACGCTGCCGTCTTTCATCGGCACGCGCGCGGAAAGCCAGGTGGCGCCCCAGTCCATAAAGGTCGCTACCATGCCGCCCGCGTTGCGCAGCGTTGTGATGCGCCACGGCTGGCCGTCTGGCGCATGCGAGTGACTCAGCATGGGCCCGCTCCTTCAGAGGCTTTGCAGACGTAGAAAGTTTCTTTAATGCCGGACTGCGCCTCGTACTGCTCCGCCACGGCCGCTTTCACGCTGTCGACCAGATCCAACGGCATCAGCGCCACCACGCAGCCGCCAAAGCCGCCGCCGGTCATGCGCACGCCGCCGCGATCGCCCAGGCTGTTTTTCACAATGGTTACCAGGGTATCGATTGGCGGCACGGTGATTTCAAAATCGTCGCGCATGGAAGCGTGAGATTCCGCCATCAGCACGGCGATGCGCGCCAGATCGCCCTTCGCCAGCGCATCCGCCGCTTCCAGCGTGCGGGCGTTTTCGGTCAGCACGTGGCGCACGCGTTTGGCGACCAGCGGGTCAAGCTCATGCTCCATCGCTGCAAACTGCGCCAGATCGACATCGCGCAGCGAACTTTTGTTAAAGAATTTTGCGCCCGCTTCGCACTGCTGACGGCGAGTGTTGTACTCACTGCCCACCAGGTTACGGCGGAAGTTAGAGTTGATGATCACTACTGCGATATCTTCCGGCATCGGCACCGGACGCGTGCCCAGCGTGCGGCAGTCGAGCAGCATCGCATGATCTTTCTCGCCCAGCGCCGAGATCAGCTGATCCATGATGCCGCAGTTACAGCCGACAAACTGGTTTTCCGCTTCCTGGCCGTTTACGGCAATCTGCGCGCCGTCCAGCGGCAGCGCATACAGATGACGGAACACGGTGCCGACCGCCACTTCCAGCGAGGCAGAAGAGCTGAGGCCCGCGCCCTGCGGCACGTTGCCTGCAATCACCATATCCACGCCGTTGAAGTCAGGAATGCGTTTTTGCAGGTGCTTGACCACGCCGCGCACGTAGTTTGACCACATCTGCGTGTCATGCGGAGTAATCGCCTCGTCCAGCGAAAAAATATCTTCCTGATTTTCATAGTCGGCGGCGATGACGCGTACCTGGCGATCGTCGCGTTTGGCGCAGGCGATCACGGTCTGATAATCAATAGCGCAGGGCAGCACAAAACCATCGTTATAGTCGGTGTGCTCGCCAATCAGGTTAACGCGGCCCGGCGCCTGGATAGTTTGCGGCGCGGCATAGCCAAATTTTTCGCTGAAAATCTGTTGGGTCAGGGTTTTTAAACTCATGGTTATGCTCCGGTCTCGCGGAAATGAATATCGCTGACGGCACGCAGCCGTTCAGCCGCCTGTTCCGCCGTTAAATCACGTTGGGTTTCGGCCAGCATTTCATAGCCAACCATAAACTTGCGCACCGTGGCGGAACGCAGCAGCGGCGGGTAAAAATGCGCGTGAAGCTGCCAGTGGTCGTTGGCGTCGTCGTTGAACGGCGCGCCGTGCCAGCCCATAGAGTAGGGGAAGGAGCACTGGAACAGGTTGTCATAGCGGCTGGTCAGCTTTTTCAGCGCCACGGCCAGATCGGCCCGCTGCGCGTCCGTTAAGTCGGTCAGGCGCTTGACGTGCGCTTTCGGCAGCAGCAGCGTCTCGAACGGCCAGGCGGCCCACCAGGGCACCACGGCCAGCCAGTGGTCGGTTTCCACCACCGTGCGGCTGCCGTCATTCAGCTCGCGACTGGCGTAATCCACCAGCATCGGCGACTGCTTTTTCGCAAAATAAGCGCACTGGAGATCGTCCTCGCGTTTGGCTTCGTTAGGCAGGAAGCTGTTGGCCCACACCTGGCCGTGAGGATGCGGATTGGAGCAGCCCATCGCTGCGCCTTTGTTCTCAAAAACCTGTACCCACGGGTAGTGCTGACCCAGATCGGCAGTCTGCTCTTGCCAGGTGCGAACCACGTCTTCCAGCGCGGAAACCGACAGCTCCGGCAGCGTTTTGCTGTGATCCGGTGAAAAGCAGATCACCCGGCTGGTGCCGCGCGCGCTTTCGCAGCGCATCAGCAGGTCGTCGCTCTCCGGCGCGTCCGGCGTATCGGTCATCAGCGCGGCAAAGTCGTTGGTAAACACATAGGTGCTGGTGTAATCGGGATTTTTATCGCCGGTTACGCGCGTGTTGCCGGGGCAAAGAAAGCAGTCCGGATGGTGCGCAGGCAGCTTCTCCTGAGAAGGCGTCTCCTGTGCGCCCTGCCAGGGGCGTTTGGCACGATGCGGAGAAACCAGAATCCACTGATCGGACAGTGGGTTATAGCGGCGATGCGGATGATCGACCGGATTAAATTTCTGCATATTGAGTCCTGATTACTTTGTAATGCCTGCAAGCCTGAAAGAAAAATAGCACAGCGCGAAACGATAAAGCGTGATCGAGTGTGAATAAATGGAATCGTTTACACAAGATGAAAATTCCTAAGAGGCAGGTTTCAAGGCTGTTTAATCCATAAATTCCTTTCCCGCTACGGTTGAAAGTGGTAGCGGTTACACGGAGCGTGCCGCCTGTCGACAGGGCAGGGGAAATCTATGGCGGGTAAATATCAGATTAATCGGATGACGCTCTGACACACCGGCATCTTGAAACCATTGTTGGTGTTTAGTGCCAACATACTAAGGCTGCGCGAACCATTAGTGCCAACATACTAAAAGAACGAAAAGAGTAGCGCCAACATCCAGGCAGGCGAACGTTCGCCGCTTGTCAGGACGTATAGACGAGGCCCGACCGTCGAACACAGGGATACGCGTGCCGAGGCTCCAGGAACGGACTTACGCCATGTCTACGTCATGCATGGCGCAGTTGGTATATACCAAAAAGTGTAGCGGTACTATACGCGGTTATTCAGGCCGTACAGGGGCAGATAATCATGGCTTTACTCGGTAGAATAATGTCGAAATCTACGAACCAGATATGAGCGACTGTGTTACTGGCCATTATGGGAGTGCGCCTTTTTTTAAAGGCACTAAGTGTTGGGGATGAAATAAACGGTCTGTTCTTAATTCAGGCTACAATCACAAGAAAACAATCATTATAAAAATACAGTATATTTTGGGTTGTCGTAGGTACTCATATGTCGTATAAAACATGCGTAAGGACTGATTTGTCAGATAAGTAAAGCATAGTGGAACGCACGTTTTAAAATTTCTTTGGTACTCAACAAGGCGAGGGTTTCTGATATTAACGCTCAGTTTTATTGAGCAGCATAGAGAAATAAATGGAGATTTTTTATATGGATATGCGTAACTTTGAACAATGCAGGAAGATGACAAAATCCCCTTCATGGACTTTCCTTGATGTATTCCGTTGGAAAATACTTCCTGAAAGATTCGGCGGTGGCAGATCTTATGCCAGAGGTTTTAAAGATACCTGGGTCAAAAAACAGAGTTTGCTTATCAGATCGGCTGCTCTTCGCTATAAACTGCCCCCAGAATTACTTGCTGGTGTCTGCTGGATTGAGGTAGGCGGTGATCCAGATATTATAGATCGTTTTGCTTTTGAAGTTCGCTTCATAGACTGGAGCGGCCCAGTCTGTATCGATCGTAATCTTACTGTAACCTCTCCGCCGGCTAAAACCTCGTTTGGCTTTGTCAGCATGCAACTGCGTACAGCAGCTAAAACTATGGGCCTTAATGCAGACAAGATGAGTACATCAGAACTCCGCTCGCTATCACGGTGTCTTGAAAAAGATGCCTATAACATTACCCTCGCGGCTATGCACTTACGCCAGCTTGCTGACTATGACAAGTTACCCTCTCGGCTCAGTATGAATGATGTGAGAATTATTGGAGCCAGATATAACCGGGGCACCAATCCGAGTCTGGAAAGCATCAAAAAAGATACGCGATATGGTGATTTTATTGTCAAAAACTGGCAGCATTTTACCAGACTGGTCTCGTAACAGGGTCATGATTTTATGAATAAGTTTTTTAGAATTGCATTTATTCTTTTTTATCTGGTTTGCATGGTGCTGATTTATTTATCTATGGTTGATAAATACGATGTTATCTACGATATGGATTCGACTATCCCGCAAGGTTCATTAAATAATAACAGGGGTAATGGAAACGTTTTTGGTGGGCTGGCACTATCATTTATATTCATACTTTACATGGTCTTTTTTTACGTTGAAAAATCCAAAAAATGGAAATGTTTAACAGGCATCATGACGGCACTGATATGTCTGTTTTTCTTCATCAGATAAGCCTTATATAGATTTTTGCAAAATTTTAGCAGGCTTCAGATTTACATATTCATCCCGCGCCCACGCCAGCCAGACTGGCCCTACATACTATGCAAGAGTTGCCCACGTACATCACGCCATGCCGTTACTTCGATGCGCTATCCTTTCTTTGAACAGGTAGCCTGAGCCAGCCTGACGGCTGACCCTAAGCTCGCCTCAGAGCCTGTCCTGCTGATAGCGATAGCCGTCACCGTCCGGCACGAACGTCAGGCGATGGGTGATGCACTGTGGCGCATCTTCAGCATGGTGCGAAACGAAAAGAAGCTGCGTGGCGCCTTCGCCAATCAGCACGTCAACAAAGCGGCGCACGAGCTGGCGGTTGATCGAATCCAGCCCCTGTAGCGGCTCGTCCAGGATCAGCAGAGCCGGATGCTTGACCAGCGCGCGGGCTATCAGCACCAGCCGCTGCTGCCCCCATGACAGACTCTGAAAAGGCGCGTCCGCCACGGCACGCATCCCCAGCAGCTGTAGCCACTGCTCCGCCAGCTTTTGCTGCCGATCGGAAACGGCCTGATAAATACCGATAGAGTCAAAATAGCCGGAAAGGATCACGTTGCGCACGCTGCTGCTGACGCGGTAATCCAGATGCAGGCTGCTGCTGACGTAGCCAATATGCTGTTTGATATCCCAGATGGTTTCGCCGCTACCGCGACGGCGGCCAAACAGCGTTAAGTCATTGCTGTAGCCCTGGGGATGATCGCCCGTTACCAGGCTCAGCAACGTTGATTTTCCCGCGCCGTTCGGGCCGACGATCTGCCAGTGTTCGCCCGCCTGCACCGTCCAGTCAAGATGGTTAAGAACAGGGCGATCGTTATAAGAGACTACGCCGTCCCGCAGCACCACTAGCGGCGTCTGCGATGACAGCGCCGTTTTTGCCGATGCGTCGTCCGCTTCCGGTAGCGCCATCCCCTGCAGGTTTTCACTGTGTGCCAGCTGGGCGACCAGCGCCTCGGCCAGGATTGCTTCGCGTGCGCCTACATGCGTCAGCTCACATTCGGCCAGCACGCCAACCTGTTCGACAAAGTCGGGAATATCGTCAAAACGGTTCAGCACCAGCACCAGCGTGTGCCCCTGCTGGTGGAGCTGCGCCAGAACCTGGGCCAGATTGGCGCGCGACGCAACGTCCAGCCCGTCAAAAGGCTCGTCGAGGATCAGCAGGTCCGGCTCGGCCATCAGCGCCTGACAGAGCAGCGTCTTGCGGGTTTCCCCGGTCGAGAGATATTTAAAACGACGATCGAGCAACGAAGCGATGCCAAAGGTTTCCGCCAGCTGACGACAGCGTGCCTCATCGCGCACCTCCTGCTGAATAATGTCGGCAGCGGTGCGGCCGGTATCTTCTTCATCCGGGCTGAGCATATCGGTGTTGTTACGCTGCCATTCCTCGGAAACCAACTTTTGTAACTGCTCAAGCGAAAGACGAGTGGGGCGGAAAGTGTTGACGACTTCGCCTCGTGCGGCGGCAAGCTCGCCCGCAAGGGCGCGCGCGAGGGAAGATTTGCCGCTGGCGTTAGCGCCCACAAAAGCCCAGCTTTCGCCAGCCCGGATCGTCAGCGACGGCAGCATCAGGTTACGGGTCGCGCTAAGATGAAACGTGCCTTGCGAAATTTGCAACGTAGACATTGTTTATTCCATTTTATGCACTATTCCCTTCACTATCGACGCTGAGCGGCGGCGCTGTCAAATGGTGCCGCCGTTTTCAGAGCAGCGTGGCGATAATCACGCGATCGGCATTAAAATGTGCTGTTACCGCCGCGCCAGGCTGAAGATTTTGCTCCTGCGCGCGCTGGTTGGTTAAGGTAGCGCACAGCGTTTCGCCGCCCGGCAGCGCGATCAGCGCTTCACTGTGGGTCTCGCCCTTAATCAACTCGCTCAGTACGCCGTCGAGCTGGTTATCGGCCTGGCTCGCGGATTGGGTCACGTCTATCCACGGCGCTTTTATCAGCACCAGCACCTCTTTGCCCGGCGTGAGTTCAAGGCGATTGGCGCTCTGTTCAGTCAGCGCGGCTTTGATGCGCGTCTCGCCGTTGGCCAGCAGGATCTCAATATGCTGCTGCACCGTCTGCGCGTCGCGCTGCACCAGCGTGCCGAAAAGCTGGTTGCGGGCGCTGGTTTGCAGCGAAAACCGGGCGATGGCGCCCAGCAGGCTGCCCAGCGGCACGTCATCCTGCAATACATCGAACGCTTTCTGCTGAATCTGCTCCAGCAGCGCGAAAAGCTGAATCAGTCTGTCACCGTAGGCGGTGACCTGCGCGCCGCCGCCGCCTTTGCCGCCCGTGGCGCGCTCTACCAGCGTGCGGTCGGCCAGCGTGTTCATCTCGTTAATTGCATCCCAGGCGCTTTTATAGCTGATCCCGGCCATTTTCGCGCCCTGACTGATGGAGCCGGTCGCGGCGATCTGTTTAAGCAGTTCGATACGGCGGGGATCGGCGAAAAGCCGCTGCTGTAATTTCAGGATCAGGGAAAGCTCAGCCTGCATGGTCGCTCCTGGCAAAAAAGGGTTTCCGGAATTGTACACTGTTGCGCAGGCGGGGCGTAAAAACAGGTAAAACGCACAAAAGGTCAGTGCACTTTTATCCGCTACGGATACAATAACTTCTTTTATTCAGTGAGGAAAAATACCATGCTGGAATTACTCATCGGTCTTGCAGAAGCGATCCTCATGGTTCCCGTGGTGATGGCGATAATCCTTGGCCTGATCTATGGCCTTGGCGAAGTCTTTAACGTCATTTCAAAGTTTGGTCATCGCAACGAGCAGCCTGCGAAAGAACGCCGCTAGATCCCTGCCCGATACGCCCGGCGACACCGGGCGCTATTTTTTGCGAGCCGCCTCAACTTCTCTCCGTTCATGCCGATAATCTTTATGACACCGGTTGTTAAATCGTTATAGTGAAGGCTACATAACGAGACCTTCGGAGAAGACCATGTCTGTGAAATTACGCCATTTCTTGATCGGTGCCGTGGTAACGGCAAGCCTGACCGGCCAGGCCGTAGCGGCTGAAAAAATTACCGTTTTTGCCGCCGCCTCCTTAACCAATGCGTTGCAGGATATCGCTAATCGCTACCAGCAGGGAAAAGAGGTAAAAATTGTCTCCTCTTTTGCCTCTTCTTCTACGCTGGCGCGGCAGATAGAGCAGGGCGCGCCCGCCGATCTTTTTATCTCTGCCGATCAGCAGTGGATGGATTACGCGGCGCAGAAAAAAAGCATTGATGAAGCCAGCCGCTATACGCTGTTAGGCAACGAGCTGGTGCTGGTAGCACCGAAAGAAGCGAAATCGCCGCGAGTCACGCTGTCGAAAAACACCGACTGGAAAAGCCTGTTGCAGGGCCAGCGTCTGTCCGTAGGCGATCCCGATCATGTTCCGGCAGGGATCTACGCCAAGGAAGCATTGCAGTCGCTGGGCGCCTGGTCAACGCTGGAGCCGATGCTGGCGCGAGGCAACAGCGTGCGCGCCGCGCTGGCACTGGTGGAGCGCAATGAAACGCCTTACGGCATCGTGTATGGCTCCGATGCGGTAGCCAGCAGCAAAGTGGCCGTGGTTGGCGTTTTCCCGGCAGACAGCCACAAGCCGGTGGAATATCCAATGGCGAAAGTGAAAGGGCATGATACCGCCGGCGTCGCCGCGTTTTATCATTATCTGAAAGGGCCGGAAGCTGCGGCCGTGTTTAAACACTACGGATTTACGCCTCTGTGATATTAAGCGATCCCGAATGGCAGGCGGTTCTGCTCAGCCTGAAAGTCTCCAGCGTGGCGGTGCTGTTCAGCCTGCCGTTGGGCATAGCAGCGGCCTGGGTGCTGGTACGCTGCCGGTTTCCCGGCAAGACGCTGCTCGACAGCCTGATCCACCTGCCGCTGGTGCTGCCGCCGGTGGTGGTCGGCTATCTGCTGCTGATTGGATTCGGCAGACGCGGCTTTATCGGCCAGTATCTCTACGACTGGTTCGGCTTTACCTTCGCCTTTAGCTGGCGCGGCGCGGCGCTGGCCTCTGCCGTGGTCGCTTTTCCGCTGATGGTACGGGCAATTCGCCTGGCGCTGGAAGGCGTTGACGGTCGGCTGGAGCTGGCGGCGCGCACGCTGGGCGCAGGCCGCTGGCGGGTGTTTTTCACCATCACCTTGCCGCTGACGCTGCCCGGCATTATCGCCGGCACGGTGCTCGCCTTCGCCCGTTCGCTGGGCGAATTCGGCGCGACCATCACCTTTGTGTCCAATATTCCTGGCGAAACCCGCACGCTTCCTTCCGCCATGTATACGCTGATTGAAACGCCGGGCGCGGAAAACGCGGCGGCCAGGCTTTGCCTGATCGCTATTGCGCTGGCGCTTTGTTCGCTGTGGCTGGCGGAATGGCTGGCGCGTCGGGGACGCAAAAAGTTGGGGATGCCATGTTAGAGCTTGATATTGTCCAGCGCCTTGGCGACCACACTTTGCAGGTAAACGCAAACATACCGGCGCAAGGCATCACGGCTGTTTTCGGCGTCTCTGGCGCCGGCAAGACGTCACTTATTAACGCTATCGGCGGCCTGACCACGCCGCAGGAAGGACATATTTCCCTGAACGACAGGGTGCTGTTCGATGCTCAGACCAGCGTGAACCTGCCGCCGGAAAAGCGCCGTATCGGCTATGTTTTTCAGGATGCGCGCCTCTTTCCGCACTACAAGGTGAAAGGCAACCTGGAATACGGCATGGCGAAAACGATGCGCTCGCAGTTCGATGAACTGGTAGCGCTGCTAGGCATCGGCGAGCTGCTGTCGCGTTTTCCTTTTTCGCTGTCCGGCGGAGAAAAACAGCGGGTGGCGATAGGCCGCGCTCTGCTCAGCGCGCCGGAAATTTTGCTGATGGATGAGCCGCTGGCCTCGTTGGATCTGCCGCGCAAGCGTGAGCTGCTGCCCTATTTGCAGGCGCTGGCGAAACAGGTGGCCATTCCGGTGCTGTACGTCAGCCACAGCCTTGAAGAGATTATCCAGCTGGCGGATAACGTGCTGGTGCTGGATAAAGGCGAAGTGAAAGCGCTGGGCGCGCTGGAAAAAGTCTGGGCCAGCAGCGCCATGCGGCCGTGGCTGCCGCGCGCGGAGCAAAGCAGCGTGCTGCGCGTTCAGGTGCTGGAGCAGCATCCGCACTATGCGATGACGGCCCTTTCGCTGGGCGATCAGCATATCTGGGTTAACCGCATCGACGCGCCGCTGAAAACGCCGCTGCGCATTCGCATTCAGGCCGCCGACGTCTCGCTGGTGCTGCAGCCGCCGCTGAACAGCACTATCCGCAACGTCATTCCGGCGCAGGTCGGCGAGCTGCTGGATATCGATAATCAGGTCGAGGTGAAGCTGCTGATAGGGCAAAGCGAACTCTGGGCGCGCATTACGCCCTGGGCGCGGGATGAGCTGATGATTAAACCGGGCATGTGGCTCTACGCCCAGATCAAAAGCGTGGCGATCGCCGCCTGACGCGCCGCTTATACATTTTGCCGTCGCGTTGACGCAGATATCGCTTTCAGGGCGATGCCCGCGTCAACAGGCGGACATCGTCAGCCAGGCTGGCAGCACTTCCTGACAGATAGTCTGTGCAATCCCCAGCGCCAGACTGCTGCCGATCGCCTGCCATCGGCAAGGCCGCTACAGCACTTCCTGATAAATAGTCTGTGCGATACCCGGTTCCAGACTGCTGCCGATCGCCTGCCACCGGCAAAGCCGCTACAGCACTTCCTGATAAATAGTCTGTGCGATACCCAGCGCCAGACTGCTGCCGATCGCCTGCCATCGGTAAAGCCGCTACAGCACTTCCTGATAAATAGTCTGTGCGATACCCGGCTCCAGATTGGTGCCGATCGTCCGATGCGCGCGCGCCTTGATGGCATCGTCGGCGTTGCCCATCGCCACGCCCAGCCCGACGTTTTCCAGCATGCTCAGGTCATTATAGTTATCGCCAAAGGCCAGCACATCGCTCATCCGATAGCCTTCAGATTCAACCCACTCCGCCAGCCGTTTGCCTTTGCTGTTGCCCGCTTTGGCAATATCGACCTGATCGTGCCAGGACCATTCGCAGGCCAGGCCCATTTCCTGCTCCACGCTGTCGGCAAACTGTTGCAGCGCGCGGGTATCGGGATGGGATATGGCAAATTTCCAGATCGATTCCGCTTCTTCTGCCGCCTTGCTCAGGCTCGGCACCTTAATAAACACCGGACGCTGATGTTCCGGCAGCGACAGCCCCCAGTTAATGGTGCGGGTTACATGGCCGGTTTCGGCCTGGTAAAGCATCGCGTTATCAACATACAGCAGGCCATGAATGGCGGCCTCGTCCAGCATCTCAATCACCCGCAGCGCCTGATCCTGCGGCAGCGGATCGGCAGATATCACCTTTTTTGCTTGATAATCATACAAGTGTGTATAATGTTGCACAAACAAAAAAGGTTAGGCCAAAAATGAAAAGATGCGTGGTTTATCATCGTGTTAGCTCAGATCAACAGTTAGATGGTTCAGGGTTAGCCCGCCAAGCTGAACTGCTTGAAGCATACCTTAAACGTACTAACATCCTTGCTGAGATGGATGATCCAGAGCCTGTAATCATCACCGAGTCGGGCGGGGTGAGTGCCTTCAAAGGACACAACATGCTAATTACTTCTGGCTTAGGTGCATGGATGCAAGAAGTTCGTGCGGGTATGTGGGATGGTTCTCACCTCGTGTACGAGAATGGAGATCGATTTTCCAGGCAAAATCCTTTTACGGTGATTGGATACATCAACGATTTAATCAATCACAATATATCGATTCACGATGCAACTATGAATATTATCATCAGTCGTGAAAATAGTGCGATGTTGCCTATGGTTTTGATGAATGCCCAGCGTGCATATGATGAATCAAAATTTAAAAGTACTCGTATTCGTACTGGATGGGCTAAAAAGCGTGACAATGCTTTTAGTAACGGCACAATCGTTACTCAGAAGCGTCCCAAATGGATAGATGTTGTTGATAACAAGTATGTACTAAATGAAAAGGCTAAAATTGTAGAAGAGATTTTTAGACTTTATCAGACTGGTATAGGTTGTCCGACTATTGCAAAAGTTCTTCAAGGGAAAGGGGAAGAGTGGCAATTTGATCGAGCATGGAGAGGTGAAGCAGTTCATAAAGTTCTAAAAAATCGCCGTGTAACCGGTGTTATCTTTATTTCAGAGATAATCCGTGATTACAGCAATACAAAAAACCCTGTAGATCAAAAACGTTATGAAATGGATGTTTATCCACCAGTCATAAGTAAAGAAGAATTTGATTTAGTACAAAAGCTTTTAGCGAGTCGTAGGCCCGGTTCAGGACGTTTAAACGGCGGTATGATCACTAGAAGAGAATTAGATGAAAACGGCGATCCAAAACTAGATGACAAAGGAAAAATAAAATACGAGACCGTTGATAGCGGTAAAGATGTAACGAAGAGTAATATTTTTTCTGGTATATTTCGATGTGCTCTTTGTGGTGAGCCAATGTACCATAACGTTGTAGTATCTAAACGTAAGCCAGTTAAGAGTGAACCTAAGATTGAAGAGTATAGATACATACGCTGTTTAGGGGAACGTGATAATCTTTGTGTGAATAAAGCATTGCGTTATGAAATCGTAGAACGTTTTGTGATAGAACACATAAAGGGATTGGACTTCGCTCAGATTGTGCAAGCTGGTGAATCTAATCCAGAATTGGAATTGTTACGCCTGAATATTCAGGAAGAAGAAAAGCACATACAAGAATATGAATTAGGAATAGAGCGTTTAAGGAATGCCGGAAGGAAAGTACCTTTTGACGTTCTTGTAGAGCTAGAAGAGTCCCAGACAAAGTTAAAAGAACTTTCTGATCGGCTGTTAACGCTGGAACAAGTACATGTGGATGTTGATGCATTGAAGCATGTTGATACTTCAATGCTCTATGATGTACGTAAAATTGAAATACGTTCGAAAATTGAAAGAGAACTTTCAAAGATACTCGAATGTATTAAGCTATACAGGAACGGTAAAAGTTACATCATCGACATCAAGTACCGTAACGTTGATCAGTTCAAGTATGTACTTATGGTTGAAGCTAATAAGGTTCCTGTACTTGTATCTGCAATCGATATTGAACGAACAGGTAACTTGGTAATCTATCGTACTCCTTCATTCGCACTTTCAGTTGAAGATGGTTTGATGCCACGAATTCACTTTGCCGAAGATGAACCTTTGTCTATGACAGATTATGCAATGTTGCAGAACTACATAGGACACGAAGAAGATGAAGATGCAGTAGCGATATGGATGCGACATAATTTCACTTTTATTTTTAGTTAAACAAAGGGGCGAAAGCCCCTTTTTCATTTGAAGCACTTTTTTGTTTTGTGCGATAAATACTTACATAGAAACTAACTCAGAGAAGGAAACTCACAATGTTAGAATGGTTTGTATATGTACTGATAATCGCATTCTTCTTCGTGCTTATGATCACTGGATGGATTGTATATGCATACGTTCTTTTTATGGTGTACTTAGTACTGGCATTTATCGCAGAAGTAGTACTGACTTACCAAAAGTATAAAGATAGTATCAGAAGCAAAGAAGACTAAATACTTATATAAAAAAATACGAAACGCTTTGGAGTGTTGTTCTATACTCGTTGTAGATAAATGAAACGGCTGAAAAGCTTGTGGTATAATGTAGGTACAGCACGCTAAAAAGCGTCCGATATGAAATCCTCCAATCTTAAGATCCCCCGTCGCAACGATGGGGGCTTTTTTGCATGGATTTTATATAAAAAGGAATTTAATTCAAGGAACAATATGAAAGAAAAGAAAACTGAACAAGTTACGGTAAAACTTACCCCTACACAAAAAGAATTTTTAGATTCATTGATAGAAGATGGTAAAGCAAAGAACCTTGCCGCAAGTGTTCAATACCTTATCAATATCGCAATGATTCTAAAGTAAGTGAAGACAACACTATAAAACATACACAATAAATTGGTACTTCAGGATGAAGTACTTCAGCATATCAAGGATGATATATAATGATAAAAAAAGTAAATGACATAAAAAGAAAAAACCTACCACTACAAGATTTAGCTTACCCTATCTGGTGTTCAATACATAACAGAGCAGGAAAGACTAAAGGATATGAAGACGTAACGATATGCGATGATTGGTACTTGTTCAGTAACTTTTATAAGTGGTATGTAGATAACTATGTAAAAGATTGGCATGTTGATAAAGATATACTGATTCAAGGTAATCGAGAATATAGCCCACAAAACTGTATCATGGTTCCAAGAGTAATCAACAATCTCTTCAAACGTTCATCTTCTAAGCATGGTATCAAAGGTGTATATCTCGATAAAAGAACTGGTAAGTACTATGCACAGATTCGTATAGATGGAAAGACGAAGCAATCAGGTAGTAGTTTAGATGTTCATGTAGCACATCAGTATTACGTAGAACTACGCAAAGATAGACTTAAAGAACTACTTGAGCGTTTTAGTAAATGTACAAACACATACGCCTACAACCGATTAGTACAAGCAATGCAACAATACCTTTGTAGTGGCATAGTGAATTTGGCCACCTGAATAGAGGTGATATCATCGCCTCATAGTCAAAACAGGTGACATTATGACCGGACGTAACAGACGCAATTTTAGCCCAGAGTTTCGCCTCGAAGCT
>NZ_JBGGPM010000019.1:0-538 GCF_041320675.1 Erwinia sp. STN24 | reverse complement strand
AATTTGCCTGGCGGCTTTAGCGCGGTGGTCCCACCTGACCCCATGCCGAACTCAGAAGTGAAACGCCGTAGCGCCGATGGTAGTGTGGGGCCTCCCCATGCGAGAGTAGGGAACTGCCAGGCATCAATTTAAGCAGTAAACTGGTATTACGAGGCAGTTCACTACTCTCATAGAGTAGGACAAACAAGCCGTAAGGCGAAGTTTGAACGTTGCGATGCAACGGCCCGTAGGGTGAACAAAGGTTCATCAACTGCCAGGCATCAATTTAAGCATTAAGCGTGACTATTCCGCTTACTGTAAGTAATAAGCATGCTGATATGGCTCAGTTGGTAGAGCGCACCCTTGGTAAGGGTGAGGTCCCCAGTTCGACTCTGGGTATCAGCACCACTAATATGGCTTGAGTGCGGTAAAAGAATTTGCCTGGCGGCTTTAGCGCGGTGGTCCCACCTGACCCCATGCCGAACTCAGAAGTGAAACGCCGTAGCGCCGATGGTAGTGTGGGGTCTCCCCATGCGAGAGTAGGGAACTGCCAGGCATC
>NZ_JBGGPM010000018.1:0-607 GCF_041320675.1 Erwinia sp. STN24 | reverse complement strand
CGCCCTTCATCGCCTCTGACTGCCAGGGCATCCACCGTGTACGCTTAGTCACTTAACCTCACAACCCACAAGCGTCCCGAAAGACGATTGTCAGCTGCAAGCATTTGAGAGACTCGAACATATCGTTGATTTCATTCTTATTACGGAGAATGAAAACGACATGTCGTTTCAATTTTCAGCTTGTTCCGGATTGTTAAAGAGCAAATATCTCAAACGTGACTCGAAAGCCAGTTTTGAGATAGTTTTTGTAAACTGCATGGTGGAGCTAAGCGGGATCGAACCGCTGACCTCCTGCGTGCAAGGCAGGCGCTCTCCCAGCTGAGCTATAGCCCCATACAGTTACTGCAGAGACCATCTACTACCACTCAACCGCGAGTGACACGTCCTTTTTACGGGAAATGTAATTCTTTTCTGGTCAAGGCGTGGCTTCGCGCCGCATATCACGATATGCAAGTGAAGTCACAACGCAGGACAGGAAAGAATTTGGTAGGCCTGAGTGGACTTGAACCACCGACCTCACCCTTATCAGGGGTGCGCTCTAACCACCTGAGCTACAAGCCTGTAGAGGTTTTTTCTGCTCGTTACTTTTCTATCAGACAATCTGTGT
>NZ_JBGGPM010000017.1:0-1259 GCF_041320675.1 Erwinia sp. STN24 | reverse complement strand
TGTAGTGGTCAACAAAAACTGGCCACGGCTTTAGAGTTTTTCCAGAACAATCGCTCTGATTCATTTGGCGTCAAACCCCCGTTATATTGATGAGGTCTGAGCTGGCTGTAATATCCCGTGATGTAATTCGTTATCGCTGTGCTGGCTTCGCTAAAATTTACGTACCCATTATCCGGCACCCACTCTGTTTTCAGGCTTCTGAAGAACCGTTCCATTGGGCTGTTATCCCAGCAATTTCCCCGGCGACTCAGGCTTTGCTTTATCTGATATCTCCACAGTAACTGTCTGAAATTCCTGCTGGTATAGTGACTGCCTTGATCCGAGTGATACAGTAAATTAGCCGGTTTTCCTCGTGCTTCCCAGGCCATCGACAGGGCTTTACCCGTCAGTGCTGAATCAGGGAAAAATGACATCGCCCAGCCAACCGGTTTACGGGAAAACAAATCGAGTACTACAGCCAGATAAGCCCAGCGTTTTCCCGTCCAGATATAAGTCACATCACCGCACCAGGCCTGATTAGGCTCGGTAACAGCAAATTGGCGATCCAGATAATTAGGAATCTCAATGTGTTCCTTAGACGCCTTCTTATAACGATGGCCAGGTTGCTGACAGCTGATAATATTAAGCGCTTTCATCAGCTTTGTTGCCCGCCAGCGGCTCAGTTTTATACCTTTGGTGGTGACCATCGCGGCAATGCTTCGCGCTCCTGCTGAGCCGTTACTTTCGCGATAAACTTCACGCACAAGGCTCAGTAATGCCACTCTCGTGGCGTCAGGCTTCCTGGGCTGCCGCCAGTATTTATAACTGCTGCGATGAACCCCAAACACGTTGCACACAACGGCAACAGGAAACCGCGCCCTGAGTTTCTCAACTAATGAGAATTGTTCAGGGAGTCTGACATCAAGAGCGCGGTAGCCTTTTTTAATATATCCCTTTCCATTTCAACGCGTTGAAGTCTTTTCTTCAATTCACGTATCTCAATCTGCTCAGGTGTCATGGGTGAAGCAGTGGGTGATTTCCCCGCTCGCTCTTCTTTCAGTTGTCGAACCCATTTGTCCATCGTGGATTTGCCGACATTCATCGCAGTGGCAGCGGCGGCAACGGTGTAGTGCTGATCGAGTACAAGCTGGGCAGCTTCGAGGCGAAACTCTGGGCTAAAATTGCGTCTGTTACGTCCGGTCATAATGTCACCTGTTTTGACTATGAGGCGATGATATCACCTCTATTCAGGTGGCCAAATTCACTATGCCACTACAAAG
>NZ_JBGGPM010000016.1:0-1588 GCF_041320675.1 Erwinia sp. STN24 | reverse complement strand
CCCCACACTACCATCGGCGCTACGGCGTTTCACTTCTGAGTTCGGCATGGGGTCAGGTGGGACCACCGCGCTAAAGCCGCCAGGCAAATTCTGTTTCCCCCCGCCGCCCTGAGGCCGCGCGGGTTTATCCGTGAACAGGCTGAAAATGTTGCGTCTCTCAGACGCCCGCCAGAACGCTTCTGGCGTTGTAAGGTTAAGCCTCACGGGTCATTAGTACCGGTTAGCTCAACGCATCGCTGCGCTTACACACCCGGCCTATCAACGTCGTCGTCTTCAACGTCCCTTCAGGTGGCTTAAAGCCACAGGGAGAACTCATCTCGAGGCAAGTTTCGCGCTTAGATGCTTTCAGCGCTTATCTTTTCCGCACTTAGCTACCGGGCAGTGCCATTGGCATGACAACCCGAACACCAGCGGTGCGTTCACTCCGGTCCTCTCGTACTAGGAGCAACCCCTCTCAATTCTCCAGCGCCCACGGCAGATAGGGACCGAACTGTCTCACGACGTTCTAAACCCAGCTCGCGTACCACTTTAAACGGCGAACAGCCGTACCCTTGGGACCTACTTCAGCCCCAGGATGTGATGAGCCGACATCGAGGTGCCAAACACCGCCGTCGATATGAACTCTTGGGCGGTATCAGCCTGTTATCCCCGGAGTACCTTTTATCCGTTGAGCGATGGCCCTTCCATACAGAACCACCGGATCACTATGACCTGCTTTCGCACCTGCTCGAGCCGTCACTCTCGCAGTCAAGCCAGCTTATGCCATTGCACTAACCTCACGATGTCCGACCGTGATTAGCTGACCTTCGTGCTCCTCCGTTACTCTTTGGGAGGAGACCGCCCCAGTCAAACTACCCACCAGACACTGTCCGCACCCCGGATCACGGGGCCACGTTAGAACACCAGCCATTAAAGGGTGGTATTTCAAGGACGGCTCCACGCGGACTGGCGTCCACGCTTCGAAGCCTCCCACCTATCCTGCACATCAAGGACCAGTGTTCAGTGTCAAGCTGTAGTAAAGGTTCACGGGGTCTTTCCGTCTTGCCGCGGGTACACTGCATCTTCACAGCGATTTCAATTTCACTGAGTCTCGGGTGGAGACAGCCTGGCCATCATTACGCCATTCGTGCAGGTCGGAACTTACCCGACAAGGAATTTCGCTACCTTAGGACCGTTATAGTTACGGCCGCCGTTTACCGGGGCTTCGATCAAGAGCTTCTCCTTGCGGATAACCCCATCAATTAACCTTCCGGCACCGGGCAGGCGTCACACCGTATACGTCCACTTTCGTGTTTGCACAGTGCTGTGTTTTTAATAAACAGTTGCAGCCAGCTGGTATCTTCGACTGGCCTCGGCTCGGGGAGCAAGTCCCTCCACCTACGCGCCAGCGTGCCTTCTCCCGAAGTTACGGCACCATTTTGCCTAGTTCCTTCACCCGAGTTCTCTCAAGCGCCTTGGTATTCTCTACCTGACCACCTGTGTCGGTTTGGGGTACGATTCCGTGTTACCTGGAGCTTAGAGGCTTTTCCTGGAAGCAGGGCATCTGTTGCTTCAGCACCGTAGTGCCTCGTCGTCACGCCTCAGCCTT
>NZ_JBGGPM010000015.1:0-1734 GCF_041320675.1 Erwinia sp. STN24 | reverse complement strand
CGCAACGCTCTTTAACAATTTATCAGACAATCTGTGTGGGCACTCGCAGGATTGATATCAAGCGTCTCCGGACGCAAAAAAATATCAAGTCTTAAGAGTGAACACATAATGAAATTCATTATGACGTTTTACACTTGAGCATCGCTGCACTTGTTGCAGCAAATCGAACTTTTAATTGAAGAGTTTGATCATGGCTCAGATTGAACGCTGGCGGCAGGCCTAACACATGCAAGTCGAACGGTAGCACAGAGAAGCTTGCTTCTTGGGTGACGAGTGGCGGACGGGTGAGTAATGTCTGGGAAACTGCCCGATGGAGGGGGATAACTACTGGAAACGGTAGCTAATACCGCATAACGTCTTCGGACCAAAGTGGGGGACCTTCGGGCCTCACGCCATCGGATGTGCCCAGATGGGATTAGCTAGTAGGTGGGGTAACGGCTCACCTAGGCGACGATCCCTAGCTGGTCTGAGAGGATGACCAGCCACACTGGAACTGAGACACGGTCCAGACTCCTACGGGAGGCAGCAGTGGGGAATATTGCACAATGGGCGCAAGCCTGATGCAGCCATGCCGCGTGTATGAAGAAGGCCTTCGGGTTGTAAAGTACTTTCAGCGGGGAGGAAGGCGATGCGGTTAATAACCGCGTCGATTGACGTTACCCGCAGAAGAAGCACCGGCTAACTCCGTGCCAGCAGCCGCGGTAATACGGAGGGTGCAAGCGTTAATCGGAATTACTGGGCGTAAAGCGCACGCAGGCGGTCTGTCAAGTCAGATGTGAAATCCCCGGGCTTAACCTGGGAACTGCATTTGAAACTGGCAGGCTAGAGTCTTGTAGAGGGGGGTAGAATTCCAGGTGTAGCGGTGAAATGCGTAGAGATCTGGAGGAATACCGGTGGCGAAGGCGGCCCCCTGGACAAAGACTGACGCTCAGGTGCGAAAGCGTGGGGAGCAAACAGGATTAGATACCCTGGTAGTCCACGCCGTAAACGATGTCGACTTGGAGGCTGTTCCCTTGAGGAGTGGCTTCCGGAGCTAACGCGTTAAGTCGACCGCCTGGGGAGTACGGCCGCAAGGTTAAAACTCAAATGAATTGACGGGGGCCCGCACAAGCGGTGGAGCATGTGGTTTAATTCGATGCAACGCGAAGAACCTTACCTGGCCTTGACATCCACGGAATTCGGCAGAGATGCCTTAGTGCCTTCGGGAACCGTGAGACAGGTGCTGCATGGCTGTCGTCAGCTCGTGTTGTGAAATGTTGGGTTAAGTCCCGCAACGAGCGCAACCCTTATCCTTTGTTGCCAGCGATTCGGTCGGGAACTCAAAGGAGACTGCCGGTGATAAACCGGAGGAAGGTGGGGATGACGTCAAGTCATCATGGCCCTTACGGCCAGGGCTACACACGTGCTACAATGGCGCATACAAAGAGAAGCGAACTCGCGAGAGCAAGCGGACCTCATAAAGTGCGTCGTAGTCCGGATCGGAGTCTGCAACTCGACTCCGTGAAGTCGGAATCGCTAGTAATCGTGGATCAGAATGCCACGGTGAATACGTTCCCGGGCCTTGTACACACCGCCCGTCACACCATGGGAGTGGGTTGCAAAAGAAGTAGGTAGCTTAACCTTCGGGAGGGCGCTTACCACTTTGTGATTCATGACTGGGGTGAAGTCGTAACAAGGTAACCGTAGGGGAACCTGCGGTTGGATCACCTCCTTACCTGAAGATACCTTCGTGCG
>NZ_JBGGPM010000014.1:0-2316 GCF_041320675.1 Erwinia sp. STN24 | reverse complement strand
TCTCTACCTGACCACCTGTGTCGGTTTGGGGTACGATTCCGTGTTACCTGGAGCTTAGAGGCTTTTCCTGGAAGCAGGGCATCTGTTGCTTCAGCACCGTAGTGCCTCGTCGTCACGCCTCAGCCTTGAAGTGTTCCGGATTTGCCTGGAACACAAGCCTACACGCTTAAACCGGGACAACCGTCGCCCGGCCAACATAGCCTTCTCCGTCCCCCCTTCGCAGTAACACCGAGTACAGGAATATTAACCTGTTTCCCATCGACTACGCCTTTCGGCCTCGCCTTAGGGGTCGACTCACCCTGCCCCGATTAACGTTGGACAGGAACCCTTGGTCTTCCGGCGAGCGGGCTTTTCACCCGCTTTATCGTTACTTATGTCAGCATTCGCACTTCTGATACCTCCAGCAGCCCTCACAGGCCACCTTCGACGGCTTACAGAACGCTCCCCTACCCAACAACACATAGTGTCGCTGCCGCAGCTTCGGTGCATGGTTTAGCCCCGTTACATCTTCCGCGCAGGCCGACTCGACCAGTGAGCTATTACGCTTTCTTTAAATGATGGCTGCTTCTAAGCCAACATCCTGGCTGTCTGTGCCTTCCCACATCGTTTCCCACTTAACCATGACTTTGGGACCTTAGCTGGCGGTCTGGGTTGTTTCCCTCTTCACGACGGACGTTAGCACCCGCCGTGTGTCTCCCGTGATAACATTCTTCGGTATTCGCAGTTTGCATCGGGTTGGTAAGCCGGGATGGCCCCCTAGCCGAAACAGTGCTCTACCCCCGAAGATGAGTTCACGAGGCGCTACCTAAATAGCTTTCGGGGAGAACCAGCTATCTCCCGGTTTGATTGGCCTTTCACCCCCAGCCACAGGTCATCCGCTAATTTTTCAACATTAGTCGGTTCGGTCCTCCAGTTAGTGTTACCCAACCTTCAACCTGCCCATGGCTAGATCACCGGGTTTCGGGTCTATACCCTGCAACTTAACGCCCAGTTAAGACTCGGTTTCCCTGCGGCTCCCCTATACGGTTAACCTTGCTACAGAATATAAGTCGCTGACCCATTATACAAAAGGTACGCAGTCACCCCCATTAAGAAGGCTCCCACTGCTTGTACGTACACGGTTTCAGGTTCTGTTTCACTCCCCTCGCCGGGGTTCTTTTCGCCTTTCCCTCACGGTACTGGTTCACTATCGGTCAGTCAGGAGTATTTAGCCTTGGAGGATGGTCCCCCCATCTTCAGACAGGATATCACGTGTCCCGCCCTACTCTTCGAACCCACAATAAGCATGCCTTTGTGTACGGGAGTATCACCCTGTACCCTGCGACTTTCCAGACGCTTCCACTGACACACAAACTGATGATGGTTCCGGGCTGTTCCCCGTTCGCTCGCCGCTACTGGGGGAATCTCGGTTGATTTCTTTTCCTCTGGGTACTTAGATGTTTCAGTTCCCCAGGTTCGCCTTGCAGCACTATGTATTCATGCTGCAATGATGCACATGTGCACCGGGTTTCCCCATTCGGGTATCGTCGGTTATTGCGGTTCATATCACCTTACCGACGCTTATCGCAGATTAGCACGCCCTTCATCGCCTCTGACTGCCAGGGCATCCACCGTGTACGCTTAGTCACTTAACCTCACAACCCACAAGCGTCCCGAAAGACGGTTGTCAGCTGCAAGCATTTGAGAGACTCGAACATATCGTTAATTTCATTCTTATTACGGAGAATGAAAACGACATGTCGTTTCAATTTTCAGCTTGTTCCGGATTGTTAAAGAGCAAATATCTCAAACGTGACTCGAAAGCCAGTTTTGAGATAGTTTTTATAAACTGCATGGTGGAGCTAAGCGGGATCGAACCGCTGACCTCCTGCGTGCAAGGCAGGCGCTCTCCCAGCTGAGCTATAGCCCCATACAGTTACTGCAGAGACCGTCTACTACCACTCAACCGCGAGTTACGCTTCTTTTAAGGGAAGCATAATTTCTTCTCAGGCAAGGCATGCGGAAGGGAAGTTTACCTGGGTAAACGACCGCGCGCATAACGCCGCATGAGATGAAATTTGGTAGGCCTGAGTGGACTTGAACCACCGACCTCACCCTTATCAGGGGTGCGCTCTAACCACCTGAGCTACAAGCCTGTAGAGGTTTTTTCTGCTCGTTACTTTTCTATCAGACAATCTGTGTGAGCACTACGCACGAAGGTATCTTCAGGTAAGGAGGTGATCCAACCGCAGGTTCCCCTACGGTTACCTTGTTACGACTTCACCCCAGTCATGAATCACAAAGTGGTAAGCGCCCTCCCGAAGGTTAAGCTACCTA
>NZ_JBGGPM010000013.1:0-6009 GCF_041320675.1 Erwinia sp. STN24 | reverse complement strand
CGCCCCCGCGCCCACGCTGACTATCACCAATCCCGAAAACGGACACGCGCACCTGCTGTACGCGCTGCAAACCTCGATACGTACCGCGCCAGACGGAAAAATGAAGCCGCTGCGGTACGCAGCTGCAGTAGAGAACTCGTTACGTAAAAAATTAGAGGCTGACGTGGGGTATTCGGGGCTAATTTGCAAAAATCCGAACCACAACCATTGGAAAATTGCGGTGTGGCAGCCAGAACTCTATACGCTGGACTGGCTGGCTGACTTTCTCGACCTGAACGCCGCAAACGACAAAGAAATCGTTGCTGACTATGGTTTAGGCCGTAACTGCACACTGTTCGACAAAACCCGTAAGTGGGCATACCGCGCCATCCGTCAGGGCTGGCCCGAGTATAACCAATGGTTACAGGCATGCTATGAACGTGCCAGTGCTTATAATCTGCAATTTGCGGCACCGCTTGATGATTGTGAGGTCATGAGCATAGCTAAAAGCATTGCTAAGTGGACATATGGCAAATTTAGTAAATCATCATTTGATGAGTATGTTGCTATGACGCACACTTCAGCTATCCAAGCGGCTAGAGGAAAAAAAAGCCGTGGAGGCGGAAGGCCTAGTATTAGTGAGGAAAAGATAAATGAAATTTTGCTTCTTCGAAAAATGAACAAGACTGTAAGAGAAATAGCTTTATTGTTGAATTTGTCAGTTGGATGTGTATTTAAACACATCGAGGAAATGTGAATGAGAGTTGAAATTAAAAACGTAGGATCTATAAGCAACTTTGATGTTGATATTTCTGGATTGACTGTTGTTTCTGGAGAGAATGACTCGGGGAAAACTGCACTTTCCAAAGTCATTTATTCTCTTGGTCAAAGCTCTTCTTTTTATAAATTTAAACGCAAGGTTCTTGTAAGAAACAGAGTTAAGAACATTTATGATAAAATGTTTATGATTCTTAATAAATATATACATGCTGAATTTCCTGGGGAGAAAGAGGAGGATTTAAATGGTGCTGTAACGGCACTGATGAGTTTCCTTTACACAGCTAGAAGAATGACTTCTTCTGATGATCTTGAATTCGACCCTATTTATGTGGTGGAAAATGCAGAGCATATACTTAATTACTTTTATATAGAAGATGAGGAAGTAAAAAAAGAACTTTCCCACATGGTTTTTATTCTTAAAAGAATAGCTATGGATAAAGTCAGGTTTGCTGATCACTTTCTCTCCTCTCTAAAGGAAGAGTTTTCAAGTGATTTAGTTAAGAAAAACTCTGTGAGTGAGTTCTCTGAAATAGCTATTACGGTAAATGATAAACGCAGTTACGTGAAATTTGACAATAAAAGAATAATAGAAACTGATGGGGATTTCGATATACCCTTTATCGATTCTACGTTTGTAGATGGTCCTGCTGTTTTTTTGCTAGAGAAAGTTCTCGGTCGTACTGATTATGTTATGCGCTCTAAGGTTAGGTCTAGTTTGCCTCACCATGTAATCGATTTGTGTTCGAAAATAGATGGAACTAGGAATACACTTTCATCAATGTCCGAAAGTGATGACTCATGCTGGAACATGAATGATTTCTATGATGGAACTATATCATTTGAACCTGAAAAAGAAGATTTTCACCTCCAAAAAGATGGCTACTTTTTCTCTGGGAACAACGTTTCCTCTGGTGTAAAAGCCCTTTCTATTATGGATATCCTTAATAGAGGAGGGTATCTAAATAAAGAAAGTTTGATTATTCTTGATGAACCAGAAACAAACCTTCATCCTAAATGGCAGAAAAAGTATGCCGAAGCTATAGTCAAACTCTCCCAAAGAGGTATTAGGATACTAGTTAACACACATAGCCCTTATATGTTGGAATCTCTTAAGGCGTATAGCGGTTTCTTTAAAATTCCTGCTAAATTCTACTTCTCTCATAAAATAGGTGATGATGTAAATCTTATCGATACCTATGGCGATATAAGTATTATTATTGATGCCTTGTCAGGACCTCTTCGTGACTTGATGCTAGAGATGCAAGGTGATCCAGATGATTTCTAATGAAAAAAAACTAATAGAATTTATCGAATCTAAATATTCCTGTTTTTCTGGTACTCTTAGTGAGATATCAAAGAATGGGGAAAATTTATTCATTGATATGGATTGCACTCTCATTCACCTAGATAAGATCCCAATGCTAATAGATAGTGGGGATGTTGAGGCTAATTGTTTTTCTGTCGATACACTGGTGTATTGCAATGAAAAAGACTGTCTTTATCTTATCGAATTTAAAGAAGGGTGGCCACAAGGAGATTCCGCTAAGGAGCTGAGGTTTAAGTGTTATGAAACTATGTCTAAATTAATTAGAAATTGGTCTTCTAACATTGGTATACGTCAGGATTTTTTTAACTTAAAAATAAAATATGTTGTTATAACTAGGCCGCCGAAAAAGAATGTTGATGAAAATGGCGAGATCAATAAGTCTTTCCTCAGTGTGCTTGATGCCTCAAAAGGATTTTTCAAGTTACAGGTTTTGAATAAAACATATGTTGATGATGTAAGGGTTTTTGTTGAGGATGAAAAAATATTTAGATTCCTTAGCCGTATAACTAACCACCATTGTATGAACTACTATCATAAAGGTCAGCTCACCAGAACCGAATGGAAAAAAGACCTTTATTCTGGAGCCATCTCCAGCTCAATCCGCGCGTGTTCATAAACAACCTATATCAGATAACAGCCCTCTCTAGTAGAGGGCTTTTTTTTTGCAACGGATGTGCAATCTGACATAATAGTTTCTTCTTTAAGCCAGTACACACAGCGTCCCCTCTACGAGGTTCCTTCTGTGACTGGTTCAGGGGGCTCGCCGCCCCCCGAAACCCCTGGCATCCACTGCGAAAAATTCTCACAGTGGTGCGAATTTTCTCTCAGCGGAGCCTATGGAAAAGCGAACGAAAGAAATCAAAATCCGGCTCACCGAAACCGAGCATCAGCGACTGCTTGATCGCTGCGACCGGACTCACCTTGCGGAGTGGCTGCGTCAGCTTGGTCTGGGTGAACACACTTCACGCAAGCGCCGTGTGCCCGATGTGGCTCCCGAACTGCTGCGACAGGTCAGCGGGATTGGTAACAACCTGAACCAGATTGCCCGCCGCCTGAATCAGACTGACACCCTGACGCCTTCTGAACGTGCCTCGCTGCTCGTAGTACTGACCAGCCTTGACCGTCAGCTTGGCGACCTGCTGGAGCAGAACCGTGATCGTTAAAATTCATTCGCGTGGTGCGGGTTCGGGAAGCGGGCCGGTGGATTACCTGCTGGGAAAAGACCGGCAGCGTGAACAGGCCCGCGTGCTGCGCGGCAATCCTGAACACGTGCGCGAGCTGATTGACGGCTGCGACTTTGCCCGCGCCTACACCTCCGGCGTGCTGTCATTCCAGGAGCCGGACATTGCAGATGCGGAGAAATCGCGCCTGATGGACGAATGGGAGCATACGCTGCTGACCGGCCTCGACCGCGACCAGTACGCCTGCCTGTGGGTAGAGCACCGCGACAAGGGACGGCTTGAGCTGAATTTTGTCATCCCGAACATCGAATTGCAGAGTGGCAAACGCCTGCAACCCTATTTTGACCGCGCCGACCGCCCCCGCGTCAACGCCTGGCAGACCCTGACCAACGACCGGCTGGGGCTGCGCGACCCGAACGACCCGACTTACCGCCGCCCGCTGACGCAGGCCAGCGATCTGCCCCGCGACAAACAGCAGGCGGCAGAGAAAATCACCGCCGGCCTGATGAACCTGATGCAGCAGGGCGTGATCCGCAGCCGGCAGGACGTGGTGACGCAGCTGGAAAGCTACGGCCTGACCGTGGCGCGGGAAACGAAAAGCAGCATCAGCATTGCCGATCCGGACGGTGGCCGAAATATCCGGCTGAAAGGAATGATATATGAGCGAGATTTTAAATTTGGCGAAGGGCTTCGAGGAGAAATCGAAGCAGCAGGCGCAGGATACCGAGCAGAGCGTGAAGCGCGAGTTCGCGAGGCTGGAGACGTCTATCAGCGCGGAACTGCAATCAAGCTCGCAGAGCATCAGCAACGCTATCCGCGAGCAGAACGGCAGGCTGACGGGCATGATCAGAACCTCCGTCTCAACGGCGATGGCGTGGGTATTTCTCTGCTTCGCCCTGCTGATCGGCATCCTGGGCGGGATAATCTGGTTTCAGGGCACGATCATCACCTCGCGCCTGAGCGAGATGGACAGCTACAGCCAGCAGCTGGCGAGCCTGAAAGCGAAAAGCGGCGCGGGCGTGACGATTTACAGCGACGACACGCGCCGGAACACCTACCTGGTGGTGCTGCCGAAGCAGGCGCACGGCGTGGAAACCTACACGTCGACGACCGACAACACCGTGGTGAAATACACGGCGAAATAACCCCGTCAGCACGCCCTGAAACGCCACAGCGCGTTTTTAACACCGAGGACGACCAAAACCATGACCGAGATGGAAAAACAGCTTCTGAGCGCCTTAGAGAGCTTACAGACAAGCTACGAGCAACAGCAGCAGGCGTGGCAGGACAGCTACAGCAGTTTGCAGCACATGTTCGAGGCTACCTCACAGGCGCTGACGCACAGCGACCGGGTGTGTCAGCACTTGAGCAGTCAGGTGGACAGCTTGCGCGCGCAGGTCGAGAGCTTGAGCAGGAACGTCAGCCGGTTGATGCGCTGATTAGACAACATGAGCACGCCCGTGCGGATAAACTGCGCGAGCAGGTGGAGCCAGAGCCACAGAAAAAACCGACCCGCTACCATGGCCCCTCGATGTGACCGCTTTTCCGGATTCGGATTTTAGTGTACTATGTACTCCATTAAACACAGGAGACAGCCGTGAGTCACGCGATTGAGTTTATCGAGACCCCGATGTTTACCCGTCAGATAAAACAGATCGCCACGGATGAAGAGCTCAGGGAGCTGCAAAAGACGCTGATTGAGTCGCCGGACAAAGGCGATCTCATCCAGAAAACCGGCGGGCTGCGAAAAGTCAGGATGGCGACGGGCAACCAGGGAAAAAGCGGCAGTGCGAGGGTGATTTATTTTCTGGCCACCGGCGAGGTGATTTATCTGGTGATGGCCTACCCGAAAAGCACCAAGGACAGCCTAACGGACGCGGAGAAAGCCGCGCTGAAGACGCTGACCCAACAACTGAAAGACGAGGTGTGACATGAGTTTTTTTGACGAGCTGAAAGCATCGCTGGAAGAAGCCGTTGAAATCAAAAACGGCGTCAGAGAACCTGCCCGCGTCACCCGTTACGAGCTGGCAGACGTGAAGGCCATCAGGGCACAGCTAAACGTTTCACAGAGCGAGATGGCGAAAGTGCTGGGAACCAGCCTCGACACCATCAAGAGCTGGGAAACCGGGCGCCGTAACCCGACCGGACTGGCGGCAAAGGTGCTGGCAACCATCCAGGCGAATCCGAAATTCTTCCAGGAGCTGGCGGCGCACTAAGCCGTTGTGACAGAAGGATTCGACAGGCGAGGCCGTTCGCGTGTAATTTAACGGCAACAGAAAAAACAAAGCCCCGGAAATCATGTGCAATCTTGGCGGATAAACATGATAACCAGGGCCAGGTACGAAACCTATGAAGGATATTAGCACATGAACCGTGCCAGACAACAGCCCGCCATAAGCGCAGGGCGCATTGCATAACGCCGCACTCGAACTCTTCAACGAACGCTTACCGCACAAGCCGTATTTTTCGGACGATCTGTACTTTGGTGTACGCATTGCCGGTAAGGAACGCGCCATTCTGGCGAAATACATCCAGTTCAATCAGCCTCACGCCATGTTCTGGCTGGGATTCGACGTCGATCGTGCCGGTGCCGCCATCGACTGGAGCGACCGCAACGCCCCCGCGCCCACGCTGACTATCACCAATCCCGAAAACGGACACGCGCACCTGCTGTACGCGCTGCAAACCTCGATACGTACCGCGCCAGACGGAAAAATGAAGCCGCTGCGGTACGCAGCTGCA